>CAVTNA010000052.1:0-44598 GCA_963735835.1 uncultured Alphaproteobacteria bacterium | reverse complement strand
TCCAGCGTAATATTCTGCGCCCTGATCACTTCCGTCCACCTGACACGGTCGGCATCGATGAATTCGGCGATTTCCAGCGGCGCTGCGCGGACGGAGCGCCGTATAGCCGACCTGCTGAAGCGCCGCGCGGAAGCGAGCGTCGTTCATCACCCGGTCAAGACTATCGCCAAGAATCCGCGCGACGTCATCCGGCACCCTCGCGGGCACGGCAACCGCGTTCCAGACGCTGACGAAGTAGTCGGGGTAACCGCTCTCCGCGATGGTCGGAACGTCAGGCAGATCGGAATGTCGCTGTAGCGAACTGATGCCAAGCGGCCGCAGCATTCCGGATCGTATCGGCGGCAGCGCCAGGCTCGCGGATTCGAACATCAGCTCGATCTTGCCGGACATCACATCGGTGAGCGCGGGAGCCGCGCCCTTGTAGGCGATATGGGTCATCTCGATGCCTGCCATCTGTTTGAACATCTCGGCAGCAAGATGAGTGAAGCTTCCCGTTCCGGACGAACCGAAATTGAGCTTGCCCGGGTTCTGTCTGGCATAGGCGACGAATTCCGCAATCGTCTTCGCCGGCACGGAAGGATGGACGCAAAGCACCACGGGCACCTCGGTCACCAGCGCCAGCATCCGAAAATCCTTGGCCGGATCGTAGGAGAGCTTTTTGTACAGCAACGGATTGAGGATGAGGACCGAACCGGAGGTACCGAACAGCGTGTAACCATCGGGCTCGGCGCGCGCCACCATTTCGGCGCCAATGGCGCCTTGCGCACCCGGCTTGTTCTCGACGTACACCGCCTGCTTGAGGTCCTTGCCGAGATATTCGGCCAGCAGCCGGCCAAAAATATCCGTCGGGCCCCCTGCGGCATAGGGAATAACCAGCTTGATCGGGCGCGCCGGAAACTCCGCGGCTCGCGTATCGGGCGCAGCGGCTAATGCGGCGACGATACCGAGGCAGAAAATCAAGGCCGATCTTGCCCGCGAATTCATGCCGTTTGCCCTGCTTTCGAATTCCCCGACACTATCAGCCGAGCCACCATTTGCCAGCCAGCATCACCAGTTCGCCGCAGATCACGCCGGCCAAGGTCGACCGCCGCGTCACGATAAAGGCCGCAAACCCGGCGGCGACCGCGGCATAGCGCAGCCACTCGGGCACGCTTGCCAGCGCGCCCGGCGGCTGCAGCAGGATTTGCGCGATGACGCCGGCGAGGATCGCGGTCGCCACCGCCCTCACCCACACCAAGAGTTCGGCGCCCTCGTCGACGCCGCCGCCGAGCCAAAGCCCGATCATCCGCCAGACCTCGTTGGGCAGGAAGCCCGCGAGCAGCAGCACCAGGAGCGCATGCCAGTCGCCGACAAAACCGCTCATGCCCGCTCCCGCCACCAGTGCACGCCATAGGCGATGGTGCCGGCCGACACGCCGCTGATCAGGATGTCGACGCCGGTGTGCAGCATCGACGCCAGCGGATACAGCGCCAAGCCCCAGCACCAGCGCCAGCACGTCGGAGAGTTGCCGGCAGTTGCGCGCGGTAGAGAACAGAAACGCCAGCGGCGTCAGCAACAGGATCGCGGCGCCGAACAGTTGCGGCAGGTTGGCGGCAAGCCCGTAACCGAGCGTGGTCGCGACCAGGCAGACCGAAGCAGGCCGCCGCCGAGCCCATGGAGTAAAGGCGATCCGGCGTTCGCGCGGCACCTGCGGCAGCAGGCGAAAGCATTCGACCCACAGCGTGACCGCGATGAAATGCGCGACCAGCACCAGATGCCGCCGTTTGGTCTGCGGCGTGCGCATCATCGGCAGTACCGAGACCACCATCGGAAACAACCGGATGGCGCTGACGGTGACGGCAATCGCCGCCTGCACCACGGTTGCGCCGGAACCGAGCGTCGAGATCAGGATGATCTGCGCCGGCCCCGCCCAGACCAGCAGCGTGCTCGCGAGCACCCAGGCCAGGCTGAAATGCGTGTCATGCGCGAGCGCGCCGATGCCGAGATAGGTCGCAAACAGCACCAGTGTCAGAACCGTCGAGGTGACCGACCGCATTCCCCATGCGAACGCGCGCACGGGACTTTGCCATCTCGGCGAGTTCGAGAGGAGGAAGCGGCAAGGTGATCCGGATCGTTTTTGAGTCGTCTCGGCATAACGCTGACGAAACGGGTCAACGTCAAGCGAACCGCAGGCGAGCTCGCATCCTCGTCACGGCTGCAGCCTCGTTAAAGGCGGCGATGCGGGCCGCCTCCCCCGGTCAGCCCCTGAAATTTCGCAGCACGAAACAGGCGCCGCCGGCGCGGCGGATGCGGTTGCAGAGATCGTCGGCCGCGGCCGGGTGTCGGCGCCGATCCGCACCTGATAGAACGTACGGGTGCCGCGGCTGCGCAGCACCGAGCTCAACAGACTCGGGTCCTGATCGCCGATCACGGCGCTGCAAGCCGCTTCATCGCGCGCGCATACATCGCCAGCGCCTTGTTGCGGTCGAAGCCGGCGGCGAGCTGCACGCCCCATAATTTCGCCGCAGCAAGCTTCACGTGCTGCTCGAGCTCGGTGACGAAGGGATTGGGCGCGCGCTTGAGCAAGGCCATCAGCTCGCGGCAGCTGGCGACGTCGGCGCGCGTCCGGCATCTTGCCGTTCTTGCCGGCCGTCGGCCCAGTCATCGACCGTGGTGCCGGTGATGGCGGCGACATAATTGCGCGTCTCCTGCGGCATCGGGCCGGTGCCGGCGAGCCATTCCTGCACCCGCCGCGGGCCGGCATTGTAGGCGGCCGCCGCAAGCCCGAGATTGCCGAACTGGTTCGCGCAGCTCGCTCAGGAACTCCGCCGATTTCGGCAGCGCCTGCACCGGGATCGAAGGGATCGAGCAGCCGGCGCTCGCTGGCGGTGCCCGGCATGAATTGCGCGATGCCCTGCGCGCGCTGGCCGCTGCGGGTCACCGGTCCGACCGCATCGGACTGAAAGCGGCTTTCCTGCCAGATCACGCGCGCGAAAAATTCCAGCGGCAGGCCGTTCGCCCTCGCCGCCGATTCGATCATCAGGCACATCGCCTCGCGGGTGTCGGTTTCGCGCGCGGCGTCCGCAGGCTTTGTCGGCGCGCGCCAGTTCCTCGACGCTCGGCCGCGCGACCCGGTCCTGGCCGGCGCGGCGTCCTCGGCGAACGGCCTGGCGCCGGCAACAGCAGCGCCAGCCACCGCGACACAAAGCGCCGCACGCAGACCGATGGCTCCTTGCATTGCCATTCCTGTTCCCGCAACAGCCGTGCTTGACAGGTGGAACCGACCGTCTAGCTATTTGCAACAATGATGGCGCGCATGTGGGAGCGCAAGACATGACCGCACCGTCGGACGATCAGCTCGGCTTTGCGCCCGACGACGACGCGCCGATTCCCTATATGGCGCGTACCCGCGAATATTATGCGGCGATCGGCTACACCACGCCCTATCGCTGGGCGCATTATGTCGACGCGCCGTTCCAGCCGCTGAAGCAAGCCGCTCAGCCAGTCGCGCGTCACCATCGTCACGACGGCGGCGCCGTTCGATCCCGCCAAGGGCGATCAGGGCCCGGGCGCCAAATACAATGGCGGCGCCAAATTCTATTCGGTCTATGACGGCGACACCTCGAAGACGCACGACCTGCGGATTTCCCACATCGCCTATGACCGCGTGCACACCTCGGCCGACGACAGCGGCACCTGGTTTCCGCTGCCGCAATTGCTCCGGCTGGCGCGCGAGGGACGGATCGGCGAAGTCGCACCGCGCTTCTTCGGCGCGCCGACCAACCGCAGCCACCGCGTCACGATCGAGACCGATGCGCCCGAGATTCTCGCGCGCTGCCGGGCCGACAAGGTCGATGCCGCGGTGCTGGTGCCGAACTGCCCGGTCTGCCACCAGACCATCAGCCTGGTCGCGCGGCATCTGGAGGCCAACGGCATTTCCACCGTCGTGATGGGCTGCGCCAAGGACATCGTCGAGCACGCCGCGGTGCCGCGCTTTCTGTTCTCCGATTTCCCGCTGGGCAATTCGGCCGGCAAGCCGCACGACCCGGCCTCGCAGGCCTTCACGCTGGAGCTGGCGCTGCGCGTGCTGGAGACCGCGCCCGGCGCCGCAGACCACCGTGCAGTCGCCGCTGCGCTGGAGCGCGGACGCCTCCTGGAAGCGCGACTACAACAATGTCGCCCTGCTCAGCGCCGAGGAGCTGGCGCGGCGGCGGCGCGAATTCGACGCGCAGAAGGAAATCGCCCGCGGATTGCGCGAAAGTGCGGCGTAATACCCTGTTTACCCAATAACCCACGGTAAATACGTACTTTCCGGCCATTCTCAGTTTACGTTAACACCGCATTTTGCCGCGCGCGGTCTTTCCCAACCGGCCAACTGACGTAAGGTTCTCCCACTTTATCGGGAGTATGGTCTGATGCTTGATCGACGCCAGAGCACGCGCGACAAGGTGATTTATGGCGGCGTCGCCGAGCTCGGCGAGCGTGGCGCGACGCGGGATTGCGTGGTGCGCAACATCTCCGAAAAAGGCGCGCAAATCGAATTCAGCAACGTCATCAGGCTGCCGAAAGAGAAGATGTCGCTGACGATCGCGCGCAAAGGCCGCTCCTTCCTCGCCAGGGTCGTCTGGTGGCGCGACAATTTTGTCGGCGTGGCCTTCAGCTCGGAGCGTCCGTACGAACTGCCCCTCTCCGATCTCGAGCAGCGGCTGCGCAAGAGCGAGAAGAAGAAACGTCAGCTGCAGCGCCGCATCAACGAGCTTCTGGGCGAAGACTGAAGGCGGGCGACGCCTCAAGCCCGGCGTGCACTTATGAAATCCATCCGCAGCGCGTAGGCGGTGCCCGCGTTGGAGCACATCTGCGGATCAATCGGCCGTCACGCCCGGACCTTCATGCCACCAGCGCCACGTTCCGGAACGCCTTCAAGAGCGACCGTTCCAGCTTTCCATCCATCCCGCACAGGATTCTGTAGGCGTCATGGCGCAGCATCGGCGGTCTATACGGCCTAACCTCGATCAGGGCCGCGAAGATATCGGAGATCGTCAGCAATCTCACCAGATCGGGAATCTCCAGCGCCGTCAGCCCGTCGGGATAACCTGAACCGTCCAGATATTCGTGGTGGTGCCTCACCCCCTCAAGAATATCCGGGCCCAGGCCTGGGATCTCCTTCAATAAATCATACCCGATAACCGGATGGCTTCTCATGATCTCTTCTTCGGCCGGGTCAAGGCGTCCGGGCTTGTCGAGAATCGATAAGGGAATTTGGGCTTTTCCGATGTCATGGAACGTAGCTGCCATTCCGAGGCGCTTTACGTCCGGGGCGGCAAACCCGATATCCAGAGCAAAACCGACCGCCACTCCCGTTACCAGCAGACAATGCTGGAACGTTCCCTCATGATAACGGCGCACGTCGTCAAGCCACGGGCTAAGCCCGTTTTGCATGATGCTATCGATGATCTGTGATGTGGCGCGTTCGGCATCCGAAAGCTTTATCGCCTTGCCGGCCCGTATGGCCGAAAACATCGACACGAACGCCGCCGCGCTATCGGTGATCTCCGGTGAGGTAACGGCGAGCTCGGCTTGGGCCGCCTTGTGCGCGACTTCGATCTGCGCCAGTTTATTCATGATTTCCCTTGGACGCGAAACCACGGCGGTCGCTCCGAGGGCAAACGCCTGTGACACCATGGAACGAACGTTGTTGTGAACGACAAACAGCTTTTCAGGAATGCAACTCAGCTCCAGCAACACAAGCTTGATCTGTTCGACACGAACCATCTCGCGCAGGTCCGCATCGACCATCAGCACGCCGCTGGAGTTGCTTTGCGCATCACCGCCTCCCAGCAATTGCGGAATAACGTGATATCGCGGTTCCAGCATGGCGCGGACGGCCGGTATCTTCGCAGGCTCGTCGGTGACAAAATGAACGCGCATTTCGAATGCCAGATGGAAAAACCGGGCGTGGCCTCGTGAAGCTCAAGAGAGACGAGCATCAGCCACCGTACGGGAACTTTCCTAACCTCAGGCTAACGATTTTCGAGCGTCCGAATTCGATACCGGGAGACTGGCCGTGAAGAGATTTTGTCTCGCTGTTTTGATGATATGCGTCTGGAGCGAAGCCGGTCATGCGCTTGATCGCGAGCAGCAACGGGGAAAAGCGCTGCTCGAAACACTGTGCGGACGCTGCCACGCCGTAGGCGAGAGGGGCCAGAGCCCGCACATGGATGCCCCGCCATTCCGAACTCTTGGAGATGACAAGCTTTACGACAATGATCTTGGAGCGCGATTGCAGGACGGGCTATCCAGCATTCACCCGGACATGCCGACTTTCCGGTTTGGCCGGGGGGATGCAGAGGCTGCGGTCAACTACCTCAAATTCATTCAGGAGCGCAAAAAGTCGAAATAATCACGGCTGCCGCCACCGCTTCGTAGGCCGTGCGGAGGACGCGTTCGGCACGATCAAAAAAACCGGCGGTCTTGCGACGCGCCGGCTTCTTAATCGGCAATAGCGGCCGCTCACACCTTGACCAGCGGACCTCGTGAGGCCGGGCCCTTCGAGCCCCGCCGCTGGGACCGTTCGGTTTCGGTTTGCGCGGCACCGTGCGCTTGCGCGCGCCGGGCAGCTTCTCCGGCTTCGGCGTCACCGGCCCTTCGACATATTCGAAGCCGATCTTTTCCTGACTTCGGCTTCCGCAGCCGGCCTCGTCCTTGACCAGCACGACGCGGACATGGCCGCCGCCCTTGAGCTTGCCGAACAGCACCTCGTCGGCCAGCGGCTTCTTGATGTGCTCCTGGATCACCCGCGCCATCGGCCGCGCGCCCATCTGCTCGTCGTATCCATGCTGCACCAGCCACGCCTTCGCCGGCTCCGACAGTTCGATGGTGACGTCGCGGTCGGCGAGCTGCGCCTCGAGTTGCAGCACGAACTTCTCCACCACCATGCCGATCACATCGGCATTGAGATGCGCGAACGAAACGATGGCATCGAGCCGATTGCGGAACTCGGGCGCGAACTGGCGATTGATCGCCTCGTGATCGTCGCCTTCCCGCTTGTTGCGCGTGAAGCCGAACGCCTGCCGCGCGAGATCGGCGGCGCCTGCATTCGTGGTCATGATCAGGATCACGTTGCGGAAATTGACCTGCTTGCCGTTATGGTCGGTCAGCCGGCCGTGATCCATAATCTGCAGCAGCACGTTGTAAAGATCCGGATGCGCCTTCTCGATTTCGTCGAGCAGCACCACGCAATGCGGATGCTGATCGACGCCGTCGGTGAGCAGGCCGCCCTGGTCGAAGCCGACATAGCCCGGAGGCGCGCCGATCAGGCGCGACACCGTATGCCGCTCCATATATTCCGACATGTCGAAGCGGATCAGTTCGACGCCCAGCGACGCCGCGAGCTGCTTTGCCACTTCGGTCTTGCCGACGCCGGTCGGGCCTGAGAACAGATAGGAGCCGATCGGCTTCTCCGGCTCGCGCAAGCCCTGCGCGCGCCAGCTTGATCGAGGCCGAGAGAGCCTCGATCGCCTTGTCCTGGCCGAACACCACGCGCTTCAGCGTCTGTTCGAGATGCTTCAGCACCTCGGCATCGTCCTTCGACACGCTCTTGGGCGGAATCCGCGCCATGGTCGCGATCGTGGTCTCGATTTCCTTGATGCCGATGGTTTTCTTGCGCTTGTTTTCGGCGACCAGCATCTGCGCCGCGCCGGACTCGTCGATCACGTCGATCGCCTTGTCCGGCAGCTTGCGATCGTGGATGTAGCGCGACGACAGCTGCACCGCGGCCTCGATCGCCTCGTTGGTATATTTCAGCCGGTGGTAATCCTCGAAATAGGGTTTCAGGCCCTTGAGGATCGCGATCGCGTCCTCCACCGTCGGCTCGTTGATGTCGATCTTCTGGAAACGGCGCACCAGCGCCCGGTCCTTTTCGAAATGCTGGCGGTATTCCTTGTAGGTGGTCGAGCCCATGCAGCGGATGGTGCCCGACGCCAGCGCCGGCTTGAGCAGATTGGAGGCGTCCATCGCGCCGCCGGAAGTAGCGCCGGCGCCGATCACGGTGTGGATTTCATCGATGAACAGGATGGCGTTCGGATGCGCCTCGAGTTCCTTCAGCACCTGCTTCAGCCGCTCCTCGAAATCGCCGCGATAGCGCGTGCCCGCGAGCAAGGTGCCCATGTCGAGCGAGAACACGGTGGCGGCCGCCAACACTTCGGGCACTTCGCTGTCGACGATGCGCTTGGCCAGCCCTTCGGCAATCGCGGTCTTGCCGACGCCGGCTTCGCCGACGAACAGCGGATTGTTCTTCTGCCGGCGGCACAGCACCTGGATGGCGCGGTTGATCTCGGAATTTCGCCCGATCACCGGATCGATCTTGCCGTCGCGCGCCTTCTTGTTGAGGTTCACGCAGTAGGTATCGAGCGCCTCGCCCTTTTTCTTGGAATCCTCGTTGCCCTTGGTCTCGGTCTCCTCGTCGACGCCGCGCACCGGGCGCGCTTCCGACACCCCGGGCCGCTTGGCAATGCCGTGGCTGATGTAGTTGACCGCGTCGTAGCGGGTCATGTCCTGCTCCTGCAGGAAATAGGCGGCATGGCTCTCGCGCTCGGCGAAGATCGCGATCAGCACGTTGGCGCCGGTGACTTCCTCGCGGCCGGACGACTGGACGTGAATGACCGCGCGCTGGATCACGCGCTGAAAGCCCGCGGTCGGCTTGGCGTCGTCGGCGCCGTCGGTGACCAGGTTTTCGAACTCGGTCTCGAGATAGTTGACGAGACTGGTGCGCAGCTTGTCGAGATCGACGCTGCAGGCGCGCATGACGGCGGCCGCATCACGAGTCATCGATCAGCGACAGCAAAAGATGTTCAAGCGTCGCATATTGGTGGTGACGCTCGTTCGCAATCGCCAGCGCTCGATGCAGGGATTGTTCAAGGCTTTGGGAAAAAGTCGGCATTCGCGTCCTCTGTGGCCCCCGCCATCATGATCGCCGTTGCCCGGTCAGGCAACAACAACCTTTGTCATATAGTTACACCCGATCGCGGCGAAAGAGCGGTTCCCGCGACTCGTTGCGTCAGATTTCAAGCCTACCTCCAAAGACCCGGGCAATGCGCCCCGGCAAAGGCCGATCCATCGCATTCTTGATGCAAAACCCGTTCTTGATGCGAACTTGATGCAAAACCCGTTCCCGATTTTGGCGGATTTCGCACGACGTTACTTCTTTTCCATCACGCATTGCAGGGGATGCTGGTGCTTGCGCGCAAAATCCATCACCTGCGTGACCTTGGTCTCGGCGATCTCGTAGGTGAACACGCCGCACTCCCCGATTCCGTGATGATGGACGTGGAGCATGATCTTGGTCGCGGCTTCGACATCCTTCTGGAAGAACTTCTCCAGGACGTGAACGACGAATTCCATCGGCGTGTAGTCGTCATTCAGGATCAGGACACGATAGAGATTGGGGCGCTTTGTCTTGGGCTTGACCTTGGCGATAACGGACGTGGCCGGACCGCCGGTCCCCCCGCTGCGGTTCTCGTCGTTACCCATTCGGGGAGCAGATGCGGCGACGGCGGCTGGCACGGACCGGTCAGATCTGGAAGTTAATTGCAACATGGCACAGGCGTTCGAAATCCCCACGGGAAACCGGATAGTGACCGGGACGATTCTCCTTCCGGAGCCATCGTAACGAGTTCCCCGACGCACGTTTTCCAGATCGCCGCTCCCGGCCGGCCTGACCCATCGCTGGATCGATACCAGCAATATGGGTCCGGCTTCGGTTCGCCGCAAGCGCGCAAATATTGGCTAATGCGACCGGCGGCGGGCCCGATTCCCGGTTCGGCGATCCCGCCAAGATTAGTCAATCCTGTCGGATTTGACAAAATTTCGGTGACAGCCAGGCCCGCGCAGGGCGCTGGCGAATTGCCTGCCCGATAATTGTCCGCCAATCCGCAAACAAGAAAAGCCCGGCAACAGCCAGGCTTTTTTGAAAACTGCGACTGTTAGCGCGTAAACCGCCGAAGCGGCCTTACAAACCGAATACGCGTAACTTGTCAGTGAGCGGCCGGCGGGGTGAACTTGGCGACGACGCCTTCCAGCGGCTTGAAGGTCTGCTTGGCGAGATCGGTATAAAGGCCCGCGATCTTCTGCGACTCGGCCACGAAGGTCTCGTAGGCGGACTTGGCGAATTCGGTCTGCACTTCGATCGCCTTGTCCAGCGACTTCACGCCCGACAGCTTCTCGACGAATGACTTGGTGTCTTCGAACGACTTCTTGGTGTAGTCGCCATAGGCGCTGGCGATGGCCTGAAGGCCGTTCTGAACGGTGGTGGCGGAAGCGACGACCGTCTCGAGGTGTTCTTTGCCGTACTGCTGAATGTCTTCAACTTTGATCATAATGGAAGTCCTTTCCCAGACTGATGTGATGATTGCCGGGAGGTCCCGGCTCCCTGACCGCTCCCATACATAGTGCATTGCACAATAAAGTCAAGAATTTTTGTGCGACGCACAAATCGATGGAATTTGCATGAAATCGCGGGGGATTACGCAAGGGTTCCTTAATCTTTTGGAAACTCAGGCCACCTAACCTGATTTCCTGGGCTCGTCCGGGTTCCGGACAGCAGCCGAAAAACGTTTGTGTACAGTCTCTTAGCTAGAATAGCGGCCTGAACGGTCGATCCGGCGGGCAATACGCGTCGCGGATCGAGCGGTTTGAGCAGGGAAACGTCACCGGCCGTTGGGCATAATTTGGCCTCACGAACCGGTGATCAAGACAGAAATTGGGACGGGGAAGTTCATGCTTCGCACAACCTTGGCTTCCTCGCGTGTTTTGCGGGTTTGCGTTTTCGGGCTGGTTACGGCTCACCACCGCCGTCATCTTCACAACCGACACCGCCGACGCGCGCCGTTACCGCCATCATCGGCACTATGCGCGCCACCACGAGGCGAGCGAGAGCTACAGCCCGCGCATTCTCCTCCATCATCGTCGACGGCAATTCCGGCGCGACGCTTTCCGCCAACAATCCCGACGCCAGCCGCCATCCTGCCTCGCTGACCAAGATCATGACGCTCTATCTGCTGTTCGAGCGTCTCGACGCCGGCAAGATGAAGCTCGACACCGAAATGGAGGTCTCCGAACACGCCTCCGAGCAGGCCCCGACCAAGCTCGGCCTGCGCCCGGGCCAGACCATCCGCGTCGAAGACGCCATCAAGGGACTGGTGACGCGCTCGGCCAACGACGCCGCCGTCGTGATCGCCGAAGCGATCGGCGGCGACGAAGACGATTTCGCCAAGCTGATGACCCGCAAGGCGCGCGCGCTCGGCATGAGCCGGACGGTCTATCGCAATGCCTCGGGCCTGCCCGACGACGAACAGGTGACGACGGCGCGCGATCAGTCGACGCTCGGCCGCGCCATCCAGGACCGCTTCCCGCGCTATTACCGCTACTTCTCGACCGCGGCGTTCAACTATCACGGCCAGTCGATCCGCAACCACAATCATCTGCTCGGCAGCGTCGAGGGCGTCGACGGCATCAAGACCGGCTACACCCGCGCCTCCGGCTTCAATCTCGTGACCTCGATGCGCCGCGGCAACCGCCATCTGGTCGGCGTGGTGATGGGAGGCCGCAGCGGCGGCTCGCGCGATGCCATCATGCGCAACCTGCTTGCCGAAAATCTCGAAAAGGCCGCGACCCAGGCGCACCGTTGCCGCGATCACCGAACGCAATGCCGTCCGACGCCAATGCGGATGTTGCGGAAGCCGAAGCCGAGTCGCGGCCGACACAGACGGTTCAGGCCCAGGGCGCCGTTCAGGTCGCGCCGCGTCAGCCGAGCCGGCTGCGGCGCCCGCGCGTTCGGCGGCGCCGGCTTCCACGATCCATCTTCGCCGCCGCGACCGCGGCTGTGCCGCCGGCCAGGGCCGAGCCCGCCCCGCTGACCAACGGGGTGATTCAGACCCAGGCCGATCGCGGCAATTCCCGGTTCGTCCGAACCGATGAAGCCCGTCAGGGTGAAGACCGTCCAGGTCAAGGCCGGACAGGTGAAGCTGGCCTCGGCCGGTTCGGCCCAGCCGGCCACGCCCGATCACCAGCGCGATACCGGCGGCACGCCCCGAAGTGCCGGAGACCTCGAGCGCGGTCGTGGCCAAGGCCGAAACCAACAAGGCTGAAGTTGCCGAAGACCGAAGTCGCCAGGAACGAATGCCGCCGCAGCCGGCCAATCATGGCACCGGCAACGGCGTGCTCGGCGTCCTGCCGGCATCGAGCCTGCCGCCCTCGTCCACCTCGCAGGCGATGGCCTACGCCGATCCAAACCCCCGTCCCGCAGCCGCAGGCCGTTCAGCAAAACGGCGCCATCAAGCCGGTCGCCGCCCACACCGGATGGATCGTTCAGGTCGGCGCGCTGGAGAGCGAAAACGAAGCGCTGCAGCGCATCGATGCGGCGCGCAGTCAGGCCCGCGGCCTGCTGGCGAAGGCCGATCCGTTCACCGAGCCGGTCGTCGCCAAGGGCGACAAGAAGCTGTTCCGGGCCCGCTTCGCCGGCCTCGACCGCGATCAGGCCGAAGCGGTATGCCGGACGCTGAAGCGCTCCGACATCTCCTGCATCACCGTTCGCAACTGATCCGACACGACTTGTCAACGCCGCGGGCGGGCAAAGCGGCGCGCTGGCGCCGTGCGCACCTTCTTTGTGCCGGATGTCCCGGCCGGCATTGCGTGCCGTCATGCCGCGGCCACGCGCAATCCGCGCCTGCAAACTTCTCGTCAAGATTTTGCGGTTAATACTGCTGACATGAACGATCGACCATGCCGGACAACGGCGGGCGGCAACGGGGCGTCAACCGGAGAACGAAGCAGAAGCGGCTTCGGTTCGTGGCGTTTGGTAGCGTTGTCCGGAGTTAGCTGTGATGCGTGCGAAGCAGAGTATCCTTGGCCTCGTTTACACGGGCGGCGAGGTACGTCGACCCCCCCTGGTCGGGATGCAGTTTCTTCATGAGCGCGCGGTGCGCCCGGCCGATTTCGTCGCGCCCCGCCCCCGGCTGCAGGCCAAGGATCTGATAGGCCTCCTCGTCCGTCATTTTGCCGCTCGACGCCGGGCGGCTCTGCCCCCCTGCCGCGTTTCCCTGCGCGTCCTGACGCCAGGCGGGAAACCTGCGGTCCAGATAGCTTTCAAGTAACGACACGCTTTCGGCGTCGAAGCCTGGGATCATCGCGGTCAGCTGCGCCAGGTCGAACTCGTCCAGCGCATGGCCGGCATGGGGACCGGCCACGATCTGGCCCGAGAGTTCGCCGCTGTCGTGATCGAGCGTCATGTCGAGAAATTGCGGAACGGACCCGCGAGGTCTGTCCCGCCGAGCGTTGCGCGCCCGCGCCCCGAACATCCCGCCGATATTGCCGAAACCCGATGCCCCGAACGGCGACCAGCCGAGCAGCCCGGCGCCGAAGATGCCGAGCGGGATCGCGACCGCAAGTTCGCCCCTGATGCCGGTAAAGGCCGCGACCGCGAGCGCCACGACGCCGCCGCCGATCTTGAGCGCGCGCGCAAGCACGACCGGATTGGCCGCGCGAAACATCTGCAGCAGCGAGTAGAGAAGAATGACGGCGACGACGCCGGCGATCAGGGTAGGCATGAATTCAATATAGTCGGATCAGCGGTAAAAAGCATGCCGGTCCGCCCCGCCCGGCCGGCGATCCGAACAGCCCGCTGGCGATCACTTCATCTGGCCGAGCAATTTGGCGGCGCCGCTTGCGGTCTTCGACAACCGGAGCAGCGCCTCGCGTCCGCCGGCGGCGTAGGCTGCGGCGGCGCGCAGCAGTTCGCGCAACTGCGCCGCGGCACCCGGATCGAACCGGCACCACGCGCCGCCGGTCAGCCGCGCGATCTCGCGGAACGCCTGCTCGGCGACGGCGTCGTGTCCTTCCTGAAACATGAACACCGGCACCTTGAGCAGGCCGAGCTCGCCCGCCTTGGCGCAGAGATCGTCGACGCTTTCCTCCATGGCGTCGCCGACGAACACCACCGCGCGCACGCGCGGAGGCGCTCGCCTCGCGCCGCGCTTCCGACAACACCTTGCCGATCTGGGTGTTGCCGCCGCGGCAATCGATCTTGCCCATCAGCTTCGCCAGTTGCGCGCTGTCGGAAATCCAGCCCGAGGCGCGGCACTCGTTGAGGCCGCGATAATAGACGAGGCGGATATCGAGACTGCCGAGCGCGGCCGCCTCGCGAAACATGTCGGCCTGCAGCGCGCAGGCCATGTCCCATGTCGGCTGCCGGCTCATGGTGGCGTCGAGCGCGAACACCAGCCGGCCCCTCGCGCCCGCCGCATGCGGCGACATCGCGCGCGCCTTGGCGACGAAGGCGGCGATGTCGTCGGAGGCCGACGACTTTGCCTCCGGCAGCGAGCCGGCCTTGCCGGACCGAGCTTTGCCGGGTCGGCCTTGGCGTCGAGGACACCTCGGCTGCAGATTTCGGTTTGGTCGGTTCGCCGGACATCGGCGCTCGCAAATTGCAGCAAGCCTTATGTGGGCCGAGATCAGGAACCGGTCAATGCGCGAAAGCGGCGCCAGATCTTCTCAGCCCGCAGTCATAAGGCTTGATCAGGCGCGAGCCGCCCGCTCAGTTCTGCAGCGGTGCCTGGGGCGGCGTCTGGACCGGCACGAAGGGCGCAACCGGCCCGGCATCGGTCATCAGCGGCGACGTTTTTGTCGTGACCGGCCGCAGCGGGCTGTCGTCGTCGAGGAATTTGTCGAGCATGTCCTGGATCGATGCCTTGACCTCATCGGGACCGGTATCGCGCATGTCGTTATGCTGGAAGCCGGTTTGGACGACCGTGATGCCGGCCTTCTCGCAGATCTTCCTCGTTCGGAATGACGCCGGGATCGGTCTTGAACACGGGATCCTTCGAGCGGAACGACAGGATCTTGAACCTGCCGTCGGTCATGAACGGCACGCGCAGATTGTCGAGCGTCACGACCTTCTTGACAGATCGGGATACAACTTGGCGAAATACATCGAGATGTCGGCGCCGGCGGAATGTCCCACCACCGTCAGATGGTCATAGTCCGCGTTCGGCTGAACCTTCTGCATTTCCTCGACGGCGAACTTGATGTTGGCAACGCCGCGCAGATATTGCGGCTGACGGCCGACATAGAGCTCGCCGACTTTCGTCACCATCGGCGGATCGGTCGGCAGATCATGCTGGATGCTGATGGCCAGATAGCCGCGCGCGGCGAACAGGTTCGCCAGGAAGGAGTATTCGGTGAACTTGACGGTGTTGCCGTGGTTGAGGACCGCCACCGGCAGCGTGATCATGCCGGCATTGGCCTGCATCTCCTTGTCGCGCCGCACGGCGATATCGACCTCGACCGGACGGTTGTCGCGCGCCGGATCGTTGAAGGTCATCGTCTCGTGCCGGATCGCCCATTTGCTCACGGTGAAGTAGCCGACCGTGACCAGCACGGAAAGCGAAAGCAGAATGGCAATTCCACGTTTCATGTTTGTCCTCGGGTACCGTCGGCGGGAGACCGGATTCCAACGCTGGCGGACTTTGCAGTCCCTTGTTTCTGATATATGTCACAGCGACGTGACAAGAAGACCAAATGTTGTGAATTGACTGCCTGTTCATTGTGCGGCGCACACCTTTTTGTGCAGATGTGCCCGGTATCGTCGTCGTTTTGGCTTTATTTTCGGACCCGGCAAATCAACGTCAGGCTCTGGGCCGGGGCGGCCCGAGTTGCGATGAGCAATATCGCAATCGCCCGCAGTAGCGGATTACCGCAAGATTCTAGGCGCCGAGGATGTCGTGGACCTCGAGCGGCTTGTCGACCTGGGTGAACCATTCGGCGCGGTTGGCGGCGCGGCGGCGGCCGCGTTCGTCGAGCGGCAGTTTCAACTGGCGCAGCAGGCTCGTGACTTCCTCGCGCGCGGTGACATGGCCGAGGTTCGGACGGGTGCCGAGCGTCGTCTCGTCGAGGTCGTCGAGCGCGGTGAGCCCGCGCGGAAAGAACTCGCGATAGACCACGCGTTCGGCGAAACCGTCGATCGAGCGGAAGCCGAGCCGGAACGACAATTCGTTGAGGCCGTCGGCGACCAGTTGCTTGTTGCGCGATCCCAGCATCGACAGCCGGTTGCGCACCACGATCCAGTCGGTGGTGGCGCCGTCGAGCTGGCGGCGCTTGCGCCTGGTATCCCGCACCATCTCCGCATAGTGGCTCTCGCCGGTCACCGCATAGGTCGCGGGATCGACGGTGCCGAGAACGTCGAAATCGAGGAAGCTGTCGTTGATCGGCGTCACCAGCGTGTCGGCCATCGAATGCGCCAGACGCATCAGGTAGCTGTCCGATCCCGGGGTATCGATCACGATGAAGTCGAAGCGCGCTCGACCGCGCTGACCGCGTCCATGAATTGCTGGAACTCGGAATTTTCGTTGTCGGCGATCTGCATGGTCTCGCCGAGCCTGATGCAGCAATGCACGGGAATTTCGAGATCGAGGCCGGTGCGGCGCGCCCAGGCGCTCCGGTTGTTGATGTAACGGGTGAAGCTTTGCTGGCGGCAATCGAGATCGATGGTGGCGACGCGCTGGCCCGCCTTCATCAAGGCAACGGCGATGTGCAGGGCGGTGGTCGATTTGCCCGAACCGCCCTTCTCGTTGCCCAGCACGACGACATGAGCCGAGCCCGATTGCCCCTGACTGGTCTGCACCAACATGTTTCGACCCCTGTGGATATCTTCAAATTACGCGCGACCGCGGTCAAGTGAAATGCGCAACGACGTCCTTAAATCGTTCATCGCCTGCCTTAATCATGAATCGCATCGACGGCGTTGCGGTGCTGCCGGTTTTTTTGCGCGCTCGAGTTGCCGCCGGCGAATCGATCGAAACCTGATTTGCCGCCAGCGGCTTGGCGGCCGAGCGTGGGGCTTGAGAAGATCGGCATACTCAGTCACAGGGCCAGAACCAGCTGCCTGCCACCCCCGAAAGTTCGAGTCAGATGCCGCGAAGCCCCATGATCGTCCGCACGGTCCCTGCGTTGTGTCGTGCCCTCGGCGGCCTGCGCGCGAAAAAGGCCACGACCGCGCTCACGCCGAAACGCTGGCCCCGATCGGCTCGGCGAAGACGGCCCGACGGGATCCTGGTCGCGGCGATAATCGGAAGGACGCACCTGGTCGACACCATTGCGGGCAGAGCCCCGTTTCGAGTGAATTGAAACGGGGTTCTAGAATCTTCGATCTGACGCGTTTCCTTCACGCGAACCGGTATCCACTTCGCTCGAAAACGCTCTAAAGCAGCCCGAGTTCGCGCAATTCGCGGCGCAGCGGTTCGGGCATCGCGGCAAGGCCGGCGCCTGCGGCTTTCAGATCCGGCGGCGCGGCGTCTTGCGTAAAGTAGCGCCAGCCCTGGAACGGGCGCATCGGCCGCGGCAGTACCGCGATCACCTTGGGCTGCATCACCAGCCGGCATCGTCCGATACCGTCGCGATCGCGGAACGGCTCGATCGCGATGATCTTCTCGCGCGCCGCGATTTCACCCCGGATCACCCAGTAGAGCGAGCCGCCTGCGAGCAATTCGTCGACGCGCTTCGGCGCCATCCGCGTGACGTGGATATGGTGGAGCGGCAGGCCTTTCTTCCTGGCGGTCTGCATGCGCTCGGCGACCCAGCCCTTGAGTTCCCTGACCGACTCGCAGCCGACGGCAAGCTTGATGAGATGAAGCGGCATGAAGTGACGTTAGAGCATGATCCGGGTAAGTGGAAACCGGTTTTCCGAAAAGACCATGTCAAAACCGAAAAGATGCCGGCGATGGCTTTTGAAAGCATCAATCATTCGACGCCGCGGGTGCCGTGCTGCCGGCGCCCGCGTTGCCGGCGCAAGCTGGACCGGTGCCTGCGGGCGCGACGATTTTGGGGCGGCCTGCTTTTTCGCCGACGCCGGCGCAGATCGCCGCCGCAACCGGGCGCGGTGACGGCAACGGCGATATTCGCGGCCGGCGTCGACGCTACCGCGCGCGGCGCAGCCTGCCGGGTTCCGGCGTCATGATGCTGACCGGCGGGGTCGAGGCTGCCGTGGGAAAATCGGCATTGGTGGGTTTGCCCGTCGGTATCGACGGCGAGAGTGCGGCGACCGGTGCCGGTGCGACCGCCGCGGGCGCGTTCCACAACGGCGCGTAACGGGCGATCAGACCGTCATAGACCCGTTCATCCATATTGGCCGCGATCTGATGATAATCCGTCAGCGACCGGAACGCGGCGCAATTCGACGGCGTGCAGTGGTCTCGCGCCGACAACACGTAGGCCATCAGACCGTAGCGATCGCGCTCTACCGCGTGGTGCAGCGTCTGCAATTCGGGTGTCAGGATCTTGTTCGCTGCGGCGACATCGCCGAACGCGGTCAGCCGCGTGATCTGGGACGCCGCATAGGATACGGCCGCCGCGGCAGTTTCGGCCGAACCGAACAATGCCTTCTCGCAAGCCGCCAGAACGGTATCGCCGGCCATATCGTCGATGCAGGACAATGCCGGCAGCGCGGCGTTGAGGGGCTGGAAGGATCGGGTCTCGGCGGCCACACCCTGGCCACCCGGCTCGAATCCGCGGAGGGTGGCTGCGACCGCGATGCCGATGGCCAGCAGCGTGATCACCGTCAGCGCGCCATTGGCCACCGATTTCTCGGCACGCAACAGCGTGATCAGCACGATGATCCCGAAAAATCCCGCCGCGGCCAATGTCAGCCACATCGGAAAGGTCGGCGAACGCCAGAGGTGGTCGAGCGATGTAGCCCAGGCCCAGTTCATGCGCGATGTTCCTCAACGCGGCATAGAACGCATTCCGCTGATGTGAATGCCGATCCCCTCGCACCAGCCGGCACAGAGCGGTCCCGCGAACAGGGCCTCTTGACGGATGAAACAGAACCCGCCGACCGTGCGCGCAACTCTTCAGGAAATGTCGAGCTGACTTTCCTTGGCCACTCGCTCGAAGGCCTCGGTCGAGTTCTTGATCCGGTACTGGCAGTCGTCGCCATCAGTCGGCAGCAGCTTCAACACCTCATAGGTGCCGCTGGCGGCCGGACGGGCGACGTTGCTGGCAGTAAAATAGACGGTCTCTCCAACGTTGTATTTGTGCTTCAACGCCCTCTCCATCACGCAACAATACCGGCCACGCTCACAGTCCCGCTTACGGCGGCCGGCTGAAAAACCCGACGGCGTGTATAGCACGGCGCTGGTCCCGTTGACCAGTTACATCAGGACATAGCAAATACGCGAATTTTACAGGTTTTTCAATATGATAAAGTCGATTTTGGGGGTTCCGGACGAATCTGCCCCAGGCCATCCGGAACCCTTGCGGTGACCTTCAGGCCGCATGCGGCAGCTTGCCGTCCGGGCTGGCGTGGTCCACCGCGGCAGGCAGTTGCTGTGCCAGCACCTTGGCGAGTTGATCGACCGGAATATTGAACCGAGCGGCCAGCTGCTTGACGGTGTCGCTGCCGAGCACCTGCTGCAACTGTTCGGCGGTGATGGGAAGATTCTGGCCGTTTCCGATCCAGGATTTGACCTGATCGCCGAAGCCTGCCTGCTGCAGCTTGGCGACAATCGCGTTTAGCCCGCCCTGGCTACCGTTGCCGAGCACTTGGCTCAACACGACCGGGACCACAGCGGCCTCAAGTTGTCCGAGTGCGCCCTTGAAGGCCGGTGAATTTTCCAGTGAATTGAGAATTCCCATGGCCAGAACCCTTTCGCTGAATGCGCAACGCCGATCGCGAATTCAGAGCGCTTTTGCAGGGCTCGGTCAAGCCGGGCTTCGTGGTCTGGCACTCGCGGGCTGGCTGGGATGGCAGGCAAATGCCCGCCCCTGTCCTCGCGCTTCAGGCGGGCGGTTCGACATCCGGGGCCCGAGGACTTTGGTCGGGTGGCGGGTTTTCATCAACTTCTAATTTGAGATTAGCGGCCCTTTCGACCAGGATCGCAGCCAGTCTGGCGTCCGTGGTAGATCTGGCGAATTTGAGAAGCGTTGTCGCTTGACGCGTTAAATACCGTCTACCGATCACGATGCTACCCCAGCTTGCCACCCAGCAGGTACATCACGCCCGCAAGCTGGAATTCGTTCCGTCGAAATGTACAAAAGTGAACGTTACCGGAGTTCCCCAACTTCGGGTTCCATTGGAGGGAACCCGTTCTCATCGGCCCACGGGGAAGCTCACACCGTCTCGAACTTCTCGATAACCAGGGTTTCGGCGAGGCCGGCGCGCGTCCATTCCTGAAACGCCGGCAACGCCATCATCGTCTCCATGTAGGCCTGGGACTCGCGCTCAACCGCAATCGCATAGGTGCGAAAGCGATGCACGACCGGCGCGAACATGGCGTCGGCGGCGCCGAAGGTTCCGAACAGGAACGGCCCAAGCGTTGCGTAGCGCTCGCGGCACTCGATCCAGATCTGCTGGACGCGCGCGATATTGGCGTGCGCATCGGCCGATAGCGCGATCGCGCGGACCGGCCGGTGCAGGTTCATGCCGCATTCGTTGCGCAGCGCCATGAAGCCCGAATGCATCTCCGCCGAAATCGAACGAGCGTGCGCCCGGCTGGCGCGGTCGTCGGGCCACAGCCCGGCTTCCGGAAACCGTTCGGCGACGTATTCGATAATCGAGAGCGAATCCCAGATCGTGATGTCGCCGTCGATCAGCGCCGGCACCTTGCCCGAATGGGTGAAATTCAGAATCCGCTGCTTGTCGGGGTCACCGGTATAGAGCGGGATGAAGACCTCCTCGAAGGCGATGCCGTTGGCGCGTAGCGCCAGCCACGGCCGCATCGACCACGACGAATAGTTCTTGTTGCCGATCACGAGCGTCAGGGCCATGCAACAGATTCCTTCCTGGCCGTCATCCTGCCATGGCGCTCGCGGGGGGTTCAACCGGCGCATACGCCTCGATGCCGGTTGCCGCGACCGGTCACGCATGGCAGCATTCGCCGCCGCGAGGGATGCAACATGGCTGCATATTGGGTCGACATTCTAGCGGTCAGCTTCTTCGTGCTTGAATGGACGGTATACGCCGTCACCCTCGAGCATACCGCCTACGGGCAGGATAGCCTGTCGGCCCGCATGCATGTCTACCGCGAGATCTGGATGCGACGGCTGCTCGACCGCGAGGCCCGCATGGTCGACATGCAGATCATGGCGGCGCTGCAAAACGGCACGGCCTTCTTTGCGTCCACCAGCCTGCTGGCGGTCGGCGGCGCGCTGGCTCTGCTGCGATCGACCAACGAGGCTCTCGCGGTCCTCGGCGCGTTGCCGGTCGATCTCAGCCCCTCGCCCGGGCTTTGGGAAATCAAATGCGTCGGGCTGATCCTGATCTTCATCTACGCCTTCTTCAAATTCGCCTGGGCATACCGGTTGTTCAACTACGTCGCCATCCTGCTCGGGGCGATGCCGCCGGCTCAGCAACGCGACACGCCGCAGGCCGAAGCGCATGTCATCAGGACGACAAGATTGTTCGAGGCCGCCGGCCGGCATTTCAACCGCGGCCAGCGCGCGTTCTTCTTCGCGCTGGGCTATCTCGGCTGGTTCGTCAGTCCCTGGGTTCTGTTCGTCACGACGGCAGCGGTCGTGATCGTCACCTGGCGCAGACAATTCGCCTCGAACGCCTGGCGGGCGATGGGGAGCTAGTGGCGCAATCAAGGCACGCGTCCAAATCCGCACGAGGTCGCGTAGCCCGGCGAACCCTGCGTCTCAGCGCAGACTTGCCGACGCCAACCCGTCTCCTCGTGATGGATCATCCGGCACAGCCGGCGGCGGTTGAAACGCCCGCGTTACCGAAGGCGTGATTCCGGCCCTGTCAGATTGACGCCCCCTCGCTGCCGCCAGCACGGAGTTGGATCGGCCGGTCTTTCGGATCCGCTTCGCCGGCGCGATGTCCGCGAAGGCGCGGTGGAATTTCTGCTGGCGATAGAAGGCGGTGCCGCGGTCGACATAGGCAACCGAAAATTCCGGATCAAAATGAATTGCCTGATTCCGATCAGCGATCGCGCCGTTCGGGCCGCGGCTACGGGAGCCGAGATTTCCCCGCGCCTGCAAGCCGGGGTCGGGGGCCGGGCCGACTTTGGCTTCCGGGATCCTCTCCGCGTTGGGTTGCGGCATGGCGGCGCTCGGCGCGATCGTCTCACCGCGAGCGTCTTCATTCTCATGTTGAGCGGGCGACGCTCCGTTGCTGGCCGTGTCCCCTGGCGCTGCCCGGCTGAGGGAAGCGAGCTCAGTCACCGCGTGCATGGTGAGGTCAATCTTGTTTGCCGATGCAACCGATGCCACCGACATGTACATGAACAGCAAATATCCCCCGACCGTCACGGCCGAGGCCCCGACCAGCGCGATCACGCCGGAGGCGAGCCTGTGAACCTTGGCGGCAGTAGCGTACTGTGAAGCCGAGAGCTGCTCCAGGCGCGCGTGCTCCAGCAGATCGTCGTAAGCCGCGCGCAGCTCGACATCGCCAAGGATTTCGTTGGCGCGGATAATCTCTCTGAATTTCAGTGCAGCCTCGGGATCGCCAGGCCGGATGTCGGGGTGGGCGCCTTTGACGGCCCTGCGGAATGCGGACCTAAGTGCTTCGGCGTCATCATCCGGAAGAGCCCCGAGCAAATCGTAAAGCGTCTTCATCGTCGCTCTCGCTGCTGGATTTCCTCGTCTCCGACCGAAATTCCTGCCGCGAATTTACTGGGGAGCACGCGTACAAACTGAACGTCACTACCTGTGGATAATGGTGATCCAGTACGGCAGAAAAATGACTTTCTGGATGCAGTCGAACCCATGCCGCAAGCCTCATCGGCTTTTCGCCAGGCCGCGATGGTCGAGCGGGTGGTGGCCGCCTGCGGCAGGCGCAAACGCCCGCGCGACCGATCTATTCCACGTTGCGAGGCTTTTTCGCTGATATCAGTGCTTCACCCGCGCCCACTGATCGGGGTTTCGCGGCCTTGCGGTTGAGGCGCCCGAAGGCCCCAACCGGGTGCGGGTTGTGGCGCAAGCAAGGCACGACCGTCACGATAGTTTCCGAATACGCCGCCTAGGACGCGCCGACAAAATCCTGCGGCGTGAAGCTGAGATCGAGCACTTTCCATTCGCCGTATCTGTCCGCCGGCAACATCGCATAGGGCTGACAGGCTTCAAGCGCGGCGATGGCGCTTTGCATCAGCGCCGGTCCCTTTGCTGACGCGCTTGCTTCGATCAAAATGGGCTCCGCCGCCAGCTTGCCATCCAGCGTCATCCTGACCCTGATCGTGATCTTGAGCTTGTCCGTGGGTGTGATCGATTCCGGCAGTTTCGAGCACGTCCTGAGACGGCGCCGAAACTCCGTGATCAGGCTCGATGCGACGTCGGCGGTCTTCGACGCCGGGGCGTCGAAGTCGTCGCCGGGTTTTCCGCTGGGCGGCCCGGCGGGCAGATCGGGGGGCAGACCAAGCATGACGTGATATTTGATGGAAAGATCGGGCTCGGGAGGGCGATAGGCGGGCGGTGTGGGTGTCGGTTGCGGCTGCGCCGTCGCCGGTTGCGGGTTCGCAGACGGTATCGACAGCGTCGCCTGCTGTTGTGGTCGCGTTGCCGGCGCCTGCGGAGCGGCGGACTCCGGTGAATCCGAGGGTGCCGGTTTCGAGGACAGGTCGACGGCATCGGAAGGCTGCGCTTTTGGCGGCTCTTCCTTCGTTGGGATCGGGGTAACCTCGGCCGACGAAACAAGGTCGACCGTGATCGGCTCGGCCGTGACCGAACTAAACGGATGCACCTCCGTAAAGAACAGCACCAGCATCAAAACCGACAGATGAGCGACCGCCGACGCCGTGATGCCTGTGCGTATGACCAGCCGTAATTTCATCGTGCTTGATCGAGGTTTCAATATCGCCGGTTTCCGCTCTTGTGGAATACGCGCTGGCCGCCAGCATAGCGGCCCGCGCGGCAGCCTCAATCCCATTTCGGCGCGAACCCGAAATCGGTGAGCCGGCCCCTGGCGCTTGCCATCCGGGAGATCTGCTGCATCTCCTCGGCCGAGAGCGTGAAGTCGAAAATGTCGATGTTTTCCGACAGCCGTTCGATCCGCGACGTCCGCGGTATCGCGCAAACATTCTGCTGCACCAGCCAGCGCAGGCAAACCTGGGCGGCGGTCTTGCCGTGGGCTTGCCCGATCCGCGCCAGCGTCTCATCGCTCTTGATGCGGCCCTTCGCCAACGGACTGTAGGCGACCACGGCCATGCCGTGTCGCGCGCAGGCTTCCCTGACCTTGGTCTGGTCGAGATAGGGGTGATATTCGACCTGATCGCACACCAGAGGCTCCGGGCAGGCGGCGACCGCCTCGTCGATCAATGCGACGGTGAAGTTCGAAACGCCGATATGCCTGCACATGCCGAGTTTCCTGACATGCGCCAGCGCGCCTAGCGTCTCCGCAAGCGGCACATGCGGATTTGGCCAGTGCAGCAGCAACAGATCAACCTCGGAAAGCCGCAGCTTGATCAGGCTCTCCCTGGTCGACCGCTCCAGATCATTCGGCGCGAAATGGGTGGTCCAGACCTTGGTGGTCACGAAAACGTCGTCGCGCCTGATCCCCGAGGCGCGCAGGCCGTCGCCGACCTCGCGTTCGTTGTCATAGATCTGCGCGGTGTCGATGTGGCGATAGCCGAGCCTCAGGGCCTGCTCGACCAGACGCGCGCAGGTTCGCCCGCGCAGCTCCCAGGTACCCAGCCCGATCGCGGGGATTTTAGCGCCGTTGGCCTCGACGAATTGCATGGCGGCGGACTCGGCAACCCGGGCTGATTATGTCCCGGAGCGCGTCGCGCTGCCAACAGGGGCTGAGGGGGATCAGGACTTGTTCCCGAAATCAAGCCACGCGTTCGCCATCGAGCCACTTGTTCGCAATCAGGCCTGGCGAGCGTCGCAAATACCATGTCCGGAGCGTGCGCGATCACCGCCAGAAGCGCCCGCGCCGGCCCGCGCGGCATGCGTTTGCCCTGTTCCCAGTTTCTGATGGTCTCGACCGGCACCCCCAACCGGGCGGCGAATTCCTGCTGCGTCAGGCGCGCACGCCTGCGGAGGTCGCGCACCGCCGGAGGCGTTGCCGTCTCCGACGCGGCCGAGGTCATAGCCGGCGCGGCGAAAGGCGCGGCCGGCGCGAGTGGAAACTCCCGCCCATCCCGCAATTCGACGATCCGTCCGTCCGCCTTCAGCCGCAAGCGCTGCATGTTCGACTCCGCGCAGGATGGTCGGCGATGCGCGTTAAGGTTTGATTAACGATGAACCGCCGCGACGTATCGCTCTATTTCAGCCCGAACCACAGTGTCGCGATGCCGAGAAACGAGAAGAAGCCGACCACGTCGGTGATGGTCGTGACGAAGGTGCCCGACGCCACCGCGGGATCGGCCCGCACCCGCTCCAGCACCATCGGAATCAGAATGCCGCCGAGCGCGCCGGCAACCAGATTGCAGACGATCGCAAGACCGATCACGACGCCAAGCGCGGGGATCTTGAACCAGGCCACCGCGGCAATGCCGGTGATAACCGCAAAGGCGAGGCCGTTGACAAGGCCGACCAGGCCCTCGCGCATCACCACGCGAAACGCGTTGTTGGAGCCGAGCTCGCGGGTGGCCAAAGCGCGCACCGCGACCGTCATGGTCTGGGTCGCGGCATTGCCGCCCTGGCTGGCGACGATCGGCGCCAGCACCGCCAGCGCCACCATTTTTTCCAGTTGGCCTTCGAACAGACCCAGCACCGAGGACGCCAGAAAGGCCGTGGCGAGATTGACCAGCAGCCAGTTGAAGCGGCCCCTGGCGATGGTCCAGACGTTATCCGACAATTCTTCGTCTGACGTGACGCCGCCCAGCGCCTTGAGGTCCTCGTCGGCCTCCTCCTCGATCACGTCGACCACGTCGTCGACGGTGATGACGCCGACCAGCCGGTTTTCCGTATCGACGACGGGGGCCGCGACCAGATTGTATTTGCCGAACAGCCGCGCCACTTCCTCCTGATCGTCCATTACCGAGACGCGGCGGCGGTCTTCGTCGATCAGATCGGCCAGCGGCACCGTTCGGCGCGAACGCAACAGCGCATCCAGCGACACCGCGCCCTGCCAGTGCTGCGCGCTATCGACCGCGTAGATTTCGTAAAAGCGATCCGGCAGTTTCGACGCGTCGCGCATGTAGTCGATCGCCTGCCCCACGGTCCAGTCCGGCGGCACCGCGATGAACTCGGTCTGCATCCGCCGGCCGGCGGAATTTTCCGGATATTCCAGGCTGCGCTCGAGCGCGTCGCGCTCGGACGGCGGCAGCTTTTCGAGGATTTCCTCCTGCTCCTGCTCGTCGAGGCCCTCGAGCAATTCGACGGCGTCGTCGGAATCCAGTTCGCGAACGCCCTCCGCGACCGTCTCGGGTTCGAGTTCGTCGAGGATCTCCTCGCGGACGGAGTCGTCGACTTCGTTCAGCGCCGAGAAGTCGAAATCCGTACCCGTCAGTTCCACCAGGCTGACGCGGTCGTCGGGCTCGAGCGCCGCGATCAGATCGCCGAGATCGGCCTCATGCAGTTCCGCGACCACGGCGCGCAGGAACGGCGTGTCGGCGGCATGGATCGCGCGCGCGATTTCCTCGACGAACTCATGGCGAATTTCGCCATCTTCTTCGCGCATCGGCAGATGGTCGAGCACGGAGACGGCGGGTTGGGCAACGTCGAGTATCTTCGGCCATGCCGCGCCTCGCCGGTTTGACAGAATTGCTCAACTCGTCTGAGTTATCGCTTCACGCATTACCCAATGGGCGACACCAAGCGCAATGATAAATATCGCCGGCAAACATGCGGGCCCGGAAGTTCATCGACGTGCTGGCGGCCGCACTCCTCGCCTTGGTCGCGTGGACGGCGGCGGCCGGGGCGGCGGAGTGTCCGCGCCCGGGAACGCTCGGCACCTCGCGCATTCTCAAGGTCGATGCCGCCGACCACGCCGCGGGTCGGGCTGAAGCAATTTCGCGCAGACGCTGCCGCTCGGCGATCACGAGGTCGTGCTGACCTTCGATGACGGCCCGTGGCCGCCGACGACGCCGAAGGTGCTGGCGGCGCTGGCCGAGCAATGCGTGCGGGCGACGTTCTTCCTGATCGGCAAGCCCGCTTCGGAACATCCGGAGCTGGTGCGGCGGATCGCGGCCGAGGGCCACACCATCGGGCATCACACCTGGACGCACCGCAGCCTGATGCGAATCCCGCCGGGCGAGGCCACGAGCGAAATCGACCGCGGCATTTCGGCGGTCGAAATGGTGCTGCACGGTGTCGCGACCACGGTTCCGAGCACGCCGTTCTTTCGCTTTCCCGGCTTCGAGTTCGACGCCGGCGACGCCTCGCACTGCTGCAATCGCGCGGCATCGTGGTGTTCGGCGCCGATCTTTGGGCCAGCGACTGGAATTCCGATGACGCCGAAGCAGGAATTGAAGCTGATCACCGACCGGCTCAAGGTCGCCGGCAAGGGCATCATCCTGTTTCACGACTCCAAGGCGCGAACCGCGGCCATGCTGCCGGCGTTTCTGCGCTATCTGCGCGACAATCACTATCGCGTGGTGCATATGGTGCCGACCGGGCCCGGCGTCCGCTTTGACGGCGTTCCCTGAAGCCGAAATGATGTGCGGAACTCAGACATTAAGCCGCCGTTCATCGCCGCGGCGCTGTAATGATCGGCTGAATGGAATGCAGACGGTGTTTGATATGATAGGTGATGCGTTGGCTGGCGTTCGGAAGCGGCAATGGGCCGCTTTGGGCCTGGGGTTACTTGGCTGCATCGCCGCACAGTCGGCCTCGGCCGCCGACTGTCCCGGCCATCCCGACGCGCTCGGCACCTCGCGTACGCTGGTGGTCGATCCGCGCGAACATCCCCGCATCGGCACCATGCAGTATCCGGAGACGCTGCCGCTCCGGGATCACGAGGTGGTGCTGACGTTCGATGACGGGCCGCTGCCGCGCAACAGCAACCAGATCCTGGACATTCTCGCCTCGCAATGCGTGAAGGCGACCTTCTTCACCATCGGCCGCATGGCGCAAGCCTATCCGGAAGGCGTCCGCAAGCTTCGCGACGCCGGCCATACCATCGGCACCCACACCCAGAATCATCCGCTCGACATGAATCGAATGCCGATCGAGCGCGCCAGGCAGGAGATCGACGACGGCATCGCGTCGGTAAAGGCGGCGCTTGGCGACGGCAGCGCTTGCCCCCTTCTTTCGCATCCCGGGTCTGTTGCGCGCCGAAGGCGTCGAGGACTATCTGGCCTCGCTGGGCATCCAGACCTGGAGCGCCGATTTTCTGGCCGACGACTGGCGGCATATTTCCTCCTCGCGCGTCTACGACCTCGCGATGAAACGGCTCGAGGACAAGGGCAAAGGCATCCTGCTGCTGCACGACATCCAGGCGCGAACGGTCGCCGCACTTGCCGAGGATTCTGCACGAGCTGAAGGCGCGCGGCTATCGCATCGTCCATGTCGTGCCGGCGACCCCGGAGCTGGCCGGCGACGCCGACCGAGCCGCAGCAATGGCAGTTGCATCCGCCATCGGAAAATGTGGCGATCTCGCACTGGCCGAAAATTCCCAATTTCGTTGTTGGCGACGCCGACATGCTTCCGGCGCCGTCGCTTTCGGATCTGGACTGGCTTGACGCCGAGATCGATCGCGATTGCGAACCGTTCGATCGCGCCGGACGGGCGGGGCGCGGCGTTCCGCTGCCGCGGCGAAGCGCCGTGGCCGCGGCAATCGCCGCTGCCGCCGGTCGACGCCGCCATCGCGCTGCCGGTGCCGGCGCAGAGCGTTTTCGAGATACAGGAAGGGCTGCGCGCGGCCATGCAGGCGCATCACGCCGTCGCCCTCGTCGCGCCGAGCTGACGGTCCCGGCTCATGATGAAGCGATTTCCAGGTCGACGCCGGCAAGCGCCGCGATGCGCGCACGATCCGCGGCAGGCCCCGTTGGCCGGGCGCGCACCCGGCACGCGGCGCCTGCCCGCCGCGGCACGCTGAAGCATCTGGTCCAGGTCAGGAAAGGAAGCGTGTGACGAGTGTTCAATTCGTCACGATCTTCGAGACGCACAGCAGCACGATCATCGCGAGAAACAACAGATCGATATACGAATTGATTTCGCCGGCGCGACGCAGCACGCTGACGTCGGTGACGACCTGCCTGCGCGAGGCCGATGCGGCAGGCCCCTCCCCGGCCGCATCCGCCAGACGCCGCGCCTCGAGCTCGAGCCGCTCGATGCGCTGGAAGAAATAAAACGAACGCAGTGTCGAGGCCGAGCGCATCACGGCATAGACCAGCACGAGGATGGCGACGACCGCGCGTTGCTGATATTTTTCCATGAAGTTCAGGCTGTAATAGACCAGCGCCAGAAACACGAAGTTGGAGAGAAACCGATAGGCGTAGCTCAGGAATTTCATTCGCTTATTTCCTAGCGATCGTCAGGCAGGTCGTCTTGAACCCAGATGGTGACCGGATTTCCGGTAACAGGCCGCGGTCGATGTAGCAGCAGCAACGGCTGCGTGTTTCGACATCGCCGCGGTGCGGCATTGCGAGCATCACGCGATAGCATCCCGGCTTTCAGCCGGCACGGCCCCATTGCACGATTTTCTGGTGCGCTCGGAGGGACTCGAACCCCCACGATGTTACTCACTGCCACCTCAAGGCAGCGCGTCTACCAATTCCGCCACGAGCGCTTTTGTCAGATCGGTACGGGATTTGCGCCGGACCGGATCAACGGCGCGGATGTAACAAATCAGGGATGGGGGGACAAGGCCCGCACACCTCCGGGGATTCCGGCCAGTTCGGAGAAGCCCGGCTAGCGGGTGCCCGGCAGTCGCGGCAGCATTTGCTTGACTTCGACCGCGATCCGGTTGCGATCGACCAGCACCACGCCGCTGGCGATCGGCAGATTGTTGGCGAGGATCTTGACCTCGTCCGCCTCGGTGGCGTCCAGTTCGATGATGGCGCCACGGCTCAGCCGCATGACCTGATGGATGGGCATCGTCGTGGTCCCGAGGACCACCATGAGGTCGACGCTGACTTTATCGAGGGTTGGCACTGGGGTGAGCGACCTGAACTGACAAGGTGCAAAATTGCGTGGCCTAGAGATCACCACGTTATGGTTAGCCAATGGTTAATGACCGCCAAAGCCTTGATTTGACGCCGTTCGCGGCCCCGCCGGCGGCAGGGCGGTGGAATGGCTGATATCGGACGCGCCGGTGCCCTATCCCGAGGCCGGTCGCGGCATGGAGGCGCGGGCCGCCGATATCGCGGATCAGCGGGCGCCGGAACTGGTCTGGCTGCTGGAGCATCCCCCGCTCTACACCTCCGGCACCGTCGGCAAGGCCTACCGACCTGCTCGATCCCCGCTTCCCGATGTTTGCCACCGGGCGCGGCGGGCAGCTCACCTATCACGGCCCGGGCCAGCGGGTGGCCTATGTGATGCTCGACCTGAAGCGAAGGCGGCCGGACGTGCGGGCCTATGTCGCCGGCCTCGAGCAGTGGATCATCCGGACGCTGGCCGCCTTCAACGTGCGCGGCGAGCGGCGCGAGGATCGCGTCGGCGTCTGGGTGAGCCGGCCGGACAAGGGCGCTGGCTACGAAGACAAGATCGCCGCCATCGGCGTGCGGCTGCGGCGCTGGGTGTCGTTCCACGGCATCTCCATCAATGTGGAGCCCGACCTCGCGCACTTCGATGCGATCGTGCCCTGCGGCGTCGCGGACCCCCGCTATGGCGTCACCAGCCTCGCCGATCTCGGCCATCTCGTGACCATGGCCGATGTCGATGTCGCGCTCCGGCAGGCGTTCGCGGAAGTGTTCGGCGCGGTGCAGGCGCGGCTGCCGGAAGCGACGGTTTGACCTTCGTCAGATCGTCCCCAGCACCGAAAACCGCTCGCCCGGCCGCCGCAGATTTAGGGCGTCGGGACTGGCCGCTTCGTCCTGGACGGCCTCGACCCGCGCCGATGATGGCCCGCGCCGGCACCGCGCCACCATTTCCGACACCACATCCGCCGGCCCCGCAAATAGCGCTTCCACGCTGCCATCCCTGCGGTTGCGCACCCAGCCCTCAAGATTGTGATTTCTGGCCTGATGATCGACCCAGGCGCGGTAGCCGACGCCCTGCACCCGGCCGGTGATTGTCACCTGACGGATCGCGCCGCTCATCTACCGCTTCAGACCCAGAAATTCCGCGCTGCGCGCTTTCGCTATCGCCTCGCGCGTGACGCGACCCGTCAACTCCGCCGACGCCAGGCCCTTCAGCTGCTTCGGCGGCAATCCTTCACGCAGCGCCTTAAGCGTCTCGTACACCGCCAGCGTCGCGGCCGCGAACGGCGCGTGGCCCTGCAGCGCGATCCGCACCCGCAGGTTCGCGAGATAAGCGAGATCGGACATATCCTCGGGCGCGCCGCCGAGCACGATCGGCGATTTCGTCGCGGCTGAAATGGCTTCGAGTTCCCCTCGCGTTCTGATGCCGGTGAAAAACAGCGCGTCGACCCCGCAGGCCTCATAGGCGCTGGCGCGGGCGATCGCGTCATCGAGCGAGGTGATCGACGCAGCACCGGTGCGCCCGATGATGACGAGCGAGCGATCGCCGCGCGCGTCCAGCGCCGCCTTCATCTTGCCGACGCCCTCCTCGAGCGAGATCAGTTGCGTTGCGGTCTGCCCAAACGCCTGCGGCAGCAGCGTATCCTCGATGGTAAGGCCCGCCGCGCCGGCCGTCTCCAGTTCCTCGATGGTGCGGCGGACGTTCATCGCATTGCCGTAGCCGTGGTCGGCGTCGACCAGCACCGGCAAGGACGAGGCGCGCGACATCCGGCGCATCTGCTCGGCGAGTTCGGTCAGCGTAATCAGCGCGATGTCGGGATCGCCTAACACCGCGAGCGAAGCCACCGATCCGCCGAACATGCCGACCTGGAATCCGAGATCCTCGGCGATGCGGATCGAAATCGCGTCATAGACCGATCCCGGGCGAATGCAGGATGATCCCGACAGGATCGAACGCAATGCTTCGCGGCGCTTTCGGAAAGCCATCTAAGTTCCTCATCCTTTCGTCATTGCGGGATGGCGCGTTAGCACCAGACCTCCGGTGCGCAATTGCTGCATCGGGGAATTCCATGATTCCGGGTTCGATGCTTCGCATCGCCCCGGAATGACTTCAAGCAAACTCGAAAATCAGCGCGTCGACCGCCAGGGTCGCGCCGGCGGCGGCGTGAATTTTCTTCACCGTGCCGTCGCGTTCGGCGCGCAGCACGTTCTGCATCTTCATCGCTTCCACCACCGCCAGCGTCTCGCCGGCCTTGACCTCCTGGCCTTCGGCGACCGCGATCGACACCACCAGTCCGGGCATCGGGCACAGCAGCTTCTTGCCGGTATCGGCCCTGGCGCCGACCGGCATCAGCCGCGCCGCCGTGGCCTCGGATTCGGTGAAGACGTTGACCGCGACGTCATATCCCTGATGCGCGAGGCGGAAGCCGTTGGGAATCGGGCGCACCTGCATCGCCACCGGATGGCCGTCGATGGTGCCCTGCCAGACCGCTTCGCCCGGCGTCCACCGCGAGACCAGGTGATGCGGATTGCCCGGCGCGCCGTCGGCGCCGACAAAACGCACCGCGATCCCTTCGGCCTCGCGCGCGATATCGAGCGCGATTTCGGCGCGGTCGAGCCATACCGCGCGGCGGCGCTCGCGCTGCACCGCCTTGCCGGTCAACTGGCCTGAAATCTGCCGCTTGCGCTCGCCGAGCACATGATCGATGGCGGCCGCGACCGCGGCCAGCCGGCGGGCAACCTCGCCCTCGGGGGTGCGAACCGCAAACCCCTTCGGAAACTCCTCGGCGATGAAACCGGTGGAAAGATTGCCCTCGCGCCAGCGCGGATGAAGCATCAGCGCCGACAGGAACGGAATGTTGTGGCGGATGCCGTCGATGTAGAATGAATCGAGCGCGGTCGCCTGCGCCTCGATCGCCGCGGCGCGCGAGGGCGCGTGCGTCACGAGCTTGGCGATCATCGGATCGTAATAGATCGAGATCTCGCCGCCTTCCTGCACGCCGGTGTCGTTGCGCACGGTGATGCCGCCGGTTGAGCTCTCGAGCGGCGGGCGGTATTTTACCAGCCGCCCGATCGAGGGCAAAAAGTTGCGGAACGGGTCTTCGGCATAGACCCGCGTCTCCACCGCCCAGCCGGTCAGCCTGACGTCCTTCTGCTTCAGCGAAAGTTTTTCGCCGGCGGCCACCCGGATCATCTGTTCGACCAGATCGACCCCGGTGACCAGTTCGGTCACGGGATGCTCGACCTGCAGCCGCGTGTTCATCTCCAGGAAGTAGAAGCTCTTGTCCTGCCCGGCGACGAATTCGACGGTGCCGGCGGAATTGTATTTCACGGCTTTCGCCAGCGCCACCGCCTGTTCGCCCATCTGGCGGCGGGTGGTCTCATCGAGCAGCGGCGACGGCGCTTCCTCGATCACCTTCTGATTGCGGCGCTGGATCGAGCATTCGCGCTCGCCGAGATAGATGACGTTGCCGTGCTTGTCGCCCAGCACCTGGATTTCGATGTGGCGGGGATCGACGATGAATTTCTCGATGAAAACCCGGTCGTCGCCGAACGACGCCTTGGCTTCCGCCTTCGCAAGACCGAAGCCCTCGGCGACCTCGGACGTCGAATGCGCGATCCGCATCCCCTTGCCGCCGCCGCCGGCGGAGGCCTTGATCATCACGGGATAGCCGATGCCGTCGGCGATTTTCACCGCATGCGCCGCGTCGGTGATGACGCCGAGGTAGCCCGGCACGGTCGAGACGTCGGCCTTCGCGGCCGCCTTCTTGGACTCGATCTTGTCGCCCATCGCGGCGATGGCGCCCGGGTTGGGGCCGATGAAGACGATGCCGGCTTTGGCGAGCGCGCGCGGAAAGGCCTCGCGCTCGGACAGGAATCCATAGCCGGGATGCACGGCCTCAGCGCCGGTCTTGCGGCAGGCCTCGACGATCTTCTCCATCACCAGATAGCTTTCGGCCGCCGCCGGCGGCCCGATCAGAACGGCGTCATCGGCCATTTCGACGTGGAGCGCGTCGCGGTCGGCCTCGGAATAGACCGCGACCGTCTCTATTCCCATCCGTCGGGCAGTCTTGATCACCCGGCAGGCGATCTCGCCGCGATTGGCGATCAGAATTCGTTTGAACATGGGCTTGCTTACTTGCAACCTTCTGGGCGGGATCCGGGCCTCGCGGGCCGGACCGCAATCTGGCACGCGGGGGCGACCGTAACAATTCCGTCGTACAGCAAAACCGGACGGAGGCAACGGTCGATCACCCCGAATTGGCATGTTATGGGAAGATTTGGATGCGCCGCTCCGGCACTGACCCACGGCTTCGACGAATGCTGGCAACGTTATCGGCCCGTTCTTTTGTCCTGATACTGGCGGTTTTCTCGGCGAGCGAGGGCTGGGCCGCCAGCGCGACCGTCGGGGATGGCGGCACCATGCAGGTCGCCGGCGTGACCTACCGGCTCGACGGGATCGACGCGCCGGCACTGGACCAGATGTGCATCGACGAGCACGCCGACGCCTGGGCTTGCGGCGTCGAGGCGCGCGATCAACTGGCCAGGCTGATCGGCGACCGGCAGGTCCGCTGTGAGGATCTCGGTGCGGATGCAGCCTACAGGAAACGGCATATCGGCATTTGCACCCTCGAGGGGGAAACCGCCAGTCTGAACCAGGCCCTTGTTCGCCGGGGCTTCGCCGTTGAATTCCGATCCCTCCGCAAAGGGGCGATTTGGGGACGACGAGACGGCAGCGAAAGACAATCGCCGGGGACTCTGGAAAGGCTGTTTTGTCGCTCCGCAGGAATTCCGCCGGGGGCGAAAGGACGGCGCCTTGCTGGGCGATTCCTGCAGGGCCGACAAGGACCGCGAAATACGCGCGGTGCTTTTCCCTGACGACCCCACTATGCCATCGGGTTGCAGCATCAAGGGTAAATTGGCCGTGCGCGCCCGCGTCACCGGGAATGTGGGGGTCTATCACCTGCAGGGGTGCCGCAGTTACCCTGCCCTGACCAAACCCGATCGCTGGTTTTGCACCGAGGAAGACGCGCGGGCCGAAGGCTTTCGCAAAGCCTATAATTGCGGGGCAACCGGCCGGGGACGGATGTAACAAATCCGTCGCATAGCAAAACTAAACAGAGGCGACGGCCGACATGCCGGAAATCCGCTTCTCGAGGGGAGAGATTCCAATGCACCGCTCACTCGCGTTCATCACCGCCGGCCTGACGCTGCTAACCGCCGGCGCGGCGTTGGCGCAGAACGACACGCCGCGCAATCTGATCCTGTTTGTGCCGGACGGGTTGCGCGGGCAGATCGTCACCCCGCAGACCGCGCCCGCCATGGCCGAGGTCCGCGACAAGGGCGTCAATTTTGGGAATTCGCACTCGCTGTTTCCGACTTTCACGATGGCCAACGCCTCGGGCATGGCGACCGGTCATTATCTCGGCGACACCGGAACATTCAGCAACACCATTTATACCGGTTTTACGTCCAAGCCCGCCGGCGACACCATCGTCCCCTTTCTCGAAAACGATGCGGTGCTGGGCGATGTCGATGAGCATTTCGGCGGCGACTATCTGAACGAAGAAACCGTGCTGAAAATGGCGCGCGCCAAGGGCTTCAGCACCGCCGCGATCGGCAAGGTCGGCCCGACGCTGATTTTCGACCACACCGACCGCGCAGACCGCCCCGGCCTGCATTCGATCGTGATCGACGATGCCACCGGCGCCAAGAACGGCGTTCCGCTGTCGGATGAAATGACGGCAGCACTGACAAAAGCCAATCTTCCGCTGACCGCGCCCTCGCGCGGCGACAACGGCAAGGCCGGCGACGCCAAGACGCCGGGCACCGTGGTACCCAATACCGCGCAGCAGGCCTAGTTCGCCGACGTCGCCACCAAGGTCGTGCTGCCGATGTTCAAGGAGCGCAACAAGCCGTTCGTGCTGGTGTTCTGGTCGCGCGATCCCGACGGCAGCCAGCACAACCAGGGCGACAGCCTCAACACCGTCGACTCCCGGGCATCAACGGCCCGACCTCGATGGCCAGCATCAAGAACGCCGACGACAATCTGGCGCAATTGCGCAAGACGCTTGACGATCTCGGGCTTGCCGCCACCACCGACGTCATCATCTCGGCCGACCACGGCTTCTCGACGATTTCAAAGCAGAGCAAGACCAGCCCGTCGGCGAAAGCGAGTTACGCGGACACGCCGAAGGATTTCCTCCCCATGGGCTTCCTCGCGATCGACCTCGCGAAGGCGCTCGACCTGCCGCTGTTCGATCCCAACGACAAGAATGCGCGCGTTGCCGACAACGCGCATCCCAAGGCCGGCAACGGCGTGCTCGGGAAGGATCCGGCCAAACCCGAACTGGTGGTCGCCACCAACGGCGGATCGGACCTGATCTATCTGCCGAACCAGGACCGCAAGCTGGCGCGACGCACGATCAAGGCGCTGCTCGAGCAGGACTATGTCAGCGGGCTGTTCGTCGACGACGAGCTCGGCCGCTTCCCCGGCACGCTGCCGATGTCGCAGCTCAACCTGAAGGGCAAGGCGGTGACGCCGAATCCGGCGATCGTGGTCAACTTCCGCTCCTATGTGGAGGGCTGCGACGAGCCGACCAATTGCTCGGTCGAGGTCGCCGACACCGTGCTGCGGCAGGGCCAGGGCATGCACGGCAATTTCGGCCGCGGCGACACCATGAACTTCATGGCGGCGATCGGGCCGGACTTCAAGGCCGGCTATGTCGACGCGCTGCCGGTCAGCAACGCCGACGTCGGCGCCACCGCGGCGAAGCTGCTCGGCCTCACGCCAAAGCCCAAGGGCAACCTGATCGGCCGGGTGATGACCGAAGCGATGCCGAACGGCACGACGCCGCAGGCCTGTTCCGGCACGCTGAAATCGCAGCCGCCGCAGGCGGACTGCGCACGGTGCTGAACTTCCAGCGCGTGGCGAGCCAGCGCTATTTCGACGCGGCGGGTTTCCCGGCCGCACCGTCGGGCTGACGCGGAAGGCGGAAAGCAAAAAACGGCGGGGAAGTAAGCGCGATCCGGCTACTCGGCGACGATGGAGTTCTAACCTGTAGCCGGGAGCCAGAAGAAATAGCGGCGAAGCAAGCCCCGCCGCCCTGATATCGGCCGAAAACGCTGGTTCACATCCCGATATCGAACACGTTCGGCAGCTGCGCCAGCGGCAGCGCCGCCGCGCCGACGATGGTGGCGACCAGCGTCATCAGGGTGCGGTTGCCGCGGCGCTTGCCGCGCATCTGGCTTGCGATCCACTCCAGCACTTCGGTATCGACGCCGACGGCCTGCGTCGGCGCCCAGCTCTCGATCGTCGTCTCCGGCGACAGCGCGACGGTGCGCGGCGGCACCGGCAGGCCGGACGCGGACGCCGCGTGATGCACGACGGCCTTGGCCAGGAGATCGTCGAAACGTCCGTCGTCGCTGCGCTCGGCGGCCGCGTCGTTGATCTCGAACAGCGCCTCGGCTTCGGCCCGGCTGACCGGCTGATGCTCGACGGCGGTCGCGGTCAGGATGCGCGCGCACCAGGCGGCGTCATCGGCATCGAGCGCGCGGGAAAAATGCACGCGGCCCCTGGTGGTCGGGCCTTCGCCGGTGATCACGCCATCGCGCACGATGGCGAGCGCATGCGCTGCGGTTTCGCGGCAGGAAATGCTGCGAGGGTTCGTGCGCGCCGATCGGTTCGGCGACTTTGGCGCTGAGGCTGACATGGGTGCTACTTCTCAGTTTCTTGTTCTGGGCCAGCAATTTCATGCGGGCGTAAACGAGTGGTTAACGATTCGGAAACTCGGATCGTTACATTTTTAGATGGTTGCTGATTTGTCGCGGTGACATCCGCCGGGGTTCGGCGGGATCGCCGCCGGGGCCGGCGTGTTGACGGCCATAAGCGGCAATATCGGGGCAGCCCCGACTTTTGCGGCCGCTGTGGTCTTTTCGCCGCACGGGCGTCGATCAAAAGAAGATGCTAGGAGTTCCCTTGACCGGAGAAGGATCTTCCCTTTTTCAGGGCAACCGTTCCCTTAAAGCCGCTTTGCCCCCTATACTGGCAAACGAAAAATTCATCCGTAACTTGAAGGACATGAGGTCGTCATATGGCTCTCCAGATTGGCGCGATGGCCCCGGATTTCGAGGCCGAAACCACCGAAGGCAAGATCAAATTCCACGACTGGATCGGCAACAGCTGGGCGCTGTTGTTCTCGCATCCGAAGGATTTCACCCCGGTCTGCACCACCGAACTTGGCGCGCTGGCCAAGCTGAAGCCGGAATTCGACAAGCGCGGCGTCAAGCTGATGGGGCTCAGCGTCGATCCCGTCGACCAACCACGCAAAATGGTCCGACGACATCAAGGAAACGCAGGGCGCGGCGCCGAACTATCCGATGATCGGCGACACCGATTTCAACGTCTCGAAACTCTACGACATGCTGCCGGCCTCGACCTCCGGCGACCCCGCCACGCGCACCGCCGCCGACAACCAGACCGTCCGCAACGTCTTCATCATCGGGCCGGACAAGAAGATCAAGCTGGTCCTGGTCTATCCCGATGACCACGGGCCGCAATTTCCAGGAAATTCTGCGCGTGATCGATTCGCTGCAGATGACCGCGAAGCATCGCGTGGCGACGCCCGCCGACTGGAAGCAGGGCGAGGACGTCATCATCGCCGGCTCGGTCAGCGACGACGAGGCCAAGACGATCTATCCGCAGGGCTGGAAATCGCCGAAGCCGTACATCCGGATCGTGCCGCAGCCGAAGTAACGGCTTCGCGCGCGAGGCAATCGCGATAACCGAGTGCGGACTGCGTTGCTTCGTCGCTTGCCTTCGGGATGAAAGCCCAAGGCTTTGTTCGCAGACCCTCGAGCCTGCGTCAGGCTCACGCGCGCCGGTTGACCAGGAACACCGCCGCGGCGCAGGCTACCATGCCGGAAATCGCCACGTCATCGAGCCGCTCGCCGAACAGCACATAGGCCATCACGGCGGTCACCGCCGGCACCAGATAGAACAGGCTCGCCACCGAGGTCGCCGCCGAGCGCCGGATCAGCCAGTACAACAGCCCGATCGATCCGATCGACAGCACCACCGCGAGCCAGGCCAGCGCCAGCGTGAACTCGGCGGTCCAGTGCACCACATTGGTCTCGAACAGCCACGCGCCGACCGCGAAGAAAATCGTCACCGCGAGTACTGCACGAGATTGCCGCCGCGCCAGTCGATCGGCCGCAATAGCGGCGCTGGTACAGCGTCCCCAGGCGTGATGCTGACCAGCGACACCGCCGAGGCGAGCCAGCCCCAGCCCGCCTCCCCGCTCATCGGGCGATCGTGCAGGATCAGAACCACGCCGGCGAGCCCGAGCAGCAGTCCGGTCCATTGCAGCGGCGTGACGCGTTCGCCGAGCCAGCGGTTCGCGAGCGTCGAGGTCAGGATCGGCTGCAGGCCGGAAATCAGCGCCGACAGCCCGGCCGGAATCGAATGCGAGATCGCGACCGCGGTGCCGCCGAGATAGAACCCATGCACCAGAATGCCCGCGACGACGCTGTGCGCCGATGCCGGTGCGATCCGGCCATCGCGGCCGCGCGATCGCGACGATGACCGCCATCAAGCCGACCACCAGCGCCATCCGGATCGCCAGATAGGTCAGCGGCTCCGCGTTGTGCACGACGTATTTGGTGCCGATGAAGCCGGTGCTCCACAGCACGACGAAAATCGCCGGCGCCGCGCGCGCGGCCAGATGTTCAAAGTCACTGTTCATTTGCGGCCTTGATTGCCCGATCATATGCTATCCGGCAATCGTGAAATCGCGCGGGGTTCCCGCTCGCCTGATAACAGACCGCAATCGATCAAGAGGAAATGCCATCGATGTTCGCGCCGCCGTCGCCATCGCCGCCGGAAAACCGCTCGAGATCACGACCGTCCAGCTCGAAGGCCCGCGCGACGGCGAAGTGCTGGTCGAGATCAAGGCCACCGGCGTCTGCCACACCGACGAATTCACGCTGTCCGGCGCCGATCCCGAAGGCCTGTTCCCGGCGATCCTCGGCCATGAAGGCGCCGGCGTCGTCGTCGATGTCGGCCAGCGGCGTCACCAGCGTGAAGAAGGGCGATCACGTCATTCCGCTCTACACGCCGGAATGCCGGCAGTGCCCGTCCTGCCTGTCGCGCAAGACCAATCTCTGCACCGCGATCCGCGCCACGCAGGGCCAGGGCCTGATGCCCGACGGCACCTCGCGGTTCTCGCTCGGCGGCAAGCCGATCCATCACTACATGGGCACCTCGACGTTCGCGAACTTCACCGTGCTGCCGGAAATCGCGGTCGCAAGGATCCGCGAGGACGCGCCGTTCGACAAGGTCTGCTACATCGGCTGCGGCGTCACCACCGGCATCGGCGCCGTCATCAACACCGCCAAGGTCGAGCAAGGCGCCAACGCCATCGTGTTCGGACTCGGCGGCATCGGGCTCAACGTGCTGCAAGGCCTGCGGCTCGCCGGCGCCGACATGATCATCGGCGTCGATATCAACAACGACCGCAAAGCGTGGGGCGAGCGTTTCGGCATGACGCACTTTGTCAATCCCAAGACCTCGGCAAGGACCTCGTCCCGCACCTCGTCAACATGACGAAATCGGGCGCCGACCAGATCGGCGGCGCCGACTACACCTTCGACTGCACCGGCAACGTCACCGTGATGCGGCAGGCGCTGGAAGCCTGCCATCGCGGCTGGGGCCAGTCGATCGTCATCGGCGTCGCGCCGGCCGGCGCCGAAATCTCGACGCGACCGTTTCAGCTCGTCACCGGCCGCGTCTGGAAGGGCACCGCGTTCGGCGGCGCGCGCGGCCGCACCGACGTGCCGAAAATCGTCGACTGGTACATGCAGGGCAAGATCCAGATCGACCCGATGATCACCCATGTGATGCCGCTCGCCGAGATCAACAACGCGTTCGAGCTGATGAAGCGCGGCGAATCGATTCGCGGCGTGGTGACGTTCTAGGAAGAGTACGCATGCGCCTGCAATTTCAGACCGTCGATGTCTTCACCGGCACGCAATTCGCCGGCAATCCGCTCGCCGTCGTCCTCAACGCCGAGGGGCTGTCGACCGGGCAGATGCAGGCCATCGCCGCCGAATTCAACCTGGCGGAGACGACCTTCGTGCTGCCGCCGAAGGACGCCGCGCATACCGCCGAAGTCCGGATCTTCACGCCGCGCAGCGAGATGCCGTTCGCCGGTCATCCCAATGTCGGCACCGCCTTCGTGCTGGCCCGCGCCGGCAGCAGCTACGGCCGGCCGGTCGACGGCGACCGCGTCATCTTCGAGGAAAAGGCCGGGCTGGTCCCGATCGAGATCCTGCGAGATGGCGCGACCGCGGTGGGCGCGCGAACTCGCTTCACCGCAGCCGCTCTCGGTCGGCGCCGAGGTTGCGGTCGAACTCGTGGCATCGGCCTGCGGAATCTCGCCCGCCGACATCGAGACCGCCAATCATCGTCCGTGCATCGCGTCCTGCGGCGCCCCGTTCATCCTGGCCGAATTGAAGAGCCGCGCCGCGCTGATCGGGGCAAGCCCGAACGGCGATGTGTTCCGGCTTGAAGTCACGAAGCATCCGGCCGTCAGCATCACTGATCTATACGCAGGTCCATGAAGGCGACATCGACATCCGGGCGCGGATGTTCGCGCCGCATCTGAACATTCCCGAAGACCCGGCGACCGGCAGCGCCAACGTCGCCCTGATCGGCCTGCTCGCCAGCCTGCGCCCGGAGGCCAACCTTGCATCTGTCGAAGACGATCGCGCAGGGCGTCGAGATGGGGCGGCCGAGCATGCTGCAGGCGGAGGCCGAAAAGAAGGACGGCGCCGTCACCGCGACCTATATCGGCGGCCGCTGCATGCCCGTGATGTCAGGAACGATCGATCTGGCCTGAGCGATCAGAACTCGTCCGGACAGGGATCGACGATCTTCCAGAGCTCTTCGCCGTTCCTGATCTTCTTCATCTCGGTGGTGAGCCCGCCGTTGCGGCGGATCCAGTCCTTCACCGTGCCAGGGTAATAGGACATCAGGTCCGAGGTCCCTCCGGCGCTGGTGACCTTGATGCCGAAGGTGAAGGCCTTGTCGTAATAGGCCTGGTGGAAGCCGAGACTGGCGCGCGGGGTCACGCAGATCTTGTTCATCGGCACGATGCCGAACACCAGCGTGCAGGCCGAATTGCAGATACCATCGATGATGACGCGCTCGCCGCGGTCGCGGATGCGCTGGTACTTGGCCTTGTATTGCTCGACGTAGCCGCCGTGATCCCGGGTGATGTGCAAATCGGCGCGCGCCGGCGTGGCGGCCAGGAGCGAGAGCGTCAGCAGGGCAAGGGAGGTGATGCGCATGGATCGGTCGGGGACGGGAAGGCCGGTCGGTGAAGCGGACCAGACGACACAACTCTGGCCAGACTGTGTTGGAAATTCGTTAAGCATGCCACCTCGGCCAAAATTCCCGGCCCTGTGGCGGATTTTCCGCAGATTTGCGGGTGTTCAGCCTTTGGACGGGAACCGCAGATCGCCTAAACTGTCACCCGAAGGCCCTTGGAGAACCCAGATGACCCATCCAAAACTCGCCCTCGCCGCAATGCTGGCCGCCCTTGCCCCCGGCCTCGCACAGGCGCGGAGCCATCACCATCACTACCCCTATTGGCTGCCCTACGAGATCAGCTACCTCCACAATTACGGGCCGGGACCCCTGCCCGACACCTTCGCCTACTACGACGGTCCCGCGACCAATTTCTGCGCGCAGGGCTCGGCAACCTATCTCGGCCAGGACCGCCGCAGGCATCCCTGCTTCTGAGCTGCCCTGCGTCTGCGGCTGCCTCACGGCTCGGGAGCTCGCCACAACGGGTTCGTCGCCGCCGACTGAATGATAACGGCGGCGTCATCGGGCAGCAGAAAGCCGTCCCGCTCCAGCTCGCGCGCGGCTGTGCGAATACGATTTACATAATCGTCGCGCGTCTTGTAGCGCTCAAGCACGGGTCGATGCGGGTCATGGGCGGCATCGGCGTCGGCTTGCGTGCGGGGAAACGCGACAAAGGCTGCGGCCAGCATGCACTGGAAGGACAGCGGCGGATTTTGCCGGGCATTGACGCCGAGCGGCACCTGCATGTCCGGGAGCACGCACGCCGCCGATCACGTTGCCGTCCTCGTCGCGCTTTGGAATCTCGATGACGGCCTTGGGCAGATGCGCCGGCGCGCGCAGCACCACCGGGTCGCCGTTGGCCGGCTCGAGCGGCATCAGGCGGGTCTTCGGCGGCTCGATTCCTTTCGCTACCCAGTCGTCGAGATGCAGCAATGTCGCGCGCGAAACCGGGCTCCAGTCGAGCCGGGCCGGCGGCAGCTGGCAATCGGCCTTGCGCAGAACCACGTGGGAGGCGCCGGCGATGTCATAGACGCGGACATTGGCGGGGAAAGGCTGCTCGGCGGTGCCTTCGGCGCCGGTCCGCGACAGCGAGGCGCGCAGCGAGAAATAGTCGGTAGTGGAATTGATCATGAGCATCAGCGGCGGCTTTTCGCCGCGCGCCTCGACGTGTCCGATGATGTCGCCGATCGTCAGCACGTCCTCGTTGACGCCCCGAAATTCCGGATCTTCGAAGGTTGGCACGCCGGTGGCGCTCGACTGCGGACCGGTGGCCGACTGCATGATCGGCAGCATGCCCGCGCCGGACACGAAAACATGCATGCCGTCAAACACGCGACGGCCGTCGGCGACATTGAATCCATTGAACAGGAAGGTCTTGAGATAGCGCCCCGATTGCGACTTGCCGGACGCCAGCGTCCGCTTGATCGCGCCGTTCAGCGGATTGGCCGTCCCGGCCGTATCGGCTGCAGCACGGGCGAGGAAATCGGCCGCATCCCGCACGATGGCGAAGCCGACGCCCTCGACGAAGCGTTTCTGCCCGGAAGAGTCCGTAAAGGACGGCAGTTCGGCGCCCTGCCCCAGCTCCCACCGCACCTCGGCGACCGAAAAACCGTTGTCCTGCAGGAAGCCCGTGCCGGACTTCGAGGGTGCCCGACTGGAACGGTTCGTCGCGCGGGCTGTTGTACAGCGCCTGGGCATAGGGTCGGCCCCGGTTCGGGATATCGACCAGCAGCACGCCGTTGCCATCTTTCGGGTTCCTGGGAAAGATCAATGAAATCCTGGCTGAATAGTCGACCAGCCCGTTTGCATTTTTCGTCGCCTTGTCGAGATCTGGGATTTTCTCGCTCGGGCTCAGCTCGCCGACGATGCGGCCTTCCCACAGCACGAATTCGCCTGGCCTGAAGCTGCCGTAGTCTTGTTTGGAATCGATCTCCAGCCGGGTGACCTTCGCAACGGCGGAAGTTGGCAAGCCAATTCCGAATGCGAGGGAGACATCGTCAGCGCCGCGGTCGTCAAACGAACACCTAGCATCAGAAAGTTCCTCACTGAAAGATGCGCGACCATACACGGCACGAGCGACAGCTGCGATCATGCCTGAGGTGCGTTCTGATCGCATCAGGCTTGCTGCGTCGCATCAATATCCGAGAACTCGCTCCGGAAAATTCGAACGCTTTGGGTGGCCCTGTCCGGCCAAGTCTGGTAATCGAACCCCGCAAGCGCTCGTAGCTCAGCTGGATAGAGCAT
>CAVTNA010000051.1:0-128190 GCA_963735835.1 uncultured Alphaproteobacteria bacterium | reverse complement strand
GCCGCACGCGTCGCATTCGAGGCGGCATGGCGAGAGTATTCGCCCAGGCGTAGCGAAGCTGATTTTCAGGCGTGGCGCGATCGGGCCGCCTGGACGGCCGAGAAGTTTTTGATCGGCGTGAACGCATGTGAGGAAGATCGGCCGCTCGCCAGAGAATCAGAACTCCCATTTCCGACGTCGGTGCCTATCTTTACCGCTGCCAAAACCACCTTTCGAGCCATGCATCCCGACGCGCGGAACCAAAGTTCCTGCCGGGCCGGACTGCTTCACGAGATCAAGCACGATGGCTATCGCCTGCTCGTCCAGCGGGAGGGCAAGCGGGTGACGGCTGCCACCCGCACGGTCATGACTGGACGGACCGTTATCCACTGGTCGTCGAAGCCGCGCTGAGGAACCGCCGCAGCTCGTTCGTCATCGACGGCGAGGCCGTGCTGCTCGGCGTCGATGTGGAAGACGGTTTGCATCCCCAACTTATGCCCTAACCTAAGCCCGACCCGTAATGAGGGCGGAACGGTGGCTGGATGAGACCAGACACGGCATCAACCGCGCGATTTCATTCGGGTGTGATTATTGCGCCACAACTCGCCGCAAGCGCGATGTCGCCTGTTGATGCTGTGGACTGCGGCTCTTCCACCGGCACATCGGTGCCATGGATGTGGGAGCTGTTAAGGCTCCCCCGATTTCGAGGAGCGAGCCATGCAGACGATAACGACAATCGGTCTAGATATCGCCAAGTCGGTTTTCCAGGTTCACGGCGTTGACGCTGGTGGCCAAGTGGTCATCCGTCGGCAATTGAAGCGGCGTTCTGTCCTGGCTTTCTTTCAGAAGCTGGTTGGGATCGAGGCTTGCGCCTCTTCTCATCATTGGTCGCGCGAACTCCAGGCGCTGGGCCATACCGTGCGATTAATACCGCCGGCTTACGTAAAGCCCTATGTCAAGCGACAGAAGAATGACGCGACTGACGCAGAGGCCATTTGCGAGGCAGTCAGCCGCGCCAACATGCGGTTCGTACCAACAAAGACCCCTGAGCAGCAGAGTGGCGTAGAAGCTTGCGCCAAGAGCCGAGGGATAGGGGCAGGCTAGGCAAGCACGGCCTGGATGGTGCAGTCGTCGCTTCAAAGCGATCGGCAACACACGAGGACAAAGATGGCGACCAAATGGACGCACGTTCAGGCATTCCTTGCCTTGGGTACCATCCCTCTCAATCGGTTCTGCAGTTGGTCGGCCCGATCGGTCGACGGGAGGACGGTGGCCGTAACTCTTTGGCGAGAGCAGCTTCGGGGTCTGGCCGGCAGGATGGTTTGCACCCGGAGCGATTGGGGTGACTGGCATCAGGGCAACGGCAGCCGCGCCTTCTTCGCCGATCTCAAGTGGGCCGTCGAACATTGCGGCGAAATCGTCAGGGTGGTCGTGGCGGTTCGTGACCCCAAAGCGCTTCCGCAGGTCCGTATGGCGGAATGTTACCCATGCAGGAATCTGTACCTGCGCGTAGTTCACTTCGATCGCATTACCGGTGCTTTCACGCTCGAGCAGGTGGTGATCGCTGACGCTGCGTGATCCTCAACAAAACACTAAGAAGGAGGTCAGCTATGGAGTTGGTAAACGAAGGCCTGATCAGCAAGATCCGCGAATTCGTGACGCGGTGCTGGGTGCAGTCATTTCGAAATCTTCGGGATCCTTCAAGCCGAAGGCTCGAAACTTCACGGTTTCGGAGGCGCGTGCTGTCCGGTTAACCCATGACATAGTGCTCTCAGCAACGCGGCTTGGATCCGAGCGCAATCATGCTGGGCGTCTACGACGTGGTGAACTCGGAAATCACCAAGGTGTTCTCCGCTCACGTGAACGACTCTCCGAGCGGATTTGATCCCGGCTTCTTTCGTTACCAGGGGCGGCAGAGTTGCAATAATAAGCTGGCGCCGAGGTAGGTGGGAGGACATCGTCACGTCACGACAAATCCCATGGGTTTCCGGATCGTTTCGGTCACAGGGCGCGCATCGTCTGAATTTTACCGAGTAAAAGAGGCAGGTAAGCCCGACGGGATAGATGGGTGCCAGGTCGAGGCCTACTTCAACGCCGGCCGGATCCAGGAGATCGCCGACTACTGCAAGTCGGACGTAATCAATACGTACCGGCTATGGCTTCGGCACGAGCTGTTTCGTGGAAGGCTGGATCAGAAGCAGTTCGAGTTCAGCGAGCGGTGCGTCGTTGGGGACACATAGGTGCAGAAGACCTCGCGTTGCGATAACTAATTTCGCGATACCGGCTGTAAGTGTCTTTTTAACCTTAAGTGTCCTTGTCAATATGAAGTGGTGATCACGGCACATCGTGATTCAATTTGTCCGCGCTCTCGCGAAATTCGCCGACAAAACCGGAAAAACAAATTGGAAACCTTATCGATTTAGCGGCTGTCAATGCCGCGGCGCTATGCAGACCCCCGAGGGACTAAGACATTTCTATCGGGGGGTCAAAATGATGTTGATAACAATGCGCGTCGGCGAGGCCCTTCACTTCTGGGCGCTCACGCTCACGGCGGCTTACAGCGTTCTGGCGCTCGTCGGGTACCTCGGTACGGTCTATGCTAGCCCCATCGTCGACCAAACAATTCGCGCGCTGGTGCCAGCCATCGACGAGGACGCTCAAGAGAATCGCGTGGCTCTCATCCCGTTCATTCCCCGCCGCGCGAAGATACTGGTAGAAGATCAAGCTCTCGACCGGGCAGCCTGACGAAAGCTCGACTGGCGGGCGGGGAGCGGCGACCCCAACGTAACGTCACGAGCAAATGAAGCTGCTCTGTCGTCACCATGTGCGCTATGGTTGCCCACCTCTTTAGCGCCTCGATCTGTACGCCTGCCTCTCCTTATGATGAGTTGCATGATGCGTCCGCCCACGCATACCGGCGTATGCCGGGTGCCAGCGCTTGGAGCGCCCCGCGGGTCTACGGCACGCCAGCTTTACGCAAACCTTCCAAATGCGGCATCACTTTATCGGTGTAGGGTACTGTCTCCTTGACAGGCTTTAACACAACCCAAGGTGCTTGCCGCATCAAGGCAAGCACTGCTGGCAGCAGCCAAATCCAATGCGCGATTGTCGAACTTGCTACTTCTCTGCTGCGGCAAATGCCTTAGTAGTTGCGGAAGGACGGGCAGATATGCTGCGCGTCGGGACAGCGGCGGAGCAAATCGCGCAGTTCCTGCTTGAAATGGAGATGCGTCTCTCGATACGCGGCCAAATCAATCTGCCAATGCGCAGAAGTCATATCGCTGACTATTTCGGGCTTACTATAGAAACAGTCTCCCGAACGCTCAACGCATTTCAACGGGAAAAAATCATCCAGTTTCGGGATCGGGCACAACGGCAGCTTGTAATCCGCGATAAGAAACGTTTGCGGCAGCTCGTGTCAGATGCTTCAGATTTTGACTTTTGGAGTATTCTGAAACGTCGAAAAGCTTAACGGAGCGAAGTGCGCGATGGCCGACAGCTTCTTTCTCCCATCGAATTTCGGTTGTGGATCACGGGGCGAAGATCATCCGATGCATTTCAGCCGTTGGGTGCAACGCGACTTTGCTCTAGATCAAAACGGGTTGCCCTCCGAGCGATAATCTTCTTGAAGCCTATTACCGAGTGGCGATCTCATGACGTTGTGTTCCGGTGTTATGCGAGGGACCCCAGTCCCGGTCTCCATCTGGGTCCCGCCTCTTGGACTGGCATGCACGGCTCCGCTGATCATGAACTCCGTCGGCGGAGCCGTGTTTTTCTTTACTTGGGTGCCATCTCGCTAATCAACGCGCGGGCGTCGGTCTCCTTGCCAATGAGGTCGGCCGCCATGTCCGGTTTACCCCCGGTAGCGACCAAACAGCGGACATCGCTGAGGTCCGCCATAAGCAGGCTTCCGTTCTCCGAAAACAGAAGAATTGCTGATGACAAAAATGTAAACGGGTCACGAACCTGGCTTGCCGTCTGCCGCGCCAAGGTCGTGACCCGCAAACAAGTGCTTTAGCGCCGCACCCCAACGCGATTGACGCCGCCATTTAAATTGCCACCGGCGTTATGACGGACCGCAGCGCGCGCCACCGGACGAGGCCTGAGCACCACGCCAGCCCTTGCGACGCAATGGGCGGGATAACCAACGTATTCGCAGTACACGACCGCCTTGGCTGGCGCTGGATTGAGAGTGAGACCTGCAAGCCCCAACAGGACGCTAGCAGCAATCCCGGCAACAGTCGCTGACTTGATCGAAAGACGCTTCCTCGAATGCATAGCGGACTTCTGTGGAACTAAAAGGTGACGGGAGCCGCCTCAGGCGCGGCTAAACATAGCATGAGCGTCAAAGGATCGCTGACGTTGATCTAGATCAACGGAGGGTATGCCTAGCGCCAAGGAGCGGTCCGTCTGCTTTCCGTCTGCTTTGCTCCCTATTGTGTTGCAAAACTCGAAAATCGATCAGCCCCAAAAATCCCGCGAAACTTGATTTTTGGACGTCTCTGCCGCTGCGTCGCTTTTGAGCGCCGCTAGGAAGGTCCGTGGTCGATTTTGGATAAAACGATATGGTCCCTCACGTCGCCGCGCGCACGATCAAGGCCCACCGCCACAGGGTGATGGAGAAAATGCAAGTCCGGATCCCTGCCGGAGCTTGTCTCCCTTGGGGGTCGGTGTTCTTAAGTCGGTCAGTGGACAGACATCCTAGGCGCGACCCCTGGGCGCTACAGTGTGTTTTTCGAGGTTAGAGCTGACCTTGCATGGATCGCCCGCTTTATTTCTGGCGGCGGATGTTGCAGTCCTGCCATTGCACACCAGACACTGACATAGGCAGCATGCAATGACCTGTCTTCAACACTATCCTTGAAGTTTGAGTAATTGATATGGTCGATCATTGCGGCCAAGGCCCGTTTCACCACATCGCGTGGCAGAACTGCCCGATATAGATAATCACTGTTGGTGATTTGGGTTACCTTGGCATCTGGGAATACCTTCTCCATATCCCCGGCACGCCGAGCCCTGACAAGCAGTTCGGCAGGGCCACAATCCTTGCTTACGATCGACAGGTAGCTGTTGTTCGTCATTATCCACATTTAATCCTCTCCCTTTCTTATTATACATTCGTCGCAGGCGTTGAGAATGTGACGCGGGCCCGGACGGCTACTATCCTTGCGCAATGCGAATAGAGAGTACAACACCGCCACCCGGCGGCGATATTGCCAACGTCGGTCTTTAGGAACTCCTCGATGACGCCGCGCGGATGATCTGGCCAGGCGAAGCACCACAGGCTCACCTAGCAAGGCGGAAAGTATGGGCACGGGCGGCGGCGCGTCGTTCCGGATCAGACTTCCCTTTGTAACGACGGCGCTGGACCGTCATAGAGGCGCATCGACGCTACTTGGTTCGGTCAACATCATATGCCCATTGGGACAATGGCCATGAGGGCAGTAGTCCCGAGATCGGCACCTACCGTACTATGGCGGAAGTAAACCTCAGGCAGGGGTCGCAAATGGCTAGTCAACTGGAGCTTAGTGCGCGAGCTGCGCTGTGCAAGCAACTCGCAAAACGTGAGCCAACAAACCGGATCCTTTGGATGGCTGAGGCGGAAAACTGGTCGCGTCTGTCGAACGAGATACTTCGCGGCGAGCGGCCGCCCACTAGGCGGGAATACAATTTTTCGGCAATCCCTGGAAGGAGAGTAATCATGTCACGTCGAACGATCTTCTCGTTGGCTGCGTCGGTCATCATTGCCATCGCGAGCATTGCTACGATTTCAACTGATGCGTTCGCATATCGCGCTGGGCGCGTTGGTGTCGGCCGCGCTGGCGTTTATCACGGCGGCGCGTATCGCGGTGGTGTTTACCGCGGCGCAGCCGTACGCCGTGGAGTAGCGGTAGGCGTCAGCGCTGCCGTCGGTGCCGCTGCCTACGGAGCTTACGGAAGTTATTACGCGCCACGCTGCGGATACTATCCCAACCCACCTTGCTACTAGAAGCTGTTGGAGAATCCACATCAAATCGTTCTTGCTGCTGTTTCGAGTTCTCCAACGAAGATGCAGCGGTGTTGGAGAGTATCATGGCGCAAACAACCATTGCGTACTTGGAACGGCGACGCGCGGCTCTCGAAAAAGAGATAGAAAACGCTCTACAACATAATCCAACCGATCATCTCGCAATTGCTGACCTTATGCACCGCAAGTTGATTGTTGCCGAAGAGATCAAACACAATTGTCGTCTGGTGGAACTTATCCGCAGGACGCAAAACTGAGCAAACGTGTTCGGTCGGTTTCAACAAGTAGGCCGCCAAAGCTTTTTGCATCACGGAGCGCACGATCAAGGCCCACCGCTAACAGGAGATGGAAAAAATGCAAGTCCGTTCCACGCCGGAGCTTGTTTCCCTTGCCGAGCGCGTCGATCACCTCGCCGGCGCGGCCACGCAGCGCCAGCGTTGACTTAGATCAATGTCCCACCCTGGGACTACGTGCACAGGTCAAGTACCGTTCAAAGAGTCCCGGAGTTTTGACATGAGTGAAATTTTCAAATCGACGTGATTTCTCGTCGAAAGGTTCTTTACCGAACGCACCGAGCGATCTGAAGACCGAAGTAACTTGACGCTGCTTCGGAGGTCGGCGATGGCAAACGCGTTTGAAGTTGAATTAAGTAACGCATAGCCGGCTGCAGTTGTCGCGTGACATAGGCCAGCGAAGCTATAGGAACGGTGCAGGAATCCACGCGCATGCCCCAGCTGGAGGATTTCTTTGGATCAAGTGCGAGCCGAGCCGAACTCGCGAGGCTCAACAGTATCAGCGCCATCCAACAATCACGCGCTGAGCGGATGGCGAATGGGAAGGCCATTCGCCGCAATTTGCCGCGCTCGTCCCACGCGGAATTTCGGCGCGCGCACGATCGACCCGAACCGGTTTCGGTCCTTCAGGCGCAGAACGCCACTCGCATAAAGGAGCTGGTGCCGGTGCGGATGGCGCGTATGCTGACTTCGCCGTTCGCTTTTCTGCGCGGAAGCGCCGCAATCATGGCGGGAGATCTCGCAAACTCTCCACGCACTAATCTGGAGGTGATGGCCTGCGGCGATATGCATCTGATGAATTTTGGCCTGTTTGCGTCGGCCGAGCGCAACCTCGTTTTCGCAATCAACGATTTCGACGAGGTTCTTCCAGGGCCGTGGGAGTGGGATGTCAAGCGGCTGGCGACGAGCGCCGCGGTTGCCGCTCTCTTTGTCGGCGGCGACCGGACCGATGCCGAGCAGGCGGCGCGCGCGGTGGTCGAGGCATATGTCACCCGGATTCGCCGCTACGCCGAGATGGATTTTTTGGAAGTCTGGTACGACCTCATCGACGAGAGAACGATCCTGGCCGCGACCCCGCCGCGCATGCGAAAGCTCGCTCAGGCCACCTTCGACAAGGCACGCGCTCGAGGCCACATTCGGGCGCTCGATCGGCTGACAGAAGAGGTCAATGGTGAGCATCGGATCGTGGAGGATGTGCCCATCATCGTTCGTGCGAAGCATCTTCCGAACGGCATACCGATCACCGAAGCGCTGGAGGCGAAGCTGGGGTGCTACCTTGCGTCCCTTCCGGAGGATCGCAGGCGCCTGTTGTCGCGCTACCGGATCATCGATGTCGCACGCAAGGTTGTAGGTATAGGCAGCGTCGGCACCAGTTGTTGGGTTGTGCTGCTTGAGGAGCAAGGAGCCGATAGTCCACTGTTCCTCCAAATCAAGGAAGCACGCGAATCCGTGCTGGCGCGCTATCTCGACGGCAGAAGAACGATCAAGCAGCAAGGGCGGCGCGTGGTGGTCGGTCAGCGAATGATCCAGGGTTCCCCGGACATCTTTCTTGGCTGGGGGCCGGTCAAGCCGGTCAACGGCAGCCGGCATTACTATGTGCGACAACTCGCCGATATGAAGGGCGGCTTTAGTTTCAACGAAGGCGATCGCGAGGCGCTTGACGGCCTCGCGAAATACTGTGGTCTGTGCGGCTGGGCACTCGCGCTCGCGCATGCGAAATCGGGCGACTCGGCGATGATTTCAGGCTATTGCGGCACCGGCGATGCGCTCCCGGACGCCATCGCGAAATTCTCGTTGGCCTATCTTGAGCAGTCCGAGCGTGATCATGCCGCACTTGCGGCGGCGGCCCGGCGTGGCAGGATTCCGGTGGCCGAAGAGGCTTGAACGGACCGGTCGGCGCCTTGCTGGTGCGCGCCGCTTCCGGACTGGCATCTACAAGGACATTCTGTCTTCGTTTTCGAGGGCAGTGACCATGGAGCTCGAATATTCTTAAACCAGGTCGCGAGTGCACCTTTGACGGCATGTCGTTGCCGGCCTTGATTTGGCTTGCCGAGGTTATCACCGGCCCCCCCCGGCCTGACTATCCGCGCACGGTATCGACGGCATTCGAGGGCTTCGCGTCGACCAGGCTGGGCCAATTCTTCGGCCCGGCGGCCGATAAGCATCCGGGCCTTTCCGGCTTCAGCCTGTTGAGCCACGGGCGCGAGGCCTTCATCGTCCGTTTGGCGCTGGCCGATTTGGCCGAGCGAAGCCTCGACATGCAGTACTACGTCTGGGACGGTGATACGACCGGCCGGATCGTCGTCGACCACGTGATGAAGGCTGCCGATCGCGGGGTAAGGGTACGGCTCCTCGTCGACGATCCCTTCCTTAAGGCCAGCGATTCCGTCAAAGCTTCCCTCGATGCTCACCCCAATGTTGAGATCCGTCTGTTCAACCCGCTCACTAACCGGCGCTGGTCAATTCTCGACTTCATTTTCGATTTCGGCCGGGTCAATCGCCGCATGCACAACAAGTTGATGGTTGCCGATAATGCGGCGGCGATCGTCGGTGGCCGCAATATCGGTGACATCTACTACGGCGTGAATACCATTGCGAATTATCGCGATTTGGATGTGTTGGCGGTGGGGCCTGTCGTCCGCGATTTGTCCGGGGTATTCGACCAATTCTGGAACAGCCCCTCGACCGTTCCGATCAAGGCCGTCGTCGATCGAGCCCATGGCGCAGCCGATCTTGATGACATCCTGGTTCGTTTGCGTGAGGAGATCGCCGCGGCCGACTACCCTTATCCGATCGACCAAGACCTGGACGAGTTGGTGGCCCAGAGCGCCGAGCTTCGCGACGATCTCGTATGGGCACACGGCCGAATCATCGCCGACGACCCAGAAACCGTCGCCCGCGGCAAGGAGAGCGATGACGTCATCGAATTCATTCGCGGGCGGATCGCCAAGCTGAAAGAGGAGCTGCTTGTCGAATCGCCGTACTTCGTCCTACCCGCCGGGGCGCAGGCAACCGTCAAAGCGCTGCACGAGCGCAATGTCCGAGTGCGCGTGCTGACCAACTCGCTCGCTTCGAACGACATGCTGCCGGCGCATTCAGGCTATGCCAAGACCCGAAGACGGCTGCTCGAGAACGGCATGGAGCTATACGAGCTACGCCCGGATACCGACGCCTTTCGGCCGGGCTGGTCGCTCAGCTCCAAGCGGTCGTCAGCGGCCCTGCACACCAAAGCCATGGTCTTCGACGGCGAAGCCGTGTTCATCGGCAGCTTCAACCTCGACCCGCGTTCTGCCGTGATCAACACCGAAGCTGGACTCTATATCGAGAGCCCGCAGCTTGCCAAAAAGCTGACCGCCTACATGGCGACTGGCGTCGTGCCCGCCAACAGCTACCGCGTCCTCCTCAATCCGAACCGCGAGATCGTCTGGGAGACGCTAAGGGACGGCAAAAGGGTGCGCTACCAGGAGGAGCCCGAAACCGGCTTCCGACGGCGATTCGTCGCCGACCTGTTGACGCTGCTACCGATCGACTCGCAACTCTGACACCGACCCTTGACGACTTGGCGCAAGATCCGCCTTTTGTGGTCTCGGGCAGAAGCTGGTTACTATCTGTGGGACGAGCCGGACTGCGTCACAGCCTTAATACAAATATCCCCAGCTATTACCATTCTGTCGGGTTTAGGCTTGTGGAAAAGGTTTGGCGACAGGAGCCTGTACCGAGGGTGTGCTGGTTGGTGGGGAGGGACATCATGAATCAGCAGCATTTCTTAGAAAGTCTGTCACAGGCATCTCGTTGGCCTCGTGTGCGAGATTTGCCAAGGTGCGAATCGTGTTCCGACTCGATGGTTGCACCTGAAGCTTCGGCGCTAGGTGCCGATGGTGAAGTTTCGCACCTTTGGAGCTGCGACTGTTGCGGACAAAGCTTCGTGACTAACGCTGCGAACGCAGCCTAGCACTCGCTGCGCTACTTCCGTCTGGCTCGCGTTCCCTTTCGGCTTCGACTCGAATTGAGCCTGCCCAGCCGCTTCGCATTTCGCGCTACATGCTGTCTATATTGATGAACTATTTCATAGCCCGAAGCACCGGCCATTAGACTTGCGCCTGCTTTAAAAGCCGCGTTTATCTTTTCGCTGACATTAATTGCGCTTCGCGCCGGGCACTTCTGCCGCCGCGCGTCAGCTTAATCATCCGAAGCGTAATTACGCCATTTGTCTCGACCGCCAATTTCATCAAAGAAGTGAGCATCCGTCGCCCTCTACATTTTTTCCGTGTTTGTTTTTCGGAGACCCGCAAATGCCCAAAAACTTTCAGGGTTTTTTATATTATTAAATTTGGATGCAATTGGGTAACTTGCGAGAGCTTTATCGAGTTCCTCAAACCGTCGAAAAAATGTTCGTTTACAATAACAGACTCGGGCTCCTAATGCTTCTTGAGGCTCAGGATATAAGCGATCAGGTCATTTGACTCAGCGCTCGAAACTATGAAATCGGGCATATTCCTGTGGTTCGAATGCAGAAACACATTCAGAGAAATTCCTGTGGTCGATGGTAGGTCAGCAATACTCTGAAAGCTCGGAGGATCAGCCTTGTCCGAAAGGATCATCGGCAGAACGCGATGGCAGGAGCTGCATTGCTTCGTAGCGATCTGTTGACCAGACAGAGGATTACCTTCAATAGGCTGAGCGAGCACTGGAAACTGCGCCGTTAAAATGCCTGCAGCGACGAAGCATAGTAGCATCATCCAACGCATGGTGATCACCAGACAAGGGCTTACACTTCTTCCACTACCAGAGGTCCTTTGAAACGAATTACTGATTTAAGCGTCCAACCCTCGTCCTCTAACTCTGCTTCCGAAAGAGCCAGAAGACGGTTGCGCTCTTCTGCGGGTAGTTCATTTGGAAACAATGAGGTTTGTTCGGAACCATCGTAAAGTTGATGCTCATCGAACTCAAATTCTTCGAAAATGTTGATACCCTCGTCTGGGTTGTACCCGCCCAAATCTGGCAATTGGTCAACGAGAACCCAACCCGTGCGATAGACCTTCAGGTGTTCAATTTTTAGATCACCCTTTTTCCAAGTATCTATTTTGTAAACAGACTGACTAATCTCGGGACTGATTTTCCACGCCGTCTTCTCTGTGGGTGTTTTCGCAACTCGCTTACCGGCAGCTTTTTTCGCTGATTGTTTTGCTGGCTTCGTCTTGCGTGGCTTTTGTTTTTTGACTGTCTTCTTAACGGGAGACTTTTTAGCGACTGCCTTCTTAGCAGTTTTCTTGGCAGCCGGTTTCTTCGCCTTTTTTGCCTTCCTGGCGGGTACTCTAGCAGCAGGTTTCCTTAATTTTTTTGCCTTTGCCCTCGTTGCCTTTTTCGTTTTCATGGCCATTGGTCCTGCTCCTCAGATCGACGAAAAAATAACCATTCCAACCGCAATTCCAATTGATCTGAGTCAACTAAATGCATCTCAATGAAGCCATTATATTAGAGGAGCAGCCTGAGCCGCTCCCACAACCAAGTGTCAAACAATGCGGTTTCTAGCCTACTACATCACGCTCTTGCTTCTTGCCTTTACAAGTGAAGCAACATTCGCGGCAGATGCCGACCATGGGTCAATTTTGGCAAAACGTTGGTGCTCGTCTTGCCATATCGTCTCAAGTTTACAGAGTGTAATAATTGATCATAGCCCCTCATTCGCGTCGATCGCCCAGAAAGCGGATTTCAGTGCTGAGAAGCTCGCCTTTTTTCTGCTTGAGCCGCATCCAAAAATGCCGAACATGTCACTGAGCCGCAAGGAAGCCGAGGACCTCGCCGCCTACATTGCCGAACAACGACGGTGAGATTGCGAGCCGACTTTGACTTTCAACGACTTCCCGCCCGTTCTAGATCTAAGCAACTGGGCCCGACATGGGCGATGCTGCTGATCGCTTTCGCAGGCGTCGGCTTCATGGCATATCGCCGGAAAGTCAAAGCCAGCGTTGTTGGCGGAACCAACGTTGTGGCCGCAGACGGATCAAATAGATTTCGGCCTTCTAATGCCCAATCATTTACCAAGCCACTCAACATCCTGAAAACCATTCCGCCTAAGCGGCTCGTAAGAATTCGGCTGTAGTGTCTTCCTCTAACAAAAAAGGGAAGGCGATGTCCATTAGCTTTCGGGTTGTCATGGTTCTGGTTTGCGCTTACGCGGGTTGGGAGACTGCAAAACCTGCAGTTGGGGCCAGACCCCCAGCAACTAGCGCAAAAGAGTAATTCCTAACCCCAATAGGCCAAAAGCTAATGAAGAAGCCAAAGCTTAACGTTGAAGCCCCGCAACCCCGCAATATTCAGCGTGCCGACATCGCACCAAGTGACGGTTATGCGTTGGTTGTCGATGGACATTTTAAGACGCTAGCACTCCAATCGCACTACCGGGTCTTAATGGCGATCCTAGCGGCGTGTCAGTTGAAGCTGCTCCCGGCTACGATCTAAATCAATAGGTAAGTGGTCGAATCCATAGTGGTGCATGACGCACAACGCGGCTTCCGATATGCGACTGCTCTAATCGTTCAATCTTATCACACAGCCGGGCGTAGGTCTTATGCTTCATGCCATATGGACGTTCTGGCACCGGATCTACAGCCGGACGTGACCCGCCAAGCTGCTGTCGGGCGCGATATGCCTGCAGATAGGCCCGAGCCTTCTTGTTCCGCGTCTGGCTCTCGTAGACCGGGTTGCCGCAGCACGGGCGGCAAAAATATCCACTAAACCCTTTAAAAAGGCGCGCCACGCGCTTCTCGCAAAAGGGACAGTGCAGGTATGGCCTGGCGCCGCCAAAATGGCATCGCATCCACGAAACCCGAATTTGCTGAGGCACGACCTGATTGTGCAATTCAATCAGAACGCGGTATCGCGCCGCTCTCATTTTTCGGACGGTGGGCCATCGGAACTCTGGCCTACGAAACGTAACCCACTCTTCATCAAGTGCCCCTGCCTGATTTAGGTCGCTCACGTCCAGGCAGTCCGCCGCCAATTCTTCGACGGTCAATCGGGGGTAGCCATTGTCGCTGGCCGCCGGTAAAAGAGCGCCAACTACCGTATCCAATTGCGCTCCTGGAATAGTACCAAGTTTGAAGGCTGATCGATTTAGAATCCCGTTCCGGGTTGAGGCTTGGGCGTTGGCGACGACGGCGGCTTCATTACTAATCGCCTTAGCGATGTATTCCTGAGGAGCATCATTCATCGTGTCGCCTCCCGAGGCCCGAGGCCAGCAAGGTTGGCGACAACATCGGCGATCGCGATCGGGACCCCGAGCAAGCCGGCCAGCGACTTCCGCGCCCGCGCGGCGCTGACCATCAGTGTTGTACATTTCTTTCGGTAGGTCGAACTTAGAGAATGTTTTTCGGATCCAGTTTGCACTCCACATTTCGCCAAGATGCGATATGTTGTTGCGAATTATTGTCTGGCCGATCGGTCCGCATGCTTTCAAGTATCGTTTTGCCTGGAACAGCCTTTCGATGGAATTTCTTAACTTTTTACGATCATCAGCACGGGTGCGCCGTTGCTTAACTTTAGCTATTTCATTCCCAAACTCATAAATCAATTTCTCCAAAAAGGCTGCCATTCGAGTCTGCTGAGATGGCGTCAGATCGTATGCTTCAAAAAGCGCCTGCAAGTCTTTCGCTGGAATAATTTTGGGAATGCTTAAATCCAAATCCCGTACGGGCTTGGCAACCCGACGGATCGATCTCTTGCTAGACATACCCGAACGCCTCCGCAGATCGCATAATGATGACGAGATGGGTAACTGAGGAGCTGCTTTTCGGGAGCTACCCTAGCCGCGCCGGTTCTTGGATCGTTTCGCCCTCGAGATGTTTGTGACGTTGGTGCGTGGAGATTTGACTTCGCCCATCGCTGCGGCCAATCGGCTCCCAATGTGTTCGGAGGCTTTCTTGAGCGGGTCGTTATCAAGGTGGGCATAGCGCTGCGTTGTGGCGCTCTGAGTATGGCCGAGCAGCTTGCCAATGATTGGCAGGCCAAGCCCGGCTCCGGCTCCAACCGATCGTCGAGTGTCGCGCGAGTCCGTCGATTCGGACGCCTGTCAGGCCCGCGCGCGTGGAGACGCCTTGTAGGGGCGCTACGACCGCTCCCAGCGCGATATTTCACGACATAGGACATTGCGCCCGTCAATTGAACGCGCACGCCAAAGCCCGATAGCGAGCCGTCCCAAATGAAGTACTCGTCCGGGCGAGGTTTAAGGCTATCAATGAGCCGTTTGGTGATCTGGGATGTTGCCACCGCCGAGCGCCCTTCAGGAACCACGGAACCACCGAGTAACCACCTGGCGGGATTCACGGGTAACCTCAAGCAACCACGATAATGCAGAAAGCCTCTATAACAAGGGCAGTTTAGGCAATTCGGAAATCTTAAGTAATCTCAAGAAATTACGGACCCCCTAATTCGTAATGACGGGGTCACAGGTTCGAATCCTGTTTGCGGCACCAGCTTTTTCAATCCGTAATCAGGTCCGAGGCGTCGCCGGCATGTGGCTGTGTGGCCAGCGCCCGCCGCGGCACATCTTCGGTAAGCGCGCTTCACGTTATCCTGATATGTGAGGCAGATCACATCGGAATATCGCAATCGGACTATTAGAGGGTGCGAACCCGCATATCGGAGGCACCCGTGCCGTTTTCAGATACAACCAGAGTCCAGAGAAGCGCGGCATCGACTGGCTGGCGTTTGTTCGAATCCTGGTGGCGCAGGTGGTCGTTCTGTTCGCCCTGACGGCCGCTGTCGTCGGCTATGTCAATTGGTCGTCCGATCTCGCCTGGAAAGATTTTACCGGCGCCGGCAAAGCAGAGGCGTCGGAGGCGATGCGTCACTCGCAATCCCTGCCCCCGGTGCAGAGAGTGAGAGACGAGGGGTTCTGCACCCGGAGGGCTTGAGAGCCGAAGCACGTCAGGGCCAGTTATACTAACCGCGTGCGCAAGTGCGGCCTCAATCCGCCCCGCGCGGCAATCTGCGATGGATCGCCGTCAACGCGCGCGCCGACGCTGCCGCGCCGGGCCAGGGCAGCAGACGGCCGCGGATGAAATTTTGCGCCGGCGCTTCGAAGTAGCGGTAGGTGAGATACGACGCGAGCAACGTTGCCGAGACGAAGACCGCAAAAAATTTCGTATCGTAAAGCGGGATGGGCGCGCCGAAGCTGGAAAATCCAACAACGATCAGGAGCTGAATCGGAAAATGCAGGAGATAGCTGGAATAGGTCATGTTGCCGGCAGCCTCGATCAGCCTCTGCGCGCGCGCCGACAGCCTGACGTCACGGGCGAGACAGAAGATCACCGCCGGCATATAGGCGAACAGGGCGTAATCGAGCCCTCCGAACGGATAGAACGCGAGCATCCAGGCCAGCAATGGAACCGCGCCACGACGACCCAGACGATCGTCGATCGTGTCGCGAAATGCCGTCGGTGCGATCGCGCGGCGCGCGATCGCCGCGAGCCCTCCGACATAGAAGAATGACAGGCAGGTGAATAATTGCCCCTTTGCGCCGACGCAGCCGACGATGACGGCGATGTTGAGCAACGCGGATTTGCCGCCGAACCGCAGCAGCAGAAAGAACAGGACATAGACCAGCACTTCGACCGATATCGACCATACCGGCCCGTCAAAACTGAGGGCGGACTGAAAGCCCCAGTTGCTGGCCATGACGAGCTGAAGCAGGAAATGCCCGATGTCGTTGTCCTGGTAGACGAAGAAATATCCGTTCAGGTGGAAATAGACCGGCTGCAAGATGGCGACCAGCGCAAGCGTGGCAAGGTGCAGCGGATAGAGCCGCGACAGGCGGAGCACGAAGAAGGTCCAGCCGTCGGTCGTGCGATCGTGGATCGTGTCGCGATATTTCCAGAAAAAGATGTAACCGCTGATACACCAGAACAGCCAGACACCGTACTCGCCGACCTCGTAGAACGGTTGCAGCAGGCCATATAGCGGCAGGCTGGTCCTGGTGAGGTCAACCGCCTTGTCGGCGACATAGGCAAAATGCTGGTAGTGCCAGATCAGGACCGCAAACGCCGCCACGAAGCGGAGCAGCTCGAGGCCCAGCAGTTTGCTGGTCGGCGGAGATGTCAGCTTTTCGGGCATCTCGCGGGCTTTGTTTCCGACGGATCGCAAATGGGATTTCCGGACCCGCGAAAGCTAGCAATTTGGGGTGAACAATTTCCTGCGGTCAGTCCGGAAAAGGCCCGCCATCGCCCGCCCGGACATTTCAACCGGGGCTGCAAATGGACGCCGCCCCCTGCAGGACGGCCTTGTCCCATACCAGGTAACCGGCGGCGTTCAGGTGCACGCCGTCGATGGTGTGCGGCTCGGGCATTGCGGGCAGGGCAGCGAACCGGGCGCCGTTCTTCTCGGCCAGTTCAGCCAGCTCGGAATTATAGCCGTTGATCGTCGCCATGACCTCATCCCGGGCCGCAACCGTCACCTTGCCCCGGGCTTCGATTGGCGGGATCCCCAGCACGACGACACGGGGGGCCATGTTTGCAACCTCGGCCAACAGCGTCGTGTAGCTGGCGGCGAAGGCTTGCCGGCTCCGCTCCGTCAACGCATCGTTCGTTCCCAGGGCGATAACGATCAAGGCAGCTCGCTTGCCGGCCAGCGCGCCGGCAAGCCAACGACCAAGATCGCTCGCGGTCGATGCGCCACTGAGGCCGGCATTCAGAACAGGGTGGCCGCATAGCGACGCCGGCAGGCCAGATGCTTCGACGATGCTGTCGCCGAGAACGATGATGGGGTCGTCGACCCTGGCGAGGGTGTAGTGCAAAATGAGCTGTCGAACGCTCCGGTGTGAATCGTCAATGGCCGGCCGCCTCGGCCACCAGAGAAAGGCCGCCAGGGCGCCCGCCACAACGACAAGGATCGCAATGCGTGCCCAGGTCACAGCTCTGCTCGAAGGCGGCCTCGGGCTCATCTGACTTTATTTCCCGCTCGATCAAACGGACTCGGCGCTATTCGGAAACCGTCTGCACCACGCTGGCCACCGGACGCGTGCTTGCGACCGGCACCTTTATATCCTTGACCAGAGCTTCGTCATACGCGGCCAGGGTCTGCAGCGGCGTCTTGGCCTTCATCTGCACGACCTTGTAGCCGCCGGCCTTCAGCCGGCGCAGCAACGCCGGCAAGGCTTCGGCGGTGTGCTTCTGGAAATCGTGCATCAGGATGATGCCCTTGCCCTGCTTGTCGAGCTTGGTCATGACGGTATTGACGATCTGGCCGGCGTCCCTGGCCCTGAAGTCGAAGGAATCGAGATCGCACGAAAAAATCGCGACGTTGCGCGAGCCCAGATAGGCCATCGCCGCCGGCCCATGCTGCAGTTCCGGAAACCGGAAGAACGGTGACGGCGCAGCACCCAGCGCCAGCTTGACGGCGCTGAAGCCTTTCTCGATCTCGTCCTTGGCAAGCTGCTCCGTCATCTTCTTGCTGTTCAGGTTGGCGTGCGACCAGGTGTGGGCGCCGACGGTATGCCCGGCCGCGGCCACCTGCCTCAGGATTTCCGGATGATAGGTGGCGTGCTTGCCGATCGGAAAAAACACCGCCCTGGTGCATTCGTCCGCCAGCGCCCTGAGCACCGCGGGTGTATTGCCCGGCCACGGACCGTCGTCGAAGGTCAGCACCACCTCCTTGTCGGTGAGAAAATCCAGCTGCTTGAAATGTTCGAAGCCGAAACCCGGTCCGCCCGTGGTGTCGATCTCGACCACGCGGGCGACGCCGAGCGCATCCGGATTGGCGCAGGCGGGCTTCTGCCGGGGAGCGGCCGGCAATCTGGCCGCAATGGCCCCGGTGACCTCGACATCCCCGCGCGCGGCAAGCGGGTTGGCGGTGCTGGCGGCGGCGAACCGCTCGGCCAGCGGCGCGCTGGCGGTGCTCGGAGCCGCCAATTCGACGGGCATTGAAGGTGAAGATGTCCAGAACCAGACGGCGGCGATCACAACAGCCGTGACAACACTCGCCAGCATCAGACCTAACGCGTTACGCATCGTTACACTTTCCAACAAACGCGCGGCTTCTTCGCCAGGTCATTAATGGGAAATAGTCGTTAACGCCGTGCCAACGCGCCCCGGGTTCCGGCGATAAATCACGCCGTGGCAAAGTGATTTTCCTCTCTTCATTCCGGGATGGTCCGAAGGACCAGACCCAGAATCTCGATAATTCCGGGTTCATCGCTCCGCGATGCCCGGGAATGACGGGGTCGCGAGAAATGCGTTGCGGCGCCGGTTTGAGCGCATTAGAACGCGCCAGAGATCACGATCGGCGGGCGAAACATCATGGCCAGATTGCTTTGCATCATTCCGCTTGTTCTGATGGCTTCGGCGGCGTCGGCGCAGCAGGGGCATGACGCCTGCGCGCGGGACGTCTCGCGGTTTTGCCGCGCTCACATGAATGACGGCGACCAGATCGTACTGGCGTGCCTGCAGCAAAACCGCGCCCGGCTGAGCCGGGCCTGCGCGAAAGTACTGACCGATCACGGGCAGTAGCTCACTTCCGTCATTCCGGGATGCGCCACCTGGAGCAGACCCGGAATCTCGAGCTTATCAGGCAGAAATTCCGGGTTCGCTCCCATCGGGCGCGCGTTCGCGCGACCCGTCGGACGCGCCCCGGAATGACGAGCGTGGGTTACTACGTGCTGCTGCCCGCGGCGGTGGCGACCGGCAATACCTCGCTGGCGGCGCGGTCGGGCGTGTCTTCCTTCCAGCGCACCGATCCGAACGGCCGCTCCAGCATGCGGCGCACGCGCACCGGATCGGGCCCGAGATGAAAACCCATGGCGCGCTGATGCAGCGCGCGTTCGGACTGGGTCGAGCGGTTGCGCTGGCGCAGATAGTCGAACCAGGTCGGGCAATGATAGCGCTCGGTCCACAGCTCGGGATCGGCGATGTCGCGCGCGATCGACCAGCCATAGGCGCCGTTGCGCTGGCGGCTGAGCTGCACCTCCTGCATCACGTTGTGGAAGGCGCGCGCGCTTTCCTGGGCGACGCGGTATTCGATCTCGACCACCAGCGGCCCGCTGCGTCCGGTCAGCGCAAGCTGCACCTCCGGATCGGCAAGCACCTCGGCGTCTTCATTGCGGGCGCCGACCCGCGGCATTCGCAGCCACAATCCCAGTAGCGGCGAAGCGAACATCAGCGCGGCGGAAACCAGAAGCGCGGCTTCCACGCCGGCCGCGTCGGTCAGATGCCCCCAGCCCCAGCTTCCCATCGCGATGCCGCCGGCGATCGAGGCCTGGAACGCCGCCAGCGAGCGGCCCGCGACCCAGCGTGGCGCGGAGAGCTGCACCCCGATATTGAACAAGGCGACCGACAGCATCCACACCGCGCCCGCAATCACCAGCGCCGCCGCTGTCAGCACCGGTTGCCGGCTCAGCGCGACCGCCGCGATCGCACCGCCCATCGACAGCGCGCAGGCGCGCACCGCGGCCTCGCCGCTCAACCGTTTGCGCACTTCGGCGATGTTGAGCGCGCCGATCACCGCGCCCACGCCGAAGGCGCCGAGCATGATGCCGTAGGTCTGCGCGCCGCCGTGCAAGAGGTCGCGCGCCACCAGCGGCATCAGCGCCGATACCGATCCGCCGATTACGCCGGTCACCAAAGTGCGCGCCAGCACGACGCGGATCGAGGGCGAGTTGGCGATATAGCGCACACCCGACACCATGGCGCGGTTGAGCTGCTCGCGCGGCAGTCGCGACGGCGCGCTGGTGCGGCGCCAGAGAAACAGCACGATCATGAGCGGGATATAGAGCGCCGCGTTGGCGGCGAAGGCGGCGACCGCGCCGGCGGTGGCGACGACGATGCCGCCGATAGCGGGACCAAAGCTGCGCGCGATGTTGTAGCTGATGCCGTTCAGCGCCACCGCCGAGGGCAATGTTTCCGGCGGCACCTGCTCGCTGACGGAAGATTGCCAGGCCGGTCCGAACAGCGCCATGCCGCTGCCGACGACGAAGCAGAGTGCCAGCAGGCTTTGCGGCGTGACAAGGTGGAGCCACGCCAGCACCGACAGCGCGCTCGAGCCGACAAGAGAAATCGACAGCGAGACCAGCGCCACGATGCGCCGGTCGTACATGTCGGCGATGGCGCCGGCCGGCATCGAAATCAGCATGACCGGCAGCATCAGGGCGGTCTGCACCAGCGCGACCTTGTCGGCCGATGTCGTCATCTGGGTCATCGCCCAGGCGGCGCCAACCCCCTGAATCAACAGGCCGAGGTTGGAGAGCAGGCTGGCCAGCCAGATGCGCCGGAACACGCCGTGCCGCAACGGGGCCGCGACGCTGTCGGCGGCAAACAAGGGGCGTTTCGGCGATTTAGTCATGGCCTGTTCCGTTGCTGCCGGTGGTGGCCGGCCCTGATTCCGTCTCGACGCAGTGATGCCTGCGAAAGTCCTTGGCTGTCCAGTGCTCAAGACTGCTATTAGCGGTGACGGCGGGAAGCTAGGATGCCGAAAAATAACGGGAGGTCACAGATGAACATTTCGCGGCGGACGATTCTGAAGGGTGCCGGAACCCTGCCCCTGGTTGCCGGGAATTTTGGCCTCGCCGCCTTTGCGCAGGCGCCCCCTGCCCCGGGCGCGGCGCAAGTTCCGCCGATCCTTTTCGTGCACGGCAACGGCGACCACGCGGCGCTGTGGATCACGACATTGTGGCGGATGGAGTCCAACGGGGTTCCGCGCGACCGCATGCTGGCGATCAATTTCACCGATCCGCTGGCGCGCGCCGATGATACCAAGCCTGAGCCGAACAAATCCTCGACCGAGGATCAGCGCCGCGAACTCGGCGAGGCCATCCAGGAATTGAAACGCCGCACCGGTGCGCCGCGCGTGGCCCTGGTCGGCAATTCGCGCGGCGGCAATTCGATCCGCGGCTATATCAAGGGCGGCGGCAGCGCCGATGTCAGCCACGCCGTGCTGTGCGGCGTTCCCAACCATGGCGTCTTTGACTGGGACAGCGGTTTGAACAACGAGTTCAACGGCCGCGGTCCCTTCCTGCGCGGGCTGAACGAGGGCGAGAGCGAAGTGACGCCGGGCACCTCGTTCCTGACCTTGCGCAGCGATGGCATGGACAAATATGCGCAAGCAGATGGCCGCTTCGTCGGCAAGCCGGGCACGCCGACCGGTATCACCGCCGAGGGTCCCGCGCTCAAGGGCGCCACCAACCTCGTGCTCGGCGCGGTCGATCATCGCGAGACCGCGTTTTCCCCGCGCGCGTTCCGCGAGATCTATAAATTCATCGCCGGGCGCGAGCCGGAGCGGATAGCAATCATGCCGGAAACGGAAGTCACACTGAGCGGCCTGGTGACGGGTACTCCGGGCGGCGTTCCAACCAATCGTGCCGTGGCGGGCGCGTCAGTGGAGGTGTATCGCGTCTCTCCCGATACCGGCGAACGCCTCGGCGGCGCCATTCATGCCTCGCAGACCGGTGCTGACGGACGCTGGGGTCCGGCGAAGGTCGATCCATCCTGGTATCTCGAGATGGTGCTCACCTCGGCCGGTTCGACAACCACCCATTTCTACCGTTCGCCGTTTCCGCGCTCCTCCGACATCGTGCATCTTCGTGCCGCCCGCCCGCTCGGACCCGCGGACGCGGGGGCAGGCAGTGTCGTGCTGATGTCGCGGCCGCGCGGCTATTTCGGTCTGCCCCGCGACGTAGTGCTGTTCGACGGCAAGGAGCCGACGGATGTGAAGCCGGGCGTGCCGGGCGATTCGGTCAGCACATTGCGGCTCCCGGCCGCGGAAGCCGGGCGCCCCGTTGCCGCGCTCTTCAACGAGGAACGGATTGTCGCGCGGGCGTGGCCGGCGGCGGAGAACAGGATTGCGATCGCCGAACTGACTTACTAGCTGTCTGTGGTCCGCGCGACTTCGTGGCGCGCGGGGGGCCGACACAGGTGCGCGCCGTCGACCCTGTCATCACCTTTTGTTTGTCGCGAGGCTGCATGTGAGCATAGCCGAAGCCCGGGACATGGGGGTGGCGCGCCAGCCGCTGGTGCCGCCCAGCCCGCCGCGCGCGCCCGCGGACATGACCGTCTTCGGGCGGATGCGCGGCGATGCGCGTCAGCGTGATCGCCAGCTGGGGACAGCGCGCTTACGAAGAGGATATTATCAGAGGCCGCTTCCTCGGGCGCAGCAGCTTTATCCTCAACACGCCGGACGCGATCCGGCATGTGCTGGTCGATAATTACGAGAACTACTCGCGAACCCCGGCCGCTATCCGGGTGCTGCGTCCGGTGCTTGGCGAAGGCCTGCTGATCGCCGAGGGCCGCGCCTGGAAGCATCAGCGCAGAACGCTGGCGCCGGCCTTCACGCCGCGCGCGGTGGCGCCGCTCGTTCCGCACATGATCACGGTAATCGATGAGACGATCGCAAAGCTTCAGGCGGCTTGCGGCGACCCGGTCGATCTGCGCCAGGCGATGCAGCGGATGACGCTCGAGATTGCCGCGCGCACCATGTTCTCGTTCGGGATGGACCGTCACGGCGCGGCATTGCGCGACTTCGTGATGGAATATGGAGAGCGGCTGGCGCGGCCGCATTTCCTCGATCTGGTGTTGCCGCTGGGATGGCCAAGCCCGCAGGATTTCTTCCGCGCCCGCTTCCGCAAGCGATGGACGCATTTCGTCGGCATGCTGATGTCAGAGCGCCGCGCCGCCGGCAAGAACGAAAGCGCGCCGCTGGGCGACCTGTTCGATCTGATCGGCGCCGCGCGCGATCCCGAGACCGGTCAGGCCTTCACCGACGAACAGCTCGGCGACCAGGTCGCGACGATGATTCTCGCGGGCCATGAGACGACCGCCACCGCGCTGTTCTGGTCGCTGTATCTGCTGGCGCTCGATCCCGCCACCCAGGACGAATTGGCGGCAGAAGTTGCCGGCGCCACCGTGAACTGCGCGCTCGATATCGAGCAGCTGAAATTTACCCGCGCGGTGGTTGACGAGACCATGCGGCTCTATCCGCCGGCCTTCCTGATCGCGCGCTCCGCCGCGGCGCGGGATATGATCGCGGGCATGCCGGTCAGGAAGAACGACATTGTCCTGATAGCGCCATGGCTGTTGCACCGGCATGAAAAACTCTGGCGGGATCCGAACGCATTCATCCCACAGCGATTCATGCCGCCGGCGCCGCCGCCCGATCGTTTCGCCTACCTGCCGTTCGGCGTGGGCGCGCGGGTCTGCATCGGCGCGCATTTCGCGCTGGTGGAAGCCACATTGGCGCTGGCCAAGATCGTCGGCGCGTTCCGAATCACGCTTCTCGACCGGGCGCCGGTGATGCCAATCGGCGTGGTGACGACGCAGCCGGACCGCTCGCCGATGTTTCGCATTGCACGCCGCTGACGGGGCATTGCATGGACGCCCCCTCGATGCCATCTAGTTCCCCGGTATGAACGACACCCAGGCCCAGTTTTCGCTGTTGAAACAGACCGCCGATCCCGCGGTGGCCGACGCCATCCGGGAGCTGGTCGAAAACGGCGAGGACCACGAGCTCAACCGCATCAATCTGCTGGATTTTGCGAAGCGCCACGGGCTCGACGAAGAACGGGTGATTTCCGGCTTCCTGCATGCGTCCCGGCTCGGTCTGTTCGATCTGACCTGGAACGTGCTGTGTCCCGGCTGCGGCGGCGTGCTCGGCGCCCACAGCACGCTGAAATCGCTGCGTCCGGATGACTATCATTGCGGCCTGTGCGCCTGCGGTTACGAGGCGTCCGTCGACGAGCAGGTCGAGGTCGCCTTTACCGTCAGTCCGCGCGTCAGACGCATCGCGGCGCATGATCCGAACACGCTGCCGGTGTGGGAATATTACAAGCAGGTGTTCTGGAGTTCGGGTGTCGATTTCGACCAGGAAGCTGTTGCGACGCTGACCGACGAGGTGACGCTGGATACGCTTGAATTGCCTGCGGGCGAGAAGGCGACGATGTCGCTGCAATTGCCGAAGGAATTTGTCATTGTGTTCGAGCCGGTTACCCACTCCGCGCAATTCATCGACGTGCAGGGCGAGCCGACCAGGGAACGTCAGCAGCTGTCGCTGATTTACGACAAGACACCGACGCCGACCGGAGGAACCAGGACGATGCGTCCGGGACCGCTGCGGCTGTCGCTCGACAATCAGGCCGGCGTACGGGTGCTGCCATCGGTCTTTGTCGCCGGAGATGCGATGCATCAGGTGATCGGCAAGCGCAAGCCGTTCCTCACCGCCAAGCGAATGCTCTCAAACCAGACCTTCCGCGACGTCTTCAAGGCCGACAATCTCAACGTCGATCAGCGTCTCAAGATCACCTCGCTGACGTTCCTGTTCACCGACCTCAAGGGCTCTACCGCGCTGTATGAGCGGGTCGGCGATCTCGCCGCGTTCGATCTGGTGCGCGCGCATTTCCATGCCCTGCTGGAAATCATCTCTTCGGAGAAAGGCGCTGTCGTGAAGACGATCGGCGATGCCGTGATGGCGACTTTCATCAGGCCCGAACATGCGATTGTCGCCGGACTGCGGATCCGCGCCGCCATGGATGCGCTCAATGCCGAGCGCGGGACCAAGGATCTGGTGGTCAAGATCGGCATCCACGAAGGTCCGTGCCTCGCCGTGATGCTCAATGAGCGCCAGGATTATTTCGGTCAGACCGTCAACATCGCAGCGCGGGTTCAGGGCCTGTCGACCTCGCAGGCGATCCACATTACGGGACCGGTAATCGACGCCCCCGCGGTAGTCGCGATCCTGGACAGGGAAGCGATCACGCCGATTCAAAAGCAGGCCGCGCTGCGCGGCATTGCCGACAAGATCGTCGTCTACGAGCTGCCCTGAGATTGCCGAAACGTAATGCGTGTCGCCGGTGGATTGCGCCGCTTGATTTTCCAGCCCATATATCGGGCAACAGCCGCCGATGCGGCGATCACCTGACTTCATGAGATTTCGGCAGGACGAGATGCTGGACGGACTTCGCCAATTCATCGCCGATGTTATTTCTCCCGCCGCGCACGGGCCGCGGGCGTTCGACGATACCGGATATCGTCTGGCCGCTACCGCGCTCCTGATCCACGTGATTTCGCTCGACGGCGAACCATCCAAGACCGAGAAGCGCAAGCTTCACAGCCTGATCGAAAACCGCTTCGGACTCGATCCCGGCACCGCGGATCAGTTGATCGCGTCGGCGACCCTGGTCGAGGGAGAGGCGGTCGATCTCTATCATTTCACCAGCGTCATCATGCGCTCGGTCGATGAGGCAGGCCGGCTCCGCATCGTCGAAATGATGTGGGAGCTGGTGTATGCCGACGGTCAGGTCAGCGAGTTCGAGGATAACGTGGTCTGGCGCGCGGCCGATCTTCTGGGTGTGTCTTCGCGCGACCGGATCGATCTCAAGCATCGCGTGGCCGCCAGGCAGCCCGCCGCAACCGCCGGCGGCTGAGATATTGCGGGCACCGCAGTGTGCCACGCCGCATTCGGACATGACAAAATTTTAATGTAGCCGGCAATTGGCCGCTGGCCGACGCGATTAGCCCCAAAAGGTCGTGATTCGATCTGCAGCACTGTGCGTTTGAGCACGCCGATATGCTTGCAGGTGGCTTGCATCCCACCTCCAGCGTATGCTCTCGTCGCAAGGGTGAGCCGGCTTTTCCCGCAATTGATTTAAGAGCATTCAATCGTGACCGAGCGTGTGACGCTGATTACCGGTGCCTCGGCGGGAATAGGCACCGAACTGGCGCGCGTTTTCGCATCGAAAGGCCATCGCGTGGCGCTGGTGGCGCGCCGGGCGGATCGGCTGGCGATGCTGGCGGAGGAAATCGCCGCCGCCGGCGGCGCCGCGCCGATCGTGATCGCCTGCGACCTCGAACAAGCCGATGCCGGCGACAAGATTGTCGCGGCCTTGGCCGCCGAAGGGGTGGAGGTCGAGTACGTCGTCAACAACGCAGGCTTCGGCTTGTTCGGCCAGGCGATCGAACTGGATCGCGCCGAACAGCTCGGCATGATCGCCGTCAACATCCGCGCGATGACCGATTTGTCGCTGCGGTTTTCCGATCATTTGATCCGGCATCGCGGCGGCATCCTCAATGTCGGTTCGATCGCGGGCTTTCTGCCGGGGCCGGGAATGGCGGTGTATTACGCGTCCAAGGCCTATGTGCTGTCGTTCAGCGAAGCGCTGCGCGGCGAGCTCGCGCCTCACGGCGTGCGCGTGACCGCGCTATGTCCTGGTCCGGTGCCGTCGGAATTTCAGGCGCGCGCGGGGTTTGAGCCGGGATTTGATTCTGCGATCCTGAATGTCTCGTCATCTGATGTCGCAAAGGCGGGGTATCGCGGGCTGATGGCCAACAAGCGGGCGGTACTGCCCGGCCTCGGCATCAAGATGTTGCCGTTTCTGATCCGGCTGTTCCCGCGCGGGTTTATCCTGGCGGCGGTCGGCCGCTTTCAGCTGAGGAAGCGCCGATAAGGCGGCAGCCGACTATCTGGCCCGCAATTTGCTTTTCGAGAGCACGCCAATTCATCTGACGCTCATACGAAATTAAGAATCGCGTAGGTAAGCTTGGCCCGATGGCCACCTGAAGAAAAATCGATGTCGTTTCATTTGGTCCAAGACAGTGCCGAAACCGTGCTGGATCTCCCCGGCGGGGTACCAACGGCGCCGGTCGCGCCTTCAACCGCCCGGCCCTTGCGGCCGGTTCTGATCGTCCTGCACCAGGAAACCTCGACGCCGGGCCGCGTCGGCAATGTGTTACGGGCGCTCGGACACCACCTGGATGTCAGGCGTCCGCGATTTGGCGATTCCCTTCCGGAAACCCTGGACGGCCATGCCGGCGCGGTCATTTTCGGCGGACCGATGAGCGCCAACGATCCGGAAGACTTCGTTCGCAAGGAGATCGACTGGATCGCCGTGCCGCTGAGGGAACAGCGTCCGTTTCTGGGAATTTGCCTGGGCGCGCAGATGCTCGCCAGACAGCTTGGCGCGCGGGTCGCGCCGCACCCGCAGGGCCGCGCGCAGATCGGATATTACCCGATCCGCCCGACACCGGCGGGCCTCAAGCTCTGCCCGCACTGGCCGGATCATGTCTATCACTGGCACCGCGAGGGATTCGAACTTCCTTGCGGCGCCGAATTGCTGGCCGAGGGAAGCGATTTTCCGGTCGAGGCATTCCAGCTTGACCATGCGTTCGGCCTGCAGTTTCACCCCGACGTCACCTACGCGATGATGCATCGCTGGACCACGCGCGGCCATGCGCGCCTCGAATTGCCGGGCGCGCGCCCGCGCCATCACCACTTCGCCGATCGTGCGGTGCATGACGTGACCGAGCGCGCCTGGCTGAAGCAATTCATCGACGGCTGGCTGGCCAGAGTGCCGTTCCCGGTGATGTCGGAAGCCGCAGAATAACGCTGGCGGCATCCCCGCGGCATCTGCGAGAGCCTTTTCAAAATTACAGATGTGATAGTGTCGACCCAACAAGCTTGCGGCTGGTGGCCAGCAGGCGGCGGGAGGCGACATGACGGGCAAGGAATTCGCGCAGCTATTGGACGATTTCACGCTGTCGGCAGAATCCGGAGACGGCGCACGCTTCGCCGGCCATTTCACCGAAGACGCCATTTATTACGATTACATCTACGGCCCGCATAAGGGCCGCGCCGACATCGCCCATATGATGCAGAACCTGTTTCACCGCGACGCCGCCGACTATCGGTGGGAGATGTTCGATCCCGTGTTCGACGGCTCAATGGGATACGCGTGGTCGCTGTCGAGCTTCACCTCGAAAATCCCGGAGTTCGCCGGAAAGCCGGTCGTGATCGACGGCATGAGCCGCTTCATCCTGCGCGGCGGCCTGATCGCCGAGTACCGCGAAACCGTCAACGGCGGCGTGGCGATGACGCAGCTCGGGGTCGAGCCTGACCGTATGACCAAAGTATTCAGGCGCTGGACCGGATGGCTCACGGAGCGGCCGGAAACGATGGATTATTTGGCGCGGCCAAAGGGTTCGCGCGCGACGGCGGAGAGTCTAAGGCTGCATCAACGACAACGCGCTGTCGCGAGAGACGACAGCGAGCACAGGGAGATCGCGGTGACCTATCAGCATATTCTCTACGGCGTGAGCGAGAAGATAGCGACCATCACGCTGAACCGGCCCGACCGCATGAACGCGTGGACGCCGATCATGGAGCGCGATGTGCGTCATGCCATGGAGGCAGCGGCCGCGGACGACGATGTGCGGGTCATCGTGCTCACCGGCGCCGGGCGCGCGTTCTGCGCCGGCGCCGACATGGACGCGCTCAAGGGGCTCGATCCCGACGATATCAAGCGTGCCCAAAGCCTGCCGGCGTTCGACATGAACCGCCGGCCCGACTGGCAGGCGCGCTATGCCTATTATCCGTCGATCCCCAAACCCGTGATCGGCATGCTGAACGGCGCCACCGCCGGCATCGGGCTCGTGCATGCGCTGTATTGCGACCTGCGCTTCGCCGCCGACAACACCGTCTTCACGACCGCGTTCTCGCGCCGCGGGCTGATCGCCGAGCATGGTATCAGCTGGATGCTGCCGCGCATCGTCGGTCATGCCAATGCGCTGGATTTGCTGATGTCCGCGCGCCGGGTCCAAAGCGAGGAAGCGTTGCGCATCGGCCTCGTCAATCGGCTGTATCCGCCCGACCAGCTGCGCGAGCAGACCTATGCCTATGCGCGCGATCTTGCCGACTTCGTCTCGCCGAGCGCGATCGCCGTGATCAAGCGCCAGCTCTATGACGTGCCGTTCCAGACCCTCGCCGAAGCGACCGTCGACGCCAACCGGGAAATGGTGGTGGCGCTGCGCGGCAGTGATTTCCGTGAAGGCGTCGCCAGCTTCATGGAAAAGCGGCCGCCGCGGTTTACGGGGAAGTGAGGGGTGTTTCGGTACGAGCCCGGCTTCGCCCTTCGGGCTACGCCGGGCAGCCTTCGCTACGTGCGGGCTACGCGTGCGCAGCCACGTGCAGCCCGAAGGACGAAGCGCTGGTGGAGCCAGGCGGGATCGAACCGCCGACCTCGTCATTGCGAACGACGCGCTCTCCCAGCTGAGCTATGGCCCCATCGCGGCCGCCCCGGAGAATGGAGGCGATCGGCAATCGGCGCCATTTACAATCCGCGCCAAGGTCAAGTCAAGAACGGTAAAATCGCCGCTTTCCGTCCTATTTGGCCGGAACTTCCCTTGTTTGCGGGGGGTGGAACCGATATTTAGCAGGAAGTCGAATCCGCGACCGAAACTCCGAGCAAGCCAGCCATGCGTGCCGTCCTCGACATCGTACTCATCGTTCTCGATCTCTACGTCTGGCTGCTGATTGCCTCGGCAATCCTGTCGTGGCTGATCGCATTCAATGTCGTGAACACGCGCAACCAGTTCGTGGCGGCGGTGGCGGAGTTCCTGTACCGGATCACCGAGCCGCTGCTGGCGCCGATCCGCTCGTTCATGCCCAATCTCGGCGGCCTCGACATCTCGCCGATCATCCTGATCCTGATCATCATGTTTATCCAGCGGGTGATCACCTATTACATCTATCCCAGCGTATTCTGATCGCGGACATGGATGCTGATGGACCCCTGGCGCTATTCCGCCCAAGGCATCAGCGTGGCGTTGCGGGTGACGCCGCGCTGTGGCCGTGACGACATCGACGGGCTTGCGACGCTCGCCAACGGCCGCACCGTGCTCAAGGTGCGGGTTCGCGCCATCGCCGATGGCGGCGAAGCCAATCGCGCGGCGACAGCGCTGATCGCAAGGGCGCTCGGGGTGCCCAGGGCCAAGGTGCGGATCCTCTCGGGCGCGACCTCACGCCTCAAGCAGATTGCCGTCGACGGCGATCCCGCAAAACTCGGCGATGCGTTGCGAGTGCTGATTGAGGCGGAGAAGGATTGAGATGACGGCGCGGATCATCGATGGAAAGGTCATTGCATCGGAGCTTCGCGCCCGCGTCGCCGGCGAGGTGGCGCGGGTGCAGCGCGAGCATGGCCTGACGCCCGGGCTCGCGGTGGTTCTGGTCGGCAGCGACCCCGCCAGCCAGGTCTATGTCCGCAGCAAGCACAAGCAGACCCAGGCCGCCGGCATGGCGTCGTTCGAGCACGTGCTGCCGGCCGACGTCGCCCAAAGCGATTTGCTGGCGCTGATCGGAAGGCTCAACCGCGATCCCGCCGTGCACGGCATCCTGGTGCAGCTTCCGCTGCCGAAATCGCTGCACACCGAAACCATCATCAACGCCATCGATCCCGCCAAGGATGTCGACGGGCTGCATCCGAACAACGCCGGACGCCTCGCCGCCGGCTATGCCGCGCTGTCGCCGTGCACCCCGCTCGGCTGCATCCTGCTGACCAAAAGCGTGAATGCTTCGCTGGAAGGCATGAACGCCATCGTGATCGGTCGCTCCAATCTGGTCGGCCGGCCGCTGCTGCAATTGCTGCTCAATGAAAATGCGACGGTGACGATCGCGCATTCGCGCTCGCGCGATCTCGCGCGGCTCTGCGCCCGCGCCGAACTGGTCTATGCCGCCGTGGGCCGGCCCGAAATGGTGCGCGGCGACTGGATCAGGCCGGGCGCCACCGTGATCGACGTCGGCATCAACCGCGTGCCCGGGACTGACGGCAAGGACCGTCTGGTCGGCGATGTCGCCTTCGCCGAAGCGTTGAACGTCGCCGGCGCGATCACGCCGGTGCCGGGCGGTGTCGGCCAGATGACGGTGGCGTGTCTTCTGGTCAACACGCTGCGCGCGGCCTGCGCGATTCACAGGCTGCCCAGGCCGGGGGTCTGAGGGGCATCGCAGTCATTCCGGGGCGCGAGCACAGCGAGCGAACCCGGAATCGTCAATTCCTGGTTCGTGCTGACGCACGCCCCGGAATGACGACTCGTCACGTCGCCCTCGCCCGCGCGATGCCTTCCGCAATCAGTCTGTGCGCCTCCTCGGCCCCGCCCCATCGCAATACCTTCACCCATTTTCCGGGCTCGAGATCCTTGTAGTGTTCGAAAAAGTGCTGGATCTGATGCAGCGTGATGTCGGGCAGGTCGCTGTAGGTCTTCACCTTGTCATAGCGCTGGGTCAGTTTTGACGACGGCACCGCGATGATCTTCTCGTCGCCGCCGGCCTCGTCTTCCATCAGGAGCACGCCGACCGGCCGCACGCTCATCACGGCGCCCGGGACGATCGCGCGGGTGTTGGCGACCAGCACGTCGCAGGGGTCGCCGTCGCCCGAGCGCGTATGCGGAATGAAGCCGTAATTGCCGGGATAACGCATGGCGGTATAGAGAAACCGGTCGACCACCAGCGTGCCGGCGTCCTTGTCCATCTCATATTTGATCGGCTCGCCGCCTACCGGCACCTCGATGATGACGTTGACCTCGCGCGGCGGATCGATCCCGATCGAGATGGCGTCAATGCGCATGGATGGCTCCGCATGGCTTTGAAGTCAGAGGCCGATAGCCTGGGCCAAACCGGTTTCGATATGCCCGAAACCCGGCGGGATTCAGTTGGTCCAGGCGAAAGCGACCTTGTCGAGCGACTTGGGCCCGAACTTCTCCGACGAGCGGGCGACCATGCGGCCGCCAAGGGCGCGGTAAAACTCCGTCGCGGTATCATTGTCGGAGAGCGCCCAGATCACCATGCTCTTCAGCCCGCTCTGCAACAGGTCGCGCCGCGCGGCGGTGAAGAGGCGGCGGCCGAAGCCGAGACCCTGAAACTCCGGCCGCAGATAGAGCTCGTAGATCTCGCCTTCGAAGTGAAGGCTGCGGGCGCGGTTGCGGCCGTAATTGGCATAGCCCGCGACCTTGTCGCCGAACACCAGCACACTGACGCGGCTGCCCTTGCGGATCGCGCTGTCCCACCATTGCGGGCCCCGGCGGTTGATCAGCTTTTCCAGCTCGGCGCCGGGAATGATGCCCTGATAGGCCGAGCGCCAGGCTTCGTCATGGGTGGACGCTACCGCGGCTGCGTCCGCAGCTTTGGCCGGCCGAACCTCGATCAGGGTTGTGCTCATGTTCCGATCAAAGCAAGTCGGAGCCTCCGCTTCAAGGTCTATCGTTAATTATGAGTTAACGTGTGGATTTTCTGCATCAGTCCTTGGCGGCTGGTTGTACCGAAAAAGGACAGAAAACCCTCCGATGCGGCACTTGTGCGAATAATTGGCAGGACCGGGTGGGTGCTGTCAGGTCCAAATCCGGCTTTGCGAGCTGGCCGTCGCGGAAAAATGCGCTGGATTTGATTCCTCATGCGTATTCTGCTGGCCGGTGCGAGCCCGTTTGCGTCAGGCCAATTCATGCAATCGTCATGGGTGTTTTTTGCTCTGGTTGTAGTAGGCGTTCTCTGTACGCAGAGCGCGATTGGGCAGTCGAAATTGGGCGAGCAAGGCGCCGCTGGCGAGCCGAATCGCAGGCAGCAATGGCTGGTGCCCTCGCCCGATCCGGGCACCGCGGCACACGCCGTGCTGTTTCGTCCCCCTGGCGATGGGCCGTTCCCGCTGGCGCTGATCGCGCACGCCTCGACGCAAAACGTGCTGCGGCGCGCGCTAATGCCGCAGCCCGAATACCCTGCGCTGGCGGCATGGCTGGTGGCGCGCGGGTTTGCGGTGCTGGTCCCGGAACGCCCGGGCCATGGCGCGACGGGGGGAAAATATCTCGAAGACCAGGGCGGCTGCGACGAGGCCGATTTTTCGCGCGCCGGGCGCGCCACGGCGGATGAGATCTCGGCGGCACTGAACTATCTGCGCGGGCAATCCTTTATCCGGCGGGACGGCGCGGTCATCCTCGGGCACTCGGCCGGCGGCTGGGGCGCGCTGGCGCTCGCGCGCGAAAATCCGCAAGAGGTGGCGGTCGTCATCGCATTCGCAGCCGGCCGCGGCGGCCACGCCAATGATCTCCCCAATCAGGTCTGCGCGCCGCACACGCTGGTTTCCGCGTCGGCCGAATTCGGCCAACGCGCGCGCGTGCCGGTGACGTGGCTGGTGGCGGCCAACGACACTTACTTTTCGCCGGCGCTTTCAAAACAGCTCGCCGACGCGTTCCGCGGCGGCGGCGACCGGGTGGACTTTCATGTGCTGGCGGCATCCGGCAGCGAGGGCCACTGGCTGGCGGAAACCGAGGCCGGGGTAAAGATCGCGGGACCGGAACTGGATCGCGCGCTGAGGGCGTTCGCGGCGAAGCCGGACAAGAAACGATGACGCTGTATTTTCTCGTCAAATATTTGCATGTGCTCGGCGCGACAGCGATTCTCGGCACCGGAACCGGCATCGGCTTCTTCATGCTGATGGCGCATCGCAGCCGCGATCCGGCTTTCATCGCGCGTACGGCCGCGACGGTCGTGATCGCCGACATGTTGTTCACGCTGACAGCGGTGCTCCTGCAGGCCGTCACCGGCGGAGTGCTGATGGCGCTGTCGGGCACCACGCTTGCCGAGCGCTGGCTTGTGAGCTCGCTTGGGCTCTATGCTGTTGCCGGGCTGTTCTGGATTCCCGTGATCTTCATGCAGATCGAAATGCGCGACCTGGCGCGGGCCGCGGTGGCACAGCGATCCCCGCTGCCGCCGCGTTATTTTGCGCTGTTCCGCCGCTGGTTTCTGTTCGGCATTCCCGGTTTTGGCTCGGTGATGATCATTCTTTGGCTGATGATCGCCAAGCCGTTTTAGGGGGCATGATCCCGAAAAGTGGCGACCGGTTTTCGGAGAAAGATCATGCCCAAACAGAGAAAGCGCAGATGAGCGAAACGCCCAACATCCTCGTGCTCGGCGCCTCCGGCCTGATCGGGCGGTACATCACCGACGATCTGCGGGCGCGAGGTTTTCATGTGATCGGGATCGCGCGCCGATTCCCGCCTTCGCAAAGTCCCGGCGCGCTCGATCTGGAGACGCCGCTGTTGTCGATGGAGCAGGCGTCGCTGGCGAGGACGATCCGGGACCACGAGATCGATGTCGTGGTCAATTGCCTCGGCGTGCTGCAGGACGCTCCCGGCAGCGATGTCAGCGCCGTGCATCGCGATTTCGTCGCGCGGCTGCTGCGCTCGATCCGCGATTCCGGCCGCGCGATCCGCCTCGTCCATCTCTCGATTCCCGGCGCCGCCGGCGAGGATCGCACCGCCTTCAGCCTGACAAAACGCGAAGCCGAAAGGTTGATCGCGACCTTCGGCATCGCTTACGCGATCCTGCGGCCGGGGGTCGCGCCGTCGGCCTATGGCGGCGGCGCGATGCTGCGCGCGCTGGCGGCGCTCCCGGTCGATCTTCCGATGGCCGAATTCCGCCAGGCCGTTTCAACCCGTGGCGGTTGAGGACATCGCGGCCACGGTCGCCTGGCTCGCCCGGCTCGATTCGGCTGACACAACCGCCGACGCCGTGACGTGGGATTTGATGCAGCCGCAGCCGGTCACACTCGGCGGCGTGATCGAGCAATATCGACACGCGTTCGGCACATCGGGCATGCCGCGCCTGACGCTGCCCGGCTTCATGCTCGATCTCGGCGCAAAACTCCGCGACTTCGCCAGTCTGTTGGGTTGGATGCCGCCGATGCGCACGACCGCGATATCAGAGTTGCGGCGCGGCGTCAGCGGTGATTCGCAAGCCTGGATCGCGGCCACCGGCATCGCGCCGAAAACGCTGACGCAGATGGTGGGCCGCGGCTCCACCATCCAGGACAAATGGTTCGCGCGGCTGTTTTTGATCAAGGCACTGGTGATCGCGAGCCTCGTGGTGTTCTGGATCGCGTCGGGTTTTATCGCGCTGGTGATTTCCTACGACGCAACAGCGGCGATCCTGAGTTCGCACGCCTTCCCAGCCTGGCTGGTCGCGCCCATTAGCGTCGGCACCAGCCTGATGGACATGACAATCGGCGCTCTGATCGCGTTCCGCCGCACTTGCGCCGCCGGATTGATCGCAGGGCTGGCAGCCTCGCTCGGCTATATGCTGGGAGCGGCGATCCTGGCGCCGGATCTGTGGATCGAGCCGCTCGGCGCGCTGGTCAAGACCGGACCGGCGATGGTGCTGACGCTGGTGGCGCTGCTGACGCTGGATAATCGATGAGGGGACGGCTGCGAAACTCTGGCCGGACGACGGCGTCCGCTGTTCTACTCGCGGCCAGTCAGGCTGCTAGGTCAATTGAACGACGCAGAAAATGTGAGAGGCTCAAGTCGAACGAGTTTCTCGATCGGAGGCGCAAGCTCGAACATTTTAGGCTTTTTTGAAAAGTCGTAAAGTCGGCAGATTCGAAATTCTCTCGGCCTCTCATTCGAAAACGAAAGCTCATTTCTTGTCAGATAAAATGGTGTCGCCTGAAGACCATTGGTTGTCTTTACCTCTATCAGCCGTTCAGAGCCTGTGTGGTCGTACGAGCGAATGTCGTATCCCGCACCGTCACCGTCTTCCTGCGAAACCCATCTAACCTTACGTGCAAGGTCCGATGCGCCCTTGTCCGATCAGGTGCTGGCGCTCAGAACACGAAGACCAATTCCTCACCTGCTTTGCCAAGAGACCTATTTCGAAAATCGCGTTCAACAGGATCAAATTTTCGAACTAGCCGCGCCAATTCTTTGTCTTTGTGTTCGACGGGTTGAAGTACAGGCGGCGGTTCAATGAACAGGCTTGGTACTTCACTTAATCCCTTGACTGTTAGCGCCGGTTTCAAAAGTTCTGGATTGTGTGTGAGATAACGATCAATCGCGTCGATAATCGACTTTTGAAAATTCGGAAGCGGTTTGTAGCCGGTGATCGTTGGGATCGCTAGCTCGCCAAGAACCGCAGAAATGTTTTGATGCTTGCGCTCAACCGAACCTCGGTCCTTCCTATGCAGTGCGACCAGCGAACGACGGTGGGCAGATTTATTATACTCTAGGCCACTCAATTCCGAACCGAGCATCCGCGAAATAGTCGGCAACGATGAAGTCGAGTTCACCGTCGCTCCAGTCTAACCCGAAACGATCTTCTTGGGCCATATGTTCTCATTGGCGAAGATGCAGCGCTCCTCTTACGTTTAGAAGGACGCCGAGACCTTCTCTTGCATCAAAATCGTATTTGTTTCCGAACCACAACACAAACTCATCCAATCGTCACCCCCAGAGCGCTAACGCTATCTCACGAAGCAAACGACGAATGGCTTATCAACGCCTTATTCTCGAGGTCACCGGCGCCCACCGCCAACCGCTCCCGAGGTCGAGGAACTCATCGGAGCGAATGCCCAACGCTTGACCATCTTGCGCGGCTTCATTCGCGCGCTCTCGCGCGCGACTCCTATGAAGCAATACAGCGAAGAATAAATTATGATCGCCGACCTGTACCGACGATCGAAATCAGTCTCATCCTTAGTAGATTTTCCGCCACCACCACCTCCCCCGCCGCCCTCTCGCCGCTGTCCCTTGCCCCGTGCGCGGTCGAGAAAAAATTCGGCGAGGTGGCTTCGCCGGCAAAGAACAGACGACCGTCGACGGGCGCCGCCGAGCACGGCGCGGGCGCCGGCGTGGCCGGGAAGGGCGTGGGAATAGGCGCCGCGCGCGAACGGGTCATGGGCCCAGCGCGATCCCGCCAGCGGTTTTAGCCGCCGGCGGAAATCCGAGCCGAGCAGCGCCACGATCTCGTCGATCGCCTGCGCCGCCAGCGCGCCGCCGCCTGCGTCTTCCAGCTCGCGCGCGAAGCGTCCGCCGAAAAAACCTTCGATGCAGGGTTGCCCGAACGGGCGCAGATGATAGCTGCCCATCGCGGTGCGCATGGTGGCGCCGCGCAGATTGCCGTCCTTCGGCAACGTGTCCGGTTCGATCCAGCGCCAGCATCACCTTGTCGGCGAGACCGAGCGGCAGGCCGCGGGCGGCATCGACTTTCGCAGGCAAAGCGGGGTGAAAGCGAATCGATTCATCGGCGATCAGATTGGTCGGCACGGTGACGATCACCTTGCCGGCGGAAAGCGTGCCCTGCGATGTCTCGATCCGCACGCGCTTGCCGGAATGATCGATCAGGGTGACCTTGCGTATTGACCGCGCGCGGGCAGGGTGCGCCATAGGTCAACACCAGCAAGCCGAAGCCGCGCCGCACCCGCCAGTTGATGCCGGTGTCTTCATAGGCGTCCATGTCGAGAATCGAGACCTGGTCGAGCTCGGCGCCATTCACGTAAGTCGAGATCGCATCGATCATCGGATTCCAGCGATTGCCGGCTTCGAGACATGAATTCGGCGGACGCTGTCGCGGCCGCTTTTCGCGGCCTCCTCGGCGCGGTCGTAGAAAGCGTCCAGCGCTTCGATGAAATCGGCGCGTTCCTTGCGGCGGAAAGACCGCGTCAAAACCCTGCTCGCGCCACGGCGGCCGAGGTCTTGTCGATTTCGAAATCCAACTGTTCGGCGATCTCGACGAACGAATTCCGATCCGCCGAATGCAGCCAGCCGCAGCCGAGGTCGAAGGTAATGTTGGGCACCGCGGGGGGAGTTGCCGCCGCCGACCACGGTGTAGGCCGCGTCCGCCGACGCGGTAGCGCGCCTCGAGCACGATTGTAGAGAGGTCGGAGTGTTTCCAGCGCCCGCGCCGCGCCGAGGCCGGCGGCGCCGGCGCCGATGATGGCGACATCGACTTCGGAAGGGAGGGAGGACATGGTCGCCTATCTCATCGTCATGCCCGCGCTTGCGCCTTCGCTGAAGCTTCGGCGGACCGCCACTAGGAGTCCGGCGAAGCCTTGGCGTAGCCCGGGTCGCGGGCATCCACGTGTTTTTTAGTATCCAAGACCTGGATGGCCGGGATAAGCCCGGCCATGACGGTATCTCCGTTCAACTGCGCCGGCCGCTCACGCCACCGCTTGCTTGGCCTTTTCCGCGCGCTTGCGCTCGTTGGCGTCGAGGAACCTCTTGCGCAGCCGGATCGACTTCGGCGTCACCTCGACCAGCTCGTCGTCCTCGATATAGGCCAGCGCCTTTTCCAGCGGTCATCTGGATCGGCGGCGTCAGCCGCACCGCTTCGTCCTTCGAGGTGGTGCGGATGTTGGTGAGCTGCTTGCCCTTGAGGATGTTGATCTCGAGATCGTTGTCGCGGGTGTGCTCGCCGACGATCATGCCCTTGTAGACCTTGCCAGCCGGGCTCGATCATCATCGGGCCGCGATCCTCCAGCTTGAACATCGCGTAGGCCACCGCCTCGCCCTGATCGTTGGAGATCAGCACGCCGTTGCGGCGGCCCTGGATGTCGCCCTTGTAGGGCGCGTAGTTGTGGAACAGGCGGTTCATGACCGCGGTGCCGCGGGTGTCGGTCAGCAACTCGCCCTGATAGCCGATCAGGCCGCGGGTCGGCGCGTAGAACACCAGCCGCTGCCGGTGGCCGCCGGAGGGACGCATCTCGATCATCTCGGCCTTGCGTTCGCTCATCTTCTGCACGACCACGCCGGAATGCTCCTCGTCGACGTCGATCACGACCTCCTCGATCGGCTCCATGCCAATCGCCAGAGGCTTCGTCCTTTTTCAGCACGACGCGCGGACGCGACACGCTGAGCTCGAAACCTTCGCGGCGCATGGTCTCGATCAGGATGCCGAGCTGCAATTCGCCGCGCTCCGGCGACTTCCATCGCGTCGCTGTCATCCGATTCGCGAACCCCCAGCGCGACATTGCCTTCGGCTTCGCGCAGCAGTCGGTCGCGGATCATGCGGCCAGTGACCTTGGTGCCTTCGGTGCCGGCGAGCGGGGAGTCGTTGACGCCGAACGTCATCGCCAGCGTTGGCGGATCGATCGGCTGCGCCTGGATCGGCAATTCCACGGCAGGGATCGCAGATGGTGTCGAGCGACGGTGGCGTTCGGCAGGCCGGCGATCGCGACGATGTCGCCGGCTTCGGCCTCTTCCACCGGCGGTGCGTTCGATGCCGCGGAAGGCCAGCACCTTGGTGATACGGCCGGTCTCGATCAGCTTGCCGTCGCATGATCGAGCACCTTGACGCGTCTGGTTCGGCTTGACCGATCCCGAAGTAATGCGTCCGGTGATGATGCGGCCGAGATAGGGATTGGCTTCCAGAATGGTGCCGAGCAGGCGGAACGGGCCTTCCTCCACCACCGGGGGCTTGACGTGGCTGAGGATCAGATCGAACAGCGGCTGCATGCCGTCGTCGTGCGAACCGTCAAGCGTCGTCGCCATCCAGCCCTGCTTGGCCGAGCCGTAGAGAATCGGGAAATCGAGTTGCTCCTCGCTGGCATCGAGCGCCGCGAACAGATCGAACACCTCGTTGACGACTTCGACGGGGCGCGCATCGGCGCGGTCGACCTTGTTGATGACGACGATGGGCTTGAGGCCCATGCTGCAGCGCCTTCGACGACCACGAATTTGGTCTGCGGCAGCGGACCCTCGGCGGCGTCGACCAGCACCAGCGCGCCGTCCACCATGTTCAGAATGCGCTCGACCTCGCCGCCGAAATCGGCATGGCCCGGCGTGTCGACGATGTTGATGCGGGTGTCTTTCCACTGCACCGATGTCGCCTTGGCCAGAATGGTGATGCCGCGCTCGCGCTCCAGATCGTTGGAATCCATGGCGCGCTCAACCTGGCGCTGGTTGTCGCGGTAGATGCCGGATTGCTGCAGCAGGCGATCGACCAGCGTGGTCTTGCCGTGGTCGACGTGGGCGATGATGGCGACGTTGCGAAGTTTCATAGCTGTTCTTCTGGCTCGGACAATGCTGGAGCGCGATCTCGCCGGAAAACCGGGACCCACTTTTCCGGATCACGCTCAAAACCTGGATACTAGTGCCCCGTTTCGAAGCTCGCGAACCGTTCCGGCTCCACTTACGCGAACTTCGGAAACAAAGGGGCGCTAGCAACTCTATATTTCTAGTGCCGCTTTTCGATTTGAAGTTCCTAACGCGAACTCGCGGCACCCGCTGTAGGAACTTCAAATCGGCGGCACTAGCGGGCGCATCGCGCCCAAAAAGGAAGCCCGGCCAAAAGGACCGGGCATAACTTGCTCGTTGCGCTGCAATATAGTCAGAAATCGCCGAAAAACAATGCGTTGTTTGCGATTTGGTTAGCCGATTTCCGCCCGCGCGAGGCGTCATCGGTGGGATAGACCCCGCGCAGGACTTCCTCGAAGTGGTTTTTGACGGATTCGTTGCAGAGACAGGCCCGCATTTGCAGCGCCTCGCGGTCGCGGATCAGGATCGAGCCGCGGCGCGTCTCCAGCACCCCTTCCGCCTTGAAGGTCTGGATCACCCGGCTGGTATAGCTGCGGCCGACCCCGAGCAGGGTCGCCAACTGCTCATGGGTCAGCGGCACGGTGTTGTCGCCGTCGGTGCGCTCCATCGCCGAAATGATCCACTTCGCGGTGCGCTGTTCGATCGAATGGATCGCGTTGCAGGCCGTCGACTGGAACATCTGGGCCAGCATGCAGTCGGCATAGCGCGCGAACACGTTGCGCAGCGTGGCCGACTCTGTCTTCGCCGCTTCCAGTTTCCGACATGCAGCCGCACGAACGGCCCGCCGAACTTGACCATGATGCGGGTATAAGCCGGACAAATCGCCGTGACTGACGATTCCGCCGACCGCGCCCTCGCGGCCGACCAGAATGGTCTCGACGTCGCGGCCATCCTCGTTGGCGACCAGGTAAGACGCCAGGCTCGGTCCGCAGGGAAAATGGACGATCTCGACATCGTCGCCGGGATTATATAGTAGGTCGCCGGGCGTCGCTTCTTCATGCACGAGATACGGCGCGATAAGCGCGAAATCGGCGCTGAAGCCGCCGCAACAGGTTGTTGTGGGGTTCTTCGCCGCCGTCAGGAGCAGTCTCGCCCGCGATCATCCCGATTTCCCTCACTCTCGGTCCCCACAATAGCCGACCGTACCGACGTGTTGCGTGCACAAGTGCACAGACGACGAAGCAGCGGCGTGAGGTTTCATAATCGGAACCAGCCAACGCGCCTGGAGCGGCAACGGCGCAGTTCCGAATTCTGGCTCGGACGTTGAGCATGAGACCCGTCGGTGAACTCATGGAACCCCCCGCTTTCGACCTCATTCCCGAGGATGTGCTGATTGTCGAGGATGATCCGCTCATCGCACTCGACTTCGAGGACACGATGATCGGCTTCGGGGCGAAGACGGTGCGCGCCGCGGCAACCGTCGCCCGGGCGCTCGAAATGATCACCGATCGCGCGCCCGATTTCGCGTTGCTCGATGTCGGGCTGATCCGTGAAAAGAGTTTTGCGACGCCGAGCGGCTGGCGGCGTTGAAAGTTCCCGTTCGTCTTCGTCACCGGTTACGGCACCAATGGCGCGTTTCCACCGGCGTTCGCGGGCAAGCCGATCCTGCACAAACCCTGTTCGGCCGACGCGCTGCGTGCGGTGTTGAGACGCCGATTTCGAAGACGGCGCCGGGCGCTGACCGACCGGGTTTGCCGGGGTCCGCGATCCCGCCAGCCCGGGACGGGCGTCATCGACGCTTTACAGGGTGCCGGCCGCCCGGAACTGCGCACCCGCCCTTTGCAGATTTTGCGGCATGCTCGTCAGCAATGCCTTGCGGTCGGCGACCGCATTGTGGAATTGCCCGAGCACGATGCTGAAAGCTGTCAGCGCCCCTTCGTCGATGGCGCCATCATCGAAGCAACGCAACATGTCGCGCATGATGCCGTCCGCCTCGGCCTGCAACTGGTCGAGTTCTTCGGAGAATTCGCCACGGCGCGCGGCCGCGATCATCTCCTGCAGCCGTTCGCGCAGCGTACTGTTGTTGTTGCGCTCGTCCTTCTTCAGGTAACCCGCGAACCATGCGCCGAGCGGAGCCCATTGCCGACAGCGCCATCAGCCCCCACCAGATGTAATCGCTGTAGCGATCGAGGAAGGTCTTTTCCTCGCCGTCGACATAGGCCGCAGCACCCGGATGCACGGGGATCACGGCGTCCTTGTCGGTATCCGGTGTCTCGATTTTCGCAGCCAGCGGGAATTCCGTCATGACCTGCTGCCGGATCGCAAACAGCTGCCGGGTGAAGGCGGCAACTGTCGATTCCGAGAAACCTTTGCGCGCGACGATATGGTGGGAGAAACTGATCGTCTTTACCTCATCATCGGGCCTGGCGGGCGAGCCGCCGAAGGCGCCGGCGGGAATTTCGGATGCCTCGTAAACCGGGTGGTTCTGCGCGATCGCCTCGGCGGAATCGATCGCGAGGAATGTCGGCGTACCGCCGTCGCGCGTCGATGCGTTGATGGCATCCGCGGTGATCCTGCTGTTGACCGGTCCGGCGGCGAGATAGGCGTCCGCCTTCTGGTTGCGGATGGCGTCCGCGGCCTCGGTGGCCGGAAATTGAACGATGTCGACCTTGTCCGGATCGACGCCATACTGATGGAGGATGACCTTGAGCAAATTGACATTGGCCTCGGTGCGGCCGACGACACCGACGCGGCGTCCGGCGAGCTGCGGAATTTTGGTGATCTTCGGGCCGGACTTCTTGCTTGCCCTTCGCCGCCGGGGGCACCCAGAGCACCGCCACGTTCTTGCGCAGCGTCGCCACGGCCTGGGCGTTTTTCGGCACGTCAAGATCGCCGCGGATGATGGCGAGATCGGCATTGCCGTCGGCCAGTGCCTTGGCGCTCGCGCTGGCGCCATCGGTCTGCAGCGGGCGCAACCGAACATAACCGCGTGCATGGGCAAAGGCCTGTGTCAGCGCCTGGACCACCTTGAGGTCATCGCTGTTCGCAGGACCGACCGCGATCCGCAAGGTCACCGGCCGCATCGCAAAATAGTAGGCGCCGACGACCGCGCCGATCACGGCGAGGATCCCGGCCAGCGTGATGAACATCATCTTCCGCTTGGCCGAACGCGGCGACGGCGGGGAGGCGGCCCGACGAGGTCGAATTCCCCGGTCATCGATCTGGCAAATAATCGTTTGAGGTCCAATTTTTCATCTTGCCAATGCGGTTACAGGCATATTGTAGCAAATTTCCCGCCAGCGCAGGGTTACATCTGCGTCATGGTTACCGGCCCGTCCTGGAACTGTCGCCTGATTGCCGGCTGATATCCCGGGGGTCCGGTTCGGTGTTAGGGTAAAGTTGGTGTGAAACGGGAGGTTGTCATGGTGGAGCGGCTGTCGGCGGAGGCGCGAAAATCGGCCCTGAAGGGGCTGCCGGGGTGGACCGAGGTGCCCGGCCGCGAGGCGATTGCGCGGACCTTCACTTTCAAGGATTTCAACGAAGCCTTCGGCTTCATGTCGCGTGCCGCGCTGGTGGCGGAAAAGCGCGATCATCATCCCGGAATGGCGCAACGTTTACAAGACGGTGGAAGTGGTTCTGGCGACCCACGACGCCGGCGGCGTTACCGCGCTCGATATCGAGCTTGCGACGACGATGAGCGCGATCGCCAGACAGCTTGGCGCCGCCTGATCCGGCTCCGCGCAATCTTGCGGTGATGGCGCGACATCCCCATTTCGGAGATGGGTCCGCCGCGGCGATCTGCCGCGCTGGCTTTCGGGGAGCCCAGGCGATGGCAACTGAACATACCGTGGGTTTTGAGCCGGCCGACAGGCTGGCGAAAGACCGCGAAAGCGTGCGCCGGCGTTTCTGGATCAAGCTGAAGCGAGTCGTCGCGAAAGCTTCCGTTCGCCGAGGATTTGCTCGCCGCCTATTACTGCGCGTTCGACAAACAGACGCCGCGCCATGTGCAGGCGGCGCTGCTGGGCGCCATCGCCTATTTCATTCTGCCGTTCGATTTCATCCCGGACATGCTGCCGGTGCTCGGCTTTACCGATGATGCCGCGGTGCTCGCCACCGCGATGCGGCTGGTTGCGACCCACATCACGCCGGAGCATCGCGATGCCGCCCGCGCCGCGCTGAAGCGAGGGATCGACGGCGAAGATCCCGGTCGCCACGAAGACGCCGACTAATGCCTGATGTTGGCGCGGGAAGCCGGCGAACACTAGCCCACGGAAATACCGGTGGTCGAGCCGGACGATGCGACGCTCAGGGATGCAGGATCACCTTGCCCATCGCCTTGCGGCCGGCGAGCACCTTCAGGGCGTCGGCGGTTTGCGCCAGCGGGAAGGTGCGGTCGACATGCGACGAGATCTTGCCTTCCGCGGTCCACTTCACGAGCTTCTCCAGATTGGCGCGGTTCTTCTCCGGATTGAGCCGCGTCCATGCGCCCCAGAACACGCCGCGGATATCGCAGCCCTTCAGCAGCGCCAGATTGAGCGGCATCTTCGGAATGTCGCCGGCGGCAAATCCGATCACCAGGAAGCGGCCTTCCCATGCGATCGAACGCAGCGCGGCCTCGGCATAGCTGCCGCCGACCGGATCGAAGATGATGTCGACGCCCTTGCCGCCGGTCAGCCGCCGCAAGCCGTCCTTGAGATCTTCCTTGGCGTAATTCAGCGCCAAGCTCGGCGCCGTGCGCCTTGGCGAATTCGAGCTTCTCGTCCGACGACGCGCAGGCGATCACCTTCAGGCCCATCAGCTTGCCGAGTTCGCAGGCCGCAAGACCGGTGCCGCCGGCGGCGCCCAGCACCGCCAGGGTCTCGCCGGGCTTCAGGCTGGCGCGATCTTCCAGCGCATGCAGCGCGGTGCCGTAGATGATGATGATCCCGGCGGCGCGATCGAAATCCAGATTGTCGGGAATTTTGACGATCGAATTGGCCGGCAGCGCGATCTTCTCGCGCGCGCCGTTATGGCCGCAGGACGCCACCACGCGATCGCCGACCTTCAGGTCGGTGACGCCGGCGCCGACGCTTTCGATCACGCCCGCGACTTCGGCCGCCGGCGAAAACGGAAACGGCGGCTTGATCTGGTACTTGCCCTGGATCATCAGGATGTCGAAGAAATTCAGCGCCGCGGACTTGATCGCGATCACGGCCTCGTCCGGGCCCGGCCACCGGATCGGGCACGTCGGCCAGCACGAGATCGTCGGGACCGCAATATTGCGAGCAGAGAATGGCTTTCATGGACACACCTGATTTTCGGACGCACAGTCGAGGCTGGATGCTTCATGCCGGATTTGAAGCCGGGCTACAATCGACAGTCATTCGGCGCAGCAAGCGTGCCCGTCATTGCGAGGAGCTCGGATCAAGAATCCGGATTTCCGGTGCCGAGCGGATGCTGCGCTGGCCGCAATGACGGAGTAAGTTAGGGATGAAAGATGTTTGAAAAAGGCCTGCTGACGGGAAAGCGGATATTGGTCACCGGCGGCGGTTCCGGGCTCGGGGCTGCGATGGGGCGCCGCTTCGTCGAGCTTGGCGCCGAGCTGATCATCTGCGGCCGCCGGCTCGAATTGCTGGAGGCGACGGCGGCGCGGATGCGCGGCGATCTCGGCGGCAAGGTCGGCGTGATCAGATGCGATATCCGCGACGGCGCCGCGGTCGATGCCATGATGGATGCGATCTGGCGCGAGGCGCCGCTCGACGTGCTGGTCAACAATGCCGCCGCGACCTTCATCGCGCAGACCGAGCATCTGTCGTTTCGCGCCGCGGACGCGATCCTGGCGCCGACGCTGCACGGCGCGATGTATTGCACGCTCGCCGCCGGCAGGCGCTGGATCGACGGCACGCACAAGGGCGTCGTGCTGAGCATCCTCTCGACCTCGACCATCACCGGCCGCGCCTTCACCGTGCCCTCGGCGATGGCGAAATCGGCGGTGCTCGCGATGACCAGGAGCCTCGCGGTGGAGTGGGGACCCAAGGGCATCCGCACGGTCGCGATCGCGCCCGGCGCGTTTCCGACCCCGGGCGCGTCCGGCCAGCTTCGGCCCGAGGGCCGCGACGAAAGCTGGGCGTCGACGCAATCCGCTCGGCCGCGTCGGCGAGCATCGCGAACTTGCCGATCTCGCGAGTTTTCTGATTTCCGATTCGGCCGGCTACATCAATGGCGAGATGGTGGTGCAGGACGGCGGCGCGCATTTGCGCAGTTCCGGCGCCGAGGATCTGCTGCAATGGACCGACGCGCAGTGGGAGAAGCAGCGGGCGGCGCGGTCGAAAGCGCAAGCATGAACCGAATCGGCGACGCGTTCGCGACAGGGGCGGGTTCGCGAGGCGCCGGTGCGCGAACTGCCTTCCCAAAAAGGCATTTCCCGGCTATCCATCGCCGGCGTGACGGATGCGATGTCGGGCCATCTTCCAGTCACAATGATGAGGGAACCAGACTTGGTCATGTCCGTGCGGCGAATACTGACAGTTCTGGTTGCGAGTGTGCTGGTGTGCGGGGCGGCAGGCCTCGCGCAGGCGCAGAGCGCGTTGCGCCGAAGGCAGGACGGCCAAGCCCGCCGCGCCGCGGCAAAGCCGGAAACCAGGCCGGCCGCCGCGGCTGCGCGGCAGCGCGGAGCCGACGCTGATCGGCCAGTTCGGCACCTGGGGCGCCTACACCGCGACGCCGAACGGCAAGAAGGTATGCTTCGCGCTGGCGAAGCCGTCGTCGTCGAAAACCAATCCGCCGAATCGTCCGCGCGATCCGGCCTACGCCTTCGTCTCGACGCGTCCGGCGGAAAAGGTCATCAACGAAGTCTCGATCATGATCGGCTACACGCTGAAGCCGGGCTCGGAATCCACGCTCGAGGTCGGCGGCGCGAGCTACGCGATGTACACCCAGGGCGACGGGCTCTGGATCAAGAACGCCGCCGAGGAAGAGCGGATGGTCGACGCCATGCGCAAGGCCGCCGACGTCACCGTCAAGGGCGTCTCGGCCAAGGGCACCGAGACCACGGACACGTTTTCGCTGAAGGGCCTGTCCCAGGCGCTCGACCGGCTGGCGCAGGATTGCAAGCGCTAGGCGGCTTTCACGCGCCAGAATGACGTTGCTTACGGGTCCTGGAGGCCTATTCGCAGCGCTCGTAGGGTGGGAAGGCGCGTAGCCCGATGACCTACCATTGACCTTGGGAGGGCACGCATGCGCTATGCCCACCGTACAACCCGCTCGAACCATCTCGTGTGAATGCCGAGACGCTATTCATACTTCCGTGGCGCCGCTGGAAAAGATCGCGCTCGAAACCTATGTGCCGCCGGCAAAGCCGTCGCTGATCGGTCTGTCGCGCGCCGAGATCGCCGAGCGGCTGGGCGCGATCGGCGTTGCAGCCTGCGCAGCGCAAGATGCGCACGCAGCAGCTCTGGCACTGGATCTATGTCCGCGGCGCCAGGAATTTCGACGAGATGACCAGCATCTCCAAGGATATGCGCGCGCAGCTCGAGCAGCATTTTACCGTCGCGCGCCCCGAGGTGGTCGCCGAGCAGATTTCCAACGACGGCACCCGCAAATGGCTGTTGCGGCTGCCGAGCGGCGATGCGTTCGAGAAGGCGCATGAAGTCGAGTGCGTCTATATTCCGGAAACCGATCGCGGCACGCTGTGCGTTTCCTCGCAGGTCGGCTGCACGCTGAATTGCTCGTTCTGCCACACCGGCACGCAGCGGCTGGTGCGCAATCTCACCGCGGGCGAAATCGTCGGCCAGATCATGGTGGCGCGCGACCGCCTCAACGACTGGGCCGATCGCGAGACGCCGACCGGCGGCCGGCTCGTCACCAATGTCGTGATGATGGGCATGGGCGAGCCGCTTTACAATTTCGACGCGGTGCGCGATGCGCTGCTGATCGTCGCCGACAATGAAGGCATCGGCATTTCCCGCCGCCGCATCACGCTGTCGACCTCGGGCGTGGTGCCGAACATCATCCGCACCGGCGACGAGATCGGCGTCATGCTGGCGATCTCGCTGCATGCGGTGCGCGACGAGCTGCGCAACGAACTGGTGCCGCTGAACCGCAAATATCCGATTGCCGAATTGCTGCAGGCCTGCCGCGACTATCCCGGTTCGTCCAATGCGCGGCGCATCACCTTCGAATATGTGATGCTGAAGGGCGTCAACGATTCGCTCGATGACGCGAAGCTGCTGGTGAAGCTGCTGAAGGGCATTCCGGCCAAGATCAATCTCATTCCGTTCAATCCGTGGCCGGGCACGCGCTACGAGTGCTCGGACTGGGAGCAGATCGAAAAATTCTCCGAATATATCTTCAACGCCGGCTATTCCTCGCCGGTGCGCACGCCGCGCGGCCGCGACATCCTCGCCGCCTGCGGCCAGTTGAAATCGGAGACCGAGAAATTGTCGGTGCGCGAGCGGCAGGCGCTGCGCGCCATGGCGATGACGGATTGACGATGATTTCGACCCATCCTCGTCCTTGCGAGGAGCGGAGCGACGAAGCAATCCAGCTTCGTCCGGAGCTATGGATTGCTTCGCTTGCGCTCGCAATGACGGCGACTTTGGTCCAGTTGCATGGCACTGATCGGCCGCCTCTTCGTCATCCTGTTCGGCTTTCTCGCCGCCTGCCTGGTGGCGGGAATGATCGTGGTCGGCGCGGTGCTGTTTCCGGAATTCAGCGATCTCGGCACCGGGCCGGTCGATCAGGGCGCGTTGAATATCGTGCTCGGCTTCGGCTTCATCTTCATCAGCGGTTTTGCGCTGCTGCCGGCGATGATCGTGGTCGCGATCACCGAGGCATTTTACATCAGGGGCGCGCTGACCTATGCGGTCGGCGGCGGCCTCGTCGGGCTCGCCTGCTATCTCGGCCTGGTCCCGTTCGATCCCGAGACGCTTCGCTTCGAGGGCATCGTCCGGCGTCATCTCGAAATCATGACCGGCGCGGGCATCGTCGCCGGCCTGGTCTACTGGATGATCGCGGGCCGTAATGCCGGCGCCTGGCGCGAACCGCCGCGCCCGATGACGTCACCGCCGCCATTGCCGTCGCAGTCGCCGTCGCCGCCGCGCGTGACCGCATCGCCGTCATCCGGGCATGGGTCCGCAAAGCGCCCCGATGACATCCCCGAGACGATGCAATTGCACATCATAGCTCGATGCGTTCGCATCGCGCCCGGAATGACGGGGTTTTCATCACCCGCCGCCTCGGCTAAACCCCGCGCCATGAACCGGACCGGACTTTTCATCGCGCTTGGGCTTGTCGCTCGTCGTCGGATTGCTGTTCGGGATTTATCCCGAACTCGACCTGAAGCTGGCGGCGCTGTTCTACGATCGCGACGAGCCAATCGTTTCCGCTCAAAATCAACACGCTCGCCGCGATCGCGCGCGACGGCGCGATGTGGATCGCCTGGGGGCTCGCGCTGCCGGCGATCGTCGCCCTGGTGGTGAAGCTGGTGCGGCCGGACCGGCCGCTGCTGATATCCGGGCGCGCGATCATTTTCCTGCTGGTGCACGCTGATGCTCTCGCGCCGGCGTTCTCACCAATCTCACCTTCAAGAGCTATTGGGGCCGGCCGCGCCCGGTGGTGGTGACGCAATTCAACGGCCCGGATCATTTCGTGCCGTGGTGGGATCCGCGCGGCGCTTGCGGGCGCAACTGCTCGTTCTTCTCCGGCGAGGGCGCCACCGCATTCTGGACCTACGCGCCCGCGGCGCTGACGCCCGCCGGCGTGGCGGCCGCTGGCCTATGCCGCCGCGACCCTGTTCGGCGTCATCACCAGCGTGCTGAGGATGGCGTTCGGCGGGCACTTCTTCACCGACGTCGCCGCCGCCGGGCTGGTGACGTTTCTGGTGATCTGGCTGGCCTATGGCTACATCTACCGCTGGCCGTCGACCCGATTGTCCGACGAGCGCATCGACGCGGCGCTGGCGCGGCTTGTGCTGGCCCGGCTACCGCCTTTTGCAGCGCTGGCGCGGACGCGATGTGGGGCCGAATCCGTCGGTGTGAGCGATTTCATCGCGCCCGCCGCTATTAAACGCGTGCCCATCGGCGCGAAATTTGATATTCGCGCACTCGAGCCGCAAACGACATCAGCTATTTCGACCGATTGGAAGCTCCATGAGTACGATCCTGAAAAGCCTGCCCAAAGGGGAAAAAGTCGGCATCGCTTTCTCGGGCGGTCTCGACACCAGCGCGGCGCTGCTGTGGATGAAGCAAAAGGGCGCCCGCGTCTTTGCCTATACCGCCAACCTCGGCCAGCCCGACGAGGCCGACTACGACGAGATTCCGCGCAAGGCGCTGGACTTCGGCGCCGAAAAGGCCCGGCTGGTGGATTGCCGCACGCAATTGGTCCACGAAGGTATTGCCGCCATCCAATCCGGTGCCTTCCACATCTCGACCGGCGGTATCGACGTACTTCAACACCACGCCCCTCGGTCGCGCCGTGACCGGCACGATGCTGGTCGCGGCCATGAAGGAGGACGGCGTCAACATCTGGGGCGATGGCTCCACCTTCAAAGGCAACGATATCGAGCGGTTCTACCGCTACGGCCTGCTGACCAATCCGAGCCTGCGGATCTACAAGCCCTGGCTCGACCAGCAGTTCATCGACGAACTGGGCGGCCGCGCGGAAATGTCGGCGTTCCTGACCGCCAACGGATTCGACTACAAGATGAGCGCCGAGAAGGCCTATTCGACCGACAGCAATATCCTCGGCGCAACCCACGAGGCCAAGGATCTCGAGCGCCTCGACAGTGGCATCAAGATCGTCAATCCCATCATGGGCGTGCCGTTCTGGCGCGACGACTGTGTCGTCAAGGCCGAAAAGGTCGCCGTGCGTTTTATGGAGGGCCAGCCCGTCGCGCTGAACGGCCAGACGTTCGCCGATCCCGTCGCGCTGTTCCTCGAGGCCAACGCCATCGGCGGTCGACATGGCCTTGGCATGAGCGACCAGATCGAGAACCGGATCATCGAGGCAAAGAGCCGCGGCATCTACGAAGCTCCCGGCATGGCGCTGCTGCACATCGCCTACGAACGCCTGATCACCGGCATCCACAACGAAGACACCATCGAGCAATACCGGATCAGCGGCATGCGCCTTGGCCGATTGCTCTACCAGGGACGGTGGTTCGATTCTCAGGCCCTCATGCTGCGCGAAACCGCCCAGCGTTGGGTGGCTCGCGCAGTCACCGGTGAGGTGACGCTCGAGCTGCGCCGCGGCAACGACTACTCGATCCTGAACACCGAGAGCCCCAACCTGACCTATCAGCCGGAGCGGCTGAGCATGGAGAAGGTGGACGATGCGGCGTTCACGCCGGCGGACCGTATCGGCCAGCTGACGATGCGCAACCTCGACATCGCCGATACCCGCGCCAAGCTGGATCTCTACGCAGAGACAGGCCTGCTATCGATCGGGGAAGGCTCCCACATCTTCAAGCTCGATAGCGACAAGAGCTGAGCACGGCACGGTGGGGCCCGGCGCCGCATAGCATGCGGGAGCGTCCCGGATTTTGTTCGTCATTGGGCGGCGGGCCGTCGTCGAACGACAAGAATGGCCGGGATTGCTCCCGGCCATTTTCATTTCGCCAATGCCTGCCGCTACCGCGGCGGCGCGATGCCCGGCGGCGGCGGCGGCAGCGATGCCGTTCCGCCGTTGAGCAGCGGCGTGATGCGGCGGATGGTGACGCGCCGGTTGATGCGGCTCGGCCCGTCGGTCTGCTCCTTCAGATATTGCGAGCCATAGCCCTGCGAGGTCAGGTTTTCCGCGGGCACGCCGAACTGCTGCGTCAGCAGCTCGGCCGCGGATTGGGCGCGCCGGTCCGACAGCGACAGATTGTCGACATCGTTGCCGACCGCGTCGGTGTGGCCCTCGATCAGGAACACCTCGCGCGGGTTGCGCGCGATCGCCCGGTTGAGGCCGTCCGCGATCGCCTGCAGCTTCGCCGCCTGATCGGGCGGAATCTCCCACGATCCGGTCTCGAAGTTGATGGTGTTGAGATCGATGCTCGGCATCAACTGCCGCACCGACGGGCTGTAGCGGATTTCGTCGAGCGAATAGCGCCGCTCGATCCGCTCCACCGGCGGCGCCACCATGGTCTCGTAGATCAGATCCGGCGGCGCGTCGTCGGCCTCGACGATGTAGCGGTTGTAGGGAATGCGGATCACCGGCGGCGGCAGGTCGACATAGAAGCCGCCGACCGCGCGCGGGTCGCGATAGGTATTGTCGATGATGATGATCTCGCGGCCCTCCCGGTCCCGCCGGATCCGGCGCAGCAACTGGCCGTCGCGGCCGACGACGGTGATGATCTGCGCTGCCGTCGGGACGAATCACGATGGTGCGGGTTTCGCCACCGACCTGCTGGGTCTGGATGTCGCGCGCGCCGAAGCGGAATCGCTCCTCTTCGTTGTGGCGAATGAACGAATGGCCGCCGGGATCGACGACGATGACGCGGCCGGGTTCGGTGAAGACCTTGCGGCCGCCTTGATCGCTTTCCTGCCGCGCGCCACGGAAATCTTCCATGCGGCGCGGTCCCGGTGCCGCTGCACCCGGCGCAATTGGCGCCAGGGCCTGGGCCGGCGGCGGCGCGGCCGGAATCGGCGCGCTGACCGTGGGCGGCGGGCGATGCGCCAACGGCGCGGCTCCGGGCGGCAGCGCGGTCTGGCCACCGCCCGGTGCGGGAGCGGCGTTCGGCGGACGTGGCCGGAACGTTGGAGCGGTGGGTGTCGCGCTCCGCCCTGACGGCGGCGGCGTGCCGGCGGCTCCGCCTGCGGGCGGCGTCGACGGTCCCGGCTGAGGCTGCGGCGCAGCTGCGGGCGGCGTACCCGGTCCGCGGTAGTTGCTTCGCGCCGGCGGGAGGCGGCGGCGTCGGGGCTGGCGCGCCCCTCTGCTGAGGCTGCACGGCAGGCGCGGCGCTGGCGGGCTTCGGCGCCGGAGGCGGCGGCGGCGCCGTCGCGGGGAGGCGGAGGCGCAGGACGCGACGGTGCTGCCGCCGGCGGAGGCGGTGGTGCGCGGACGCGGCGGCGCTGCAGCCGGCGGAGGCGGTGGCGCAGGATGCGGCGGTGCTGCCGCAGGCGGCGGCGGCGGCGGGTGGGGCGGTGGCGGCGCGGGACGGCGGCGGTGGCGGCGGTGGCGGCGCCGGCGGCGGCGGCGGCGGTGGCGGCGCGGCCGGGGTGGCGCCGCGGCGGCGGAGGCGCAGCCGGCGGCGCGGCGCCGGGGCGCGGCTGGCGGCGCTCCCTTCGGCGGCTGCTTGGGCTTTCCGTCGGGACCGACTTCTCCGTCGGCGGCCTGCGCCACGACCAGCGGTGCGGTCTGCGCATGCGATGGCGCGCCGGCGAATTGCATGGCCGTAAGAGCGGTCGTGGCGAGCAGCACGAGACGAAGGTTTGTCATGATGGTCTGGATCCCCGGAGAATTCCTGGCAACAAGGTCTGGAGCGATCGATACGAATAGGCGTTAGGCCGGATTGTGGCGGCCCTCAAAGGCGGACTTGCATTTATTTCTGAATGCGTCGACGTCTCGATACGCCCTTGTTCATCGCGCATTCAGACGCTGATTTCAAACCTATGCACATTGTCTGCAGCGTACATCCGTGGGCGATGTCTCTGGTCCGGATTCGATCTCCGGCGCCGATGCCTGGCCGATCGGCCAGCACCGGCGTCTCGGACGGACAGTTCGTCCGGCCGCGGATTCCGGCGATCTTCTGCCGGTTCGTCGATGCGACTCGACGGCGTCTGGTCATCGGCGATCTGTTCCGACTATCCGCGCAGGCAGTCGCGGACTGTCAGTGAATTTGCGCACCAGCAGCGTGTTGCTGCGGGTCTTGCCGGCCTCGGCGTAGCCGCGCGCGAGCATGTCGGCGATGCAGTCGTCCTGCCATTCGTTCCGCGACAGATGCTCGATCACCACCGCGCGCGGCCACAGCGATGGCGGCGCCTCGCTTGAAGAAGCCGGTCAGCACGCGGTCCTCAAAACCCTCGACGTCGATCTTCAGCGCATCGACGTGCTCGATCGCCGGCGTCGCCGAGAATGCGCTGCAGCCGCAGCGACGGCACCCTGATGGCATTGCCCGTGCCTTCGCCTGACACGATGTGGCTGGCGCCGAGATTGTCGCCGTCGGTCTCGATCATCAGCTCGCCGTCGGAAGGGCCGGCTGCCGCGGCGACCAGGACGACCTGCGTGAAGCCGGACGCGGCGCGGTTGAACGCGAGCCGCGCATGGGTGACGGGATGCGGCTCGATCGCGATCACCTTTCCGCTCTGCGCCGACATGGCGCGCCAGCACCATGGCATAGGTGCCGACATTGGCGCCGACATCGACGAACACGCCGCCGACGGGCGTGTGCGCGCGCAGAAAATCCAGCTCCTCGAGATTGTAGTCGGGATTGAACAGGGCGCCGCGCTCGGTGGCGCTGGCCTGATGATAGAATCGAAACGACGCGCCCTGATAGCGGACGTCGACCGGACCGGCGCGCAACAGGTTGACCAGCCGCGACAGCATCGGGCGGAACGCGCCGCGCTTCAGCCGCGAGCGATGCGCGAGCGCGATGATCGCAGCCTGCGCGCGCGTCGGCGCGAAGGCGCCGAACGGCGGCGCCGCCGGATCGTTGGCCGCGGCGATGCCGGGCGGAGGGGCTGGTGTCGTCAAGATTTTCTCGCCGAAGAATAGCGAATGCCGCGTCCTACGTTAGCCGACTTTGCCGGCGCGCTCCAACAGCGACGACGCGGAATCGCGCTCAGACCTGGCGCTCGACCATCTTCAGCTTGAGCTCGGCGATGGCCTCGGCGGGATTGAGGCCCTTCGGGCAGGCCTTGGCGCAGTTCAGGATGGTGTGGCAGCGATAGAGCCGGAACGGGTCCTCGAGATTGTCGAGCCGCTCGCCGGTGGCCTCGTCGCGGCTGTCCTTGACCCAGCGGTTCGCCTGCAGCAGCGCGGCCGGGCCGAGATAGCGGTCGCTGTTCCACCAATAGCTCGGGCACGAGGTCGAGCAGCAGGCGCAGAGAATGCACTCGTAGAGGCCGTCGAGCTTTTCGCGGTCCTCGTGGCTCTGCCGCCATTCCTTCTGCGGCGTCGGCGAGGTGGTCTTCAGCCACGGCTCGATCGAGGCATATTGCGCGTAGAAATTGGTCAGGTCCGGCACCAGGTCCTTCACCACCGGCTGATGCGGCAGCGGATTGACCTTGACCGCGCCGTCCTTCACGTCGTGCATCGACTTGGTGCAGGCCAGCGTGTTCTGGCCGTCGATGTTCATGGCGCAGGAGCCGCAGACGCCCTCGCGGCAGGAGCGGCGGAAGGTCAGCGTCGGATCGATGTTGTTCTTGATCCAGATCAGCGCGTCGAGAACCATCGGGCCGCAATCGTCGGTGTCGACGTAATAGGTGTCGACGCTGGGATTTTTGCCGTCGTCCGGATTCCAGCGATAGACCTTGAATTCGCGCGTCTCGCGTCGCGCCCGCCGGCTTCGGCCAGGTCTTGCCGCCGGTGATCCTCGAATTTTTCGGCAGTGCGAATTCAACCATCTGTCTTGCCCTTGCGGTTCACCTCGTCATTGCCGGGAGCTGTCGATCCCGGCAATCCATCTCTTCGAAGAAGGATGGATGCGCGGGTCGAGCCCGCGCATGACAGCAGCAATCAATACACCCGCGCCTTCGGCGGGATGTACTGCACGTCATTGGTCATCGTGTAGTCGTGCACCGGGCGATAATCGATCGTGGTGTTGCCGCCATCGTCGATCCACGCCAGCGTGTGCTTCATCCAGTTCTTGTCGTCGCGGTCGGGGAAATCCTCGCGCGCATGCGCGCCGCGGCTCTCGGTGCGGTTCGCCGCCGAGTCCATCGTCACCACCGCCTGCACGATCAGATTGTCGAACTCCAGCGTCTCGACCAGGTCGGAATTCCAGATCAGCGAGCGGTCGGTCACCGCGATGTCGCTGATGCCGCCATGCACCTTGTGGATCAGATTGTGCCCTTCGTTCAGCACCTCGCCGGTGCGGAACACCGCGCAATTGTTCTGCATCACGTGCTGCATGCTGTCGCGCAGCTTCGCGGTCGGCGTGCCGCCGGAGGCGTGGCGATAACGATCGAGCCGGCCGAGCGCCTTGTCGGCCGAGCCGGCCGGCAGTTCCGGCTGCTGTGCCGTTCGGCGTCAGCTTTTCCGCGCAGCGCAGCGCCGCGGCGCGGCCGAACACCACGAGATCGATCAGCGAGTTGGAGCCGAGACGGTTGGCGCCATGCACCGAAACGCAGGCCGCTTCGCCCACCGCCATCAGGCCCGGCACCACGAAGTTGTCGTCGCCGTTCTTCTTGGTCAGCGCTTCGCCGTGGAAATTGGTCGGAATGCCGCCCATGTTGTAGTGCGCGGTCGGCACGATCGGGATCGGCTCGCGCGTCACGTCGACATTGGCGAAAATCCGCGCCGTTTCCGAAATGCCCGGCAGCCGCTCGTGCAGCACCTTGGGATCGAGATGGTCGAGGTGCAGGAAGATGTGGTCCTTCTTCTTGCCGACGCCGCGGCCTTCGCGGATTTCGATCGTCATCGCGCGCGAGACCACGTCGCGCGAGGCGAGATCCTTGGCGGACGGCGCATAGCGCTCCATGAAGCGCTCGCCCTCGGAATTGACGAGATAGCCGCCCTCGCCGCGCGCGCCTTCGGTGACGAGGCAGCCGGCGCCGTAGATGCCGGTCGGGTGGAACTGCACGAATTCCATGTCCTGCAGCGGCAGGCCGGCGCGCAGCGCCATGGCGCTGCCGTCGCCGGTCTGGGTGTGGGCGCCGGTGCAGGAATGATAGATGCGCCCATAGCCGCCGGTCGCGAGGATGGTGGTCTGCGCGCGGAAGCGATGCAGCGTGCCGTCGTCGAGCTTGAGCGCGATCACGCCGCGGCAGGTGCCCTGATCGTCCATGATCAGGTCGATGGCGAAGAACTCGATGTAGAATTCCGCGGAGTGGCGCAGCGCCTGGCCGTACATGGTGTGCAGCATGGCGTGGCCGGTGCGGTCGGCGGCGGCGCAGGTGCGCTGGGCCTGGCCCTTGCCGTAGTCCAGCGTCATGCCGCCGAACGGCCGCTGATAGATCCGGCCGTCCTCGGTGCGCGAGAACGGCACGCCCCAGTGCTCGAGTTCGTAGACCGCCTCCGGCGCGTGGCGCACCATGTATTCGATCGAATCCTGGTCGCCGAGCCAGTCCGACCCCTTGACGGTGTCGTACATGTGCCAGCGCCAGTTGTCCTCGTGCATGTTGCCGAGCGCGGCCGAGATGCCGCCCTGCGCCGCTACCGTATGCGAGCGCGTCGGAAACACCTTGGTGATGCAGGCGGTGCGCAGCCCGGCTTCGCTGCAGCCGACCACGGCGCGCAGGCCGGCGCCGCCGGCGCCGACCACGACGACGTCGTAGGTGTGGTCTTCGATCGGATAGGCTTGTCCGTTGGTGGCGGGACGCGCCGTTGCCGTTGCCCTTGCCATTTCCGCCACCGGCCATGGGCTACACTCCAGATGACAGTTTGAGAATGGCGTAGATCGAGGCCAGCGCCACCGCGACCGAGAAGAAATTGTTGGCCATGATGGCGGCGAGCTTCAGCTTCTCGCCATGCACGTAGTCCTCGATCACCACCTGCATGCCGATCTTCATGTGCCAGACGCTGGCGACGATGAACAACAGCAGGATGATCGCGACCAGCGGCGAGCCGAGGATCTGCGCGGCGCCGGCCTGATTGCGGCCGAGCAGCATCATGACCACCACGATGACGGGCAGGATCAGCAGCACCATCGCCACCGCGGTGAGGCGCTGGCGCCAGAAGTCGGAGGTGCCGGAATGCGAGGCGCCGAGATTGCGGACGCGGCCGAGCGGCGTGCGCATCGATTTGGCGCTGTCGAGAATCTGGCGCGCTCATCGTCCGCCTCCGATCGCGTAGGCCGCGATCCACAGCAGCACCGTCAGCGAAATGCCGCCGATCAGCGCGCCCCAGGTCAGCGCTTCGCGCTCGCTCGCCTTGAAGCCGTAGCCGAGGTCCCAGACGAAATGCCTGATGCCGCTGAGCAGATGATGCAGCAGCGCCCAGGTGTAGCCGAACACGATCAGCCGGCCGATGAAGCTGCGAGGTAAAGGCCTGCACGTTGGCATAGGCGGCGGGCCCGGAAGCCGCCGCGATCAGCCACCACGCCAGCAGCAGGGTGCCGAAATACAGCGCAACGCCGGTGACGCGATGGACGATGGACATCGCCATCGTCAGGGTCCAGCGATAGGTCTGCAGATGCGGCGAAAGCGGTCGTTCGATCCTGGCGGTCATCGGCGGCTTTGACGGTTTGCGGGCCCGCGCAGGGACCCCTTGGGGGATCGCGGTAGACGAATCCTATTTACGAAGTCGAAACAGTCAGCGCAACGGCGAAATCGGCCGTTTGCGAATGAAGGTTCATACTTCATGATGAGCCTTGCAATTGCGGGCATTGACAAGGTCTGCGCAGTCGCTGATGGCTGGTATACCTGAAGCACGATTCATGAACGCGCGCAGTTGCGACGCGAGAAGAGGGAAGAACCGGGGATGGCGACCGCAGGGCTTGATGTCTCCGAGCTGCTCGAGCTGGCGCTGCTGCTGGTGGCGGTGGGCGCGCTGTCGGGATTTCTCGCCGGCGTGTTCGGCATCGGCGGCGGCGCCATCCTGGTGCCGGTATTTTACGAATGTTTTCGGCTCGCCGGCGTGCCGCTGGAGGTGCGGATGCCGCTGTGCATCGGCACCTCGCTCGCCATCATCATCCCGACCTCGATCCGCTCCTTTCGCGCCCATTACCTCGCGGGGCGCGGTCGACATGGAAATCCTCAAGAGCTGGTGGCTGCCGGTCGTGATCGGCGTGATCGCCGGCAGCGTGACCGCGCGCTACGCGCCGGAGCGCCTGTTCAAGATCGTGTTCGTGATGGTGGCCTGGTCGGCCGCGACGCGGCTGCTGCTGGCGCGCGAGACCTGGAAGTTCGGCGACGACTTTCCGAAGGGACCGCTGATGAAGATCTACGGCTTCGTCGTCGGACTTCTCTCCACGCTGATGGGCGTCGGCGGCGGACTGTTCCTCGAACCTGCTGATGACCTTCTACGGCCGGCCGATCCATCAGGCGGTCGCGACCTCCTCGGCGCTGGCGGTCCTGATCTCGATTCCCGGCGCGCTCGGCTATGTCTATGCCGGCTGGCCCGCGGCGGCGCGTTTTCCCGACGTCGCCGCGCTGCAATTGCCGTTTGCGATCGGTTACGTCTCGCTGATCGGCGCCGTGCTGGTGATGCCGACCAGCCTGTTGACCGCGCCGCTCGGCGTGAGCGCCGCGCATGCGATGTCGAAGCGCACGCTGGAAATGGCGTTCGGCAGCTATCTGTTTATCGTCGGCGGCCGGTTTGTGATCAGCCTGCTGTAGCTGACGGAGCCGCTTGCCATCGAACGCAACATCAGCCTCCTTCGTGAATTTGCCTGACGGGCAAATCAGCATGGCCTCGTGCTCGTGCCTGTCCAGGCCTCCTCGAAAACAATATTTCTGTTTTTCCGAAACGCAAATCAGCGCTATAAACATCGCCATCCCGTCCCGGAAGAGGGGCGTTGGCCATCGTCACGAACGTTGGGGCGGGGATGCGGTGGACGCATGTGGCGCTTAGACGAGGGCGCTTTCTTGCGGACGGAGAAGTCGTGTGGTCCTGACGCCCCGACGCTGGCGTCGAGTTTGCGGAGCAATCCGTGGGCGACGGTGGCAAGAAAGCCGGTCACCGGGGAGAGCTCGAAGGAAGCCGTTAAAACCATTGCGCGGGGAATGCCGGTCGATTTCGGCGTGACCTGTATGCTCGTGTGCGTTTTTTTAAAGCATTGCACACGAGACCGTGGGGCGCATCGGGCGCCCGGTATTCCCTGCGCCGCTCTGATCGAGAGGCGCGGAAGTTAGATGACGAAGCTAGACGCGCGAAGCGCGCGCCGCATCAAGAGGGGTCGCACAGCTCAGCTGATCGTCTGCTGCGCGTCAGTTCCTCGGCTTCGCTTGCGCTATCGCCGCGCACGGCCGGTCAAAATCTCCGCGTATGCTCGCCGAGCCCGATCGGCAGCCGCTGAGGTCTCGAGGCTGCGCTTGAGAGTCGTCAGGCAGCACCGCTGCGATTCTTGGCGATCGCGCTCCGGTGCCGGCGCTTTCCGAGCGGCGCGTCGGTGCGCTCGCGCCACCCATCGTCACGCCCAGCACCAGCGCGCTCTCGCAGTCTTCGTCCGTCGGATCAAACATCACGCTCGGATGCCGGCAGCATCGATTAGCCGGCAGCCGCAGCATCGTAGCTCGAAACCGCTTGATAGTGTCCTCGACGATCGATTCCAGGATGTCGCGCTGCGACGCGTTCAGCGTATTGATGTCGCGATACAGCGTGATCGTAGCGTCAGATGCCGAGTTCGCCCGCCATCGCCGCGCCGGAGCGCGGCACAACGCGTGCCGGCGCAGGACCTCGAGGATCAATTCGAGCAGGCGTGACGCGCGCGACATGGAAGCGACCTTCCCGTATGGCGCAACGGGCACCTGCGCTGTCGCATTCCGGCACGACGGTAGACGTATTCGCCTTCGCGTAAATATCCGCATAGGTATCGCGCAGAATATTCTTCTGCACCTTGCCCATGGCGTTGCGCGGCAATTCGTCGACCACGAACACCCGCTTCGGCATCTTGAATTTGGCGAGCCGTGCCGTCGAGCGCCTTCAGCACGCGTGGCTTCATCGACCTGAGCGCCCTTGTCGCAGACCAGACGGCGGTGACGCCCTCGCCGAAGTCGGCATGCGGCACGCCGATCACAGCGGATTCGATCACGCCCGGCATGGCGTCGATCTCGCTCTCGATTTCCTTCGGGTAGACGTTGAAGCCGCCGGAGATCACCAGATCCTTGCCGCGGCCGAGAATGTGCACGTAGCCTTTGGCGTCGATCTTGCCGAGATCGCCGGTGATGAAGAAGCCGTCGTCGCGGAATTCGGCCTTGGTCTTTTCCGGCATCCGCCAGTAGCCCTTGAAGACGTTGGCGCCCTTGACCTCGATCATCCCGATGCTGTCGCGCGCCAGCTCCTTGCCGGTTTCGGGATCGGTGACGCGTATCGATACGCCGGGCAGCGGATGGCCGACCGCGCCGGGCACGCGCTCGCCGTCATAGGGGTTCGAGGTGTTCATGTTGGTCTCGGTCATGCCGTAGCGCTCGAGCACGGCGTGGCCGGTGCGCGCAAACCATTCGCGATGGGTATCGGCGAGCAGCGGCGCGGAGCCCGAAATGAACAGCCGCATGTGTTTGGTCGACTCTTTGGTCAGCGCCGGGCTCTGCAGCAGCCGCGTGTAGAAGGTCGGCACGCCCATCAGCACGGTGGCGCGCGCCATCAGTTTGATGATCAGCCTCGGGATCGAATTTCGGCAGGAAGATCATCGAGGCGCGGGCGAACAGCGTGACGTTGCTCGCCACGAACAGGCCGTGGGTGTGATAGATCGGCAGCGCGTGGATCAGCACGTCCTTGCTCGTGAAGCGCCAGTAGTCGACCAGCGAGAGCGAATTCGACGCGAGATTGTCGTGCGTCAGCATCGCGCCCTTGGAACGCCCGGTGGTGCCCGAGGTGTAGAGGATGGCGGCGAGATCGTCGTCGGCGCGCGCGACGGTTTCGAATGCCGCGCTGGCTTTGGCGGCGGCGTCGGTCAGCGAGCCCTTGCCGTCGGCACCCAGCGTCTCGACCTTGGCGCCGACTTTGGCCGCGATCGTGCCGATGCCTTCCGCCTTCGAGGGATCGCACACCACCAGCGACGGCTCGGCGTCGGTGATGAAATATTCCAGCTCGTTCAGCGTGTAGGCGGTGTTGAGCGGCAGATAGACCGCGCCGGCGCGCACCGTGGCGAGATACAGCACCAGGCCCGGCACCGATTTTTCGGTTTGCGCGGCGACGCGGTCGCCGGGCTTGACGCCGCGGTCCACCAGCACATTGGCCATCTGCCCGGCGCGGGCGATCAACTCGCCATAGCTGATGCGCTGGCCGTCGATGGTTTCGATCGCAAGCCGGGCCGGATCGTCGAGACCGTCGAACAGGCGGGAAAACAGGTTGGCGTTCATGATGGTTTTCTGGGTCGCGTTCATGCATCATTGCGGGAGGGCGGACGCAGCCCGTGGGCCGCGACAATCGACAGTTCAATAGCAAAAACGCCCTTCACAAAGCAACGGAGACAGTTTGCATGTCAAATAACGGGAAACGCGTGGCCTGGGTGACCGGCGGCGGCAGCGGCATCGGCGAGGCCGGCGCCGAAGCGCTCGCCGCGGATGGCTGGACGGTGGTGGTTTCGGGGCGGCGCAAGGATGCGCTGGACGCCGTGGTGGCCAAGATCACCAAAAGCGGCGGCAAGGCCGAGGCGATCGCGCTCGATGTCAGCAAGTCCGACGACGTCAACAAGGCCGCGGAGCAGATTCTCAGCCGACACGGCCGCATCGATCTCCTGGTCAACAGCGCCGGCATCAACGTGCCGAAACGCAGCTGGGCCGACATGGAGCTGGACGGCTGGAACAGGCTGGTCGAGATCAATCTCAACGGCGTGCTTGTATTGCATGCGCGCGGTGCTGCCGGCGATGCGCAGGCAAAAGGACGGCTGCATCATCAACGTCGCATCCTGGGCCGGCCGCCATGTCTCGAAAATGCCGGGGCCCGGCCTACACCACCACCAAGCACGCGGTGCTGGCGCTGACCCATTCGTTCAACATGGACGAATGCGTCAACGGCCTGCGCGCCTGCTGCCTGTCGCCCGGCGAGGTCGCAACCCCGATCCTGAAGCTGCGGCCGGTGGTGCCGAGCGAAGCCGGAGCAGGCGCGGATGCTGCAGCCCGAAGATCTCGGCCGCACCATCGCCTTCGTCGCCTCGCATGCCGCCGCGGGTCTGCGTCAACGAGATCCTGATCAGCCCGACCTGGAACCGGGGTTTCGTGCAGACGCCGAACAACCGGGATTAGTTAGTCTGATCGCCCGCCGATGGACGACGCGCATACCGTCGTTGCGCAGCGTCGGCGAAGCAGTCCGATGACAGTCGCGCAAGCGGCTCATGGATTCGCGTCGTGCGCTTAGCGCTTCTGCGCAACGAGCAGGTGAGCGCGTACACGGACCATTGCCTCGCGAAAAGTTTCAGCCATCCGCAAAAATTTATTCCGCAAAAATTCATTTCGAAACCGGCCCCCAAACCTCCCGTAGCTCGGCGCCAACGGCGACGCGGTCACGACATCCACGAACAAGCGTCGTTGTTGCCCCTCATCGCCGGCGGAGGTCCGCCGGTCACCTCAATCCATCGGGAGACGATCCATGTCGAAGCGTATTGCACTGTTGTCCGCCGCCGCCCTTGGCGCGCTGGCCCTGACCGCCGCCGTCGTTGCGCCTGTGAGCGCGCAGGACAAGATGATGAAAAGCGAGATGTCCGGCGAGAAGACCGTGATGGTCGGCGGCGCCGCGATGTTCCCGTCGAAGAACATCATCCAGAACGCCGTCAACTCGAAGGACCACACCACGCTGGTTGCGGCGGTGAAGGCCGCCGGCCTGGTCGCAGACCCTGGAAGGCAAGGGCCCGTTCACGGTGTTCGCGCCGACCAACGCCGCCTTCGGCAAGCTGCCGGCCGGCACCGTCGACACCCTGGTCAAGCCCGAGAACAAGGCGACCCTGACCAAAATCCTGACCTATCACGTGGTGCCGGGCAGGCTCGAGGCCTCCGAGCCTGACCGACGGCAAGAAGCTCAAGACCGTCGAGGGCGAAGAGCTGACCGTGAAGCGGCTCGGGCGGCAAGGTGATGATCATCGACGCCAAGGGCGGTTCCTCGACCGTCACGATCCCGAACGTCAATCAGTCGAACGGCGTGATCCACGTGGTCGACACCGTGCTGATGCCGGCGTCGTAACCCGCTGCGCCTGTCCTGATCCAGTCCCCGACAGGACGTGCGATCGCGAGCCGGGGCAACCCGGCTCGCTTTTTTGTGACCGCGATGCCCGGCGTGCATCGATCTGATAGCCTGTATTGCAGTAACGAAGCAGCGGTTCCCGGCGTATATTCGGGTATCGACTCGCTACGAAGATGGAACCGCCAGGGAACCGACATGTCCAGCCTTGCAGCCAGCGACGAGCGCGCCGTGCCCGACCACCGGCGAAGGTCATCCAGCCGGCCTGGGTGCGGACCGTGCACTGGATCAATGCCGTGGCGATGATCCTGATGATCATGTCGGGATGGCAGATCTACAACGCCTCGCCGCTGTTCGATTTCCTGAAATTTTCCAAGAGCATCACGCTCGGCGGCTGGCTCGGCGGCGCGCTGCTCTGGCATTTCGCGGCGATGTGGCTGTTGATGGTCAACGGCCTCGTCTATCTCGCGCTGGGTCTTGCCACCGGCCGCTTCCGCAAGAAGCTGCTGCCGATCACCGCCGGCCGGCGTGATCTCCGACGCCAGGGCAGCGCTGACCGGCAAGCTGTCGCATGACGACCTCACCAGATACAATTATGTGCAGAAGCTGCTCTATGCCGGCATCATCGTGGTCGGCATCGTCATCGTGCTGTCGGGGCTTTCGATCTGGAAGCCGGTGCAGCTGCAGTGGCTGACGGCGCTGTTCGGCGGCTACGACGTGGCGCGTTACGTCCACTTCATCTGCATGTCGGCGATCGTCGCGTTCCTGATCGTGCACGTCGCGCTGGCGGTGCTGGTGCCGAAGAGCCTGCGCGCCATGATCATCGGCCGCTAGGAAATCTCAGGAGGACTATCATGGGCCGACTTCGCTCGCTTCTGATCCCCGGCGTCGACAAGCAGCTGCTGGTCCGGGACGCCGTCAAGATCGATGCCGGATCCGGCGCGGCGGCGCTTTATCGCCGGCGGCGCCAGCCTCGGCGCGCTGACGCTGCTGACCGGCTGCGACGTCTCCGACAGTTTTTCGGCCGAGGAGATGCTGAAGAAAATCTCGAAGTTCAACGACGCCGTGCAGGCGCTGATCTTCAATCCGAATGCGCTGGCGCCGACCTTTCCGGAAAGCGCGATCACAAAGCCGTTCCCGTTCAACGCCTATTACGACGCTCGACGACGCGCCCACGATCGACGGCAAGGACTGGAAGTTCGAGGTGCGCGGCCTCGTCGACAACAAGAAATCCTGGACGCTGGAGGAGCTCTACAAGCTGCCGCAGGTCAAGCAGGTCACGCGCCACATCTGCGTCGAGGGCTGGAGCGCGATCGGAAGCTGGACCGGCACGCCGTTGCGCGATTTCCTCAAACTGGTCGGCGCCGACACCCGCGCCAAATATTGCTGGTTCCAGTGCGCCGACAAGGACGGCTACAACTCGCCGCTCGACATGGCGACCGCGCTGCATCCGCAGACCCAGATGACGTTCAAATTCGCCGACGAGATCCTGCCGCGCGCCTACGGCTACCCGATGAAGATCAGGGTGCCGACGAAGCTCGGCTTCAAGAATCCGAAATACGTGATCTCGATGGAAGTCACCAACGACTACAAGGGCGGCTACTGGGAAGACCAGGGCTACAATTCGTTCAGCGGGAGCTGAGCTTGCCGATCAGGCGTCTTCGGCGTGCGAAGCGGAGTATCGTTTCGCCATCACGGCTGTCGAATGCAATTCCCATCTCGGCGGCCGACGGCGCGTAGCCCGTGAACAGTTCGAACGCGTCCGCGGCCTGATAGAATTGCAAGCTCGCGCCCGGTCATGACCGTGGCGCCCTTTGCCCTGGCGGCGATCAGGAGCGGCGTCCAGAGCGGCGAATAGACCGCGTCCGCAGACCCACAGCCCGGCATGCAGCAGGGCTGTCCGGAACCGGCGTGCCGCGGTCGGGCAGCATCCCGACCGGGGAGGCGTTGACCACGCCCGCGACGCCGCGCAGCGCGTCCTCGACGCTGTCGGTCACGAGCGGCTCTGACCTGGCCTTCGAGCCGCGCGGCCAGCCGCTCGGCCTTGTCATGATCGCAATCGAAGATCCGCAGCTCGGCGACGCCGAGGTCCGCAAGCGCGAACGCGATCGCCTTGCCGACGCCGCCGGCGCCGATCAGCGGCCACTGGCGCCGCGCGAGGAGGCGGTGACGAGTTGGCTGACGGCGCGCGCAAACCCGATGTATCGGTGTTGTGGCCGATCAATCGGCCGATCGCGGACGACGACGGTATTGACCGCGCCGATCCGTGCCGCGCCCGGCGACAATTCGTCGAGCAGGTCGAGCACGGCTTCCTTGTAGGGAAAGGTGACGTTGATGCCGGCGAAGCCGAGCCGCCTGATGCCCTCGAGCAGCAGCTTCAGATCTGTCGCGGTCGTGCGCCGGCGATCTCGATGAGCTGATAATGGCAGTGAAGGCCGAGCGCCTCGGCCGCCCGTTCGTGCATGGCGGGTGCGGCCGATTGCGCGATCGGCGCGCCGAGCAGGCCGGTCAGGAAGCGGCGGGTTCGCGAAGGCGGATCATCGCGGTGAATGTCATCGATCTCGGCAATCCGCGCGTTCGGCAGTGGGCTCGGCGGATGCCGTCATCCCGGTCGCTGCACCGCCAGGCACTCTAGCCCGGCTTACGATTTTCGCGCCAGCCTTCGCTGAAACGCCGCGGCGATCGCGCCCACCGCCAGCATCGCCGCCGAGACGTTGAGCGCATAGGACAGGCTGCCGAACGCGTCGGTGACGGCGCCGACCGCGATCGGTCCCAGCGTCTGGCCGATGCCGAACGCGATCGTCATCGCCGCGATTCCCTTCGGCCAGGCCGAAGGCGGATAGTTGAAGCGCACGAAGGCGGTGGTCGATCCCACCACCGCGAAGAACGCGACGCCGAACACCAGCGCCGATATCGCCAGCAGCACGCGCGGAATGCCCGAACAGCGGCAGCGCCGCGCCGATCGCGTTGACGCCGAGAATGATCGCGGTGGAGACGCCGCCGCGGTCGAGCGCCAGCACGCGGCGCCACACCCACGGCGTCGCGAAGGCGCTGACGCCGATCAGGCTCCAGAACGCGCTCTGCGCCGCAGGCGCCGCCGCCGGCGTCGCGGACATAGGCGATCATGAAGGTCATGTAGGCGATGTAGCCGGCGCCGAACAGGAAATAGCCGGCGAGATAGATCAGGACCGGCCGGATCGCGAACTGCGCCGGCGCGGCGTCGGCGATGCCGGCACTGGTATCGATCGGCGCCAGCAACAGCGGAATCGTCATGACGATCGACAGCACCGTCAGCGCCCACCACACGATCCACCACGAGCCCGGCCCGAACGCCTGCAGCACGAAGGGCGCGATCAGGCCGGAGGCCAGGATGCCGAGCCCGGGTCCGGCGTAGAACAGACTCAGCAGAAAATTCGCCCGCGTCGGCTGCGATTGCGCGATCCGCGCCGCCAGCGCGCCGCCGGCGACGAATCCGAGCGCCGCGCCGATGCCCACCAGCAGCCGCGCAAAGCTCAAGACGATGAAATTGCCTGACATGGCGCACAGCGCCAGCGACACCACGCAGGCCAGCGTTCCCCAGCGCACCGCGGCGGACAGGCCGTATCGCTTGATCAGTCTTGAGGCCATCAGCGCGCCGGCGAGATAGCCCGCGGCGTTGATGGTGTTCATGAAGCCCGCGGCCGAATACGACCAGGCAAGCGCATCGCGCATGTCCGGCAGCACCAGCGAATAGGCGAAGCGGCCGATGCCGAGCCCGACGGTCGGCGCCAGCGACAGGATCAGGATCAGCCGCGCGGGATGCGCGGGTGGCGAGGCACGGATCGGGGGCGTGCACAGGGGATTCTCCGGCAGCGCGCCAATGTGGCAGGGTCCGGCAGCGATTGCACAGGCGCGCCGCGGCAATGGTGTCTTGCCATCGCGCAATGCCGCTTTAGCACTCCGCGCGCAGCGATACTGTCGTCATGCCCGGGCTCGACCCGGGCATCCATCGTCTTCTAACGCAAAAGCTGGATTGCCGGGTCAAGCCCGGCAATGACGATCGAACGATGTGCGAGGTAACCATGGCGACCCATAAACTGCTGCTTCTCCCCGGCGACGGCATCGGCCCCGAAGTGATGGCGGAGGTGAAACGCCTGATCGACTGGCTCAACGCGCAGGGCATCGCGCATTTCGAGACCGAGCAGGGGCTGGTCGGCGGTGCGGCCTATGACGCGCAGCAAGACAGAGCATCACCGATGCGACCATGGCCAAGGCGCAAGCGGCCGACGCCGTGATCTTCGGCGCGGTCGGCGGTCCGAAGTGGGACAGCGTTCCCTATGACGTACGGCCCGAAGGCCGGGCTGTTGCGGCTGCGCAAGGAACTCGGCCTGTTCGCCAATCTGCGCCCCGCGGTGTGCTATCCGGCGCTTGCGGACGCCTCGAGCCTGAAGCGCGAGGTGGTCGAGGGCCTCGACATCATGATCGTGCGCGAGCTCACCGGCGGGGTGTATTTCGGCGAGCCGAAAACCATCACCGATCTCGGCAACGGCCAGAAGCGCGCCATCGACACCCAGGTCTACGACACCTACGAGATCGAGCGCATCGCGCGCGTCGCCTTCGATCTGGCGCGCAAGCGCCGCAACAAGCTGACCTCGATGGAAAAGCGCAACGTCATGAAATCGGGCGTGCTCTGGAACGAGGTGGTCACCCAGGTGCATGCGCGCGAATACAAGGACGTGCAGCTCGAGCATCAGCTCGCCGATTCCGGCGGCATGAATCTGGTGAAATGGCCGAAGCAATTCGACGTCATCGTCACCGACAATCTGTTCGGCGACATGCTCTCGGATATCGCGGCGATGCTGACGGGCTCGCTCGGCATGCTGCCGTCGGCCTCGCTCGGCGAGGTCGACGTCAAGACCAAGAAGCGCAAGGCGCTGTACGAGCCGGTGCACGGCTCGGCGCCCGACATCGCCGGCAAGGGGCTGGCCAATCCGATCGCGATGATCGCGTCGTTCGGAATGGCGCTGCGCTATTCCTTCGACATGGGCGACGCTGGCCGACAAGCTCGATGCCGCGATCGCGGCGGTGCTGGCGAGCGGCCTGCGCACCGCGGACATCAAGTCCGAGGGCGCCACGGCGGTCAGCACCACGCAGATGGGCGAAGCGATCCTGAAGGAATTGCAGGCGCTGCACGGGTAGGCGCAACACACGCGGTGTCGTCCCGGCCTTGAGCCGGGACCTATAACCACGATCGTTCGCGATTGAGCGAAAGCCGTCGAACAGCGTTTTCAAATTGAGGGGCCGCGGAGTATGGGTCCCGGCGTGCGCCGGCACGACGGCCAGTTGTTGCCGCCCCGCTCAATACAGCGGAAAACTCTGCGGATATCCGCCCATGTCCGACGGCGGGTTCAGCGGCTGGCGATCGATCGGGCGGTTGTAGTTCTCGCGCGCGAACGAGGGGTATCCGATCGCCGGCGGAAACGCGTAGTCGGTGAACTTGCGGTCGCCCGGCAACACCTCGACGCCGGCGTCGAGCCAGGAGCGCTTGGTGACGTAGATGCGGGTGCGCGGTCCCTGCTGATAGGACACGTTGGGACCGCTCGGCCCGTAATAGGGACGGCCGCGGTCGTCGTATTGGCGCTTCGGTTCCGCGTTGGCCGATGTGGTGTCGAAGCCGACGGCGACGACGGCGACGACAGCAAGCAACAGCGCAAGCTTGTTCGCAGCAGGGAATTTCGGGGTCATCATGTCCTCACGGGCGGCCAGGCCGCCATATCCGATTGGCCGTCACTTTAGCTGCCGGGGGTACAGCGTCACAAGGTCAATCGGGCCACACTGCGGCAGAATAATGCTGCGCGGCGAGAAAAAGTTGCTTGAAAACCAGCACCTTGGCGGCGAAGCCGGGCTCAGAGCGTGCCGCGCAAGCAGGGGATTTCCCGCTGATGTCACCCAGTCGGTCGACGTGGCTGATGGCGGCCGAAGCGGCGCAGCTGCCCCGCTTGAGCTCGGCGCGGGCGAACAATTCAGCCAGTTTCGGGTCGTTTCCGGCCGTGAGCAGGATCAGCCGGTTCAGCATGCAGCCGATCGCCGCCCGTTGCGCCGGCCATGCGTCGCCCTGGCACGACCAGCCGGAGATCTGCAGATTGGGCTCGTCGAGACGTTTGATGAAGTCCGAGGCAGGACCGCGGCGGCGGCCTCGCCGGGGTGGCGAAGCAGCGTCACCGTGCCGAACTTGCTGTCGATGACCCCGGCAGCTTCCAGCTCGCGCGCGCCGTCGGGGTCCATTCGCGCGGCGATGTCAGCGGCGGGCTCCGATGGGCCGAATTCGCCGCCGGGGCGATAGATCTCGAGTTCAGCGACCGGCTTTTCGCCTTGTGCCGACCAGCGCATGACGTCCTTGCGGCCGCCTTCGGGATGCCGGAATATCTCGTAAGTCTCTGTTTTTTCAGGCAAATCGAACTGACTGACGGCAAACGCCGGATGCGAGCGGAGAGCCGCGCTCCAGCCCGTGGTGGCGGAAGGCTCGATGGCGTCGGCGGTCGGCAACTGGTCCCAAAGATGAATGCCGACGATGGCAAGCAGGGCCAGCGACCCCACATAGGCAATCAGATGCGCCAGCGTGCTGGAGCATTCGTCGGCAAAGCTGGTCAGCGCCGGATGAATTTGGGTCGGATAGGAGGGGTTGGCCCGGACGGCCCAATACGATCGCATCAAACGCCCAAGCAACGACGGTCTAACGTTGTCTTAACGGCGTTTCTCGCATAGAAGCGCTGCCTCTTCCCTTTCCGCGGCAAGCGGCGGGCGAGGCATTTTTCTTCGGAGAGTGAACGATGGGTTACAAAGTCGCGGTGGTCGGAGCGACCGGCAATGTCGGGCGGGAAATGCTCAACATTCTGGACGAGCGCAAATTCCCGGCTGACGAAGTCGTGGCGCTGGCGTCACGCCGCAGCATGGGCGTCGAAGTGTCCTATGGCGACCGCACCCTGAAGGTCAAAGCGCTCGAGCATTACGATTTCAGCGACGTCGATATCTGCCTGATGTCGGCCGGCGGCGCGGTGTCGAAGGAATGGTCGCCGAAAATCGGCGCCGCCGGCGCGGTCGTGATCGACAACTCGTCCGCCTGGCGCATGGATCCGGACGTGCCGCTGATCGTGCCCGAGGTCAACGCGGATGCGGTCAGCGGCTTCGTCAAGAAGAACATCATCGCCAATCCGAACTGCTCGACCGCGCAGCTCGTGGTCGCGCTGAAGCCGCTGCACGACAAGGCGGTGATCAAGCGCGTGGTGGTCTCGACCTATCAATCGGTGTCGGGTGCCGGCAAGGACGCCATGGACGAGCTGTTTTCGCAGACCAAGGCGGTCTACACCAACAGCGAACTCGATCAACAAGAAATTCCCCAAGCGCATCGCCTTCAACGTGATCCCCGAGATCGACGTGTTCATGGAGGACGGCTACACCAAGGAAGAGTGGAAGATGATGATGGAGACCAAGAAAATTCTTGATCCCAAAATCAGGCTCACCGCGACCTGCGTGCGGGTGCCGGTGTTCGTCGGCCATTCCGAGGCCGTCAACATCGAGTTCGAGAATCCGATTTCGGCCGACGAGGCGCGCCACATCCTGCGCAACGCGCCGGGGTGCCTGGTGATCGACAAGCGCGAACCGGGCGGCTATGTCACGCCTTACGAGGCGGCGGGCGAGGACGCGACCTATATCAGCCGCATCCGCGAGGATGCGACCGTGGAGCACGGTCTCGTGCTGTGGTGCGTGTCGGACAATTTGCGCAAGGGCGCCGCGCTGAACGCGATCCAGATCGCCGAATGCCTGATCAACCGCAAGCTGATCAGCGCCAAGAAAAAGGCGGCGTGAGCGGGCCCCTCATGGTGAGGATCGCGGCGACGCCGCGCGTCTCGAACCATGAGGCCGCAACCGCTGGTCATCCTTCGAGACGGCGCTATCGCGCCTCCTCAGGATAGGGCTGCTTTTCCCTTACGCTGCGAAATTCCTTCGTCTCCTGGATCGAGCACGAACAGCGAGCCCTCGGCGACGCCGAAATAGGCGCCGTGCAGCTTGAGCTCGCCGCGCTCGACGGGGGTCCGCACGAACGGAAACGTCATCAGGTTTTCCAGGCTTCGGAACACGGCGGCCTTCTCGATCCGGATGGTGAAATCGGCCATCGTCTCATGGTCGCGCTGCTCGACCCTCTCGCCCGGCTTGATGAACATCGACATCCATTTGCCGATGAAATCGCCGGGCGACAGCGGCTCGATATTGTCGATGAAGGCGCGGATGCCGCCGCATTGCGCGTGGCCGAGCACCACGATGTGTTTTACCCGCAGAACCGGGACCGCGTATTCCAGCGCCGCCGAGACGCCATGCGCGCCGGCGTCCGGCTGCATAGACCGGCACCAGATTGGCGACGTTGCGGACCACGAACAATTCGCCGGGACCGACATCGAAGATCACCTCCGGCGACACCCGGGAATTGCAGCAGCCGATCACCATCACCTCCGGCGCCTGGCCGCGCTCGGACAATTCGCGGTAGCGCGACTGCTCGGTTGGCAGCCGCTGCGAGGTGAAGGCCCGGTAGCCCTCGAGCAGATGTTGCGGAAACGACGACATGTCAGTTGCTAACCATATGACGCAAGCCGGAACAAGCCTTTCGGACCGGAGGCTGAAATGTTATCGCGTGGGGTTCGGGAACGCCAAGGGAACCAAGCCATGATCCGTCCGCGCCGCAGCCTGTTGTTCATGCCCGGTTCGAATGCGCGGGCGCTGGAAAAAGCGCGCAATCTCCCGGCCGACGGCATCATCCTCGATCTCGAGGATTCCGTGGCCCCGGAGGCCAAGGCAATGGCGCGCGACCAGATCGCGCAGGCGATCGCCGCCACGGGCTTCGGCAGGCGCGAGGTCCTGATCCGCGTCAACGCGCTGGATTCGCCGTGGTGGATCGATGACGTCACCATGGCCGGCAAGGCCCGGCCCGACGGCATTCTGGTTCCGAAAGTTTCCAGCGTGAAGGATCTGACCGCGATCGCCGATCGTCTCAGCGATATCAACGCCGACACGTCGATCAGGGTCTGGGCGATGATCGAGACCGCGCGCGCGGTGCTGCATGCCGAGGAGCTTGCCGCCGCCTCGCGCGATTCCGAGATGCGGCTTTCCGGTTTCGTATTCGGGCCGAACGATATCTCGCGCGAAACGCGGATAGCGAATGCAGCCCGGCCGCGCCGCGATGCTGCCGCTGATCACGCACTGCATTCTGGCCACCCGCGCCTACGGTCTCGAAATTCTCGACGGACCCTACAGCGATTTCAGCAATTTCAACGGCTTTGGGCAGGAATGCACGCAGGCGCGCGATCTCGGCTTCGACGGCAAGACGCTGATCCATCCGGGCCAGATCGAGGCCTGCAACGCGATCTTCACGCCGCCGGCGGAGGAAGTCGCGCATGCCCGGAAGATGATCGCGGCATTCGAACGCCCGGAAAACGCCTCGCGCGGCGCGATCCAGCTCGACGGGCAGATGGTGGAGCGGCTGCACGCCGATATCGCGCGGCGCACGATTGCGATCGCGGACGCGATTGCGGCGATCGGAAGCTGACGCCGCGCCAGGCCTTCCGGGACCGGCGAAGCTTGCTCCGCGAGATGATCGCGTATGAAATGAGCAGTCGGTGCGGGGCGCGTTTTTTGATCTGCCGATCGCCGCCATACTACTTGCTCGAAGCTCGCCGACGTTCCCGTTAGAGGGAGAGGCTTATTCGACGCCAATCGAAAAAGACGTTCCGCCCGCATCGTGCAGGCGGATCAAGAACAGCGCCGCGATAGCAATAATGATGGCCAGCGAAATGTGGATCCAGGCCGAGCGCGATATTTTCATTTGTTTACCGTAACATCCTTTGCGCCGACGCCTTTCTTGCTCCGCCGGCTGATCCAGCAGCTCGATCGTTGATGCGTTGAGGCAATATCCCTCATAGTGCTCGGCGGAGGTGCCGGCGGCGAGATCGCGGTCGCATTCAGCCTTTTGCTGCGCACAAGGCGCAGACCCGCTCCATGTCGCGCAACACCAAAGGCTGCGAGCGGGCGAGGGCTTCCTCGTCGATGCCGAGAACCTTGAGCAGTTTCGGCAGTTCATCGGCGGCATGCGGCCCCTGGCGGACCAGTTCGTTGAGGTCGCCGGGGGAAACCCGCAGTTCGCTCGCGATGCGGTCGAACTCGGACGTGTTGAGCTGGCGCAGCTCGTTCAGCTCCCGCCGGTGTCTCAGCCAGTCGCTAAACGTATTAACCAGTCCTTCAACGACGGAATATGGCTTGCTTTGGGCGGTCATGGGACACCTCCGATTGCTGATAATATGAGCACGAACGGAGGTGAGCGGTGTTGCGGTAGATCAAATCTGCCAGGGACCGGGGCTCGGGTTAACGCCCCAAACCGCGCTGCCGCCCACGCATAGAGGCTGCCGGGAATGGGGGGCTGGCCGCCGCGGCCTTTGGGCGAAATGTGCAGCCCGATAATGTCGGGATCGCCGATCAGCCCTGAAAAATCCGAGGGCTCGAAGAACAGTTTTGGATCGGCGTGCACCGAATAGAACGACTTCTTCGGCAAGGCGTAGCGTAGTTCGCCGGCGCGGCGGGCGAGCGCGGTCAGCGCCGCCGGCCCATAGATCGCGACACGAATATCCGAGAGCCGCTGTCCGAACCGCGCAGTTTGCGCAGTGCGAAAGTCAGACGGTGCCGCAGCGCCAGCCAGTCCGGCGTCAACTCCTCCTGCTGCATCAGCGATGCTCGAACGCCGCCACGATGGGATCGCCGGATGGCAGATAGAGCACCGAGTTGCCGAGTTGGCGCGGCCGCTCCCAGGCGAAATAAGGTTTTGCGGGATCGATCTCGACGGGTTTGAACAGCAGCACGTCGGCGTCAAGCCAAAGGCCGGCGCCCCGCGCCATCAGCCGCATCCGGAAAAAGTCACTGAACTGCAAAATGGTCCAGTCGCGCCAGGTGCCGTCCGGCTGCTGGTGGGCGCAATTTTTCGCGAGAACGCGTGCGGCAGGATCGCCTCGGCCTCGGCGTTGCCGACGCCGTCGGGCAATTGCCCAAGCGGCTCGAAACTGTAGACGGTGACCTTATGGCCGGCCGCGACCTGCGATCGCAGGCATGTCAGCCGGAGCGCATCGAGCGGGCCGTGCCAGAAGGTGACGACGTCGGGCCGCATGCGCCTCACCTTCAATCAGCAGCACCAGCGCCAGATCAGGCCCAGGCGCGTTCGGTCTGCGCCTTGGCTTCGTAAGCGTCGATCGAGGCCTTCTTTTCCATGGTGAGGCCGATGTCGTCGAGACCGTTCATCAGGCAGTGCTTGCGGAACTGATCGATCTCGAATTTCACCGTGCCGCCGTCGGGGCCGCGGATTTCCTGATTGGCGAGATCGATGGTCAGCGTCGCATTGGCGCCGCGTTCGGCATCGTCGAACAGTTTGTCGAGGTCTTCCTGGCTGACCCGGATCGGCAGAATGCCGTTCTTGAAACAGTTGTTGTAGAAGATATCGCCGAACGAGGTCGAGATCACGCAGCGGATGCCGAAATCCAGCAGCGCCCACGGCGCGTGCTCGCGGCTCGAGCCGCAGCCGAAATTGTCGCCGGCGACCAGAATCTTGGCCTTGCGGTAGGCCGGCTTGTTGAGGATGAAATCCGGGTTCTCGCTGCCGTCGTCCTTGTAGCGCTGTTCCGAAAACAGCCCCTTGCCAAGGCCGGTGCGCTTGATGGTCTTCAGGTACTGCTTGGGGATGACCATGTCGGTATCGACATTGATGATCTTCAGGGGTGCTGCGACGCCCTCCAGTGTGGTGAACTTGTCCATCGGATCGCACTTCTTGTTGGAATTGACGAAAACCTTTTCGGGTGCGTGGTTTATCGCGAATGCCGCCGGTATTAAAGGGGCAAATTACCCTGCTCCGCGCCGGCCTCGATCGCCTCCATATCGTCGTCGGAGAGCCCGAAATGATGGCCGATCTCGTGAATCAACACGTGGCGGACGATATGGCCCAACGCCTCGTCATGTTCGGCCCAGTAATCCAGGATCGGGCGGCGGTAGAGCCAGACCATGTTGGGCAGCCGCGCGATGTCGTCATTGCTGCGAAACGGCAGGCCGATCCCGACGAACAGGCCGAGCAGGTCGAATTCGCTGTCGGCGTTCATCTCGTCGAGCACCTCGTCGGTCGGAAAATCGTCGACGCGGATGATCACGCCTTCGCACAGGTCGCGAAAAGTCTTCGGCAGGCGCCCGAAGACTTCGTGCGCCATGGTCTCCATCTCGGCAAGCGAGGGGGCTTTCGCGGTTCGCCACATCTTGTCTGTTTACAGCGTTTTCGAGGGAGGTGGGTACGGGTTCGCAAAAAAGAAAACCTGTCAAAATAAAGGACAGAGCCTCGGTTCTGATTCAATCAGAACCGAAAAGGCTTTGGCGGGTTCCGCGCCCGTGCATGCTGCTTTGAAGCCCGCAGTTGACCTTGGCGCGGCAATCGGAGACCTTGCGACCCATAACAGGTTTGGGTGGGCGTGATGATGCGGATCAGGACGACGGCAATATGGGTCGCTTTTGCGGGCGCGATTTCGCTGCCCGCGGCCGGGGCGGTTGCGCAAACCGCGCCGCAGGGATTGTGGACCGCGCAGGTGTCGCAGCCCGATCGCCACCGATGCGTCGGCACAGCGCCGGGTCCGGCCTCCGACGCGCCTGCGGGTCTATCCCTATTACGAATCGAACCCCGAGGGGGTCTATCCCCGCTATTATCCCGGCCGCAACGCGGTGCGCGAATGCAACGCGACCTACGTGCAGGAATACCGGCCCAGCGGAACGGTGATCGTGCCGCGCATGAGCTGCTTCTGGCGCCCCGGCTAATGCAAGCGCCGGCGCACCGCGCCGACCAGCCCGGCGCCGACCACCAGCGCCGAGGTTCCGTAGACAATGATGGCCATGGCCAGTTGGGTGAAGCCGCTTGCGGTGCCCGGACCTGCGCCCGGGCCTTGAGAGGCGAAGGCCGCGTTAGCTGATAACAGGGCGGCCGTCGATGCGACGGCGAAAGCGAAGGGCGATATCGGCGGCCTCTTGCAAGACGATGCCATGACGATCTCCTGTGGTGAGCAATTTTCAGAAGATACGAACGACAGCCTATGCCGGTTTCGGAAAAGTTGGAGTGAATGTTGTTGCGCGAAGCGGGAACCGGTTTGCAGATCGACCAGGTCAGAGCTTCTGACACATCGAGGAGTGTTCCATGACGAAATGGATCGGTGCGGCCATCATGACATTCACGCTGATGTTCGGCGGCTCAGCGGCGATCAATTCGGTGGCGGCGTCGCCGTTGCAGACCGCGGCGCCAAAGCAGCGAACGGCAGAAGCCGCTGATTTCGGTGCACGCCATCACATTGCGCATCATCATCGCTACGTCCATCGGCCGTATTATCCCTATTACTATGATCGGCCCTATTACTATGCGCCGGCGCCCTTCTTCCCCTTCCTCGGGCTTGGCTACGGGCCGTGGTGGTAAAAACGAATCGGGCACCCACCGGGTGCCTGATTTTGTCTGCGGCGGAATTTTGAGCTCAATCCCAGTTCTTGAATTTCCAGGACTTGAGCTTCCATGGCGTGAGCGTCTCGATGCGCCACTGCGTCCAACGGTCCGGCGGCCAGTGGCTGAGCCGCGAGATTTCCTTGACCTTGGCTGCGACGACGCGCGGCATGACCCGGCGGTAGCTCTGGCGCGTCGCCGCGGCGATCATATCGACGAATTCAGGCTTGTCGGCCATGGCTGGCACCTCGCGAAAACGCCTCGCCTGTTGAAGCGGCCCAGTCTGCTCCCAACTGCTTAACGACTTCCTTCGGGAATGCCTCGAGGTTGAGGCAAGGGGTGCCTCACTTCCACTCCCTGATATCGACAAAATGCCCGGCGATCGCCGCCGCCGCCGCCATCGCCGGCGACACCAGATGGGTGCGGCCCTTGAATCCCTGGCGGCCCTCGAAATTGCGGTTCGAGGTCGAGGCGCAGCGTTCTTCCGGCAATAGCTTGTCGGGATTCATCGCAAGGCACATCGAGCAGCCCGGCTCGCGCCACTCGAAGCCGGCCTTGATGAAGATCTTGTCGAGGCCTTCGGCTTCCGCCTGCTCCTTCACGATGCCGGAGCCCGGCACGATCATGGCATTGAGATTGCCGTTGACGGTCTTGCCCTCGACCATCTTCGCCGCCGCGCGCAGGTCCTCGATCCGGCCGTTGGTGCAGGAGCCGATGAAGATGCGGTCGAGCTTGATGTCGGTGATCCTGGTGCCGGCCTTCAGGCCCATGTAATTCAGCGCGCGATGTTTCGAGAGCCGTTTGGCTTCATCGGCGATCTGGTCGGGATCCGGCACCACGCCCGTGATCGACACCACGTCTTCCGGCGAGGTGCCCCAGGTCACGATCGGCGGCAGTTTTGCCGCATCCAGCCTGATCTCGTGATCGAAATGCGCGCCCTCGTCGCTGCGCAGCGTCTCCCAGTAGCGCATCGCGGCGTCCCAGGCGTCGCCCTTCGGCGCCTTCGGACGGCCCTTCAAGAATTCGAACGCCTTTTCGATCCGGCGCGACCAGGCCGGCGCGGGCGCCGCCCTCGATCGACATGTTGCAGACGGTCATGCGGCCTTCCATCGAGAGCGCGCGGATGGCCTCGCCGGCATATTCCAGCACGTAGCCGGTGCCGCCGGCGGTGCCGATCTCGCCGATGATCGCGAGAATGATGTCCTTGCCGGTGACGCCGTCGGGCAACTTGCCGTCGACGACGGCGCGCATGTTCTTTGCCTTCTTCTGGATCAGGGTCTGCGTCGCCAGCACATGCTCGACTTCCGAGGTGCCGATGCCATGCGCCAGCGCGCCGAACGCGCCATGGGTGGAGGTGTGGCTGTCGCCGCAGACGATGGTGGTGCCGGGCAGCGTAAAGCCCTGCTCGGGGCCGATGACGTGGACGATGCCCTGACGCTTGTCGAATTCGTTGTAATATTCGATGCCGAATTCTCTGGCGTTCTCCGCCATCACCCGCATCTGCTCGATGCTTTCCGGATCGGGATTGGGTTTGGAGCGATCGGTGGTCGGGATGTTGTGGTCGACCACCGCCAGCGTCTTCTCCGGCGCGCGAACCTTGCGGCCCGTCGCGCGCAAGCCCTCGAAGGCCTGCGGCGAGGTCACCTCGTGGACGAGATGGCGGTCGATATAGAGCAGGCAGGTGCCGTCGTCGGCTTCGTGCACCAGATGATCGTTCCAGATCTTGTCGTACAGCGTGGTCGGCTTTTTGTCGGACATGGTGTCAGGCCTTGAATCGGGATTGAAATCGGAAAAGTGCAACCGCGCGCGGCGAACGCGGCGCGCCGGGCGTCAAGCCGCGAGAGCGGCAGTCGTTAGCCGACCGAAGAAGCGCCATGGCAAACGACGACGGTCGTCGAGAACGACGCGAGACGCGATGGTCGGGCGATCCCTGAACATGCCAGCCATATAGCACGCTGACCGCATCGAAGCGCGATATGCAACAAAAAAGCGCGGGGGTGAGCCCCGCGCTTTCCGCAAAATCCATTGCCGGCCGGGAATTATTCGCCGACGGCGGCGGCGCGGTCCGACTTCTTCTCGACGATGCGGGCCGACTTGCCGCGCAGATTGCGCAGGTAATACAGCTTGGCGCGGCGCACCTTGCCGCGGCGCACCACCGTGATCGAGTTGATCATCGGCGACATCACCGGGAATACGCGCTCCACGCCTTCGCCGTAGGAGATCTTGCGAACCGTGAAGCTCTCGTTGAGCCCGCCGCCGGAGCGGCCGATGCAGACGCCTTCATAGGCCTGCACGCGCGAGCGGTCGCCTTCGACCACCTTGACGTTGACGATCACGGTGTCGCCCGGTCCGAATTCCGGAATCACCTTGCCGGCCGACAGTTTTTCGAACTGCTCTTTTTCGAGCTCCTGAATGAGGTTCATCGCGAAATCTCCATCGGCGGCGCGCCCCAGCCGCCAAAGCGCGGGCTGCGCGGGTGTTCGTTTATCCTGCCATTGCGCGGATTTGGCGCTCGTATACGGCAAAGGCTGCGGCTTGTCACCCGTCTGTCGCGTTTTTTGGGCGTTTTTGGTCCGGCCTTGCGGCCTCCCAGGAGATCGGGCCGCCGTGCCCTTGTCAGGGCCTCGGCCTCGGCCCGGCGCCAGGCCGCGACCCGGGCGTGGTCGCCGGACAACAGGATTTCCGGGATCGGCTGGCCCTCGAACTCCTGCGGGCGGGTATATTGCGGGTATTCCAGTAAGCCCTCGGAAAAACTCTCGTCAGCGCCGGAAACCAGCTTTCCCATCACCCCCGGCAGCAGCCGGACGCAGGCATCGATCAGCGCGAATGCGGCGATTTCGCCGCCCGACAGCACGTAATCGCCGACGGAAACCTCCTCGAGCCGGCGGGCCTCGATCACCCGCTGGTCGATGCCCTCGAACCGGCCGCAGACGATCAGCGGACCGGGTCCGGCGGCGAGTTCCACCACCCGGGACTGGGTCAATGGCCGACCGCGCGGGCTCATCAGGAGCCGCGGGCGATCGGGTGAGACATTCGCCGCATCGATGGCGGCGGCCAGCACGTCGGCGCGCAGCACCATGCCGGGGCCGCCGCCGGCCGGGGTATCGTCGACGCTGCGGTGGCGGTCGGTGGCCGACGCCCTGATATCGCGCGCCTCCAGCGCCCACAGGCCGGAGGCAAGCGCCTTGCCCGCAAGGCTGACGCCGAGCGGGCCCGGGAACATTTCCGGAAACAGCGTCAGCACGGTCGCGCGCCAGGTCATTCGGGAACCATCACGATTTACAGGGAGCGTCATACGCGGACCTGGCCCGCGTATCCATCCTATTTCCGAAAAGAGGATCGCGGATCGAGTCCGGAGCTGACGACCGGAGTCAGGGTTCGTCGCCCTCGATCTCCGCGGGCAATTCGATCACCACGCGCCCGCCGGCGAGATCGACCGAGGGCACCACGGCGTTGGTGAACGGCAGCAGCATGGTCGCGCCCTGCGGCGGCGCGATCTCGATGATGTCGCCGGCGCCGAAATTGTGGATCGCGATGACGCGGCCGAGCGGTTCGTTCGCGGCGTCACCGCGGCGAGCCCGATCAGGTCGGCGTGGTAATACTCATCTTCGTCGGTCGCCGGCAGCTTTTCGCGCGCGACATAGAGTTCGACGCCGTTGAGCCGTTCGGCCTCCTCGCGCGTCGCGATGCCTTTCAGCGTCGCGACCAGATGGCCCTTGGCCTCGCGGGCCTGCGTCACTTCGAACTGACGCGCGCCGTCTTTTGTCACCAGAGGTCCGTAGCGCCTCACGGCAAGCGGATCTTCCGTAAAAGTCCACAGCTTCACCGCGCCGCGCACGCCATGCGGCGGCGCCGATCCGGGCGATGCAGATTTGGGCCGACATCGCCGCGCGCCGTCGCGCTTACTTCTTGGCGGCGCGCGGCTGCGGTCTTGGCGCCGCTGCGCAGCCGTTGCGGCCGTGGCGGCGGCTTCGGCGTTGGCCTTGCGCTCCTTGCGCGGCACGGCCTTTTCCGGATTGTTGCGCGCGGCGCGCTTGGCCACGCCGGCGGCATCGAGGAAGCGCGACACGCGGTCCGACGGCTGCGCGCCCTTGGCGAGCCAGGCCTTGACCTTGTCCATGTCGAGCTTCAGCCGCGCCTCGTTGTCCTTCGGCAGCAGCGGATTGAAATGGCCGAGACGTTCGATGAAGCGGCCGTCGCGCGGAAAGCGCGAGTCGGCGACGACGACGTGATAGACCGGACGCTTCTTGGTGCCGGCGCGGGCGAGGCGGATAACGACTGACATTTGGTTCTCCTGTGAGTGGTTGTGATTGGATGATTTGTTTGATTAGTTCGTCATTGCGAGGAGCGCGTAGCGCGAACCCGAATCCAGATTCCCGATGTGCAGTTGCAGATCGGATCTGTCCTGCGGCTTCGCTCGGAATGACGAGTGAGGAGTTCTCATTTCTTCTTCCCCAGGCCGGGAAAGCCGCCGAGGCCCGGCAAGGTCGGCTTGCCGCCGAGACCTGTAAGTCCCGGCAAATTCGGCAGGCCGGAACGCAAGCCCGCGGGCAAATCCTTCGGCAGCGCCGGCATGCCGCCGGGCCCGGCACCGCCAGGCATCTTCTCGGCCAGCGCCTTCATCTGTTCGGGCGAGGGCATGCCGCCGCCAAAGCCCATCGCCTGCGCGATGCCGGCCATCGGGCCGCGCTTGCCCGAGCCCATCGCCTTCATCATGTCGGCCATGTTCCGGTGCATCTTCAGGAGCTTGTTGACCTCCTCGACCTTCAGGCCCGCGCCGGCGGCGATGCGCTTCTTGCGGCTGGCCTTGAGGATATCGGGGTTCTTGCGCTCCTGCCGCGTCATCGAATCGATCACCGCGACCTGACGCTTGATGATCTTGTCGTCGAGCCCGGCGTTGGCGATCTGGTTCTTCATTTTCGCGATGCCGGGCATCATGCCCATCAGCCCGCTGATGCCGCCCATATTCGCCATCTGCAGCAATTGCTCGCGCATGTCGGAGAGGTCGAACTGGCCCTTGCGCATCCTCTCGGCGGTGCGCGCGGCTTTTTCCGCGTCGATGTTGGCGGCGGCTTTCTCCACCAGCGACACCACGTCGCCCATGCCGAGAATGCGGCCCGCGATCCGGCTCGGGTGAAAATCTTCCAGCGCGTCGGTCTTTTCGCCGGTGCCGATCAGCTTGATCGGCTTGCCGGTGACCGCGCGCATCGACAGCGCAGCGCCGCCGCGGCCGTCGCCGTCGACCCGCGTCAGCACGATGCCGGTGAGGCCGACGCGCTCGTCGAACGAGCGCGCCAGATTGACCGCGTCCTGGCCGGTCAGGGAATCCGCGACCAGCAGCACTTCATGCGGATTGGCCGCGGTTTTGATCTCGGCGGCTTCCGCCATCATCTCTTCGTCGAGCGTGGTGCGGCCGGCGGTGTCGAGCAGCACCACGTCGTAGCCGCCGAGCCTGGCGGCTTCCAGCGCGCGCCTGGCGATCTGCGCCGGCTTCTGGCCGGCGACGATCGGCAGGGTCTGGATATCGAGGTCGCGCCCGAGCACTGCGAGCTGCTCCATCGCCGCCGGGCGATAGATGTCGAGCGAGGCCATCAGCACCTTGCGCTTGTCGCGCTGGGTCAGGCGGCGGGCGAGTTTGGCGGTGGTGGTGGTTTTGCCGGAGCCTTGCAGGCCGACCATCATGATCGCGACCGGCGGCACGGCGTTGAGGTCGATGGTCTGGCCGTCGGAGCCGAGCGTGGCGATCAGCTCGTCGTGAACGATCTTCACCACCATCTGGCCGGGCGTCACCGACTTGACCACGGTGGCGCCGATCGCCTGCTCGCGGACCTTTTCGGTAAAACTTCGGACCACGTCGAGCGAGACGTCGGCCTCCAGCAGCGCGCGGCGCACCTCGCGCATCGCGGCGTCGACGTCGGCCTCGGTCAGCGACCCGCGCCGCGTCAGCCGATCGAGAATGCCACCAAGTTTTTCCGACAGATTGTCGAACACTTGCTGTTTTCCTTCTGTCCTCGCCCTGAGGAGCAGGTCGGATGCCTGCGTCTCGAAGGGTGGATCTGCGCGGACCCGTCCTTCGAGACGCCGCTGCGCGGCTCCTCAGGACGAGGGTATTCCAAACACTTTTGCGCCCGAGGGCGCATCGCGCTGTCGGGCGTTGACCTCCGGCCTCCGGGGCCGGGCGGCGGGTCGAAAAGAACGTCTTTCCGAGAATTGCGGGCGTTAAACCCCCGCAGGCCCCAAAAGTCAAGAAAAGTCGCGGGAAAATGGCATTTTCGTGAAGCCCGATGGCCGGCTTACCCCTTGCCGAACCACGCATGTTTTGAGGCCAATCGGGCCATGAAACATGACCCGCCGCCGTGTGCTTGGGCTGTTCTGCCGGCGCCGCCGCCGCGATCGGCGTGCCATCGGTCTGGAACTTACAGAATGAAAACCTATGCCGGGCCGGTCTCCGATCATTTCGACGGCACGCAGTTTCTTCGATCCCGATGGCGTGCCGCCGAAATCGCTTGGGCGAAGTTGCTGCGCTGGCAGTTCGGCCGCGACCGGCAGCGGCAGGCCTGGCCCGAATGGGCGCCGAGCCCGCACGCCGACACGCCGCCGGCGCGCGTCAGCGGCGACAAGGTGCGGTTGTCGTTCGTCGGCCACGCCAGCTGGCTGATCCAGACATCGGGGCTGAACATCCTGATCGATCCGGTGTGGTCGGAGCGCGCCTCGCCGGTCAGCTGGGCCGGACCGAAGCGTCGCAACGACCCCGGCATCGCGTTCGACGCGCTGCCGCCGATCGACGTCGTGCTGGTGTCGCACGGCCATTACGATCATCTCGATGTCGCGACGCTGTCGAAGCTCGCCGCAAAGTTCTCGCCGCGCGTGATCACGCCGCTCGGCAACGATGTCACCATGCGCGGCGCCGACAGCGCGATCCGCGCCGAGGCGTTCGACTGGCACGACCGCGTCGAACTCGGCGGCGGCGTCGCGGTGACGCTGGTGCCGACCCGGCACTGGTCGGCGCGCGGATTGTTCGACCGCAACAAGGCGCTGTGGGCGAGCTTCGTCCTGGAGACGCCGGCGGGCAAGATCTACATCGTCTGCGATTCCGGCTACGGCGAGGGCAAGCATTTCCGCCGCGTCGCGCAAGCGCACGGTCCGCTTGCGGCTGGCGATCCTCCCGATCGGCGCCTATGAGCCGCGCTGGTTCATGCGCGACCAGCACATGAATCCGTCGGACGCGGTGAAGGCGCTGGCCGATTGCGGCGCGCGAGCAGGCGCTGGCGCATCACCACGGCACGTTTCAGCTGACCGATGAGGCGATCGACGCGCCGGTCACCGGCGTTGCACGCCGCGCTCGATGAAGCGAAGATTCCGCGCGAGCGGTTTGTCGCGCTCAAGCCGGGGCAGGTGGTGGAGATTTAGGATCCGTCGTCCCGGCCAACGTGAGCGCAGGCCGAAGCGCTCGCAGCCGGGACCCATAACCACCGATGCTGCATTGTTCGAAAGAGCTCGAGCGGCAGCTCGGCTCACCGCGAATGCCACGGGTATGGGTCCCGGCGTGCGCCGGGACGACGTCGGATTACTACTGCGCCGCCGGCTTGATCGCCCAGGACACGCTCACCGTGACCTGCAGCGTCTCTTCGCCCTGCGCCACCGGCGTCGCCGACGCGGCCATGCCGCTGGCCATCTTGCCGCGAAAGCATCGGGCCGGGCGCGCCTTCCTCCGAGATGCTGAGCGGCGCGCCGAGCGTGACGCCGGCGGCCTTGGCATAGATCTCGGCCTTGCGGCGGGCATCGGCGATCGCCTGTTCGCGGGCCTCGTCGAGCAGTTTCGACGCGTTGGACACCGAGAAATTGATGCCGCCGATATCGTTGGCGCCGGCGCCCACCAGCGTGTCGATCACGCTGGCGACCTTGGTGACGTCGCGCAGCCGGATCGTGACGCGATTGCTGGCGCGGTAGCCGACGATGGCGGAGTCGGGCCGGCAGCGGTTCGGCGCGTATTGCGGCTGCAGCGACAGCCGCGAGGTCTGGATAGTCCTTCTCCTCGATGCCGGCGCCCTTCAGCGCCAGCAGCACCTTGCCCATCGCCGCGTTGTTGGCGTCGGACGCCTCGCGCGCGGTCTTGGCGTCCGACGTGACGCCGGCGTCGATCTGCGCCAGATCGGGCGCCACCGATACCGTGGCCTCGCCGGTGACGGAAATCATCGGCGGCGGCACGGTCTCGCGCCAGCGCGGGCGCGGCGAGCAGCGTGGCCGCGACGATGGCGGCGGCGAGCGGGACGCGATGCTTCATGAGGCTCATTTCAGCGGCACATAGACGTTGATGACCAGCTTGTCCTCCGCGGTCTTCAAGGGGTCGGTGATGTATTCCTCGATGAAGGTGTCCTTGGCCTCGAGCTTCTTGTCGTCGAGGTGATTGGTGATCGCCTCATAGGTGTTGTCCATATTGTCGTAGGAACCGCGATGGACGAACTTCAACGCCTTGCCCTCGGGCGATTTGCCCATGCTCATGTCCTTGGTCAGGTTCTTCGGATCCTGGTCGACCGGAATTTCCGCCAGGATAGGTGAAGCCGGTGTCGTCGGTGGAGGTGTAGACGATCATCGGATTGCCCGATCGGCTTGATGCCCTGCTTGTCGAGCAGCGCCGACAGCGACTTGAAGGAATCGATCAGGGTGTCGAATGCCGAATCCCAGTTGGCGGTGCCCTTGAGCGATGACGACCGTTTTCGGCTCCAGCGTGATTTCCTCGCCGAACGGATCGGCGGTCTGAACCGGCGCGGCGGCCGGCGGTGGTGTCGCCGGGGTTTCCGCGGCCGCGGGCGGAGCGGTGGGCGCGGCCGAAGGGCTCGCCGCCGGAGCCGGGGTCGCGGTCGGCGCCGGGGCGGGTGTTGCCGGTGCGGCGGGCGCTGGCGTCGCCGGCGCGCTGACCGCGGGAGGCGTCGCCGGCGGCGACTGCGCCAGCGCGTTGCCGAAGCCCAACGAAATCGCGGCTGCCGGGATCAGCGCGACCATGGCAAGGCGGAAAAAGCGGAGCAGAATTCATTCGGTATTCTCCATGGCCTTGTTCGGCGTCGCGCCTCGGCTTAGGTGTCCCGGTTTCACGTCGGCGAAGCGCGTGACGAGCTATGACATGCTAACACGCAAGGCCTGCTTTCGTCCCATGACAGATATGTCATGGGCCTCTCTGCCATCGGTCGGGGCGCCGACACAGATTTGCCGCACTGGCCAATCCGCCATCATTCGCCATATAAGGCAGGCATAAGTCGGGAAATTCCATGAGCGCGCTCGCCAACCACGCATTTGCCAAGATGAACGGCATCGGCAACGAGATCGTCGTGGTCGATCTGCGCGATTCGCCGGCCGCCGTCACGGCCGAAGAAGCGCGCGCGGTGGCCTCGCCCGCCGGCGTGCATTACGACCAGTTGATGGTGCTGCAGCCGCCGCGCCTTGCAGGGCACCGAGGCCTTCATCCGCATCTACAACAATGACGGCTCGGAAGTCGGCGCCTGCGGCAACGGCATGCGCTGCGTGGTGCGCCGGCTGTTCGAGGAGACCGGCCAGACCGCCGTCACCTTCGAGACCAGGGCCGGGCTGTTGAATTGCTGGCAGGGCCGTCCGACGATCTCTACACCGTCGACATGGGCCCGCCGAAATTCGGCTGGAAGGATATTCCGCTGGCGGAAGAGTTTCGCGACACCCGCTCCATCGAGCTGCAGATCGGCCCGATCGACGCGCCGGTGCTGCACACCCCGTCGGTGGTCAACATGGGCAATCCGCATGCGATCTTCTGGGTCGACGACGTCAATGCCTATGATCTCGCCCGCTTCGGGCCGCTGCTGGAAAACCATCCGATCTTTCCGGAGCGCGCCAACATCACGCTCGCGCATATCGTCGATCGCGATCACATCACGATCCGCACCTGGGAGCGCGGCGCGGGGCTGACCAGGGCCTGCGGCTCGGCGGCCTGCGCCACCGCGGTGGCGGCGGCGCGGCTGAAGCGCGCCAATCGCATCGTGCAGATATCGCTGCCCGGCGGCGAACTCTCGATCGAATGGCGCGAGCGCGACGACCACGTGCTGATGACGGGCACCGCGACCTTCGAATATGAAGGCCGCTTCGATCCGGCGCTGTTTGCGTCCGTCGCGTGAGATCATGAGCGTCGACGTCGTCACCTTCGGCTGCCGCCTCAACGCCTTCGAATCCGAGGTGATCGCGCGCGAGGCCGAGAGCGCCGGGCTCACCGATACCATCGTCATCAACAGCTGCGCGGTCACCAACGAAGCGGTGGCGCAGGCGCGGCAATCGATCCGCCGGCTGAAGCGCGAACGGCCCGGGCGCGGATCGTCGTGACCGGCTGCGCGGCGCAGACGCAAGCCGCAGATGTTCGCCGGCATGGCCGAGGTCGATCGCGTCGTCGGCAATGACGACAAGATGCGGGGCGAGGCCTGGCGCGCCGCGCGCGCCGCGTTCGACGCGGCGCCGGCTTCGGCATCGCGGCAAGCGAAAAGATCGCGGTCGCCGACATCATGGCGGTCACGGAGATGGCGCCGCATCTCGTGGAAGGATTTCAGAACGGCCTGCCGCGGGTGTTCGTGCAGGTGCAGAACGGCTGCGATCACCGCTGCACCTTCTGCATCATCCCCTATGGCCGCGGCAATTCGCGCTCGGTGCCGATGGGCGCGGTGGTCGAGCAGGTCCGCGCGCTGGTCGAGCGCGGCCACGCCGAGATCGTGCTGACCGGCGTCGATCTCACCAGCTACGGCGCCGATCTGCCGGGCGCGCCGAAACTCGGGCGTCTGACCAAGCAGATCTTGCGGCACGTGCCGGAACTGAAGCGGCTGCGGATTTCATCGATCGATTCAGTCGAGGTCGATCGCGATCTGCTCGACGTGATCGCGGACGACGAGCGCCTGATGCCGCATCTGCATCTGTCGCTGCAGTCCGGCGACGATCTGATCCTGAAGCGGATGAAGCGGCGGCATTCCCGCAGCGATGCGATCGATTTCTGCGCGCAGGTGCGGCGGCTGCGGCCGGATATCGCGCTCGGCGCCGACATCATCGCGGGCTTTCCGACCGAGACCGAGGAGATGTTCGCGCGCTCGCATGGATCTGGTCGAGGAGTGCGGTCTCACCTTCCTGCACGTGTTTCCCTATTCGCCGCGTCCGGGCACGCCGGCGGCGCGGATGCCGCAGGTGGCGGGCGATGTGATCAAGGAACGCGCCAGGCGATTGCGCGCGGCCGGCGAGGCCGCGTTGCAGAAGGCGGCTGGCGTCGGAGATCGGCGCGACGCGGCAGGTGCTGATCGAGAGCGCCACGCAGGGCCGCACCGAACATTTTATGCCGGTTGCGATCAGCGGGGAGACGCCCGGCGCGGTGCGGAGCGCTGACGATGACCGGGACATGATGGCGCGCGGCTGACGGTTGACTGAGCCGTGGCCTACGCGTGAGCTGTTCATTGCGAGGACGCACTTGCGACGAGAGCAATCCATCCTTGCCACTGAAGCGATCCGTCCTGGTCTGGATTGCTTCGCTTGCTGGCTCGCAATCGCACGGCTGAACTACTCCCCCTTCCACCCGCACGCCCTGAGCCGCTCCTGCAGATGCGCCGGCGCCGGCGCGACCACGCGCACCGGGTCCTTGTTCTTCGAAATCGGGATCACGATCTCGCGGGAATGCAGATGCAGGCGCGGCTCGCCGAAGCGCGGACCGTTGCCGTAAATGTTGTCGCCGACGATCGGCCAGCCCATGCGCGGCGGCAGTGCACGCGCAATTGATGGGTGCGGCCGGTGACCGGTTCGAGCGCGAGCCAGGCTGAGGCCATCGCCGCGCCCCAGCACTTTCCAGTTGGTGACCGCCGTCTGCCCTTCCGGATCGGGCTTCTGCCACCAGCCGCGCTCGGCGTTGAGGCGGCCGAGCGGCATGTCGATGATGCCCTCGTCCTCGGCCGGGCCGCCTTCGACCACCGCCCAATAGGTCTTGGAAATCTTGCCATGCTTGAACAGCAGGCCGAGCGAGGCGGTCGCCTTGCGATGGCGTCCCAGCACCAGGCAGCCGGAGGTATCGCGTGTCGAGCCGGTGGGCGAGAACCGGCGGCCGCGGCAGGCCGAATCGCAGCGCGTCGAAGGAGGATTCCAGATTGGCGCCGCCCTTGGGGCCGCGATGCACCGGCAGGCCCGCGGGCTTGTCGATCACCAGCATCAGCCCGTCGCGATGGAGCACGCGGGCCTGGATTTCGTCCGCGGTCAATTCGGGAACTTCGATCGCTCGGTCGAGACTTTCGCTCATGGCGCGAAACCGCTAACACACCCCCACCATGAACGATACCACTCCGGAACGACCAAACTGAGCTGGTGGCGGCGGCTGTCCAGCGGCCTGAAGCGCACCTCGAGTTCGCTCGGGACGGCGGTGGCCGATCTCGTCACCAAGCGCAAGCTCGACCGCGCGATGCTCGAGGATATCGAGGACGTGCTGCTGCGCGCCGATCTCGGCACCGAGGTGGCGGCGCGCATCGCGGCCGCGGTCGGCGTCGGCCGCTACGACAAGGCGATCACGGCCGATGACGTCAAGTCGGTGGTCGCGACCGAAGTCGAGAAGGTTCTGGCGCCGGTGGCGAAGCCGCTTGAGATCGACGCGGCGCAAAAGCCGTTCGTCATTCTCGTGGTCGGCGTCAACGGTTCCGGCAAGACCACCACCATCGGCAAGCTTGCGGCGAAACTCGCGCGCCGAAGGCCGCAAGGTGATGCTGGCGGCCGGCGACACCTTTCGCGCCGCCGCGATCGAGCAGCTGAAGATCTGGGGCGAGCGCACCAAATCGCCGGTCATCGCGGGCGCGCAGGGCTCGGATTCCGCAAGCCTTGCCTTCAACGCACTGACCGCGGCGCGCGAGGGCAAGCTCGACGTGCTGCTGATCGACACCGCGGGCCGGCTGCAGAACAAGGCCGAACTGATGAACGAGCTTGAAAAGGTCGTTCGCGTCATCAGGAAGGTCGATGCGTCGGCGCCGCATGCGGTGCTGCTGGTGCTCGACGCCACGGTGGGACAAAATGCGCTGTCGCAGGTCGAGGCGTTTCATCGTACCGCAGGCGTCACCGGCCTCGTGATGACCAAGCTCGACGGCACCGCGCGCGGCGGCATCCTGGTGGCGCTGGCCGAAAAGCACAAACTGCCGGTGCATTTCATCGGCGTCGGCGAGGGCATCGACGATCTCGCGCCGTTCACCGCGCGGGATTTCGCGCAGGCGATCGCAGGGATCGAATAGGTCATCCTTCGAGCGCGGCATCGCGCGCTGGATCGGGCGATCGGAATACTGGATCACCGCTCGCGGATGATGACAGCAACGGTGACGATGGACAAGACCACGCCGCATCCGTTGTTCAAGCTCGCGACCGAACTCGGTCCGCTGATGGTGTTCTTCGTCGCCAACGCCAAGTTCCATCTGTTCGTCGCCACCGGCGCCTTCATGGTGGCGATCGTGGCGGCGATGATCGCCTCCTACGTGGTGACGCGGCACGTGCCGATCATGGCGCTGGTCACCGGCGTCGTCGTCATCGTGTTCGGCACGCTGACGCTGGTGCTGCACGACGAGACCTTCATCAAGGTCAAGCCGACCATCATCTACGGCCTGTTCGCCGCGATCCTCGGCGGCGGGCTGCTGTTCGGCCGCTCCTTCATCGCCGATCATGTTCGACCAGATGTTCAATCTCACGCCGCAGGGCTGGCGCATCCTCACGCTGCGCTGGGCGCTGTTCTTTTTCGCGATGGCGATCCTGAACGAAATCATCTGGCGCACCCAGAGCACCGATTTCTGGGTCGCGCTTCAAGGCGTTCGGCGTGATCCCGCTGACCATGGTCTTTGCGATCGCGCAGATGCCGCTGACCAAGCGCTATCATCTCGAGCCGGCGTCGCTGGAAGCGAGCGAAGCGCGGATGCCGGCGACGTGACGCAAGGGGTGAAGCGTCTGCACCGTCGCCGCGCGGATACAGGTCAAGTCCGGTCTCCGTTTGCGACGCATCGCCGGAATGACGGGCGACTTACGACCCGCCTTCAGCGCCTTGTCGATCTCGACCTTGAGCACGGTGTCGATATTGTCCGGCGTCACCGGGCCGACCAGCTTGTAGACGATGGTGCCGTCGCGGCCGACGATGAAGGTCTCCGGCACGCCATAGACGCCCCATTCGATCGCGGCGCGGCCGTTGCCGTCGACGCCGACGATGCCGATAGGGATTGCCGTAGCGGCCGAGAAAGCGCCGGGCATTGTCGGGCGCGTCCTTGTAGTTGATGCCGATCAGCTGCAGCCGCTTGTCGCTGGCCAAGTTCGGTCAACAGCGGCGCTTCGTCGTGGCACGGCACGCACCACGAGGCCCAGACGTTGACGACGCTGACCTTGCCCTTGAACATGGCGGGATCGAGCCCGGGCACCTGCGCGCCGTTGTTGATGAGGCCCGCCAGCGGCGGCAGCGCGGTTTGCGGCGCCGGGTGGCCGATCAGGGCGGAGGGGATTCGCGACGGATCGCCGTTGCCCAGCCGAAACCAGAACAGCGCGGCCAGCGCGGCGAAGGCGATCAGCGGCAGCGCCATCAGCCAGGAGCGGCGTCGCGGCGGTGGTGTCGGTTGTCGAGGGCTCGCTCATTTGATGTCCGCCGCGCTGCGCCCGGAGCGCCTGACGACGCCCGACGCGTCGAGTTCGCGCAGGCGTTGCTTCTGGCGGCGATAATCGATCGCGATCCAGGCGATGAGGATCAAGCACCACCGCGGCGACCAGCAGATAGGAGGTCACGATGAAGGACGCGTAGGGACCAAGCGACATCGCGTTCACGCCGACCGCTGGCTGGCTTGCATCATCTGCAAGGCGCGCACCCGGCGGCGCAGGATCTCGTTGCGCATCGCCGCCAGATGCAGCGTGAGGAACAACAGCGAAAACGCCACCGCCATCACCAGCAGCGGAATCAGGAAGGCGCGGTCGAGCGTCGGTCCGCCCATCCGCATCACCGAGGCCGGCTGATGCAGCGTGTTCCACCAGTCGACCGAGAATTTGATGATCGGCAGATTGATGGCGCCGACCAGCGTCAGCACCGCGGCGGCGCGCGCGGCGCGCGAGGGATCCTCGACCGCCCGCCACAGCGCGATCAGGCCGAGATACATCAGGAACAGGATCAGCACCGAGGTCAGCCGCGCATCCCATTCCCAATAGGTGCCCCACATCGGCCGGCCCCACAGCGAGCCCGTCACCAGCGCGAGAAAGGTGAAGGCGGCGCCGATCGGGGCGGCGGCCTTGGCGGCGACGTCCGCCAGCGGATGCCGCCACACCAGCGTGCCCAGCGCGGCCAGGCTCATCACGCCCCAGACGAACATCGACAGCCACGCATTCGGCACGTGGATGAACATGATCTTGACGGTGGCGCCCTGCTGGTAGTCGTCGGGCGCCATGGCCGATTGATAGAGGCCGATCAGCAGCAGGATCGGCGGTCGCGGCCGCAAGCCACGGCAACAGGCGCGCGGTCAGCGTCAGGAACCGGGTGGGGTTGGCGAGATCGATCAGCGTCATGGCATCCTGTTAATGGTCGCGGCCGTTGCAGGCAATCAGCATGAATGGCGCTCCGCGAGAGTTGATCGACGTCAATGCAGTCCCGTCATCAGTCCAGCCCGTGCCGCAGGCTGGCGGCGGCGGCGAACGGTCCGATGACGAAGCTGACCAGCGACAGCGCGCACAGGATCGAAAACGGCGCGCCGAACGACAATCCCGATATCGCGGCCTGCGAGGCGGCGACGCCGAAGATCAGCACCGGGATCGACAGCGGCAGCACCAGCACCGCCAGCAGCAGTCCGCCGCGATGCAGCGTCACCGCCAGCGCCGCGCCGATCATGCCGGTGAAGGTCAGCGCCGGCGTGCCCGCCAGCAGCGTCAACGCCACCGCCGAGGTCGAGATCGCATCGAGATTCAACAACAGCCCCAGCACCGGGGTGGCGATGACGAGCGGCAGTCCGGCGGCCAGCCAATGCGCCAGCGCTTTGGCGGCGCAGGCGAGTTCCAGCGGCGTCCGGCTCATCACGATCAGATCGAGCGAACCGTCGTCATGGTCGGCCATGAACAGCCGGTCGAGCGTGAGCAGGCTTGCCAGCAGCGCGCCGAGCCAGAGGATCGCCGGTCCGAGCCGGGTCAGCAGCGCGAGATCGGGCCCGACCGCGAACGGCATCAGCACCACCACGGTGAGAAAGAACAGCACGCCGATCAGCGCCCCGCCGCCGACCCGCAGCGCGATCTGGATGTCCCTGCCGAATCAGTGCGGCGAGCGCGGTCATGACGCGCCCCCGATCCGCAATTCGCGCGCCGCAATCCCCAGCGGCGCGTGGGTGGCGGCGACGATCAGGCCGCCGCGCGCGAGATGGTCGCCCATCAGGCCGGCAAACAGGCTCTGCCCGGCGGCATCGAGCGCGTTGGTCGGCTCATCCAGCAGCCAGATCGGCCGCCGCACCGCGAGCAGCCGGGCGATCGAGAGCCGCCGCCGCTGGCCGGCCGACAGATACGCCGCCGGCAGATGCAGCGGCATGATCGAGCCCGACCGCGGCCAGGCTTTCGCCTGGCGTCGAACGCCTCGCCGCCGAGAAAATCCCGCCAGAAGGAGAGGTTTTCCATCACGCTCAAAGCGGGCTTCAGCGCGTCGCGGTGGCCGAGATAATGCGCCTGTTCGGGCAGCGTCAGCTCGGTCTCGCCGCCCTCGAGCCCGATCGAGCCGCCGGCGATCGCCAGCAGGCCGGCGATCATCCGCAACAGCGAGGTTTTGCCCGATCCATTGGCGCCGGTGACGGCCAGCGCCTCGCCCGAGGAGGCCTCGAAATCGAGGCCGGAGAACACCTCCCGGCCGCCCCGCACACACCTGACGCCGCGTCCCGAGAGCCGCATTTTGCCCTTTCACAGCCCTCTAGAATCTATGGGTACCGCAGCGGAATTTTTGGGTACCGCAATGCTGCGGCACGATTGTCGGTGTGGCGGTGCCACTGGAATGATTCTATAAGCCGGAACTTGATGCAGCACACAATCCGCGGCTGCAAGCCATCAGGCCAAGCCTCGCTGACGGTGTTTTAATACCCTTGCCGGGTATAACTGACAATTGGGATTTCCTCACATGACCTCGCTCGACAGCTTCAAAAGCCAGAAGACCCTCAAGGTCGGCGGCAAGACCTACGTCTATTACAGCCTGCCCGCCGCCGAGAAGAACGGTCTGAAGGGAATCTCCAAGCTGCCTTATTCCATGAAGGTGCTGCTGGAAAACCTGCTGCGCAACGAAGACGACCGCACCGTCAAGAAGGACGACATCGTCGCGGTCTCGAAGTGGCTGAAGAAGCGCAAGCTCGAGCATGAAATCGCATTCCGCCCGGCGCGCGTGCTGATGCAGGATTTCACCGGCGTGCCGGCGGTGGTCGATCTCGCGGCGATGCGCAACGCCATGCAGGCGCTCGGCGGCGATGCCGAAAAGATCAATCCGCTGGTGCCGGTCGATCTCGTCATCGACCACTCGCGTGATCGTGAACTTCTTCGGCGACAACAAGGCGTTCGCCAAGAACGTGGTCGAGGAATACAAGCAGAACCAGGAACGCTACGAATTCCTGAAATGGGGCCAGAAGGCGTTTTCGAATTTCTCCGTGGTGCCGCCCGGCACCGGCATCTGCCACCAGGTCAATCTCGAATACCTCGCGCAGACGGTGTGGACCCGCAAGGAGAAGATGACGGTCGGCAAGAAGACCGGCACCTTCGAGGTCGCCTATCCGGATTCGCTGGTCGGCACCGATTCGCACACCACCATGGTCAACGGCCTTGCCGTGCTCGGCTGGGGCGTCGGCGGCATCGAGGCGGAAGCCTGCGATGCTCGGCCAGCCGCTGTCGATGCTGCTGCCGGAAGTGGTCGGCTTCAAGCTCAAGGGGCAGCTGAAGGAAGGCGTCACCGCCACCGACCTGGTGCTGACGGTGACGCAGATGCTGCGCAAGCAGGGCGTGGTCGGCAAATTCGTGGAGTTCTTCGGCCCCGGTCTCGATCATCTCTCGGTCGCGGACAAGGCGACCATCGGCAACATGGCGCCGGAATATGGCGCGACCTGCGGCTTCTTCCCGGTCGATGCCGAGACCATCGATTATCTCAAGACCTCGGGCCGCACGTCCGACGCGTGTCGCGCTGGTGACCGCCTATGCCAAGGCGCAGGGCCTGTTCCGCACCGCCAAGTCGCCCGATCCGGTGTTCACCGAAACGCTGACGCTCGATCTCGGCGACGTGGTGCCCTCGATGGCCGGACCGAAGCGCCCCGAAGGCCGCGTCGCGCTGCCCGCGGTCGCGGAAGGTTTTGCCGCGGCGATGACCAGCGAATACAAGAAGGCCGCCGATGCCTCGAAGCGCTATCGCGGTCGAGAACCGCAATTTCGATCTCGGCCATGGCGACGTGGTGATCGCGGCGATCACCTCCTGCACCAACACCTCCAATCCGAGCGTGCTGATCGGCGCCGGACTGCTGGCGCGCAACGCCGCCGCCAAGGGCCTTGACCGCAAAGCCCTGGGTCAAGACCTCGCTGGCGCCGGGCAGCCAGGTGGTCGCGGAATATCTCTCCAATTCCGGGCTGCAGCTCGATCTCGACAAGGTCGGCTTCAACCTGGTCGGCTTCGGCTGCACCACCTGCATCGGCAATTCCGGTCCGCTGCCGGAGGAGATTTCGAAGTCGATCAACGACAACGGCATCATCGCCGCCGCCGTGCTGTCGGGCAACCGCAACTTCGAAGGCCGCGTCAGCCCCGACGTGCAGGCCAATTATCTGGCCTCGCCGCCGCTGGTGGTGGCCTATGCGCTGGCCGGAACGGTGACGAAGAATCTCGCGGTCGAGCCGATCGGCACCGGCAAGGACGGCAAGCCGGTCTATCTGAAGGACATCTGGCCGACGACGAAGGAGATCAACGCCTTCATGAAGAAGTTCGTGACCGCGACGATCTTCAAGAAGCGCTACGCCGACGTGTTCAAGGGCGACACCAACTGGCGCAAGATCAAGACGGTCGAGAGCGAGACCTATCGCTGGAACATGAGCTCGACCTATGTGCAGAACCCGCCCTATTTCGAAGGCATGAAGAAAGAGCCGGAACCGATCGTCGACGTCGTCGATGCGCGGATTCTGGCGATGTTCGGCGACAAGATCACCACCGATCACATCTCGCCGGCCGGCTCGATCAAGCTGACCTCGCCCGCCGGCAAATATCTGTCGGAGCATCAGGTGCGCCCGGCCGACTTCAATCAATACGGCACGCGGCGCGGCAATCATGAAGTCATGATGCGCGGCACCTTCGCCAATATCCGCATCAAGAACTTCATGCTGAAGGGCGCCGACGGCAATATTCCCGAAGGCGGCCTGACCAAGCACTGGCCCGACGGCGAGCAGATGTCGATCTACGACGCCGCGATGAAGTATCAGGCCGAGAAAGTGCCGCTGGTGGTGTTTGCCGGCGCCGAATACGGCAACGGCTCGTCGCGCGACTGGGCCGCGAAGGGAACGCGGCTGCTCGGCGTCCGCGCCGTGATCTGCCAGAGCTTCGAGCGTATCCATCGCTCCAATCTCGTCGGCATGGGCGTGCTGCCGCTGACCTTCGAGGACGGCGCGTCCTGGCAGTCGATCGGGCTGAAGGGCGATGAGACGGTGACGATACGCGGACTGCAGGGCGATCTGAAACCGCGCCAGAAGCTGACGGCGGAGATCGTGTCCGGCGACGGTTCGCTGCAGCGCGTTTCGCTGCTGTGCCGGATCGATACGCTCGACGAACTCGAATATTATCGAAACGGCGGCATCCTGCATTACGTGCTGCGCAAGCTGGCGGCGTGATGCGGATTGTGATCGATGGCTCACTGCGAAGTGAGTGGCGAGTGAAGGGGAGGCGGCCTATGAAAGGGCCGCCTTCTTGCGTTCGAAGGCCGGCGCGATCGAGGTACCGCACGAGTAACGCGTTAACGGTGGACGATGCGGGTGGTTCCCGGTTTCCAGTATGACAGCGATGATGGCCTATAATTGTATTTCGCGATGGTCGGGTGCGCTTGGCGTCTGCGCGATCGTTGCGATCATCCGTCCGGCCCATGCCGACCCGCGCGCGGTGGTCGAACTGTTCACCTCGCAGGGATGCTCGTCATGTCCGCCCGCCGACAAGATTCTCGGCGAACTGGCCAAGGATCCGTCGGTCATCGCGCTGAGCATGCCGATCGATTACTGGGATTATCTCGGCTGGAAGGACACGCTGGCGGATGCGCGCTTCAGCGCCCGCCAGAAAGCCTATTCGCAGGTGCGCGGCGATCGCGAGGTCTACACGCCGCAGGTGGTCGTCAACGGATCGGTGCATGTGATCGGCAGCGATCGCGCCGGCATCGAAAGCGCGATCGACGACACCAAAAAGACCGATGGCGTGATGTCGGTGCCGGTTACGATGACGCTGGCCGGCAAGCAGATCAACGTTTCGGTCGCAGCCTCCAGCAAGGGTCCCGCGGCGATGCACGGCGAAGTCTGGATCTGCTCGATCTCGAAGGCGGTGCCGATCTCGATCGGGCGCGGCGAAAATCGCGGTCGCGAAATCACCTACCACAATGTGGTGCGCAACCTGCTCAAGGTCGGCGACTGGAACGGAACTTCCGGCAGCTGGACGGTGCCGCTGGAAAACATTTCCCGCGAAGGCGTCGATGCCGCGGTGGTCTATGTCCAGGACGGCAGTCGCGACAAGCCCGGCCCGATGCTGGGCGCGGCCTTCACGTCGCTGCACTGAAATTTCGCTTCCATTCGTGAACGAATCTGATCGTTGCGTCGCCAGGGACATGACGGGCGCTCGCGGCTGCGCGGTGAAGCCGCCGGTCGCGATCCCGCGCACCCCAAAAAGAAAAAGGACCAACTTTCGTTGGCCCAGTATGGGGATAAATCTCTGCGAACAGGCCCGATCCCGACGACCCCGGGGGGCTGGGGGCTGAGGAATCCGGAACCGAAAGGACCGGGCCAACGCAGAATCATCTTTTCGCAATTCAGCAGGGCGGGCGCTGGGCGGAAGTGGGGCGGTATTATGATTCCGCTAACGATCCCGTGACGGTGTATGTCGGCCGGACAGGGCCGGCGGACGATCCGTCGCGGGCGAATCCGCACCGCCGCCACCGCCCTCTTGCAGCCGCGCGCAGTTGGCGCAATCATGTCATCTAAATGACAGGAGGCGCTCCATGAGTTCGATGTCGGAGGAAGCCGATCCAAGCGAGAGCTCGCGCAGCGGCGCGCATCGCCGCTGCGGGTCCTTTGCCAAGCCGGGTGACGTTCAATCGTTTCGAACTCAATCGCATCCTGAATCTGTACGGGCGCATGGTCGCCGACGGCGAGTGGCGCGACTATGCCATCGATTTCCTGCGGGATCGCGCGGTGTTCTCGGTGTTCCGCCGCGCCTCCGAAGTGCCGATCTACCGCATCGAAAAAGATCCGCGGCTCGCGCGCAAGCAGGGCATCTACAGCGTGATCTCGGCGAGCGGGCTGATCCTGCGCCGCGGCCACGAACTCGACCGCGTGCTGCTGGTGATCGACCGCAAGCTGGCGGTGGTCTAGGCGAATGCCCGTCATTCCGGGCGCGCTTCGCGTTCCGGAACGACGGCGGATATCCGGCTACGCTCGGTAGGCGCGCTGCCCTCGCCGAGCGCGAGCTGCATCATCACGGTGTCGAGCCAGCGGCCGAACTTGAAGCCGACATTGGGATGGGTCCCGATCATCTGGAATCCGCACCTGCGTGTGCACGCCGATCGATCCGGCGTTGGCGGAATCGCCGATCACCGCGATCATCTGCCGATAGCCGCGCGCTTCGCATTCCGCGATCAGCCGTTGCAGCAATTGCAGGCCGATGCCGCGCCGATGGATCGCCGGCTCGAAGATAGACCGAATTCTCCACGGTGAAGCGATAGGCCGGCCGCGGCCGGTAGGCGCCGGCATAGGCGTATCCGACCACGCGGCCTTCGAGCGCGGCGACGAAATAGGGAAAGCCGCCGTCCATCAGCGCGTCGAAGCGCCGCGTCATCTCGGCGAGATCCGGCGGGATCAGCTCGAACGTCGCGGTGCCGTAGCGGACCGCGTGCTCGTAGATCGCGGTGATGGCAGGGCAGGTCGGCCGCGGTCGGCGGGCCTGATTTCGAGCGAGGACATGGCGCGGAGATTATTTTTGCTATGGCGCAAAAGAAAAGCCCCGGCCGCGAGGCCGGGGCTTGAATTCGTCCGCCAGATGCGCAGCCGGTCAGTCGCGCTGGCCGAGCAGCTGCAGCAGCAGCGTGAACAGGTTGATGAAGTTCAGGTAGAGCGACAGTGCGCCGGTGATCGCCGCACGCTCCGCCACGTCACCGCCCTGCGAGGCATAGCCGTAGATGTAGTCGTTCTTCAGCCGCTGGGTATCCCAGGCGGTGAGGCCCGCGAACACCAGCACGCCGACCACCGACACCACGAACTGCAGCATCGAGCTGGCGAGGAACAGGTTGACCAGGCTCGCGATGATGATGCCGAACAGGCCCATGAACAGGAACGAGCCCATCCCGCGTCATGTCACGCTTGGTGGTGTAGCCGTAGAGGCTGAGCGCGCCGAAGGTCGCCGCGGTGATGAAGAACACCCGCACGATCGAGGTGTGCGTATACACCAGGAAGATCGACGACAGCGAAATGCCCATCAGCGCCGAGAACACCCAGAACAGCATCTGGGCCGTCGCGGGCCGCAGCCGGTTGATGCCGGCCGAGATCACGAACACCATGGCGAGCGGCGCCAGGATGAACAGCCATTTCAGCGGGCTGACGAACATCGCGTAGCCGAACGGCGTCAGGAAGGCGTTGCCGATCTTGGCCGCGGCGCCCGACGGGATCGGTGGTCACCGCCGCCATGTAGACGCCGAGCGCGGCGAGGCCGGTGATGGCCAGGCCGATGCTCATGTAGTTGTAGATGCGCAGCATGTAGGCGCGCAGACCGGCGTCGACGGTCGCGGCGTCAACGCGCCCGGCGGCCCGGCCGAAAGGAGAAGCATAGTTGCGGTCTAGGTCCGACATGGTCGAATTCCCGTTGGTTGTCCGGCGGGGCGCAAGGGGTTTGCGGCGCCGGTTAAGAAATCTATCCCAGATGCCGCCATTTGCTGACATTAATTTTGCGTCATCAAGCCGGCGTCTGACCTGAGCTGGTATGTGGGAAACTAGCACATTCGCCGCAAGCTTCCATGCGCGGCTGAATGTCGCTCCGCGAGCATGATTTCGGCGGCGAAGCGATGCGCCGGCAAACGCCGGAAACGGGACTGCACCGCGTTAACCGCGCGGCCGTGCTTCAATTTGTCACAAATTCCGCAGCACCGTGGCCGGCTTCTGGTTCAGCGCCAGCAGCGTTCCGGCGAGCCCCAGTCCCACCGTGACGACCAGCGCCGCCGCGACCACGCCGGCGGCGCTGCCGGCCTGCCAGACGAAGCTCAGCGTCATCAGCCGGGTCACGATCAGCCAGGCCGCGACCGAGCCCGCGATCACGCCGAAAATCGCGGTGGCAAAGCCGATCATCAGATATTCCAGCGCATAGGCGCCGAGCAGCCGCGCGCGGGTCGCGCCGAGGGTCTTGAGGATGACGGCGTCATAGACCCGGTGGCGATGGCCGGCGGCGAGCGCGCCGCCCAGCACCAGAATGGCCGAGATCAGCGTCACCGCGCTGGCGCCGCGGATCGCCAGCACCAGATTGGTGACCACGGTGCCGATGGTTTCCAGCGCCTCGCGGACCCGCACGCTCGTCACCATCGGGAAGGCGTCGGCCACCGATTTGATGATCCGGGCGTCGCCGGCGGCGTCCGGATGGGTCTCGGTCAGGGTCGCGACATGGGTGTGCGGCGCGCCCTTGAAGGCGTTGGGCGAGAACACCAGCACGAAATTGATGCCGAGGCTCTGCCAGTCGATGGTGCGCAGATTGCCGATGGTGGCCGGGATGTCGCGGCCGAGCACGTTGACGACGATCTCGTCGCCGATCTTGAGCCCGAGCCCGTCGGCGATCTTCTTCTCCATCGAGACCAGCGGCGGGCCGTCATAGTCGGCGCCCCACCATTGGCCTTCGACGACCTTGGAGCCCTTCGGGATTTCGCCGGTATAGGTCAGGCCGCGGTCGCTCTGCAGCACCCATTCGGAGTCGGTCGAGGCCTTGAGGTCCTCCGCCTTGACGCCGCGGGCCGCGACGATGCGCCCGCGCAGCATCGGCACGTCCTCGACGGTCGATTGCGGCGCGGTCTGTCTTGAGGAAGGCGCCGAAGCGGTCGGCCTCGGCGGTGGGAATATCGATGAAATAGAACGACGGCGCGCGGTCCGGCAGCGCCGCCAGGAATTGCCGCCGCAGATTGCCGTCGATCTGGGTGATCGTGACCAGCACCGCCAGCCCGAGGCCGAGCGACATCACCACCGACGGCGTCAGCGCGCCGGGCCGGTAGATGTTGGCGATCGCCAGCCGCAGCATGGTGATGCGGGTGCGCGGCAGCCGGCGCGCCAGCGCCATCAGGCCGGCGGCGATGCCGCGCAGCAGCGCGAACACCGCGACCGAGGAGGCGACGAACACGGCCGCGACGCGCTTGTCATAGGCGAGCCCGATCACGACCGCGATCAGCAGCGCGATCACCACCGCCATCAGCGCGAGATAGCGCCAGCGCGGGCGGTGCCATTCGCTCGTCACCGCTTCGCGAAACAGCGCCGCCACCGGCACGTCATGCACGCGGCCGAGCGGCCACAGCCCGAAGGCGAGCGCGGTCAACAGGCCGTAGACGAACGACAGCGCAAGTTCGTCGGGATGCAGCGCCGGCACCACCGGCAGCGGCAGCAGCTTGCCGAACAGGCCGACGATGACGAAGGGCAGCGCCGCGCCGGCGGCAAGCCCGATCACCGAGCCGATCCGGCGAGCACGATCACCTGCGTCAGATAGATCGTGAAGACGTCGCGGCCGGTGGCGCCGAGCGCCTTGAACGTCGCGATGACGTCGCGGCGGCGATCGATATGGCTCTTGACGGCGTTGGCGACGCCGACGCCGCCGACCAGCAGCGCGGCGAGGCCGACCAGCGTGAGGAACTGGGTGAAGCGGCTGATGGTGCGCTCGAGCTGCGGCGAGGCGTTGCTGCGGCTGCGGATCTCCCAGCCGGCTTCCGGCAACGCGCTTCTCGCATCGTTGATCAGCGCGGCGGCGGCGCGATCGTCGGCCGCGTTGTCCGGCAGCTTCACCCGATAGATCCAGCGCACCAGGCTGCCGGGCTGCAACAGCCCGGTGGCGCGCAGGCCGGCTTCGCTGACCAGGAAGCGCGGGCCGAAACCGACGCCGCCGGCGAGCTTGTCCGGCTCGGCGTCGACCACGCTGCGGATTTGAAAGGTGGCGTTGCCGATGGTGACGCGGTCGCCGATCTTGAGGTCGAGCCGCGCCAGCAAGCGTGGAATCGGCCGCCGCGCCGAACGCGCCGTCGCGCTCGGCCAGCAGATCGGCCATCGGCATCTTCGGATCGAGCGTCAACTCGCCGAGCATCGGATAGGCGCCGTCGACCGCCTTGAGTTCGACCAGCGCCAGCCGGCCGTCGCCGGTGCGCGCCATCGCGCGCAACGTCGCCGCGACCGAGACCTCGCCGCGCGCGCGCAGAAACGCGACTTCCTCCGGTTTGGCCTCGCGCTGGATCAGGGAGAAGGCCACGTCGCCGCCGAGCAGCGTGCGGCCCTCGCGCGCCAGTCCCTCGCCGAGGCTCGCCGCGACCGAGCCGACGCCGGCGATCGCCATCACGCCGAGCGCGATGCAGGCGATGAAAACGTAAAAGCCGCGCAGGCCGCCGCGCAATTCGCGCAAGGCGATAGCGCAGCGCAAGCGACGCCGCGCGGCCGCCGGCGAGTCGGGTTCGGAAGCAATGGTCATGAAGCGGCTTTGCGATCCGACGGCTGGATCGTCGATCCGGCCCGAGCGCAGCCGCACCACGCGGTCGCAGCGCTGCGCCAGCGAGGTGTCGTGGGTCACCAGCACCAGCGTCATGCCGCGCTCGGCGTGTTTGGTGAACAGCAGATCGACGATCTGCTTGCCGGTGGCCTCGTCGAGATTGCCGGTCGGCTCGTCGGCCACCAGGATCGCGGGATCGGGCGCCAGCGCGCGGGCCAGCGCGACGCGCTGCTGCTCGCCGCCGGACAATTGCGTCGGATAATGATGCAGGCGGTCGCCGAGACCGACCGATGTCAAGTTCCTGCGCCGCGCGCTGCGCCGCGTCGGGATTGCCGGCCAGTTCCAGCGGCACCGCGACATTTTCCAGCGCCGTCATGGTCGGGATCAGGTGGAACGACTGGAACACGATGCCGACCTGGCGGCCGCGAAAGCGCGCCAGCGCGTCCTCGTCGAGGGCATTGAAAGGGGTGCCGTCGACCACCACCTCTCCGCTGTCGGGACGCTCCAGTCCCGCCATCACCATCAGCAAGGTGGATTTGCCCGAGCCTGACGGTCCGATCAGGCCGATCGCTTCGCCCGGCGCCACGCGCAGGCTGATATCCTTCAGGATATGAACGCGCGCCGCGCCCGAGCCGAGCGAGAGATTGACGTTCGAGATGGAAATGGTGTCCGGCGCGAGGCCGGCCAGTGATGAGGGTTCGATGAGACTGTCCATGGCTCGGTCATATGGCACTTCCGCCTACGCAGGTCGAGAGGCTGGGTGCGGATGTTCGTGCACATGCTCGTGTTGGGCGTGGCTGCTGATGACGGCGGGAACCGGCGTTTGCTCAAACACCGGCGGCCGGCGAGGCAAGACCGATCAAGATGGTCGTATTGGGCGATTCGCTGAGCGCGGGCCTCGGCCTGTCGGCGTCCGCGGCATTTCCGGCCGCGGCTGCAAAAATCCTTGAAAATCCAAGGGGATAGCGGTCGATATGATCAATGCCGGGGTGTCCGGCGATACCAGTTCCGGCGGCCGCGACCGGCTCGACTGGTCGGTGCCGGAAGGGACCGAGGCCGTAATCGTCGAACTCGGCGCCAACGATGCCTTGCGCGGCACCGATCCCGCGGTCACCCGCGCGGCGCTGATCGGACATTCTGACGCGGCTGAAGGCGCGCAAGATCGCGGTTCTGTTGTGCGGGATGGTTGCGCCGCCGAATTACGGCAGCGACTATTCGGCTCGCTTCAATGCGATCTATCCGGATCTCGCCAAATCGTTCGGGGTGCCGCTGTATCCGTTTTTCCTCGAGGGCGTCGCCGCGGACGCCAGCGCTCAATCAGGCCGACGGCATGCATCCGACGGCGGAGGGCGTCGATGTGATCGTCAAAAATATCCTGCCTACCGTGGAGGCATTTCTTGGGCGCGATATCCGGGCAACGCAGTTGAAAAACCGGGCAGCGATAACCCTAACGCACGTGTTTTCCACTTGGCCGTTGCGGCCGGATGCTTCGCAGAGTCACATAACTACGGTAAAAATCAGTATCGGTGATTCGTTACCGGGTTTCAGCATCGGGAGTCCTGCGATGCCGCGTTTGTTTACTGGACTGGAAATTCCGGCCGAGATCGGCCAGACGCTTTCCAATTTGCGTGGCGGCCTGCCGGGCGCGCGCTGGATCGATCCCGAAAATTATCACGTCACCTTGCGCTTCATCGGCGATATCGACGGCGTCGCGGCCAACGAAATCGCCTCGATGCTGTTTCGGATCAACCGCAAGCCGTTCGAGGTCGCCCTGCAGGGCCTGTCGAGCTTCGGCGGGAGCAAGCCGCGCGCGGTGGTCGCCTCCAGGTCGTGCCGAGCCGGCCGCTGATCGAGTTGCAGGCCGAGCTCGAGCGGCTGATGCAGCGCTTCGGGCTCGATCCGGAGGGCCGCAAATTCACCCCGCATGTGACGCTGGCGCGGCTGCGCGACGCCTCCAATCAGGATGTCGCGGACTATCTGTCGGTGCGCGGCTATTTTCCGACCCGGGTGTTCACGGCGTCGCGCTTCGTGCTGTTCTCGTCCCGCGCCTCGACCGGCGGCGGGCCCTATGTGGTCGAGGATTCCTACGCGCTGAGCGCGTGAAGTCTTGCCTCTCCAGCATCGCCGGATGCGAGCCGGGAGACGTCGACCTCCGAAGACATCCTCGCTCGCCCTCAGTATCTCGTCCGGGCATTCGTTCCCGGAGGACGCGGCAGCAGATCCCCGGATCCCGTCATCGCATAGCCCCTGCACCAATTCACGGCTTGCAATTTTCGCCGCGCTGGGGCCGTAAGGGGGCCATGCTGTCCACCCCGCCCGCCTCGTTCCGCGCCCACTATCAGGCCCTCGTCTCCTCCGGCGCGATCGAGCCCGACGCCGCGCAGGCGGAGGCCGCCGAGGCGTTCGCCGACCTCGAGCAGCGGCTTGCGGGCTACAAGCCGGTGCGCAAGCAGGGCCTGCTCGGCCGGCTGTTTGCCGACAAGGACGAGCCGCCGCCGCGCGGCCTCTACGTTCACGGCGAAGTCGGCCGCGGCAAGACCATGCTGATGGATCTGTTCTTTCAGCAGAGCCCGGTCGTGCACAAGCGCCGCGCGCATTTCCACGAATTCATGGCCGAGGTGCACGAGCGGATCTATGGCTTTCGCCAGAATATCGCGCGCGGCGAGATCGCCGATGGCGACGTGATCGCGCTCACCGCGGCGTCGATCTTCGACGAGGCCTGGCTTTTGTGCTTCGACGAATTCCACGTCACCGACATCGCCGACGCGATGATCCTGGGACGGCTGTTCTCAAAGCTGTTCGAACTCGGCACCGTGGTGGTGGCGACCTCCAACGTCGCGCCCGACGATCTCTACAAGGGCGGGCTGAACCGGGCGCTGTTCCTGCCCTTCATCGCGCAGATAGCCGATCATATGGACGTGCTGCGGCTCGATGCGCGCACCGATTTCCGGCTGGAGAAGCTCGCCGGCGTGAAGATGTGGCTGGTGCCGGCGGATCGCGCCGCCGATGCCGCGCTCGACAAGGCCTGGGTCAAGATGACCGGCAATGCCAGCTGCAAGCCGCGCGACATTTCGATCAAGGGCCGCATCCTGCATGTGCCGTGCTCGGCGCGATGGCGTCGCGCGATTTTCGTTCGCGGATTTGTGCGAAAAGCCGCTCGCCGCGTCCGACTATCTGCGGCTCGCGCACGACTATCACACCATCATGATCGACCGCATTCCGGTGATGGATTACCCCGAGCGCAACGCCGCCAAGCGGTTCATCGCGCTGATCGACACGCTCTATGACAACGCGGTGAAGCTGATGGCGTCCGCCGAGGCCGATCCGCTGTCGCTGTATCTGGCGACCGAGGGCCATGAGGCGAACGAGTTCAAGCGGACCGCGTCGCGGCTGATCGAGATGAGTTCGGAATCCTATCTGGCGCTGCCTCACGGGCACAAGGATTCCGCGGCGAGCGGGTCGAGCACGGGATTGGTGGAGACGTAAGGCATCCGTCATTCCGGGGCGCGTCCAAGACGCGAATCCGGATCCAGGTCCGCGCGAACCGGATCGTGCAGAGTCTGATCGAAATCAAGGCAGGGCCGACAATTGAGCATGCCGCGACTTGAACGGGTCGGTCGAAAGGGATAACCAGCCATTCAAGCTTCCTTCCACCCTCCTCCTTGACTTCAAAGGACAGATTTCCCATGGCGCGCGACAAGATTGCTTTGATTGGCTCCGGTCAGATCGGCGGAACGCTGGCTCACCTCATCGGCCTGAAGGAACTGGGCGACGTCGTGATGTTCGACATCGCCGAGGGCGTGCCGCAGGGCAAGGCGCTCGATATCGCGCAATCCTCGCCGGTCGACGGCTTCGACGCGCATTTCACCGGCGCCAATTCCTACGAGGCGCTCGACAACGCCAAGGTCTGCATCGTCACCGCCGGCGTGCCGCGCAAGCCCGGCATGAGCCGCGACGATCTGCTGAGCATCAATCTCAAGGTGATGGAGCAGGTCGGCGCCGGCATCAAGAAATATGCCCCCGACGCCTTCGTCATCTGCATCACCAATCCGCTCGACGCCATGGTGTGGGCGCTGCAGAAGGCCTCCGGCATGCCGCACAAGAAGGTGGTGGGCATGGCGGGCGTGCTGGATTCCTCGCGCTTCCGCTATTTCCTCGCCGACGAGTTCAACGTCTCGGTCGAGGACGTCACCGCCTTCGTGCTCGGCGGCCACGGCGACACCATGGTGCCGCTGGTGCGCTATTCCACGGTGGCCGGCATTCCGCTGCCCGATCTGGTCAAGATGGGCTGGACCTCGCAGGCGCGGATCGACGAGATCGTCGACCGCACCCGCAACGGCGGCGCCGAGATCGTCAACCTGCTGAAGACCGGCTCGGCGTTCTATGCGCCGGCGGCCTCCGCGATCGCGATGGCCGAGAGCTACCTCAAGGACAAGAAGCGCGTGCTGCCCTGCGCCGCCTATCTCAACGGCGAATACGGCGTGAAGGACATGTATGTCGGCGTGCCCGTCGTGATCGGATCGAAGGGCGTCGAGCGCATTGTCGAGATCGAACTGGCCGGCAAGGACCGCGAAGCGTTCGACAAGTCGGTCGGCGCGGTGCAGGGTCTGGTCGATGCCTGCAAGAAGATCGCGCCGGATCTGCTCGGTCGCTGATCGCATATCCAATCCAGCCGGACTGACGTTCAAGGGCTTTCGGGGGCCGTCCATGAATATTCACGAATACCAGGCCAAGGCGCTGCTGCATGAATTCGGCGTGCCGATCTCGAAGGGCGTGCCGGTGCTGCGGGCCGCCGATTCCGACGCGGCCGCGAAGACGCTTCCGCGGCCCGGTCTGGGTGGTGAAGAGCCAGATCCATGCCGGCGGCCGCGGCAAGGGCAAGTTCAAGGAAGCCTCCGCCGGCGACAAGGGCGGCGTGCGCATCGCCAAGTCGGTCGCCGAGGTCAATGAATTCGCCAAGCAGATGCTGGGCGCGACGCTGGTCACGGTGCAGACCGGCCCGCACGGCAAGCAGGTCAACCGGCTCTACATCGAGGAAGGCTCCGACATCGACAAGGAGTTCTATCTCTCGATCCTGGTCAACCGCGAAACCTCCGAAGTGTCGTTCGTGGTCTCCACCGAAGGCGGCGTCAACATCGAGGACGTCGCGCACAACACGCCGGAGAAGATCGTGACCTTCTCGGTCGATCCGCCACCGGCATCATGGGCCATCACGGCCGCACCGTCGCCAAGGCGCTGGGGCTCTCCGGCGATCTCGCCAAGCAGGCGGAAAAGCTGGTGACGCAGCTCTACACGGCCTTCGTCGCCAAGGACATGGCGATGCTGGAGATCAACCCGCTGGTCGTGACCAAGCAGGGCGATCTGCGCGTGCTCGACGCCAAGGTGTCGTTCGACGACAACGCGCTGTATCGCCATCCCGAAGTGGTGGCGCTGCGCGACGAGACCGAGGAAGACGCCAAGGAAATCGAGGCGTCGAAATACGATCTCAACTACGTCACGCTCGACGGCAACATCGGCTGCATGGTCAACGGCGCCGGCCTTGCCATGGCGACGATGGACATCATCAAGCTCTACGGCATGGCGCCGGCGAACTTCCTCGACGTCGGCGGCGGCGCCGACAAGGACAAGGTCACGGCGGCCTTCAAGATCATCACCGCCGATCCCAACGTGAAGGGCATCCTGATCAACATCTTCGGCGGCATCATGAAATGCGACATCATCGCCGAGGGCGTGGTCGCCGCGGTGAAGGAAGTCGGCCTGAAAGTGCCGCTGGTGGTGCGGCTGGAAGGCACCAATGTCGAAGCCGGCAAGAAGATCATCCGGGAAAGCGGCCTCAACGTGCTGCCGGCCGACAATCTCGACGACGCCGCGCAGAAGATCGTCAAGGCCGTGAAGGGAGGGTAAGCCAATGGCCGAAGACCATCTCGCCGCACCGGCGCCGCTCGAGGAGCATCGCAAGCTCGCAGTGTTCGCGGGCGAGTGGACCGGCGAAGAGATGGTGTTTCCTCGCGCTGGACCGCGGGCGGACCGGCCACCTCGCATGTCACAGCCCGCATCGATCTCAACGGCTTCTATCTGATTCAGGACACGCGCCAGATGCGCGACGGCAAGGAGACCTTCGCCACCCATGGCGTGTTCACCTACGACCGCGAGGATCGGCTCTACAAGCTGTTCTGGCACGATTCGCTCGGCTACTATCCGCCGTCGCCGGCCTCCGGCGGCTGGACCGGCAAGACGCTGATTCTGGTGCGCGGCTCGCTGCGCGGCAACGCGCGCCATGTCTACGAGATCCTCGACGACAACAGCTACACCATGAAAATCCAGTTCTCGCCTGACGCGGAAGGATGGGCCGACGTGCTCACCGGCGTTTACCGGCGGAGCAACTGACCCCTTACCGATCGTTTCGCGAAAGCAATCCCAACCATGTCCATCCTGATCGACAAGAATACCAAAGTCATCTGCCAGGGCTTTACCGGCAAGAACGGCACGTTTCATTCCGAAGCGGCGATCGCCTATGGCACCAAGATGGTCGGCGGCACCTCGCCGGGCAAAGGCGGCACGACGCATCTCGGTCTGCCGGTGTTCGACACCGTGGCCGAGGCGCGCGACAAGACCGGCGCCGATGCCAGCGTGATCTATGTGCCGCCGCCGGGCGCCGCGGACGCGATCTGCGAAGCCATCGACGCCGAAATTCCGCTGATCGTCTGCATCACCGAGGGCATTCCGGTGCTCGACATGGTGCGGGTGAAGCGCTCGCTCTCGGGCTCGAAATCGCGGCTGATCGGGCCGAATTGCCCGGGCGTGATGACGGCGGGCGAATGCAAGATCGGCATCATGCCGGCGAACATCTTCAAGCCCGGCAATGTCGGCATCGTTTCGCGTTCGGGCACGCTGACCTATGAGGCGGTGTTCCAGACCACCCAGGAAGGCCTCGGCCAGACCACCGCGGTCGGCATCGGCGGCGATCCGGTCAAGGGCACCGAATTCATCGACGTGCTGGAAATGTTCCTGGCCGACCCCAAGACCACCTCGATCGTCATGATCGGCGAAATCGGCGGTTCGGCCGAAGAAGACGCCGCGCAGTTCCTGAAGGACGAGGCCAAGCGCGGCCGCAAGAAGCCGATGGTCGGCTTCATCGCCGGCGTCACGGCGCCTCCCGGCCGCCGCATGGGCCATGCCGGCGCGATCATTTCCGGCGGCAAGGGCGACGCCGGCTCCAAGACCGCGGCGATGGAAGCGGCCGGAATCACGGTCTCGCCGTCGCCGGCCCGGCTCGGAAAGACCCTTGTCGAAAAATTGAAGTCTAATTCAGTTCTTTGGTTCTTTTCGGCGCGAACATTCGCCCTAAATAAGGTAAAAGGCCCTTTATCACGCTGATCCGGTGCTCGGATTGGCTGTTGCGCCGTTTTCCATGCGCGAACCGAAATCACCAGGACGCAATCATGTCTCGCCAAGACGCGAACGCCGCCTTTGCTCTCTCCTCGTTTCTGCAGGGCACAAACGCCCCCTACATCGACGATATCTACGCCCGCTACGAGAAAGACCCCGCCTCGGTCGACGCCGAATGGCAGGAATTCTTCAAGAGCCTGAAGGACCAGCCGGCCGACGTCCGGAAAAACGCCGAAGGGCCGTCCTGGGGCCGGGACAACTGGCCGCTGACGCCGCGCGACGATCTGACCTCCGCGCTCGACGGCAACTGGGCCGAAGTCGAAAAGGCCGTCGGCACCAAGCTTGCCGCCAAGGCGCAGGCCAAGGGAGCCGAACTGACCGCGGCCGACGTCCATCAGGCGACGCGCGATTCCGTGCGCGCCCTGATGCTGATCCGCGCCTACCGCATGCGCGGCCATTTCCACGCCAAGCTCGATCCGCTCGGGATCGAGCCGCCGCGCGATCGCGAGGAGCTCGATCCGCGCTCCTACGGCTTCGTGGAGGGCGATTTCGACCGCAAGATCTTCCTCGATCATGTGCTCGGCCTGGAATACGCCACGCTTGCGGGAAATCGTCGCGATCTGCGAACGCACCTACTGCCAGACGCTCGGCGTCGAGTTCATGCACATCACCAACGCCGCGCAGAAAGGCCTGGATCCAGGAGCGCATCGAGGGACCGGACAAGGAAATCAGTTTCACCCGCGAGGGCCGGCGCGCCATCCTGATGAAGCTGGTCGAGGCCGAAGGCTTCGAGAAATTCTGCGATCTCAAATTCACCGGCACCAAGCGGTTCGGCCTCGACGGCGCCGAATCGCTGATCCCGGCGCTCGAACAGATCATCAAGCGCGGCGGCAATCTCGGCGTGAAGGAAATCGTGGTCGGCATGCCGCATCGCGGCCGCCTCAACGTGCTGACGCAGGTGATGGGCAAGCCGCATCGCGCGCTGTTTCATGAATTCAAGGGCGGCTCGGCCAATCCCGACGCGGTCGAGGGCTCCGGCGACGTCAAATATCATCTCGGCGCGTCGTCGGACCGCGAGTTCGACAACAACCGGATCCATCTTTCGCTGACGGCCAATCCGTCGCATCTGGAGATCGTCGATCCCGTGGTGCTCGGCAAGGTGCGCGCCAAGCAGGATCAGCATGGCGATCCGCCGGACCAGCGCATCTCGGTGCTGCCGCTGTTGATGCATGGCGATGCCGCGTTCGCCGGACAGGGCGTGGTGGCGGAATGCTTCGGCCTGTCCGACCTGAAAGGCTACCGCACCGGCGGTTCGCTGCATTTCATCGTCAACAACCAGATCGGCTTCACCACCTATCCGCGCTATTCGCGCTCCTCGCCCTATCCGTCCGATGTGGCGAAGATGATCGACGCGCCGATCTTCCATGTGAACGGCGACGATCCGGAAGCCGTGGTGTTCGCGGCCAAGGTCGCGATCGAATTCCGGCAGAAATTCCACAAGCCGGTCGTCATCGACATGTTCTGCTATCGCAGGCACGGCCACAACGAAGGCGACGAGCCGGCGTTCACCCAGCCGGTGATGTACAAGAAGATCGCCGTCGCATCCGTCCACGCTGGAGATCTATTCCAGGCGGCTGATCGCCGAAGGCGTGATGACCGAAGGCGAAGTCGAGAAGGCCAAGGCCGACTGGCGCGCGCGGCTCGATGCCGAACTCGAGGCCGGCTCGGGCTACAAGCCCAACAAGGCGGACTGGCTCGACGGCAAATGGGCCGGCTTCAAGTCGGCGGATCAGGAAGAGGACGCGCGCCGCGGCGTCACCGGCGTCGATGTCGCGGTGCTCAGGGATATCGGCCGCAAGATCACCAAGGTGCCCGACGGCTTCCGGGTTCACCGCACCGTGCAGCGGTTCCTGGAAAACCGGGCCAAGGCGATCGACAGCGGCGTCGGGATCGACTGGGCGACCGGCGAGGCGCTGGCGTTCTGCACGCTGCTGCAGGAAGGCCATCACGTCCGGCTGTCGGGACAGGACAGCGAGCGCGGCACCTTCTCGCAACGGCATTCGGTGCTGATCGATCAGGAAGACGAGAGCCGCTATACGCCGTTCAATCATCTCGGCGGCGACCAGGGCCACTACGAAGTCATCAACTCGCTGCTTTCGGAAGAAGCCGTGCTCGGCTTCGAATACGGCTACTCGCTCGCGGAGCCGAAGGCGCTGGCGATCTGGGAAGCGCAGTTCGGCGACTTCGCCAACGGCGCGCAGGTGCTGTTCGACCAGTTCATCTCGTCGGGCGAACGCAAATGGCTGCGCATGTCGGGCCTCGTCTGCATGCTGCCGCACGGCTATGAGGGGCAGGGACCGGAGCATTCTTCCGCGCGGCTCGAGCGCTTCCTGCAGATGTGCGCCGAAGACAACATGCAGGTGGTCTACGCCACCACGCCCGCCAATTTCTTCCATGTGCTGCGGCGGCAATTGCATCGCGAGATCCGCAAGCCCCTGATCCTGATGACGCCGAAGTCGCTGCTGCGGCACAAGCGCGCGGTCTCGAGGCTCGATGAACTGGGCGCGAACACCACGTTCCACCGCATTCTCTACGATGACGCGGTGATGCTGCCGGACGAAAAGATCAAGCTGGTGCCGGACGACAAGATCCGCCGCGTCGTGCTGTGCTCGGGCAAGGTCTATTACGACCTCTACGACGAGCGCGAAAAGCGCGGCATCGACGACGTCTACATCATGCGCGTCGAGCAGCTCTATCCGGTGCCGCTGAAGGCGCTGGTGCAGGAACTCGGACGCTTCAAGAATGCCGAACTGGTCTGGTGCCAGGAAGAGCCGCGCAACATGGGCGCGTGGCATTTCATCGAGCCCTATCTCGAATGGGTGCTGAACCAGATCAACGCGCCGAACAGGCGTCCGCGTTACGCCGGCCGCGCCGCGGCCGCGGCGACCGCGACCGGTTTGATGTCGAAGCACCTGGCGCAGCTCAAGGCGCTGCTGGACGAGGCGCTGAATTAAGAATCTGCAGTTCGTCATGCCCCGCGAAAGCGGGGCATCCAGTAATCCGCGCCGCCGCTTCAATCAGGATCGTCACGGATTGCTGGATCGTCCGCCTTCGCGGACGATGACCAGAGAGGATATTCGAGGAAGCAAACAATGACTGAAATTCGTGTTCCGACGCTCGGCGAATCCGTGACCGAGGCCACCATCGGCCGCTGGTTCAAGAAGGCCGGCGATGCCGTCGCGGTGGATGAGCCGCTGGTCGAGCTCGAGACCGACAAGGTCACCATCGAAGTCCCGGCGCCGTCGGCCGGCACGCTCGGCGAAATCGTCGCCAAGGACGGCGAAACGGTCGCGGTCGGCGCGTTGCTCGGACAGATCAACGAAGGTGCGGCGGGCGCCAGGCCGGCCGCTGCGCCCGCCAAGGCGGCCCGGCCGCTCCGCCTTCACCTCCTGCCGCCGCCGCTGCCGCCCGAAGGCTCCGCCGGCCGACGCGCCGCTGGCGCCTTCGGTGCGCAAGATATCCGCCGAAAGCGGCATCGACGCCGCCACCGTCCCGGGCTCCGGCAAGGATGGCCGCGTGACCAAGGGCGACATGCTCGCCGCGATCGAGAAGGCGGCGTCGGCGCCGACGCCGGTCAATCAGCCCGCCGCCGCGGTGCAGGTTCGCGCTCCGTCGCCCGCCGACGATGCCGCGCGCGAAGAGCGCGTGAAGATGACGCGGCTGCGCCAGACCATCGCGCGCCGCCTGAAGGACGTTCAAAACACCGCCGCGATGCTGACGACCTTCAACGAGGTCGACATGAGCCACATCATGGCGATGCGGGCCCAGTACAAGGACGTGTTCGAGAAGAAGCACGGCAGCAAGCTGGGCTTCATGGGCTTCTTCACCAAGGCCTGCGTGCAGGCGCTGAAGGACATTCCGGCTGTCAACGCCGAGATCGACGGCACCGACCTGATCTACAAGAATTATTATCACATCGGCGTCGCCGTCGGCACCGACAAGGGCCTGGTGGTGCCGGTGGTGCGCGACTGCGACCACAAGTCGATCGCCGAGATCGAAAAGAGCATCGCCGATTTCGGCCGTCGCGCGCGCGACGGCCAGCTCAAGATCGACGAGATGCAGGGCGGCACCTTCACCATCACCAATGGCGGCATCTATGGTTCGCTGATGTCGACGCCGATCCTGAACGCGCCGCAGTCCGCCATTCTCGGCATGCACAAGATTCAGGATCGCCCGGTCGCGATCGGCGGCAAGGTCGAGATCCGCCCGATGATGTATCTGGCGCTGTCCTACGATCACCGCGTCATCGACGGCAAGGAAGCGGTGACGTTCCTGGTGCGCGTCAAGGAGAGCCTGGAGGATCCGGCGCGGCTGGTGCTGGATCTGTGACCGTTTCGTATCTTGACGTATGTTCAACGGCGGCATCGCCAGCCAAGCATCTGACCGAGGGGAAATAATGCAGCCGTTGCCGACCGAAATCGTTATGCTCGGCTTGAGTGTCTTGTTGTTGCTATCGCAACTGTTTCTGCAATCGATTTCCTCCACGGTCGAGATGGGCGCCGGTTACAAGGCCGGCCCCCGCGATGAAGCGAGGGTGCTGCAGGGAGTATTTGCCGGGAGAGCCGATCGCGCATTTCGCAACCTGCTGGAGACCTTTCCGATTTTTGCCGCGCTTGCGCTTGCGCTGGTCGTGACCGGCAGGAACGGCGGCATGGGTGCGCTCGGCGCGGAAGTATGGCTGGTCGCGCGCGTGCTCTTCGTGCCGCTTTATTATATCCAGATTCCGTTCGCGCGCACCCTGGTATGGTCCGTTTCAATCTTTGCACTGGTCGCGATGCTGGTGCGGCTTTTCCAGTAGAGTTCATCCGGATTTGGGGAGAAGCTTTGACCGACAAGGTTGTAATCATCACCGGCGGAAGCCGCGGCATCGGTCGCGCCACCGCGATCGCCGCCGCAGCGCGCGGTTTTCGGGTTTGCGTCGGCTACGCCAGCAATGAAGCCGCGGCGCACAACGTGGTCTCCGCCATCGAAGGCAAGAACGGCAAGGCGATCGCGGTGAAGTGCGATGTCGGCAGCGAGAGCGATATCCTGGCGCTGTTCAAGGCCGCCGACGAGTTCGGAACGCTCGGCGCGCTCATCAACAATGCGGGCATCGTCGGGCCGACGTCGCGCGTCGACGAGATGTCCGCCGAGCGCATCCAGCGCATGATGGCCGTCAACGTCACCGGCAGCATTCTGTGCGCGCGCGAAGCGGTAAAGCGGATGTCGACGCGCCATGGCGGCAAGGGCGGCGTCATCGTCAATCTGTCGTCGGTTGCCGCAAAACTCGGGTCGCCCAATACCTATGTCGATTACGCGGCGTCGAAGGGCGCGATCGATTCCTTCACCATCGGACTCGGCACGAAGTCGCCGGCGAGGGCATTCGCGTCGCGGCGATCCGGCCCGGGCTGATCGATACCGAAATTCACGCCAGCGGCGGCGAGCCCGACCGCGCCCACCGGCTCAGTCACATGGTGCCGATGAAGCGCGTCGGCACCGCGGACGAAATCGCCAACGCCATCGTCTGGCTGATGTCGGACGACGCCTCCTACGTGACCAGCGCCATCCTTGATGTGTCGGGCGGGCGCTAACCCGTCACGTTCAGCTACAGGACTTCAATCATGGCCACTTACGATCTCGTTGTCATCGGCACCGGTCCGGGCGGATATGTCTGCGCGGTGCGCGCGGCGCAACTCGGCATGAAGGTCGCCGTGGTCGAGAAGAACGCAACGCTCGGCGGCACCTGCCTCAATATCGGGTGCATGCCGTCGAAGGCGCTGCTGCATGCATCCGAGATGTTCGAGGAGGCCGGGCATTCCTTTGCGAAAATGGGTGTCAGCGTCTCCGCGCCGAAGCTCGATCTGCCCTCGATGATGAATTTCAAGCAGCAGGGCATCGACGGCAACGTCAAGGGCGTCGAGTTCCTGATGAAGAAGAACAAGATCGACGTCATCAACGGCAAGGGCAAGATACTCGGCACCGGCAAGGTCGAGGTGTCGGGCGGCGACGGCAAGACGCAGATCGTCGAGACCAAGAACATCGTCATCGCCACCGGCTCCGATGTCGCGCGGCTGAAGGGCATCGAGATCGACGAGAAGCGCATCGTGTCGTCGACCGGCGCGCTGTCGCTCGACAAGGTGCCTCGAGAGCTTATTGATCGTCGGCGCCGGCGTGATCGGGCTTGAACTCGGCTCGGTGTGGCATCGGCTCGGCGCGCAGGTCACGGTGGTCGAATTTCTCGATCGCATCCTGCCCGGCATGGACGGCGAAGTGGCGAAGCAATTCCAGCGCATCCTCGAAAAGCAGGGCTTTGCGTTCAAGCTCGGCGCCAAGGTCACCGGCGTCGACACCTCGGGCAAGAAGCTCGTCGCGCAGATCGAGCCGGCCGCCGGCGGCAAGCCGGAAACGCTGGAAGCCGACGTGGTGCTGGTGGCGATCGGCCGCGTTCCCTACACCGAGGGCCTCGGCCTGAAGGAAGCCGGCGTCGCGCTCGACAATCGCGGCCGCGTACAGATCGACGCGCATTTCGCGACCAGCGTGAAGGGCGTCTACGCCATCGGCGACGTCGTCGCCGGGCCGATGCTCGCGCACAAGGCCGAGGACGAAGGCGTCGCGGTGCGCAGAAATTCTCGCCGGCCAGGCCGGGCATGTGAACTACGACGTTATCCCAGGCGTTGTGTATACCACGCCGGAAGTGTCGGCGGTCGGCAAGACCGAGGAAGAGCTGAAGCAGGCCGGCGTGGCCTACACCGTCGGCAAATTCCCGTTTACCGCCAATGGCCGCTCCAAGGTCAACCAGACCACCGAAGGGTTCGTGAAGATTCTCGCAGATGCGAAGACCGATCGGGTGCTCGGCGTCCACATTGTCGGCCGCGAAGCCGGCGAAATGATCCACGAAGCGGCCGTATTGATGGAATTTGGTGGTTCCGCCGAGGATCTGGCGCGCACCTGTCACGCCCACCCGACCCGTTCGGAAGCCATCAAGGAAGCCGCGCTTGCAGTCGGCAAGCGCGCGATCCATATGTGATCAACGTCCGGTGGCCGCCAGACGGGAACAACATGCGATGATACGCCGCCTTCTTCAACCGATCTGGGTTCTGCTTGCGGTCATCTTCCTGATCGAGGCCTGGCTGTGGGATCACCTCGAGCCGATCGTGGCGTGGTTCGTGGCGCTGATTCCGCTGCGCGCCTTCAAGCAATGGCTCGCCGAACGCGTCGATACGCTGTCGCCGGCGATGACGCTGATCGTATTCATCGTGCCGGTGATTCCGCTGTTTCCGCTGAAGCTGGTCGGCCTCTGGCTGCTCACCCATGAGTACTGGATCAGCGCCATCCTCACCATCATCTTCGCAAAATTCCTCGGCGTCGGCGTCGCCGCCTTCATCTTCGACGTGACGCGGCCGACAAACTGCTGGAGATGGACTGGTTCGAAACGCTCTATGAGTTTGTCATTGAGCTTGCGGGCCAAAGCGCACGCGCTGGTCGACCCCATCAAGTTGCGAATCAAGGACGCACCTGCGCGGCAACGGCAACGGCTGGTCGTCGCGCACGCTGCGGCTGATCCAGCGCTTCCGCAAGAGCGTGCGCGAAGCGCGGTGAACCGCGCAGATGCGCCATTGATTGCGACTATCCCTTCGGGAGAGGTGAAAGACCAACTAGTGCAGATGCAACAGATGCGGCGCGAACAGGCCGAGCGCGGTGAATGCGATACCGGCCAGCGCCAGCAGGCCGGAGATCCAGGCCAGCGCGATCATGCCGGTGATGATGGTCGCCGACGCCAGCACGATGCCGATCTGGAATGCGGCGGAAGCGAGCTCGAAGTGATGATACTTCGCCATCGCCAGGTCGCGCTCCTCCTCGGCATGCTTGGCGCGTTCGGACAATTGCTCGGTGCCTTCGCCGGTTTCCGGCTCGGAGCGATAGCGCGCCGCGGTCTTCTGCCAGTCGTCGATCTGCTTTTGCAGCGCCGCCTTGGCGGCATCGTCACCGATCAGGCCGAGGCTCAGTCTGGCCTGGTCGGACGCGGTCTGCACCACCGTGCGGCGGATGCTCTTGGCCTGAAAGAACGCCCACAGGTTCGACGCCTCGACGTTCTTGCTGATCGATTCGGTCTGGGCGCCCTTGCCGAGCGTCTCCGACAACGCAAGAAACAGCGCGATCACGGCGATCAGCAGCGCGATCTTCCTGTTCTCGCCGGAAGCGTGCTCGGCGTGCTCGGCATGCTCCATGCTTTCATGTGCGCTCATGATTCTCCTCCCTGCTCGATCAGCTCACGATTGACCGAACAGCGCCGCCTGCGCAAGAGGCAAGCGGATGTGACGGTAACGTGTCAGGGTTGAAACCTTGACGATCTCAGGCGCGGGGATGCGCCGTGCGGTAGACCTCCAGCAGCCGCTCGCTGTCGATGCCGGTATAGATCTGCGTGGTCGAGAGCGACGCGTGGCCGAGCAGTTCCTGGATCGCGCGCAGGTCGCCGCCGCGACTCGAGCAGATGGGTCGCGAAGGAATGCCGCAGCGCATGCGGCGTCGCACTGTCGGGCAGGCCGAGCGCGCCGCGCAGCCGTTCCATGGTGAGCTGAATGATTCGGGGACTTGAGCGGGCCACCGCGCGCGCCGACGAAGATCGGCCCCTCGGCGGGCAACGGATGCGGACACATCGCCGACATAGTCCTGAATCAGCGCCAGCACGTTCTGCAGCACCGGCACCATGCGGGTCTTGTTGCCCTTGCCGGTGACGATGAGCACGTCGCCTGCGCCGGGCAACGGCACGTCGCGGCGCCTCAAGCCGAGCGCCTCGGAGATGCGCAGGCCCGAGCCGTACAACAGCGCCATCACGGCGGCGTCGCGCGCCCAGATCCAGGGGTCGCGGGCCTCGCCGGCGCGCTCGTCGGCATCGGCAAAACGTTTCGCCGCCGCCATCGGAATCGGCTTCGGCAGGCTCTTGCCGACCTTGGGCGCGCGGATCGCCGAGAGACGCCCCGACCTTGCCCTTGCCTTCCCGTTCGAGAAAGCGACCGAACGAGCGCAAGCCTGCCAGCGTCCGCATCAGCGAGCGCCCGCCGATATCGCATCGGCGCGCCGCATCGCCATGAAAGCCCTGACGTCGCTGGCCTCAAGCGCGGCAAAGCGCGCAAGCGTCACCCGCGCGCCCCAATGCTCGGCCAGAAATTCAAGGACACTGGCGGAGGTCGCGGGCATAGGCCTCCAGCGTCTTCGGCGACAGCCTTCGTTCGCTGCGCAGATGCGACAGCCAGCGCGTCATCTGCAGCGCGATGCCGTCGTCGGCGCAGTCGAGTTCGACGGGCTGGACTGCGGGAGCTGGTTTGGCCATCGGCTGGTCTCTGAGGCCGTTCTGGGCGCGGTGATTCCTGGCGATTATATCGCACCTCTTTCGTTTACCGTTCGCTAACTTGCCTGGCGGCGGCGGTGCGGACACTGGCCCCGCCCGCGTCCGCGGTCCTTAAGTTAGCGCGGCCTTCCGCCTTCGAGCCTGATTCTCCGATGGACCATTCCACGCGCGCCAGCACGTCATCCGCCTCATCGACGCGCGTCGTCGATGTGCTGGTGCCGGTCGCGCTCAATCAGAACTATTCCTATCGGGTGCCGCGCGGCATGGAGCTCAAGCCCGGCGATGTGGTCTGCGTGCCGCTCGGCCCGCGCGAGGTGGTCGCGGTGGTGTGGGCGGAGAACGCCAATCCCGATCCGCGGCTGCACAACCGCCTGAAGGACGTCGGCGAAAAGCTCGACGTGCCGCCGCTGAAGGAGGAACTGCGCGCTCTCGTCGATTGGGTCGCCAACTACACGCTGTCGGCGCGCGGCATGGTGCTGCGGATGACGCTGCGGATGGGCGAACATCTCGGCCCGGAGCGGGTGCGGATGGGCGTGCGCCTGATCGGCGAGGTGCCCCGGCGCCTGACCCCGGCGCGGCGGCGGCTGATCGAGGTGCTGTCGGACGGTCTGCTGCACGGCAAATCCGAAGCCGCGAAGGAAGCCGGCGTCAGCGCCGGCGTGGTCGATGGCCTCGTCGATGAAGGCACGCTGACGACGGAAGCCATGCCGCGCGCGCTGCCGCCGCCGGCGCCCGATCCGTCGTTCGCGGCGCCCGACTTTTCGCGGGCAGCAGCGCACCGCCGTGGATGCGATGCGCGCGCTGGCTGCGAATGGCAGCTTTCACGTCGCCCTGCTCGATGGCGTCACCGGTTCGGGCAAGACCGAAGTCTATTTCGAGGCGATCGCCGAAATGATCCGCCGCGGCAGGCAGTCGCTGATCCTGATGCCGGAGATCGCGCTGACCGGACAGTTTCTCGATCGCTTCGCCCGGCGTTTCGGGGTGCGGCCGCTGGAATGGCATTCCGAACTGACGCCGCGCACCCGGCAGCGCAACTGGGCCGCGATCTCGGCGGGCGAAGCGCCCGTGGTGGTGGGCGCGCGCTCGGCGCTGTTTCTGCCCTATGCCAATCTCGGGCTGATCGTCGTCGATGAAGAGCACGACCAGGCCTACAAGCAGGACGAGGGCGCGCATTATCACGCCCGCGACATGGCGGTGGTGCGCGCGCATATCGCCAAGATTCCGATCGTGCTGGCCTCGGCGACGCCGTCGGTCGAAACCGAAGTCAACGCCCGCAAGGGCCGCTACCAGCGCGTGGTGCTGCCGTCGCGGTTCGGCGGCCAGCACATGCCGCATATCGAGGCGATCGATCTGCGGCGCGAGGGCCCGCCCCGCGGCCGCTTCATCTCGCCGCGGCTGGCCGAAGAGATCGGGATCGCGATCGAGCGGCGCGAGCAGGCGCTGTTGTTCCTGAACCGCCGCGGCTACGCGCCGCTGACCCTGTGCCGCGCCTGCGGGCATCGCTTTGCCTGCACCATCTGCGACGCCTGGCTGGTCGATCACCGGTTTCGCCAGCGGCTGGTCTGCCATCACTGCGGCTTCTCGATGCCGCGTCCGCGTCATCTGCCCGCATTGTCAGGCCGAGGAATCGCTGGTCGCGGTCGGTCCTGGCGTCGAACGGCTGCAGGAGGAAGCCGCGCAATTGTTTCCGGATGCGCGCACCATGGTGCTGTCGAGCGACCTGATCACCTCGATCGAGAGCATGCGCAGCGAATTGAACGAGATCGCGGAAGGCCGCGTCGATATCATCATCGGCACCCAGCTGGTGGCCAAGGGCCACAATTTCCCGCGGCTCAATCTGGTCGGCGTGGTCGATGCCGATCTGGGCCTCGGCAATGGCGATCCGCGCGCCGCCGAGCGTACCTTTCAACTGCTCAACCAGGTGATCGGGCGCGCCGGGCGCGATCAGGGCCGCGGCGTCGGGTATCTTGCAGACCCATCAGCCCGAACACCCCGTGATGAAGGCGCTGGTGGCGTGCGACCGCGAGGCGTTTTATGCCAGCGAGATCGAGGCGCGCGAGCGCACCGGCTATCCGCCGTTCGGGCGGCTGGCGAGCCTGATCATTTCCGCGGGCGACCGGCCCGACCGCGGAAGGCTTTGCGCGCAAGCTGGCCGCGATCGCGCCGATCGACCCGCGGATTCAGGTATTGGGACCCGCCGAAGCGCCGCTGGCGGTGATCAAGGGCCGCTATCGCTTCCGGCTATTGGTGAAATCGCCGCGCAATGTCGATCTGTCGGAATATTTGCGCGAATGGCTCGCCGCGGGTCCGAAGACCAAGGGCAATCTCAAGCTCGAAATCGACGTCGATCCGCAGAGCTTTTTGTAGAGAAGGCCGTCATTCCGGGATGGTGCCCTGGCACCAGACCTCAGATGCGCAATTTCGCAGCGGGCAATCCTTGGATTGCTGCTCGTCGCCCGGGCATGACGAATTGGGACGCCCGTCGCTCAATAAAAAGCCTGCCGTCATTTGCGACGGCAGGCCGATTTTCGGCGTGCAGCGGTGCTGCGGCCGATACGCGACGCAACGCTTACCGGGTTTGAAGGATCGGTGAGGCGTTCAAACGCCGCTAGGAAATGACCTCGGCGGTCACCCGGCCCACGCCGGCGCCGGTCAGGCCGACCGCGCGCGCCGCGGCGGTCGAAAGATCGAGAACCCGGCCGCGGATGAACGGGCCGCGGTCATTGATGGTGACGACGACGCTGCGGCCGCCATGGGTCACCCTGAGCTTGGTGCCGAACGGCAGCGAACGGTGGGCCGCGGTCAGGGCGTTCTGATTGAAGCGCTGGCCCGAGGCGGTCCTGCTGCCGGATTCATTGCCGTAGTAGGAGGCCATCCCCGAAAAACTGCGCCCGGAGCCCGACGACGGGGCGATCGCGGCGTTGGCGTCGCGCCAGGAGCCGGTGGGAGAGCCGCTGGCATGATGGGAGTGACGATGACCGTCATGATGCCGTGGATTTGGCCGAGGCTTCGGTGACGCTTCCGCCGACCAGGAGAGTTGCGGCGACAAAGAGCTAGCGCCGTGCGCGACTGGGTTACATTTCCCAGTGCCAGGTTTTTGAGTTTCAGCATATATCAGTACCCTCAAGATAGTATTGCCACATATGTGACAAGTGGAACCCCCGTCCCGTTTGGCTGTGGGCGCCGTTTGGTGGGCTAATGAGGCAGAAACGGGGCAGTAATACCTGTTTATCTCTCGCTGAAATATCTTGTGACCGAATTCAGATAATCGTAAAAATGTTCCGTAATAACGAGATTAATAAATTGTTTAACCATTTATTACTTAGAAATACTGACGAGCGAAGTCTTCGTCTGAGAAGACGAGATTTGGCCAAGTAATGCGGTTCTTGGAATGGTCCGGCGACGGCGGCGTTCCCCGCGAATGGCTCATGCAGCCATGTGTCCGGTGGTGGAACAAAATCCGGCGGTCGATTCGGCAAAAGCGTCGGCGCTGCCAGGACAAATCAGGTCAATTTGCGCCGCCGCAAGCGCAGGAAAATTCGCGTCCTGTCCGATCACGGGACGAGCAGATGCGACAAGGTAGCGCCAGTCGCGGCGGTCATGTTGCACCTGCGCTCTCGCTATGTTAGCAAAGCCGCGATTTTAACGATCCTGGTACAAGCCCGTGCCGGTCGAAAATCGAAGTCCCGCTTGAATTCCAAGGGCTTGGATCGCCAGGCGCCGCATCGTGGCGACGATTTTTCCCTTGCGAATTTGACAGCAAAAAGAGCGCGCCCGTGGCTGCTGAAGATCCGTCCGTTTCGGGAGTGTCCGGCCGTTACGCAACGGCCTTGTTCGAACTGGCGCGCGATGAAAAGTCCATCGACGCGGTCAAGGCCGATCTCGATCGATTCGATGCCATGCTGGCCGACAGCGCCGACCTGAAGCGCCTGGTCCGCAGCCCGGTTTTCGCGGCGGAGGCGCAGTCGAAGGCGCTGGCCGCGGTGCTCGACAAGGCCGGTATTTCCGGCATTTCCGCGAATTTCCTGAAAGTTCTCACCGCCAACCGCCGGCTGTTTGCGGTCAGCGACGTGATCCGCGCGTTCCGCGCGCTGGTGGCCAAATTCAAGGGCGAGGCGACCGCGGACGTCACCGTCGCCGAAACGCTCAGCGACAAGAATCTCGACGCCCTGAAGACCGCGCTGAAGTCGGTGACGGGCAAGGACGTCGCGCTCAACGTGAAAGTCGATCCCTCGATCATCGGCGGCCTTGTGGTCAAGCTCGGCAGCCGCATGGTGGATAGTTCGCTTCGCACCAAACTCAATTCGATCAAGCACGCGATGAAAGAGGCAGGCTGATGGACATCCGCGCCGCGGAAATTTCCGCGATCCTCAAGGATCAGATCAAGAATTTCGGCCAGGAGGCCGAAGTTTCCGAGGTCGGACAGGTGCTGTCCGTCGGCGACGGCATCGCCCGCGTCTACGGGCTGGACAACGTCCAGGCCGGCGAGATGGTCGAGTTCGAGAACGGCACCCGCGGCATGGCGCTGAACCTGGAAACCGACAACGTCGGCATCGTGATCTTCGGCGCCGACCGCGAGATCAAGGAAGGCCAGACCGTCAAGCGCACCCGCGCCATCGTCGACACCCCCGTCGGCAAGGGCCTGCTCGGCCGCGTCGTCGACGCGCTCGGCAATCCGATCGACGGCAAGGGCCCGATCCAGGCCGACAAGCGGATGCGCGTCGACGTCAAGGCGCCCGGCATCATTCCGCGCAAATCGGTCAACGAGCCGATGGCGACCGGCCTGAAGGCGATCGATGCGCTGATCCCGATCGGCCGCGGCCAGCGCGAACTGATCATCGGCGACCGCCAGACCGGCAAGACCGCGATCGCGCTCGACGCCATCCTGAACCAGAAGCCGCTCAACGCCACCGGCGACGAGAAGATCAAGCTGTATTGCGTCTATGTCGCGATCGGCCAGAAGCGTTCGACGGTTGCCCAGTTCGTGAAGGTGCTGGAAGAGCAGGGCGCGCTGGAATATTCGATCATCGTCGCGGCCACCGCCTCCGATCCGGCGCCGATGCAGTACATCGCGCCGTTCACCGGCTGCACCATGGGCGAATATTTCCGCGACAACGGCATGCACGCCGTCATCATCTATGACGATCTGTCGAAGCAGGCCGTCGCCTATCGCCAGATGTCGCTGCTTGCTGCGCCGTCCGCCGGGCCGCGAGGCCTATCCCGGCGACGTGTTCTATCTGCATTCACGCCTGCTCGAGCGCGCCGCCAAGCTGAACGACGAACATGGCTCCGGTTCGCTGACGGCGCTGCCGGTGATCGAAACCCAGGCCAACGACGTGTCGGCCTATATCCCGACCAACGTGATCTCGATTACCGACGGCCAGATCTTCCTCGAGACCGATCTGTTCTTCCAGGGCATTCGCCCCGCCGTGAACGTCGGCCTGTCGGTGTCGCGCGTCGGATCGTCGGCGCAGACCAAGGCGATGAAGAAGGTCGCCGGCAAGATCAAGGGCGAGCTCGCGCAGTACCGCGAAATGGCGGCGTTCGCGCAGTTCGGTTCCGATCTCGACGCCTCGACGCAGCGCCTGCTCAACCGCGGCTCGCGCCTGACCGAACTCCTGAAGCAGCCGCAGTTCTCGCCGCTGAAGATGGAAGAGCAGGTCGTGGTGATCTATGCCGGCGTCAACGGCTATCTCGATCCGCTTCCGGTCGCCAAGGTGCGCGCCTTCGAGGATGGCCTGCTGACGCTGGTGCGCGGCAAGAATGTCGATATCCTCAACACCATCCGCGACAGCCGCGACCTCTCTGACGACACCGCCGCCAAGCTGAAGACGGTGGTCGAGGGTTACGCCAGGACATTTGCCTAACCCGCTCCCTACCCCGCAAGGGGGCGAGGGAACGGGTCGAGCTAGAGGATAAGTCAGCCGCAATGGCCAGCTTGAAAGACATGCGGGTCCGCATCGCCTCCACCAAGGCGACGCAGAAGATCACCAAGGCCATGCAGATGGTCGCGGCCTCAAAACTGCGCCGCGCGCAGAGCGCCGCCGAAGCGGCGCGGCCCTATGCGGAAAAAATGGACGCGGTGCATCTCCAACATCGCGAGCCGCAGCCGCGGGCTCACCCGGCGCGCCGGTGCTGCTTGCCGGTACCGGCAAGGATCAGGTGCATCTGCTCCTGGTCTGCACCGGCGAGCGCGGCCTGTGTGGCGCATTCAATTCGTCGATCGTGCGGCTGGCCCGCGAGCACGCGCTGACGCTGATGAACCAGGGCAAAGAGGTCAAATTCTTCTGTGTCGGCCGCAAGGGGTTCGAGCAGCTGCGCCGCACCTTCGAAAAGCAGATCGTCGAAAATATCGAGCTGCGTTCGGTGCGTCAGCTCAGCCTCGTCAACGCCGAAGACATCGCCAGGAAGATCATCGCGCGCTTCGAGGCCGGCGAGTTCGACGTCTGCACGCTGTTCTTTTCGCGCTTCAAATCGGTGATCGCGCAGGTGCCGACCGCGCAGCAGATCATTCCGCTGGTCGTGGAAGCCCCCGCCGACAATGCCGGCCCGGCGACGGCCTACGAATATGAGCCGGAAGAAGACGAGATTTTGACCGGGTTGTTGCCGCGCAATCTCGCGGTGCAGATCTTCCGCGCGCTTTGGAAAACAACGCCTCGTTCTACGGCGCGCAGATGAGCGCGATGGACAACGCCACCCGCAACGCCGGCGACATGATCCGCAAGCAGACCCTGATCTACAACCGGACCCGCCAGGCAATGATCACCAAGGAGCTGATCGAGATCATCTCCGGCGCCGAGGCGATGTGACGGCCTCGACGGTCGTTTGAGATTGAGAATTCGAAGGAGAGAGATTTCATGGCTACACCCGCCAACCAGACCGGACGCATCACGCAAGTCATCGGCGCCGTCGTCGACGTGCAGTTCGAGGGCCACCTGCCGGCCATTCTCAACGCGATCGAGACCAAGAACGGCGGCAACCGTCTGGTGCTCGAAGTCGCCCAGCATCTCGGCGAATCCACGGTGCGCACCATCGCCATGGACTCCACCGAGGGTCTGGTCCGCGGCCAGGAAGTCATCGACACCGGCAGCCCGATCACGGTGCCGGTCGGTGCCGGCACGCTCGGTCGCATCATGAACGTGATCGGCGAGCCGGTCGATGAAATGGGTCCGATCAAGGCTGAGGACATAGCGCGCGATCCACCAGGAAGCGCCGACCTACACCGACCAGTCGACCGAAGCGGAAATTCTCATCACCGGCATCAAGGTCGTCGATCTGCTGGCGCCTTACGCCAAGGGCGGCAAGATCGGCCTGTTCGGCGGCGCCGGTGTCGGCAAGACCGTGCTGATCAGGAACTGATCAACAACATCGCCAAGGAGCACGGCGGCTACTCGGTGTTCGCCGGCGTCGGCGAGCGCACCCGCGAAGGCAACGACCTCTATCACGAGTTGATCGAATCAGGCGTCAACGAGAAGGGCGGCGGCGAAGGCTCAAAGGCGCGCTGGTGTACGGCCAGATGAACGAGCCGCCGGGCGCCCGTGCCCGCGTCGCGCCTCTCCGGCCTCACCGTCGCCGAATACTTCCGCGATCAGAAGGTCAGGACGTGCTGTTCTTCATCGACAACATCTTCCGTTTCACCCAGGCAGGTTCCGAAGTGTCGGCGCTGCTCGGCCGTATTCCTTCGGCCGTCGGTTATCAGCCGACGCTCGCCACCGACATGGGCGCGCTGCAGGAGCGCATCACCACCACCAAGAAGGGCTCGATCACCTCGGTGCAGGCCATCTACGTGCCGGCCGACGACTTGACCGACCCGGCGCCGGCCACCACGTTCGCGCACCTGGACGCCACCACCGTGCTGTGCCGCGCGATATCGCCGAGCTCGGCATCTATCCGGCCGTCGACCCGCTCGACTCCACCTCGCGCATGCTCGATCCCCGCACGTCGTCGGCGACGAGCACTACCAGACCGCGCGTCGGTGCAGTAGGTTCTGCAGAGCTACAAGGACCTGCAGGACATCATCGCCATTCTCGGCATGGACGAATTGTCCGAAGAGGACAAGACTGGCCGTGGCCCGCGCCCGCAAGATCCAGCGATTCCTGTCCCAGCCGTTCCACGTAGCCGAAGTCTTCACCGGCTCGCCCGGCAAGTACGTCGAACTGGAAGACACCATCAAGGGTTTCCAGGGGACTGTTGCGACGGCAAGCACGACGATCTGCCGGAAGCGGCCTTCTACATGGTCGGCACCATCGAAGAGGCG
>CAVTNA010000050.1:0-6159 GCA_963735835.1 uncultured Alphaproteobacteria bacterium | reverse complement strand
TCAAACTCGGACCTCGGCGCGGATCTGTGGTAGGTCCGTTCTTCCCCCAACAACAGACATGAGGCGACTGGTTCGGCATGTCCGGAAAGTGCCGCCAATAGGCGACGGGAAAGCGGCCGCCAACCGAGGCGGCCTCACTTTCGATATTGCTCATCACTGACATGTTCCATCCATGTCACCGGGCTTCCGTTCTGCTTCTCCTGAATGGCGATATGGCTCATTGCGGTGGCAGGCGATGCGCCATGCCAGTGCTTCTCATTCGGGGGAAACCACACACCACGTCACCGGGTCGGATTTCCTGGACCGGGCCACCCTCCTGTTGAGCCCAACCCAAGCCGGACGTCACGATCAATGTCTGGCCGAGCGGGTGGGTATGCCATGCGGTCCGCGCGCCTGGCTCGAAAGTAACGAGAGCCCCGGCCACTTGCGATTTCCACCATACAATCCAAACCAGGCCCCTATTGGTCAAAACAGCCAGCGCCCGGGGTGATGATTTGCCCGTCGGGCAAATCAGTCGCCTGGTCCGCCATTTCCCTGTCCAGCCCATTCTGCAAAAATATTTCTGTTTTTCCGAAATCCAAATCAGTCTAAAACTTCCGCCGTCCTGTTCCGAAAGAGGGGGCGTTGCGCACGTCACGGACGTTGAAGCGGGATGCGGTGGACGCGGATGGTGCCAAAAGACGATGGCGCTTGAAGCGGACGGCGAAGTCGTGTGGTCCTGACGCCCCGACGCTGGCGTCAAGCTTGGCGGAATATTTCGCAAGCGACGGTGGCAAGAAAGCCCGGTCACCGGGGAGCAACTGTATTCTGCCGCGCTCGTTAATCCACCGCGTAGCGATTGGCGTCCCATTTCTCGCCGCGGGCGATCATGATGTTGAGAATGACGATCAGCTTGCGCATGCAGGCGACCAGGGCGACCTTTGCCTTTTTTCCCTTGGCGATCAGGTGGCGATAGAACGTCTTGAGTACCGGGTTGTGCCGGGTCGCGGCACCCAGGCACGCCATGTAGAACAGATTGCGGACCTTGCGGCGTCCCCCTTTGATCTGGCGCTCGCCCCGCCGTTTGCCGCTATCATCATCGTAAGGCGCGACGCCGAGCAAGGCGGAGATGGCCTCGTTGCTCACCTGACCCAATTCCGGCATGGCTGCGATGAGGCCTGCAGACGGTTGTGCCGGCAAGCCCCGGCACGCTCTCGATGATCTCGGCGCGCTCGGCAAAATGAGGCGTGGCCTTGATCATGGCGGCGATCGCCGCCTCGAGCTTGGCAAGCTCGACGGCTATGGCCTTCAACAGTCGCCGCATGGCTTTTTTGCACCGGTCTCCGGCTCATCATGCTCGCCCCTGTTGCTCAGCCCGGTCCTGATGTCGAGCAATGCCCTGGCGAGCATGTCACCAACTGTCGAAGCGTCTCGCGCGTAGCATCGTGGGCCTGGCCTGGAGCCTCGCCGAATGTCTCGGCAAACCAGGCGATCATGTCCGCATCGATCGACATCATTCTTGGCCAGTCGCCCAGCCGACTGGGCGAAGTGGCGCACCCGCTTGGGATCGACGATCACGCACCTCGATATCCTTCTCGCGCAGCGCCTCGGCCCATTCGCGCTCATATCCTCCGCTTGCCTCCATCACCGCCTTGGTCACCTTGTGCTTGCGAAGCCAAGTGATCAACTGCCGACGTCCCTCCGCGGTGCTTGCGAACGTTTGCCGTTGAGACAGCGCGCGAATGCTCACATCCGACCTTGTCCTTGGCGATATCGATACCGGCGACAACCGAACCATTTTGTGCCATCATCCAGCTCCCTTCCTTGCTCGGTCCGGGCTCTAAGCCCATGCAACTGTTCGGGTTGAGGAAGACACCGGATCTGTCCCACGCTCCCCGTCAGGCTCTTGCGGCCTTTGAGCACGAACGGGCTCAGATCCAGCGACGGGCGGCTGGTCAGAGCCGCCCGTTCGCACATTCTGGCAGATTTTGCGGACACAAGAGCTCGAAGGAAACCGTTAAAACCATTGCGCGGGGAATGTCGGACGTTTCCGGTGTGACCGTGGTGACTAACGCGCGTGTTTACTACACTTCACGCGCGGCTGCGGACGCGCCGAGCGTCCGGCATTCCCTGCGCCCTCTGTATCGGAGGGACAAGGTTCTTGCATAACCCGGGCGCATCGCGCCGCGAGAATGCGGACACATGCCTATCTCCAATGCTTGAAATCGAACTGGATGATGCGCAAGCAGGTATTTAGCCTCGAGTTGGACCGGCAGGCGCAACCGTGCAAGGCTAACCACAATCCTCGTCAAGGCCCGCCATCCATGAACGCGCCGGCCGTCACTCCCTCGCAAGTCCGCTGCGCGCTCTTGCCGCGTGAGGAAATCGCCGCGTTTACATTTTGAGGAAACCCCATGCCCGCCTTTCCGACCTCCACCACCGTTCTCGACTCCATCCTGTTCCGCGACGCCTTCGGCACGCCTGCGATGCGCGAGGTGTTTTCGGACTTCAGCCTGATCTCCCGCTATGCCCAGGTCGAGATCGCGCTGGCCAGGGCCGAGGCGCGCTGCGGCGTGATCCCGGCGGAGGCCGCCGAGGAAATCGCCGAACGTACCGACGTCTCCGCGCTCGATTTCGATCTGTTGCGCCGCGAGACCGATGTCGTCGGCTATCCGATCCTGCCGCTGGTCCACCAGATGGTGAAGCAATGCGGCGAGGCCGGCCGCTACGTCCATTGGGGCGCGACCACGCAGGACATCATGGACACCGCCGTCATCCTGCAGCTGCGCGAGGGCCTCAAGATCATCGAAGCGGATATCGCAGGCTTGCGCGGCATCCTCGCCGATCTGTCCCGGCGCTACCGCGACACGCCGATGGCGGGCCGCACCCACCTGCAGCAGGCGCTGCCGGTGACCTTCGGCTACAAGACGGCGATCTGGCTCGCGATGTTCGACCGCCACGCCGAGCGCCTCGAGCAATTGAAGCCGCGCGTCCTGGTCGGCCAGTTCGCGGGCGCCGCCGGCACGCTGGCCTCGCTCGGCGACAAGGGACTTGAAGTCCAGCAGGCGTTCTGCGAGGAGCTCGGCCTCGGCATTCCCGTCTCCACCTGGCACGTCGCGCGCGACGGGCTCGCGGAGGCCGTGAATTTTCTCGCGCTGGTCGACCGGCTCGCTCGGCAAGATCGCACTCGACATCATGATCATGGCCTCGACGGAATTCGCCGAGGTCTAGAGCCCTTCGTGAAGGGACGCGGCGCGTCCTCGACCATGCCGCAGAAGCGCAATCCGATCTCGTCGGAACTGATGCTGGCGGCCTCGAAAGCCGTGCGCCAGCACGCCGGCCTGATGCTGGATGCGATGGTGCAGGATTTCGAGCGCGCCACCGGGCCATGGCATGCCGAGTGGATGGCCATTCCGGAAAGCTTCGTGCTGACCGCCGGCGCGCTGCACCAGGCGAAATTCGCGCTGGCCGGCCTGATCGTCGACGAGAGGCAGATGGCTGACAATCTCGGCATCAGCCGCGGCCTGATCGTCGCCGAGGCCGTCATGATGGGGCTTGCGCCCGACATCGGCCGGCAACAGGCGCATGACGTGGTCTACGACGCCTGCCGGCTCGCCAGCGAGAAAGGCATGACGCTCGCTGATGCGCTGTCGGCGGACCCGCGCGTGTCCACGCGCCTCGACCGCGCCGCCATCGAGCGTCTGACCTCGCCCGGCAACTATCTCGGTCTCGCGCCTGAAATGGTGGATCGGGTGCTGGCGGCCGCGAAACGCGATGGCGCGGAGTCATAGCAATTATGCTCGCATTATTGATGCCGCGGACGGCGATGGCCTGAGTCGAGAGCGACCGGCGTGTCCAAAAAGGGCCACTCCGGAAAAATCCTTCGGGCGTGGCAGAATTCTCATGCTGCCAACGCCCACGTGACAATGCGCAGAGTCGCTGAGGCCGTGTTCGTGGAACCCGCCTCTAGACCGAACTAGTATCGGAGTCCGACTATGTCTCGCTGATCCGCGCGATGTAGCGCGCGACCGACGCCGCGACCACCTGCTTGCCGTTTGCGTCGATCTGCCCCCGGCCCGAAAACGCGCCGTAGACCGCGTCGAATGCGAATGGCTCCAGGATCTCCGCCATGCGCCGAACCTTGGCGGCGGAGAGCGGGATCAGGTTCGGGTAGGACCACATAAAGCTGACGTGCCCGCTCGGAACCACCTGGAGGATGTCGCCCGAGAGCAGTACGCCGCGACCTTCGCTCCAGTCCGCCCAGTGCAGGACGGTGCCGCCGTCGAAGTGTCCTCCCAGCCGAACCAGCGTGAGGCCCGGCCCGATTGGCTTGGTGTCCCCCTCCCAGAACTGCACCGCGGGGTCCGCCCGCATCACCCACTGACGATCAGCCGCGTGCAGGTGGATCGGCACTCCCCCGAGCGCGCGGCTCCACTCCACCATCGTGGTGTAGTAGTGCGGGTGGGAGATCGCGATCGCCGCGACGCCGCCCAGGCCCTTCAGCAGATCGACTGTGGCGTCGTCGATCAGGGCGATGCAGTCCCACAGCACATTGCCGGCCGGCGTGCGCGCAAGGATCGCGCGCTGCCCGATGCCGAACGCCGGGGTGGTCTCGATGGTCGTAAGTCCCGTCGCGAGGTGGCGGAACTTGTTGCTGTGCGCGTTCCGTAGCCCCTCCAGCGTGGTCCAGGACTGGCCCGAGGCCGGGACGAACTGCCGCTCGTCGGTGCAGATCGGACACGCACCGGGCGGAGCCTCGGAGGGCGGATACTGCGTTCCGCAGGCCGTGCAGATGAAGGCTGGCATGAGGGCAGGATACACCGGCGTCCCCGTGACGACCACTTCGTATCGGTCAATCCGTTAAGACGTCGGGTCGCACGGCGGCGCATCGCTACAAACGAAATCCTCCGCTCAATCGAGCTTCCGCCCCACTGATAGGTCAACCGCGCTAGCAGCCCCGGCAAATCCCGGTAAAATTGCTGACCTGTGGTCGGCCGTGGCGGCGGACCGGCGGCTTCCTTCACTCAACCCGATATGGGCTGATGATGCGCTGTGACGCGCCCGCATAGGGCGCGACCACGCGTGACGGTGATGAAACGATGGGTCCGTAGACGACCGGCGGCGGCGGCGAGTTTGTACCAACCGGCGGGATCCTCGACGCATTGCCGATGCCGCTGGGGTCGCTGAGCACGCTGGGATTGGCGGGACCGAATGGCACGCCACTGATCGCCGAATTGCCCGCGCCTGCCGATCCCGCCGGCGGCGTGAGCTGCGCATATGCGCTCACCGGTGCGACCAGGCTGCCCAGCAGCAGGATATGAGCAAGCGGCCAATTGCGGGACATCGATTTTTTCCGAGGCTGGAGGTCCAACCAATATGTGGGGTGCCAATTCCCCGTTGCTAGATTGCTCCGGGCGTGTGCAATTGCACATCGGGAAATTCCCGGGATTCCCTCCTTCGATGCTTCGCATCGCCCCGGAATGACGGGACAACAAAAAGGGCCGGATCATCGATCCGGCCCCTTGCCATATCGATATCGGCAGCAAGCTCACGCGGCCTTCATCAGGCCTTCTTTTGTCAGGGCTTCCTGCACCTTCGGACGCGCGCCGACGCGGGCCTTGTAGGCCAGAAGGTTCGGCATCGCGGAAAGATCGAACTTCATCCGGTCGGCCCAGCACAGCATCGTGAACAGATAGCCGTCGGCGACGGTGAACTGCTTGCCCATCAAATAGTCGCGGCCGGCGAGCTGGCCATCGAGATATCTAAACTTGCCCATCACCCGGTCCTTGAAGAAGGCCTTGGCGTCGTCGGCCAGCACCGGTGAGAACATCGGGCCGAAGTTCTTGTGCAGTTCGCCCGTGATGTAGTTGAGCCATTCCTGCAGCTTGTAGCGCTCGGCGCTGTCGCGGGCGGGGGCGAGATTCTTGCCCGGCGCCTTGTCGGCGATCATCTGGACGATGACCGGGCCTTCGGTCGCCAATTCGCCATTGTCCAGCGCGAGCGCCGGCACCTGGCCCTTGGGATTGACCTTCAGGTAGTCGTCGCCGTTCTCAAGTTTCTTGGCCCGCAGATCGACCTTGACCAGATCGTAGGGCAGACCGGCTTCCAACAGCGCGATATGGGGCGAAAGCGAACAGGCTCCGGGCGAATAATACAGTTTCATCGGGATTTTCCTTCCTC
>CAVTNA010000049.1:0-98176 GCA_963735835.1 uncultured Alphaproteobacteria bacterium | reverse complement strand
GATCACCGGATCGAAACGCAATCCTTCGTCCACCGCCGCGCGCTTGAGACCATCGGGATCGGCACGGAAGAGCGCGCCATTGATCCACATGTTGGAGGAGATGAGCAAGCGTCATACACAATGAGCCGCGGGTCGTCTGGAGCCCGCTGGATCGAGCCCGACGATCTGGGTGCGGATCTCGTCCTTGGACAATTCTCCATCCTGCACAGTTGTTTCGACATATTGCGACAGAAAATCTTCTCGGGGCGTAGCGCGCCGGTCAGCCAGTAGCGCCGCAACATAGTCGTTGAACGCCACAAGGCTCTTCTCGATCTCATCACGACGGTCAAGATTGATGAAGCCGAGCGCTTCAGCTGTATCGGCGATCCATTGCATGAAGACTGGGAGGTCGCTGCGGGGAATGCCAAGAATGTCCGCGATGATGCGGGCGGGGACCTGTGCGGCGATCTCATGACAAAATCGATCGGTCCGGGGCCGATGCGCGCCTGGACAAGCTCGGTCGCTAGCGCCGCCGCCTTCGGTCTCATGGCGTCCATTAACTTGAAAGCAAAGGTACGGGACACTGGCGCGCGGCGGCGCAAATGGACGTCGCCGTTGGAAAATAGCATGCTAGATTTAATGAAGTCGAAGATGGGACCCGAGATTATGCCCTGTATCAACTTCCCTTCTGTCTCGATCTGGCGCGTGATATCGCGCGTGATCAGATCGAGATGCTGATGGCGAAGCGCGACAATGAGCCCCATTTTGCTGCGGGCGATCGGCCCGTTTGTACGCAATCCAGCCAGATAAGCGTGGATGTCGGGAACGACACTCGTGTCGATTTCCTGAGCCTCGGCGATTGAAAGCGCGTGCATTGTCTTTTCCCCGGCCTGATCGCTTCCGTACTGAGGGAGATGAGAGCTTAATGCAGTGCGGTAGGTTGGTCGAGATGCCGTTGTGGGGCTGCGATCGCGAGCAAGGCGGGTCTGCTCCGAACGCCGTGAAAAACTCCTCTTCGCCGTTTTCAAGCGAAAAGAGCCTGGCCGAAACCTCGGGCCACTCTAGCTCCTAATATTTGCCGAGCTGCAATTCGCTCGGCCGCTTCCGGTTTGGACCCGATGCCGACATTCCCCGTTAAGTACCCGGCACGCCCGTCTCGGGGCGATGAGCAATGTCTTCAACCACGCTCGCGACCGACGTGCTTTAGGGTCCTAGTCGAAGGCGACGATTTCGACCCAGTTCGCGCCCTTGCCTGTCGGGTAGCGTCCGATCGGCTTCAGCGCGCCTGTCTCGGCGTCGATCGCGTAGGAAGAGAACTTGTCTGACAGCTCGCCGGAGACGACTACGAAGCGGCCGGTCGGATCGATACTGAAACCGCGGGGCTGCTTCTCGGTCGGCGTGCTTCCAAGATAGGTGAGCTTTCCGCTCGCGGAGTCGGTCCAGCGATGTCCGTTGATCGGGGATGACCGGAAGTGGCGTTTCGGGGCCGCGAGACCGTTTTTGACCCGGAACGGACATCTGTCGTTGGTACCGGATCATGCAAAAAACGGATGCGGCGCTCCTTTTTGACCTTTCCGTTCCATCACCAACATACAGGTTCGCACCTCATCGTCCGACATGTTCAGGCCAAACTCTTCGCGCAATACCGATCTGAATTCGGCCTCGTCCTTCAACAGTCGTGGTTCGAACTTCGCCTACTTGGCGTGTCGCACAGTTAATCGTGAATTGAACATCGTAATCCGCGTCCTGTTGGGACCGGGTTTCGCAGCTATGATGTTGCTCTGGTAAGGTGCATCAGGGTGCGTTCCCGTGTACCAGTTCGTAATTTCATACTCGCCGTCGTATCGCCAGATTCACGAGATAACACGATAAATGTGCTCCCAAGTATCCCGCAACTTCGCTTGCAATGTGAGTTCGCCACCGACTTCAATGAAGCGCATCGGTTCGTGCGGCATATTATGTTCGACACCGGGCTTCAGAAGCAAAGCTGAAGTCGGTGCCAAATTCCAAACCTACGTCAGCCAAGTACGGTCCTTCAGGCAAGTCGACCTGCAACAACATGTGTCGGCCGGGCGCGGGGCGTCGATGGCCAGGCCGCGAACTCTGCCTTGCAGACTGGTAATCTTGTAGCCGAGCGACCGCAGTCCCTCCCGGAACAACATGTTCTGCTCCAAGCAATAGCCGCCGCGGCCGCCTGAGATCATCTTGCGTTGAGGGCTCTGCAGGTCCAGCTTTGGCGTCCGCCCCAGCATGAAGTTCCAGTAACTCATACGCAATTGAATGCGCGTGAGTAAAGATAAGGTCATGCAAAACGCCCAGCGTTGGCTCCAGCGGTCCATTATATCCAATGCGCTTCAGCCAAGCGTTCTGGTCGAATCAGGTGTTCCGTCATCGGAAAACTCCCCACCCCCTGTCGCGTCTGAAATCTAGCTTAGAGGGGGAGCCCGAACAACGGTAAGAGCTAGCTCGGCAGGCTGCGAGCAGTCGCCTTCTGGTACTTTTCGGACATGTAGCGTCTGGCGGGCAATGTCCGTTTCTGGGGGTGAAGCAGATATGCCGTTCAGGCGGGCCGACTTCCGTTTTTGACCCCGAACGGACATTCGGTCGGCATAGGCCGCGCGGCGTTCGGGAGAGGTTCTGGGATTGCCAATCTGTTCCGATGGTACTGGCGGTACTGGCCTGTTTCGGCCCCTAGTGGCCTAATTTGATTTTTCGCAGTGGCCTGATTTGGAGTATCAAGATCGCCGGGATGGTCAGTTGTCGGGTGAACCCGCCATGATTTTCCGCTTCATGCTAGTGCCGATGGCCATTGCTGCTGCGGCTGTCACTAGTCCAGCTTTGGCGCAGGACATGTCACCGCCCAGCCAGATCGACCGCGATACCTGCGCTAAAGAGTTCGCCTCCCTACGCAAGGAGGCAGAGGATCACGGCAAGCTATTCAAGGTGGAACGGAATGCGCCGCCGGAGGAAACCTGCCAGCGGATTAGGACATACGAGCAGGCCGAATTTAGGATGCTTAAATACGCCGAAGATAACGCCACAAAATGCGGTATTCAGCGGAAATCTAGTCAACCAATTGCGGTCCGGCCGCCAGAATACTTTGGGCGTGCAAATGAAGGTTTGTGCGGCGGCGCGGACCCATACAGACCGGTCGGCGATTTCGATAATATTTCGATCATCCGGTAAGTAGGCCGCCTCAGTTGGCGGCCTCCTTCCATTCCGCGCCAAGCATGCAACGGCGCCTGTTGGCACTGAAAGGACTTGAGCGTGTCGCCTGAGGAGGTCTGCTCCTGACGTTAGAACGGACATGCGGCGCTGGCGAGCTGAGGTCCGTTGATTGATTTTGGATACCCGTCGAAGAGACCGGCCTGCGGAGGCAGGTAGCTTTGCGAAGTTCAACCGGTCTTGGCCTGATCGACCGTCGGAAGCTGGTAATTTCCGTACAGCTCGCGGAGCTTTGTCTTCAAGAGCTTGCCAGTGGCCCCATGCAGCAGTTCCTCGACGAAAAGAACATCGTCCGGCATCCACCATTTCGCGATCTTGCCGCTATAGAATTCGAGGAGCTCCGCCGTGGTAAGTTTCGAACCCGGCCGTCGAACCGCAATTCGCGCAGCAGTTCCAGCTTTTTTGCCCCTACCTCGACGTTCAAATTGGTCACGCCCGTCAAGTTTCCGCCCGGCCGATTTAGGCTTGCTACGAGCCCAAGCACGACCGGGTCGCTGGCTGTCTCGAACACGATCGGAATTGTGGCAGTCGCCGCCTTTGCCGCCACCGACGAAGGACTACCGCCCGCCGCAATCACGGTCACCGGACGGTGAACCAAATCGGCCGCGAGCGCCGGCAGCCGATCGTCATGGTCTTCCGCCCAGCGATATTCGATCGTCACGTTCTGGCCCTCGATATATCCTTCCTCTTTCAGCCCTTGAGCGAACGCGCGCAGTCGGACCGCGATACCCTGAGGCGAAGTACTGCTGAAGCCGATCACCGGCATGGCGGGCTGCGCCCGCGCCGCAAGCGGCCACCCCGCCGCACCGCCGATAAGCGCGATGAACTCGCGTCGCTTCATTCGATAACCTCGTCGGCGCGGATGAGCAACGTAGGCGGCACTGTGAGGTTGAGCGCTTTGCCGTCTTGAGATTTATCGCCAGTTCGGTTTTTGTGATCTGCTGCACCGGCAGATCAGCTGGCTTCTCACCTTTCAATATACGTGCCGCATAGACGCCACAGATGCGATTGCCGTCGCTATAGCGCATCCAACCAGCTCACCCATGCTTGAATCGCAACAAAGTCGCGGGACTGATAGATCGAAGGCATCTTATGACGGGCGGCGAGCGATACGAGTTCGTGCTGGTTATTAACGAATACTGCGTCGCCGCCGACGACCACCCCCTCGACGCCCTCGCGGACCAACGTCGTGAAAGCGTCATCTATTTCCGCGGCATTGGTAATATTCTGTACCATCAACCGGGCGCCAAGCTCACGCGCCGCAGCCTGCCAGTTCTCCGGTTTCAGCGTCCGCGTCGAACTTGTTGGTCGGATTAACGAAGTGGGCGAATGAGGTCGCTTTTGAAGCCAACTCGTGCAGAATTTGGAGTTGGTTTCCTCACCGCAGTGTTTAGAATAGAGACGCCAGTGAGGTTTCCGCCGGGATTGTTGGCGGAGCGGAATCCGACCTCGCCGCGACGGGGTCGGCTCCGGTCTGAAAAATGATCGGAACAGTATTTGTGGAAGCCTTGGCAGCCAATGCCTGAGGCAATGAGCCCGTCGTGATCAAAGCGACCCCGCTGTGCAGCAAGTCGGCGATCTGCGCCGCGATCTGATCCTGTTGGTACTGCGCCGACTGAGCCGAGCGGTATTCAAAGGTATAGTCACGGCCCTCGACAAAACCACCTTCCGCCAAGCCGTTCCGCAGTTCCACGAAATTCGGGGACGGGCCAAGGCCAAGACACCTCTATGACGGGCAATTTCGGTTGCGCCTTCGCTGCGAGCGGCCACACCGCCGCACCGCCCACAAGGCCAACCAATTCCGCGTCGCCGCATGCTCGCCCCAAGTTCAGGAGACGGCATCCTATCGGCTCACATGAGTGCCTGATAGGGGCGGATACCCGCTATCGGAGGCTCCACCGCAATGCCCAGCCGATGCTCAGAAGGGTCCATTCGGACGTCGCGGCCGCGCTTGCGGCATGTCGGCTCTACCCCAGAAGCAGACATCCTCAGGCCGCCTCGGCAAGTCCGAAAAGTGCCAGAAGCGGAACAGGAGCTTAGTCGATCACGGTATCAGCAGTTGCGGGCGGGATAGAGTTGCGAAATCGTCAACCCAAGCTCTTTCGCCGTCTTGCGGTTGATCGCGAGCTCAAACTTCGTCGGTTGTTGAACGGGCAAATCGGCAGGTTTTTGCGCCTCGCAAAATGCGATCGGCGTGTGACCCCGCGAGCCGGAACTGGTCCGTATAGTCGATCCCGTAGGACATCAGACCGCCCACGGCGACAAAATGCGAAAGCGGATAAACCGTGGGAACGTGAAACCGTGCTGCCTGCGCTATGATGCGCTCTTGGTTCGCAGCAGTGAAGACATCCGGCATCACAATGACACCGGCGCCGGGATGCTCGGCTCAGCCGCAAACGCGCCATCAATTTCGGCTGGCTCGCTAACTGAACTCACGATCAGCTCTACGCCCAGGACGCTGGCTGCGTTCTTCATCGACTGCAAATACACACCGCCACTCGCCCCGGCGTTGGCGGTCGCCGGATTAAACAACATTGCCACCCGTTGTACCGCAGGTGCGATTTCGCGGATCAACTCCACCCACTTACCACCCATGGTGGGCTCGAAATTGGTGAAGCCGGTGACATTCCCGCCGGGATGAGAAAAGCTCTCGACGAAGCCGGTCCCGATCGGATCGGAAACAGCGACGAATACGATCGGCACGCTATGCGTTGCCCGATGGACCGCGTTGGTCGCAGGGGTCGTGTAAGTCAGGACAGGTTGCAACCCGAGCCTATCAATTCGGACGCACGTGACTGCAGAGCTTCGAGATCAGTAGCTGCCCGAACGTCGATTTGAAGGTTTTGTCCGTCCCTCCAGCCAGAAGCGCTAAGGGCCTCTTGGAACGCTTAGAATACTACGCGCCCCTGCGGGTCGCCTGCCGCTAGCCCTATAAGGACGCCTATTCGGCGCTTGCGGCCCTGCTGGGCGCGCGCGGGAATCCAACCTGCAGCAACACTTGCGAGGAAGGCAACGAAGTCGCGTCGTCGCATTCGGCCTCCGACGGATGGCCTTCAGACAATATAGCACCACCGAACGGACGGAGTAAGACGTCCGCTGTGGGTCATTTTCGGAAGTCGGCGCTCGTGCCCGCGAGGTCCGTTCCACCCCCGATAGCAGACATTGTTTTCCGCCTCGGCGTGTCCGTTCGTCCCATTTCTGAATAGCGACCGACCGACCTTTGCCGTCAGTACGATCTGCACAATTCAGCTCGAGTAACTCCGTAAGCCTACGATTAACGCACGGCTTTCATCGCAGACATCCTCCTACTCGCCAGACACTCGCTCCAAGCATTCCAACCAACATGGCTGCGACAAATGCGAAGACTTTGGGTTCTAATGTCACAAGATCAGTAAGTGCGGGGCCGGGGCAGATACCTGCAAGACCCCACCCCACGCCAAACAGCGCCGCGCCGCCGACAAGCGGAAGGTCAATCTGTCGCTGAGTTGGCAGGTGAAATTTCTCGTCAACCACAGGAGAGCTACGGCGAAAAATGAGTTTGTAGCCCAGCGTCGTAACGGCAAGACCTCCGACCATCACAAACATCAAGGTTGGATCCCAACTACCCGCGAAATCCAGGAAATTGGAAACGCGCGCCGGATTGACCATGTCGGAGAGGGTAAGCCCGGCACCAAATATGACGCCAGCCAAAAGCGAGAAAACCATGGACATGTCGAATACCTAGATCAAGTGACGGATAACGAAAACGGTTGCCGCGCCAGTGGCCATGAAAGTGGAGTGCGCCCCCTGGAGCCGGACAGGTTGCAGTTAGTGATTTGACAGGGTGTTCTGGGCTTTCGAAGGATGAAAGCCATGGCCAGACAGCAGCGTTCGCACAGCGTCGAGTTCAAGCGGCAGGTGGTGCAGGAGTACATTGCTGGGGAGACCCTTTATGGGCTCGCCAAGCGGCATGATCTCTCGCGCCAGCTGATCCGCGTCTGGATTGAGAAGTATGAAGCCGGCGGCTTGGACGCGGATGCTCTGGCTGCTGACCTGCTGCATGAATACGAAACCAAGATCGTGGCGTTGGAGCGCATGGTTGGTCGCCAGGCTCTGGAAATCGAATTTTTAAAGGGGGCGTTGAAAAACGCACCGCGGCCGCGAAACGCGACTACATCCGTCATTGCAGGCCCGCCGGCGTCTCCATCGCAGAAGGATGCCGGCTAATGGGAATTGCGCGCTCGACTTTTTACGATAGGCCCAACACAGGCACGGACGATGCGACCATCGTTGCGCAGATGAAGTCGATTTGCGACGAGTTCGAAACTTATGGCTATCGGCGTGTTGACGCTGAGCTTCGTCATCGTGGCCTTGTGGTGAACGCCAAGAAGGTCCGCCGGCTGATGCGCGAACATGCGCTCAATCCGAAGCCGCGCAGGCGGTTCATCGCGACGACAGACAGCGATCACAACGATCCGATCTGCCCCAACCTAGCGACGACCATGACATTGGATGGTCCCAACCAGCTTTGGGTGGCTGACATCACCTATGTCGCCATCACGACCAGCTTCGTGTACGTGGCTGTCACCCTCGATGCGTGGTCCCGTCGGGTCGTAGGTTACGCCATCAGCCGCTCGATCGATGCGCGGCTGGCTGCTGCTGCGCTCAAGACCGCCATCAGCGCCCGCAATCCCCCGCGGGGCTGCGTGCATCATTCCGACCGTGGGTCGCAATACGCTTCAGAAACCTATCGCGCTGTCTTGCGAGAGCACGGATTCGTAGGTTCCATGAGCCGCCGCGGCAATCCATACGATAACGCCAAAGCCGAAAGCTTCATGAAGACTCTCAAGGTTGAAGCCGTGTATCTGATGGCCTACGAAACTTTCGAGGACGTTACGGCTGACCTTCCACGCTTCATCGATCAGGTCTACAACACCCGCAAACTCCACTCCGCGCTCGGCTATCTTAGCCCCGCGCAATACGAGGATCGCCACGCCCAGCGAACTGTCAAAACCGCCGCCTAAAACTGTCCACCATTAGGGGCGCATTCCAAAGTTACTGTGGCAACGAGCGGAGCGCATTGAAAACCGGGCCAGGCCGCAAATGCCGTGACCGCTGGTGCACCAGATCCAACAGTCGCTCCCACACCTACGATCAATCCAGCGATGACGGTCGTCGGCCGCCGGGAAAGTAACGCTGCTCCAGTCTTTCAGACCAAACGCCGTGACCAGGAGCGCACCCAGCGGCAATCCCAAGATGAAGGCCAAACGCCATAACCTGCCCATCACGTCGGTGGTGGTCATGGCGTTCACGACTATACCGCACACACCGGCGATGCGCCCGATGGTGAGCATCAGAATGATCGCAGCAAGGCCAATGAGAACCCCGCCGATCAGCCCTGAAACTGGAGCAAAACTTGTCACGGTATTCTGCCTCGCTGCATTCTGCTCTAACAGCAATATCGCGGATCTATGCGTCAGAACACTCAAAAAATTTAAGGGGCTCTGCCGAAGGGACCAAAGCCCGCAATGTCCGTTCTGGGTCGATTTTGTTGCCAAAAGTCGGCTGTGACCGATGATGTCGTTCGGCCGTTTCACTTGGGGCGACGGGGTTAGTCCCGCGACCCGACGCTATCTACGCAACTTTTACGCTACGCAATGCACAGAGCCTGAGCGGGTGGCGGTCGCGCGACCAGCGATGCAAGTCGCCGTAGGTTCTGGGCAATGGCCGCCAGAACAAACTCGTCCTGAGCGCCTCGTGGACCACGCAGTCGAAGCCGACCGAGCTTCAGGATACGCTTCAAGTGCGCGAACCGCATCTCGATCTTCTTGCGCTCATGTCGCGACTGCTCGAAGCCCTCGGTGCCAGCGAACGACCGGGCAACGTCTCGGGCGTGCTCATGGATATCGCGCGGGATCTTGCGCGATGGTTCCTTTGGGCAGCATTGCGGTTTGAGTGGGCAAACGTCGCAGTCGAGCTTGCTTGCGCGATACAGAAGCGTCTTGCCCTCGTGCACGGTGCCGCTCGTTCCAAGCCGCTTTCCGCCCGGGCAGTGGTAGACGTCGCCGGTCGGGTCATATCGAAAGTCGCTGCGCGAGAAGGTGCCATCATCCCGCTTCGATTTATCGAACACAGGGATATGTGGCGCGATACCTTTCTCGACCAGCCAGTTCAGCATCGGAGCCGCCCCGTAAGCGGTATCTCCGACAAGCCGCTCTGGCTTGAGACCAAAGCGCTCTTCGGTCCGTTCAATCATGGTCTTTGCTGCGCCGACCTCGGCCTGGCGAATGGCGCGGCATGCCTCGACATCAACGATGACGCCGAACTTCACGTCGATCAGATAGTTGTCGGAGTAAGCAAAGAATGCCGGCCCCTTGTGCGCTCCGGTCCACTGCGCCGCGGGATCGGACGGCGAGACGAACTTCGGGACAACATCGCTGGCGGCGCCCCACGCCGCATCATCAAGGGTCGCCAGATACTCCTTCACCGCGCGGCTTGACCTCGCTGGATCACGATCGCTGCGCCAATCCTGACCTGTGATCGAGCGCTGCTTATTGGCGTCGGCCGCAATCAGGCTCGCATCGACTGCAAAGCCTTCGCCACCAACCAGACCGGCCGCAATGCACGCCTCGACGACCCGCTCAAACACGCGGCGAAAAACATCCCCCTCGCGAAAACGCTCGTTCCGGGCACGCGAGAACGCCGAATGATCCGGAATGGCATCTTCGATGCCGAGCTTGCAGAACCAGCGATAAGCGAGGTTCACCTGAACTTCACGACAGATCAGTCGTTCCGAGCGGATCGCAAAGACATACCCCACGACCAGCATCCGGATCATCAGCTCCGGATCGATCGAGGGCCGACCCAGGGACGAATAATGAGGTGCAAGTTCGCTGCGAAGCCAGGAAAGATCGAGAGCAGCGTCGATCTTCCGCACCAGATGATCTTCGGGAACCGCATCGCCAAGACGAAACTCGTAGAACAGTTGACCTTGGTCACTCTTCAGACGGCCCATCATGGATCGACCTCGCCGAGATTCGCGTCAGCACAACGGAATCACGGTTCGCAGCCCATCTCAACCGACTTTTGCAACAAAATCTGCCAATAGGCGACATGCCGAAGACTATTCGATCACCTCGTCGGCTGTGGCGAGCAATTTGTCTGGGACGGTCATTCCGAGCGTCTTGGCGGTCTTGAGGTTGATCACCAGCTCGAATTTGGTGGGTTCTTGAACTGGCAGCTCAGCTGGGTTCGCACCCTTGAGAATACGATCCACGTAACTGGCAGCCTTCTGCCAGAGGTCGAGATTATCGATTCCATAGGAGAGCAAACCACCACTCTTTACAAAAAAGCGGTATGGGTAGATCGCTGGAATCCGAAACCGCGCGGCAAGCCGAACGATCAGTTCGTGGTGAACCGAAGCAGCTGGACTAGCGGGCACGATTAACCCGCCATTTGGCTCGCGTGCGAAAGTGGATAGCCCTCGTTCAATGATGACGGCATCGCGTACATCCAATGCTTTCAACTCGACTTTGAAAGACGATGTGGCCGCCTGTATTGCGCCCATTATGCCAGTTCCTCCGGGTATCGTTGCATCTCGAAGTACGCCCACCCGGGTTACGCGCGGCGCAATCTGTTTGAGAATTTCGAGCCATTTCGCGCCGATGCCAAAATCCAGACTAACAAATCCAGTTATGTTGCCACCGGGGTGCGCAAGGCTGTCCACAAAGCCGCTGTTGACCGGGTCCACTACCTGCGCAAACACAATGGGTATTGTTGTTGTCCGTTCTTTTAATGCAGTCACCACGGTAGAAGTGTTGGCGAGGATTACGTCCGGCGCTGACTTGATCAATTCCGCGGCGTACATTCGAGCCCGATCGGCGTTACCTGCGGTAAAACGAACGTCCATTTGTAGATCGCGTCCTTCACTCCAGCCCGAATCGAGCATCCCTTTGCGGAATGCCGCGAGGCGAGCTTGTCCTTCGACATCGTTCTCTACCCCGATCAGCACGCCGATGCGACGCATACGCTCGCCTTGTTGCGCTCGTGCGGCCACTGGCCAAGTGACCGCAACGCCACCAACCACTTTGATGAAATCGCGCCGTCTCATTTCCGCCCCCGAGGGCCTAGGAGGTTAGACTAGCATACTGGAAGGAGGATGAGGCGGCGATCTAACTGCGCAATTGTCCGCTTGGGATCAATCGCGTCGTTTTGCCCGTACACCGGCCACTTCCGGTCTTCCCCGGTAAGCAGACATGTCAAGCGTCCGTTGGCATGTCTCAAAGGTGCCAGAAGGGGATATCCCAACATTTAGACGACAGCCACGATTACGTGTGCCTGAATTTTGGCAGCAACCTCGCCGCGGCCATGTTTGTCCGCAATCGCGGATGCGACGTAGTCGGTTGCAGCTTCCAGTTTTCCCGCGTCTCTGGCCTCGATTTCGTTGCGAAGAAGAGTTCCCTGACAATAGGCAACGGCAGGAAGGCGCGGTGAGGATGCGCGGCTTTGTTCGGCTCTCGTCTCGATAACCACACGGGAGAAACCTGCCTCCTCCAGCTCGCTACGGATCAGGGCCGTATCGTGGTAACCGTGCGGCGTGCGTGCCAGAAAGCGCGGCGGATCGTTCGGAAAAATCTTTGCGAGAGCATTCGTCACATCATCCGCAAAAACGTTCTCCTCGATGCGATCCCATACGTTGAATAAAAAATGTCCTCCGGGCTTCAAGACTCGCCTTGCTTCGCGGTAGCCAGATGTGCGGTCGGGAAAGAACATCGCGCCGAACTGGCAACAAACGAGATCGAAGGCCGCATTTTCAAACGGCAGCGCCAGAGCATCCGCTTGGCGCCATTTGATGCGAGTGTCGGGAGGTTGTCGCGATGCGGCGTAGTCGACCATCGGCTGGTTGAGGTCGGTTACGATATAGCTTGCGCCCCGGGGCAGTCTTGGCGCCAAGGCGCGGGTGACAACCCCGCTGCCCGCGGCGGTTTCCAAAACGGCGCTTGGCGACAAGGACGCTGCGCGTCGTGCAATATCCGCGGCGTACGGCTCGAAAATCAACGGCACCATATAGCGGTCGTAGTTTTCCGGAATCGAGCCGGCGAACACCTTGTCAGTTTCCAACATGGCTTATCACCCGTCACCCGTTTGATGGCTCGCATGATTACCATAGGATTGTCCGCTGTGGGTCAAAAGCGGTCCTAACGGCCATTCAATGCGACTTCCGTTATACCCCCGAAAACGGACTCGGAGCGGAAATCGCGCCATGTCCGAAAAGTGCCAATAGCGGAAGATATCGACGATAAGGCCCGTAAAGGTACGCATTGGCTAGGCAAAACTTCCCGGCAGGCAGATATAATTGAACGCCCTTTCCCTGTACTGTGACCTCTCTGACCGAGGGGACAGATAAATGGCAATGCAACCAGATGGATTACCTAACGCGCGTGAGGTGCAATACTGGAATAGCTCCGCCACCCATCCTTGGTCCAAGCAGCACGAGCCTATTGACCGACTATTTGCCGACTTGACGCAAACGGCTCTGGATATCGCGGCACCTCAAGTTGGTGAGAGAGTCATTGATATCGGCTGTGGAAGCGGCACAACGGTGCTTGAGTTGGCTGCACGTGTCGGGCCGAGTGGATATGTTTTGGGTGCTGACATCTCAAAGCAGTCCGTGGAAAGAGCGCTGGAGAGGATTGCCGCTGCCGGTATCCATCAAGCAGAGGTGGCACTTTCTGACGTATCCACCCATACATTCGCTTCGAACAGTTTTGACCTCGCGTTCTCACGTTTTGGCGTGATGTTTTTCTCTGACCCAGTCGCAACTTTCACCAACCTGCACAGCGCAATGAAGGTAAGTGGCAGGTTGGCGTTGGCGGTTTTCCGTACGCCACAGGAAAATCGATGGCAGACGGCAGCTGCGGCGGCGGTGCGTCACTTGTTACCGCCCATGACGCCGCCGGGACCAGAGGAGCCCGGCCAATTCTCATGGGCCGATCCGATCCGCGTTTCTCGCATTCTGGAAGCTGCAGGCTTTAAGGAGATCGTCCTAACTCCCAGCGACCCTGCGATGCAGCTGGCTGGGCCAAAAGGCGCTGCTGACGCGGCGGATTTTGCCATGCAAGTTGGCCCGGTGGTGCGGGCCACATTAGATGCGTCGGAAGAACAGCGAGAAGCTGTACGGTCGAGCCTCGAATCTTTCTTCCATAGCCAAGAGGGACCGCACGGCATCGTGTTACCCGGCGCACTTTGGATCGTTACTGCTCGGGCCTAGAGCGGGATGGGTTTAGGTTTGGTCATATCCGGCGTTGGCGAAGTAATTGGCGCATTCGGCCGGTGAGACGGTGTCGAGGATCGGGGCGATGGCATCGTAGACGGCCTCGGTTGTTCGCTGGGCGGCTTTGCGTAGCCAGTGTTTGAACTTGGCGAAGAACTGCTCGATTGGGTTCAGGTCGGGCGAGTATTTCGGCAGGTAGAAGAGCCGGGCGCCGGCGGCACGGATGGCGCGACGCACGGCGTTGGCCTTGTGTGAGCCGAGATTGTCCATGATGACGATGTCGCCGTGCCGCAGGGTCGGGACTAGAACCTTCTCGATGTAGAGAAGAAAGGCTTCGCCGTTGATCGGCCCCTCGATGAACCATGGAGCGGTGATGCGATCGTGGCGCAAGGCGGCCATGAAGGTCATGGTCTGCCAGCGGCCGTGCGGCACCTTGGCTTTGATGCGTTGACCGCGCGGTGCCCAGCCCCGCAGCGGCGCCATATTGGTTTTGGTCCAGGTCTCATCGATGAACACCAGCCGAGTGGGATCGATCCGATCCCGATACTTGGTCCACTGCGCTCGCCGCCGCGCGACATCGGGACGGTCCTGCTCGGCGGCAATCAGCGTCTTTTTTTATAACTGAGCTTCTCAGCGTGGACGAACTCCCACATCGTGCGGTAATCGACCTTGAGGCCGCGCTCAGCGAGTTCGGCCACCAGCCCTCGCACGGTAAAATCCTTCCGGCACCGTTGCATCAGCCATTCGCGGTGCGGCCCCGTAATCTTCTTTGGCCTATAGCCGCCGATCCGATCCGGTTTAACGCTGCCGGTCTGGTGGAAGCGCTGTACCCAGTTGATCGCCGTGCTGATGCCCACTCCAAATTGGGCCGCCGCCTGGTGCCGCGACAGCCCGCCTTTGATGACAGCCCTCACCACCCGCTCACGAAGGTCGTCCGAATAGGCTCGTCCCATCCATGCTGGCCTCCTGCCCAGTCAGCATGTTAAATCAGAAGCCTTCCGATTTGGGAATCCCCAATCAATTCAAACTAGACCCATCCCGCTCTAGTACGGCCAAGTCCGTTGTGGGTCATTTTCGGAAGTCGACGGTCGCATCAGGGAGGTCCGTTCTGACCCCAGGAACGGACATCGCTCAGTAGGTTCGGCATGTCCGTTCGGTGCCAATTTCGGACCCGTGCACTGCAACGAAGAGCCTCGCTATTCGATCACCTTTGCTGCCTGCGCAATCAGGACGGCCGGGAGATCGAGGCCGATAGCTTTCGCGGTTTTCTGGTTGACGATCAACTCAAAGCGGCTTGGTCGCTCAATCGGCAGGTCGGCTGGACTAGCACCACGCAAAATTTTGTCGACCGAAGCTACCGCGTTTCGCACAAGCTTCCGGTAGACAGGTCCGTAAGCCAGAAGCGGATGGGGTGGCGCGAGAAAGGGTGTCCAATCGAAGTCGATGGTCGTGGGCAGGCGCTTGTCTACGGCAAACTGTGCCACGACCGACATCGCGTCGGCGGTGATACTAGACGTCAGCAGCAGGCCTCCTGGTTTCCATTCCCCGATCTCAGCAAGCGCAGCCTGCACCTGATCCGGATTTGCGACCTCCACGATCCGGAGCGTCAAGCCAAGCGAGCGTGCGGCGCTATTGAGGTCAGCGAAGCAGGGATCAATCTCCTCTTTCGGAAACGCGGGTATTACGTAAGTCCACACGACGGCGACGCGCTCGATGTCCGGCTTGGCTTCGCGGAGCAGTTGCAACATCTTGCCCCAGACCCCCGTCTCCGCATAGATCGCGTTGCCAGTCACATTCCGCCCCGGCTTGGCGAGGCTATCAGCCATGCCAGCCTCGACCGGGTATCCAGAGTACAGCATCACAATAGGAATTGACCCTGTTGCGCGTTGCAAAGCGAGCGCATTGGCGGTGGTCATGGTGAAGATGAGGTCAGGCTTGTTCGCTATCACACGTTGGGCGGCCGCAGCTTGACCGGTGTTTCCTGGTTCAATGCCTGACGGCATGATGATGAAGTCCTGTCCTTCGGTCCAGCCGAGTGCGCGCATGTCTACACGCCAGTCCTCCAGAGTTATTGGAACGAGATCAGGAAGAAAGGCGATCCGTTTGGGGGTCTTGTTCGTGACTTGCGCATGAACGCCAAGCGGCGTTGCGAACGACGCACCAGCAAAAAGCCTGATGAACTCGCGCCGCTTCACTGCCAATACTCCCCGATGCACTCGACCCGAGCCTAAGCACCTTTTCAGCACAGGTCTACACAGTCAGATGTCGGCTTCGGGTCAACAACGGTCCTGACGGCCCCGAAATGCCACTTCCGGTCTACCCCGAGGAACGGACATCATCAGATCAGCCCGGCATGTCGCTTTCGTGCCAGACTCGGACATGATCTTTCCATACGTTGGACGAGACCGTGGAGACTGGGAGTAAGTGAACGGTCAGGCTCGTTTGATTGTAACCGGCAAACTCTTGAGCCCACGCAGCGTGTTGTTGTAGAGACGCTTCACCGGTCCAGTGATCTCGATCGATCCAACCTTGCGCGCAAGCGCCCCCATCATCACCTCGCCTTCAAGCCGCGCGACCAGCTGCCCGACGCACATATGAATGCCGGAACCGTAGCCCACATGCCCCGAAGTGCGACGGGTGACGTCGTAGCTGTCAGGGTTCTCCCAACGGCGAGGGTCGCGGTTGGCGGCACCGAGGAACATCAATACCTTTTCACCTTCACCGATGGTATGACCGCCGATCTCGACCGGGCGCGTCGTGGTACGAAAAAAAGTCTGCACTGGGCTTTCGTAACGGACGGCTTCCTCGAATGCGTTGCGCGACAGCGACGGATCACTGCGCAGCTTCGCCAATTGGTCCGGAAACCGCGCGAGGCAATAGACTGCAGCTCCGATGCCGTTGACGGTCGTGTCGATCCCAGCCGAAAGCAGCGAACGTACCAGGAGCGGTGCCTCCTCACGGGTGATATCACCGGCATCGGCGCGAGCGTGAATACAGGCACCGAATCCGTCCGGTGCGAGATTCTCACGCTGGCACTGCGCGGCCACATACGATTGATGCGGCGCCGAGCGCTCGATCGCTTCTTGGCGCAACTGGTTGGGCGGCCCGAACGCGTTGAACACCAGACTAGCGTAAGGCAGAAGATTTTCGCGTCCCTCCTGTTTGAGGCCCATCGCGTCTGGAAAGACCGATAGCGGATAGGCTTCCGCGAGGTCGGCGATGGCATCAAAGCTGCCGCGTGTTAGCAATTCGTCCACCATGGCTTCCGCGAGACTGGTGAAATGGCCGCGGAGCGGCTTCAGCGCGGTCGCTGACAGGACCTGGTTCAGAACCGCCCGCGTTCGTGTATGCGCCGGCGGGTCAGCCTCCAAAATAAGGCTTGGCGGTCGCCACGGCTTCTCCTTGGCAAAGTCGCTCAGGCCGACGCCACGGCTAGAGCAAAAAGTCAGGGGATCGTTTAGCACGGCATGCACTTGCTCATACCGCGCCACACCATAGACGCTCCATTTGTCGAGATAGACGACCGGGCCCGCATCGCGCAGCTTCTCGTGAGTTGGAAAAGGATCTGCGAAGAATTCGATCGAGAATGGATCGAATTCGAAATGCGGAACGTCGGGCGCGGTGCCCTGCTCACGGGTCATTGCGGTCGCTGCTCCTCCCGGACAGGCTTTCGATGCCTTTCAATACAAAAATGGTGCCACAAGATTGTTGCCTCAGCAACAAGACGATTTGATGCGGCCAGATACGGATTTTTGAGCCGGATGACTGGCAGTCCGCTGCTACTCGCATAGCGGACTCAACTCGGACATCGCGCCATGTCTGAAACGTTCCAATCAGCGACATCAGCCATATTTGTTGTGCGGACCGGCTACGCCCTCACCACTTTTGCCGCGTAGCAGCCCGGCGAAGCAAAGTGGAGATGCAGATAGTCAACATTCAATGGCGTCAGCAACCTTTCGATGACTGGTTCGACCTGTTGCCCCTCAACCAATCGGTGATCGACCATCATCCCGTTGGAGTCGAAAGACCTCACTGCAAGCATGCGCTTGCGGAGCTGTTCGGGAACTTCATTCACTTTGTCGTAGGTCTGATCGCCTTCGCGCACAAAGATCGCAAACCGCATCCGGTAAGGCGAATCGACTGAATGATGTTCGTAATTGACTAGCAAAAGCTTCTCGCCTGCCTGTGAGTCCGTGAGGCTAACCCGGCAAGGATAATTGCCGTCGGCTGTGCGGCGCACCCCGCCTACGGCCGCGAGATCGGCGTCGGACAGCTCGAAAAGGTGGACGAATTCATTGGCCGGTAGTCCAACAATGCGAAAGTTCATGTTGTTGCTCCTTTTTGAGTGTGATCACTTTCGCACCCTCTGCCGACCCAAGCCACCCGATTCCAGAAACACCTTTTTGGGTTGCCATCGGTGTGCACGGAACTGGGTTCATTCAGCTCGGAGTCATTTGGTCGCGTGATAGAAGGTTCCTTCACGGGCTCCCAACCGAACTAGCACAGCACATGCAAGGACCATTTCCGACTTACAAATGGTCAAAAGGGGTCCTCCCGGCCCCGGAATGAGACTTCCGCTTCTCTAATCGGCCGGTTGGGGTCAAGCACTTTCAGGCTATCCACCACTGCAGGATCGATGTCTCTCACGGGCTCGCGCTTCTCTTCGGAATCGGCACCAAGGCCCTTCCATCATGGGATCCGAGGACGAGGCGGAACAATCTTTACCGCGGCCTTGCCGTCAGTATGACGCAAGCGGAAGTACGAACTCACCTCATCCATCGTCCCGCGAGGGACTTCTTTCCACTGCTCGGTGGAACTCTAGTTTTCTCCTATCGGGTTTGATCCTGAACGGTTTTCATGCTGCTGCCGCGGCTTGCTCCCGGGTCCACCGGAACTCGGTGCCGTCAACCCAGATGCGGTGCATGATCACGGCCAACCGGCGAGCCAGGGCCACGATCGCCTTTTTCATCCCGCGGCGCCTGAGGATCTGCATGGCCCACGCCTTGAGCCAGGACCATTTTTTTGAACGCATCATGCTCTGGGCTGCTTCGTAGAGCATCGTCCGCATCATCTCATCGCCACAGCGCGATATTTTGCCGCTCCAATCGACCTCGCCTGATTGATACTTGGCGCTCGTCAGCCCAAACACCGCCCCGACGGACTTGGATTTGCGGAAGCGAGCTGGAACGGCGACAGTGGCGCGATAGGTCAGCGACACCACGGGGCCGACACCCGGGGTCGTCATCAAACGCCGGCATACCTCGTCATCCCGGACGATCGTCAGCAGGCGGCGATGCAGGATGCAGAACTGCTCGCGAAGCGTCCGTCGAACAATGAGTAGCGGTTCGATCAGTGCGGCCAGGTCAGGTAAGTCCTCGACTAGCTTCCTGATGCGGGCCTCGAACCTCACTGTCCCAACCATACCGACATTGAGACCGAAGTTGCGTAAAGCACCGCGCAAGTCGTTCTCGATAGCGATGGCCTTGGACTGCAATAGCTTGCGATGGGTTAGCAGCATCCGCAGTTTCTGACTGCGTAACGTCTTCACATGCACCGGACGGTAAAGCCCCACCCGCATCATCTGGGCGATGCCGCGCGCATCATTGCGGTCCGTCTTGTTGATCTGCGCCTTCAACACCGCTCGCATATGCCGCGTCTCGACGCAGACCACTGGTAGCCCTGCTTCGGCCAGAGCACTGAACAACCATTGCGACAAAGGTCCGGCTTCTAGTCCAATTCGCTTGAAGCGGGAGGCCGGGTTTCCCAAAACCTTCAGTAGGGCTTGTGGCTCGCTCGCTACCTTCACTTCCCTGACAATCCGCCCCGTGTCATCCACAATGCAGATGCTGGTCTCCTTGACCGATACGTCCAATCCGCCAAAATGGTCCATGCTGCGCTTCTCCTTCTGATGCTTGAGGCCGCCACCACGGACCTCGTTTCACCATCAGCCTGAAGCGCAGCACCCAAAATCTTCAGCTATCCACAACCTAGGCCGGCCGATTACCCCATCTTTACCCCTGATAGTGTTGCAAAAGTCGTTTTGCTGAAGGTATCAAAAATTCTGAGGGCCGCAGGCGCGGTTTATGTGTAGAGATATGAGGGACCTCATCGCCTCACGCAAAACTCATAGGCGACTTCGGTAGCGCGACTGAGGTTATTCGAATTGTCGATTGCGTCGCGTTTTAAAGTTTCACCAAAAATTCGGACTGATGCAACTTTCGACTTTTGCAACAGTATCCCCCCGAAAGTGGACTGAAGTCGGACATCACGCCGTGTCCGAAAAGTGCAGCCCAAAAGCGGAAGTTTACCCCCAACACTCCGTACAGCCTGCTACGCGCCATCCGTCCACGTGGGCGCAGCAGGCACCTCGCCGCCTTGGCCCAACCCGTACAAGGACTGATGCTGACGGAAGCCGCGCAATTCGAAGTGGCCGATTTCAATGACCGGTGCCGCAACTTCTGCGGCAAAAGCACCAGTCATGAGCAGTGGCCGGCCAACATCCTTGCAGAGGAGTTCTAGAGCATTTTCCATTTTCTGTGAGTTCTAGGGGATTCTCAAGGAGCCGCGAAGAAGATTTCGTGGCTCTTCTCGATCTGAGGAGGCTGGCAATGGGGTATTCGAACGATCTGCGAGTTCGAGTGATCCAGGTTGTTGAGGGTGGCGCGGCGGCGCGGGCGGCGGCAAGACAGTTTGTGATTGGGAATTCCACGGCGATCCGCTGGGCAAAGCGCTGGCGGGAGACCGGCAGCTTTGAAGCCAAATCCAACAAGGGCCAGAGCCGGTCGCCGTTGGAGAAGCATGCGGAATGGTTGCTTGCGTTGGTTCGGCAGGAGCCCGACCTGACACTGGAAGAGATCCAGCGCCGCCTGCTTGATGAGCGTCAACAAAAGGCGGGGGCTCGGTTCGGTCTGGCGGTTCTTCGATCGCCGCAACATCACGTTCAAAAAAAACATCACACGCCAGCGAGCAGGAGCGGCCGGACGTGGCCGCTGAACGCACGGCGTGGAAGGCATCTCAGCCTGAGATCGACATCCACCGGCTGGTGTTCATCGACGAGACGGGAGCCTCGACCAAGATGGCGCGGCTCTATGGCCGTTCGCCGTACGGCCAGCGCTGTGTCGCAGCGTTCCCGCATGGTCATTGGAAGACGACGACCTTCGTCGGCGCGCTCAGGGCGACTCGGCATGACCGCGCCGATGGTCCTCGACGGCCCTATGGATGGTCTGGCGTTCGAGGCTTACGTGACGCAAGTCCTCGTGCCGACACTCAGGCCCGGCGACATCGTGGTGATGGACAATCTCGCAGCACACAAGCGAGCCGAGGTCGGTATCGCCAACATCGACGCGGCGGGCGCCCGGCTCCTCTACCTGCCGCCTTATTCGCTCATCTTGTCAGTCGGCTGAAACCACGCAAGTCGGCGAGCAGCATTGCTGCCTTGATGCGGTGCACGTTTCCGCGCTGGACGGCGCCCGCCATAATCCGCGCGCACGGATCTCGACCTACATAGGTGGCAAGAAGTTCACCATAGATCCGCCGGCCTGCCGTCACTTCGAGAACTGGGGCAAAGGTCGGCACTAGATAGCGAAAGAGTTCAACGTCCGCTTCCCTAAACCCGCTGGGAGCGTCGCTTCCCCGCGATATCGCGTTAATGATCCGATTCGAAAAGATAAGGGGCGCCATCACGTAATGGGTAATGCCTTGCGCCCGCAGCGCTGCGAGGATCGGGAAGCGCCGATCGGTGGCTTCGCTAAGGACAGTATCAAGCCACTGTCCGGCTTCGATAACGTACTGAACGGGGCTATTCTGGTAATCCGACGTAGACTTCATACCGTGTCGCGACGTTCGGAACTCGGTACTCTGTCCACGGCGCCAGATACGCGATATTCCCCGTATTTTTCTGTTGCAAAAGTCGGTTGAGATGGTCTGCGAACCGTGATTCCGTTGTGCTGACGCGAATCTCGGCGAGGTCGATCGATGATGGGCCGTCTGAAGAGTGACCAAGGTCAAATGTCGTACGAGTTTCATCTTGGCGATGCGGTTCCCGAAGATCATCTGGTGCGGAAGATCGACGCTGCTCTCGATCTTTCCTGGCTTCGCAGCGAACTTCCACCTCATTACTCGTCCCTGGGTCGGCCCTCGATCGATCCGGAGCTGATGATCCGGATGCTGGTCGTGGGGTACGTCTTTGCGATCCGCTCGGAACGACTGATCGGTCGTGAAGTTCAGGTGATCCTCGCTTATCGCTCGGTTCTGCAAGCTCGGCATCGAAGATGCCATTCCGGATCATTCGGCGTTCTCGCGTGCCCGGAACGAGCGTTTTCGCGAGGGGGATGTTTTTCGCCGCGTGTTTGAGCGGGTCGTCGAGGTGGTGCATCGCCGGCCTGTCTGGTTGGTGGCGAAGGCTTTGCAGTCGATGCGAGCCTGATTGCGGCCGACGCCAGTAAGCAGCGCTCGATCACAGGTCAGGATCGGCGCAGCGATCGTGATCCAGCGAGGTCAAGCCGCGCGGTGAAGGAGTATCTGGCGACCCTTTACGACGCCGCGTGGGGCGCCGCCAGCGATGTTGTCCCGAACTTCGTCGCGCCGGTCCGATCCCGCGGCGCAGTGGACCGGAGCGCACAAGGTGCCGGGCAATTCTTTGCTTACTCCGACGACTGATCTGATCGACGTGAAGTTCGGCGTCATCGTTGATGTCGAGGCATGCCGCGCCATTCGCCAGGCCGAGGTCGGCGAGCAAGCATGATCGAACGGACCGAAGAGCGCTTTGGTGTCGAGCCAGAGCCGCTCGTCGGAGATACCGCTTACGGGGCGGCTCCGATGCTGAGCTGGCGGTCGAGAAGGTATCGCTCCACATATCCCTGCGTTCGATAAATCGAAGCGGGATGATGGCACCTTCGCGCAGCGACTTTCGATGACTCTGACTGGCGACGTCTTCCCACTGCCCGGGCGGAAAGCGGCTTGTCAACGAGCGGCACCGTGCACTCTAGGGCAAGACGCTTCTGTATCGCGTAAGTAAGCTCGACTGCGACGTTTGCCCATCAAACCGCAATGCTGCCCAAATAACGATCGCGCAAGATCCCGCGCGATATCCATGAGCACGCCCGAGACGTTGCCCGGTCGTTCGCTGGCACCGAGGGCTTCGAGCAGTCGCGACATGAGCGCAAGAAGATCGAGATGCGGTTCGCGCACTGTGAAGCCCATCCTGAAGCTCGGTCGGCTTCGACTGCGTGGTCCACGAGGTGCTCAGGACGAGTTTGTTCTGGCCGCTATTGCTCAGAACCTACGGCGGCTCGCATCGCTGGTTGCGCGACCGCCACCCGCTCAGGCTCTGTGTATCGCGTAGCGTAAAAGTTGCGTAGATAGCGTTGGGTCGCGGGACTAACCCCGTCGCCCCAAGTGAAACGGCCGAACGACATCATCGGTCACAACCGACTTTTGCAACAAAATCTGCCAAAAGGCGACATCGCAAGTGAAAGGAAAGCGACGCCAATTGAGGCGGGCTATATAGGAGGTTCAGGTTGAGATCCTGCGTAGGGAGAAGTAAGGACAATGAGATTGAAATCGATAAGTCGGTTGGTATTTAGCCTATTGCTGTGTCTCGGCGTGGGCATACTCGGGTCGCTGGTGACAGCACCTGAGATTTCCGACTTGGTATGCCGGACTTGTGAAGCCATTCTGGACGCCTCCTCCGTTTGTATTTCCGATTGCGTGGTCTGTTCTCTACCTCCTGATGGCCATCAGCTTTTGGAGGGTGTGGGATCTGGAAACGCGGTCGACCGCTCGCACCAAGGCGATCATGTGGTTTTTGGTCCAACTTGCGCTAAATGCGTTGTGGTCGCCGGTCTTTTTCGGTTGGCACGGCACCAAAACGGCGCTCTTGATTATCTTAGCCTTGCTGCTCGCTATTGCAGCAACGATGCTCATGGCGATACGCACCGACCGACTTGCAGCTTGGCTTCTTGCGCCTTATCTCGCCTGGGTGGCTTACGCGACAACAATTAACGCGGGCGTCGTGGCACTGAACTAGACCGTCGTACGAGCCTACAAGGGGGGCAGCGTGCCCTTCGGTTCAAAAGCTGACCTGACGGCCCCAAAGTCCAACTTCCGCTTTGCAAGAGACGCCGGCAGGACGTGGCCTCATTTGGGGATCGAGCCGCCCTCCCGTTAACCTCTCACTTAGGGCAGCTAAATTCGATCGGACCGGGGTCGAAAATTTTTCTGTCAACCCCTCTGAAACCAAAAACCAGTTTTTTTTATTTTTTCCTCGCCATCGCGAGGTGGCATCCCCGATGCCGTAATGGGTCGGGGAATTGAGACGGGCACCGGTCGTGTCCGGTGCCGCTCGTACCCATTTTGCTCTTTGGAGGATCTGGCTATGCGCACTTACGACTTCTCTCCCCTTTGGCGTTCGACCATCGGTTTCGACCGCCTTTTCGACCTCGTTGAAACCGCCCAGCGCGCCGGCGAGGACAATTATCCCCCCTACAACATCGAACGGCTCGGCGACGACCGCTACCAGATTTCGCTGGCGGTTGCCGGTTTTGCGCCCGACGAAATCTCGGTGACGGCCGAGCAGAACGTGGTCACCATCGAGGGCCACAAGGCGGACAATGCCGAGCACGAATATCTGTATCGGGGCATTTCCGCCCGGCCCTTTAAGCGGCAGTTCAATCTCGCCGACTATGTCCAGGTGAAGAGCGCCGCGTTCGATAATGGCCTGCTGAAGATCGAGTTGTTCCGGGAAATCCCCGAGGCGATGAAGCCGCGGCGAATTGCCATCGACGGTGCACCGGCCAGCAACGTGCATCAGCTCGAAGGCAAGGCCGCGTAAATCTCATCTTGGAAGACTTGCGTGCATTCCCGCCCGGGAAACCGGGCGGGCTGATCAGCGGTGACGGAAAGAAAGGAGGACCACCCGATGATCGACCATGCCGACAACATTATCGACCTGAATGCGATATTGCATCCCGGCTCGGTCTACGACCACCCCCGCGACGTCGTGGCGGACCAGACGATATCGATCGGCGAAAAGCGCGCCATCCTCGCATCGTGGGCGTCGGATGCTGCTGCCGTGGCATCGAACCCTGCGCTGAGAGAACTGCCGGGCTCGCGCCGCCTGGTAACCATCGATGATGTGCTTGAGGCGCTGTCCGCGCTGGACCACCACCCCAAAGGCCCGCCGGGCGGCAAACCCGCACGCATGAAATCGGCCGCGCGGGTTGGCGTGGCAGCGTAGACAGGCCAATGGCAAACGGATGACGACGATGACCGATGAGAAGTTTGCTCTCCTGCGGACGCACCGCAACAACATCAGCCGCTACCGCCGGCTGCTCAAGACCAAATTGACGGAGTTCGAGCGCCAGTTCATCGAGAGGCGCCTGTCGGAGGAACGGTCTGCGATGGAACGTCTTGCCGCTTCCACGTTCCCTCTCGCCTTCAAAATTCCGATGAAGGCCGTCGAAGGAAACTCTATGGAACTTGCAATAGCTGATCGAACGAGGCCAACGAGGTCCAAGGCATTTCGGCAAGCGAACGAAGACTGACGGGGTCCGGTTCGGGTCAAACCCGGAAATACTCGCTGCGAGCAAATGTCGTCCGCTGTTGCTCCGATAACGACATGCAGTGACTACTGCGCCATGTCCGTTAGGTGCCAACAACAGAAGTCGCGACCTCATTCGATCACCTTGTCGGCCTGAGCGAGGAGCGTGGGCGGTATCTGTAATCCGAGCGCCTTTGCGGTTTTCAGGTTGATCGCGAGGATGAATTTGGTCGGTTGTTGGACGGGGATATCCGCTATCTTTGTGCCTTTGAGAACTTGGCTCACTAGGTCGGCCAAGCGCTCCGGAAAATCGCTGTAGTCTGGTGCATAAGATAGGAGTCCGTGAGCGTTCTCTACGGTGTCGAGAGACCAACAGATGGACGGAAGCCGATATTTGAACGCCAACTCAGAGATGATCTCTCGGTGATTGAAATTGGGGGGTAGCCCGTTGAAAATGAGCGCTTGAACTGACTGCTGAACCATTGTCTCGAATGCTCGTCGATATTCGGGCTCCTCGGCCGAATGCTCCATCGGTATGCCAATAATAGAGATTCCCGACGCCCCTCCGGCCTCGCGAACCGCATGCCCCCAAGCCCCTTTCCAGTCGTCGCGGTTGGAGAGATAGGCGACGCGCGACACAGAGGGGACAGCCTTCCGCAGAATGTCGAGCTGTTTCCCTTGCATCTCGATCCCGGCATCAGCAGTGATGCCCGTGATGTTGCCTTCCGGTCGGGCAATGTCGCGCACATGACCAGCGGCGAGCGATGGGATCACTGCAACAATCGGAATTGTGGGCGCCTCTTTTGCGATTTGGGATATGAGCTGGTTATCTGCGCCGAGCACGATCACGTCAGGTTTTGTTTGCACCATATTGCGTGCGATCTCTGCGAAGTCATGATCCTCGGGCACATATCGATCCACGATCAGGTTTTTGCCTTCGGCGTAACCAAGCTGGCGCAAACGATCCGAAAGGGGCGTCCCCGTTTGCGGTCGGTAAAAGCAAAACGCCAGCCGGTAGACCTTATTCGGTTCGGCGGCCCGCAAGGCGCTCGCGGTTGTGGTGGCGAACAATCCTGCCAGAAACTCCCGCCGCCTCATTCGATCACCTCGTTGGTACGGCCAATCAGAAACCCGGTAGTCTAGCTATCCAAAGCCAACTCTTGGAGACCTCTGGGGGCCCGTCGAAAAGAAATATTTGGCGGGTCGTCGACTTCCGCTACGGGTCAAAATCGGACGTCGCGGCCCAGAAAACCAACTTCCGCCTTGCCCCGAGAAGCGGACATCGGCTGTCAGTCCAGCCAGGTCCGAAAGGTGCCACAAGCGGTCATTTCTCAGCAGGTCACTTAACTCGGCGGTGGCATCCGATGACGGTGAAGCGGGCGATCGCGGCGACCGCCTGACGCATTGCTGACGTAAAAAAACTGGCCGCAGGAGCCGGGCTGAACCAAAGTCTGTTGCGCGAGAGGAGAAAATTACCCTTCGCGTGGCGGCGGCTAGACCACCTCGGCGAGCGGTTTTCAATTGTAGAAGAACTAGGGCCGCCCCAGGATCGCAGACGGGGCGACGGCACCGCGGTTCGTCTGTCAGCCCCCGGGGCCGTCCCTCATGATGTAGCCCATCAGGTCGCCCACGTTGTGCTCCAAATCCCGGATGATGTCCTTGACGACGTCTCCGATCGAGATCACGCCCACGACCTTGCCCGCGTCCAGCACTGGCAGATGGCGAAAACCGCGCGCAGCCATCATTGCCATACAGCCTTCCAGCCGATCGTCCGGCTTGACCGTCACCGGGTTGCCCGTCATCACTTGGCCCACCGGCGTCTGCTTCGCATCGAGCCCGGGCAGCAGCACTTTGATGGCGCAGTCACCTTGGGTCACGATACCGACCAGCACGTCGTCGTCGATTACCAGCACCGACCGGACCCGGTTTTCGCGCATCTGGCGCAGGGCTTCGACGACCATGTCGCCGGAACGAACATGGATCAGGGCGCCACGCTTCTGGGCCAGAGCGCTTTTTACTGTGCTCATCGATCTCCTCTGGTGGACCCTGTCCTACCCCGTCTTGATGGCCCGCATTGAAGGTTAGTCAAAATATCTTGCCTTGTCAGCACCGCACCGATGTCGCCGGCGAAGCCTGCCACCGATCCCGACAGCGGGATTTTCACCGCCTCGATGGCGTAGCCCTGCAGCACCTTCACCACTCTTCCAGCTCGAAGCCGCTGCCCTTCCGTTTCGATGGATGTGCCACGTCTATTTCCCTCACCGAGGCAGCAGGTCTTGTTTCGGGATCGGGCTGTAACACCAACCCGTAAACCCAGTCAGGCGCCTCGGCAAAATGGAAGTAATCAAGCGGTTCGGCGACAAGGTATTCGCCCGCGACGTTTCTGCCTCCGTCGCCGGCGCTGACAGAAGGCGCCATGACCGCCTTGGGTCACGTGTGGACGGCGCCCTGGCAAGAACTTTCTGACGCTTTGCAGCATTGGTCGGGTGCGGTCACGTGTCCGGCCTGTTTTTGCGGCAGGTGTGGCCGCTGGCCCTAATGCTCTGCGCGGATCGGGTCCCAAACAAACTCACGCACTTTAGAAGAGGTGCGTTGACCCATGCGGGCTTTTCCGATCCCCGGAACAACCGTATCTGCATTACGTCGTCATGCCCTCGCCAATTGGTGTTGCCGATCTACCTGCTGGTGTACCTCATGCCGCCAGCAACAGTTTCGGCTCCTTGTATCTCTCGCCGCGGACCATGATGGCCCAGGCTATTCGTGCAATCTTGTTGGCGAGCGCCACGGCCGCCACTTTCGTGGGACGGCGCTCCATCAGCCGGCCAAGCCAGGGACGCCTCGCGGTACCGTGCTTGCGCGCGTAGCGGATGACGGCCATTGCCCCGACCACCAGCAGCCAGCGCAGATATCGATTGCCTTGCTTGGTGATACTGCCGAGCCGGTCCTTGCCGCCGGTGGTATGCTGCTTCGGCACCAGCCCAATCCAGGCCGCAAGGCTGCGCCCCGACGAGAAGGTCTTCCAGTCGCCAATCTCGGCAACCAGTGCGGTGGCCCCGATTGGGCCGATGCCTGGGATTTCCGCCAGCCGCCGGCTCGCCTCACAGCCGCGGTGCAGGGCCATGATGCTCTTGTCGATGGACGCTATCTCGGTGCCGATAGCGCCGTACTGCCGCGCCAGTACCTCGAGAATGCCGCGGACGGCCGCGGAAACCCGGCTATCCGCGCCATCCGCGATGATCCTGAGCAACTCGGCCGTTCCATTACGGCCCTTGGCCGATACGATGCCGAGTTCGGCCAGGTGCCCGCGCAGGGCATTGCTCAACATCGTGCGCTGGCGCACCAGCAATTGCCGGGTCCGGTGCAGCATCAAGGCCGTCTGTTGCTCCTTCGTCTTGATCGGGACGAACCGCATCGACGGCCGCGTCACTGCCTCACAGATTGCGGCCGCATCATTCGCATCATTCTTGCTGCGTTTGAGGTAAGCCTTCACATAGCTCGGCGGTATCAGCCTAACCGTGTGGCCAAGTGCCTGTAGCTCGCGGCCCCAATGATGAGCTGAGGGACACGCCTCGATCCCCACCAGGCACGGCGGCAGCTCGCCGAAAATACTCCAGCACCTTGGCGCGGCTGACGCGCTTGCGGATCACGACCGCGCCCGCAACATCGACCCCGTGCACCTGGAATACCGACTTCGCAATATCAAGCCCAATCGTGCTAACCTCGCCCATGGACGGCTCCCCTCAATGTGGTTTGCTCTAACGCAACCACCCTATGGCACTCCGATGCCGCAGAGTGGGCGCCGTCCACAGCATCAAAAGCGGAAGTCACGGCCCTAAAATGCCACTTCCGCTTCTCGCGCCAACCCTCGGCATCCCGTCGAACTGATCTATTAGCCCTCCATCACTCTTACCGCCCGTTCCAAATTCGCCCGCAGGATCGTGCGGTGGAATGGCGCGATCACCGCGAGGTACGCCCGCCCCAGCCGGTTATGGCAACGCACCACTGTCACCACGACTAGCTCGCGTCCACCTGCCGCGCCCGTGCGCAGCAGGTTCGCAACTCGGAAGTCGAGATGCCGGTCGTCCTCGCCCACCACCAATTCCCCCGCCCTCTTCGACAGCAGCGGAAAGTAGCCGATCACCGACCCCCGCGTCGCCGCGGCAGCACCGATCGCGCCAGACGATTTGACGCCGACCGTCGCCATCACCGCATCGCGCACCCAGGTCAGCGCGCGAATCCACCACGCCTGCCGCTCAAACAGGGCGCGCGCCAGCACTTCGAGATCGTCGCTCGCCCCCGCCGGCAGGTGAATCGCGAACGCATTCACCAAGTCCGCGCCCACATAAAGCGGCGCCAGTACGCTGTCGGACGGCACGGGCACCGCACGGGCTTTGATCATACCACCAACCTTTCCTAAAGTGCCTTCAGCCGCAAGGGGCGAAGGAGTACACCGGCCACTTCCGGTCTTCCCCGGTAAGCAGACATGTCAAGCGTCCGTTGGCATGTCTCAAAGTGTGCCAGAAGGGGATATCCAAACATTTAGACGACAGCCACGATTACGTGGGCCTGAATTTTGGCAGCAACCTCGCCGCGGCCATGTTTGTCCGCAATCGCGGATGCGACGTAGTCGGTTGCAGCTTCCAGTTTTCCCGCTTCCCTGGCCTCAATTTCGTTGCGAAGGAGAGTTCCCTGACAATAGGCAACGGCAGGAATGCGCGGTGAGGACGCGCGGCTTTGTTCGGCTCTTGTCTCGATAATCATACGAGAAAATCCTGCCTCCTCCAGCTCGCTACGGATCAGGGCCGTATCGTGGTAACCGTGCGGCGTTCGTGCCAAAAAGCGCGGCGGATCGTTCGGAAAAATCTTTGCGAGAGCATTCGTCACATCATCCGCAAAAACATTCTCTTCGATGCGATCCCATAGCCAGAAGAAGTTGAGCAGGGCCCAAACAAGCAGGAATGCGGCCTTGGCGACCAGATCGACTTCGGTCGTGGCCATCATGATCAGCGCGGCCACGTGAAGCGTTGCAATGCAGCAAAACGCCGCCCTGTCGCGGCGTGAGGTTGCCTCGGTGGGAATGAGACGGTTGAGCAAAAGGGATGCGCCGGATGACATACTTATCGATGGCCCTGCCCTGCTGCGATCACTCCGATTTGCCTTGGCGCGCGGCATGCTCTCGCACGTCTCATCAAACCCTCGTCGCAGAAGATGGTAGCCGGGACAGGACGCCCCGGCCAGGTCATGGTCACGATATCGTCACGTACCCAACCCCATGGCCGATGCATTATTTCATATCCGATGTATGATTTCGTACCTGATGTTTATTTCATACCTGCGTATTGCCTCGGATTGCCGAGACGCTTGGAGGCTCGCATGCGTATCCTTGGGGTGATTGGCGCTCTGGCGATCATTGTCGGTATCGGCGCAGCGGTATTCTTTTTCGGTGGCTTTTACAGTGTCGCTGGCAGCTGCCGAAGACCCCGCCATTGTCACTTGGGCGCTGACCCGGGTGCGCACGGCGTCGATCGACCGCCATGCGACTGACCAGCCTCCAGCCTCCATCAACGACCCTGCCAGCGTGCAGGCCGGCGCCAAAGCGTTCGCCGCACATGGCTGCGTCAATTGCCATGGCGCGCCCGGGCGTCAATTGGGCGAAATTCTCGGAGGGACTGCATCCCGATCCACCGGATTTGAAGGACGTCGTCGATGAGCTCTCGCCGGCGCAGCTGTTTTGGGTGGTCAAGAACGGCATCAACATGACCGGCATGCCAAGCTTCGCGCAGGCCGGTGCCAAGGATGATGAGCTCTGGTCGATCGTCGCGTTCCTGAAGAAACTGCCGAAGGTCTCGGAAGCCGACTACAAAGCCTGGACGGCGTCCTCCCCAGGGCCCGAGCCGCCGGCAGCGAGCAAATAGATCGGGCTCGCCCGCTCACGATCCATCGCGGCGCGCCGAGGTACAATTTATCGGCACGTCAGGCTTGGGACGGTCTCGCGCGACGACAACGCCTCCGACGATCCCGGCAAGAACGGCCCAATAGCCGTAACGGAAGTCCGACGCGACGCCGACGGCAAAGAAGGTGAGCACGTAGACGGCGGCCGATCCGCAAACGCCGAGCGCAAACGCACCCTCGGGCGTCTCGCGTCGCCGCCAGGCGAACCCGCATACGATGATGCAAGCCAGCAGCCACCCGCCGGTCCGGAACAGCGGCGTCGGCTTGAGCATGTCATGCAAGGAGACCAGCGCGACGAAGGCCGGCCGATCCGGAAACACAGTCTCCGTCGGGCGCTCGACGTCGGCGACCCACATTGTGAGGTTGTTGCCGCCGAGGAAATTCCACATGAAGGCCGTGCGATGCCGGAGATAGGCCACCGGATGGCGCATGACCGCATGCGCCCAGGCTTCGGTGATGACAGGCGTGCCGAACAGACCTTTCTCCCGTTCGATTTTGCGCATCACGAAATCGCAAGGCTCGAGCCGCCAATAGATGTCCCACTGCGTCGGCTGGTAGCAGCGGTCCAGAAGCAGCGTCGTCTCGGGCTCGCTCCAGGTGACCGGAAACTGGTTCTGCTTGGCGAAGTGGCTGATGCCGCCGAGGTCGAACACCATGATCGACTGCAACGGATGCTGCCGAGTCAGCGCCGAGCGCGCCGTAATAGACCACCTGCACCAGCGCAAAAAATCCCGCCATGGCCGGGATGAACAGGATCGCCGTGCGCTTGAAGGACATTTGCGTCGGCCAGGCCAGACGTAAGCGGCGAGGATCGGTGCGGCGATCAGCGAATTGGGACGCAGCAAGACGCCGAAGGCGCACAGCGCGAGGGCCAGCGCCTGCGCCAGCACGCGAAGCCGCGCGCCGCGTTCGGCGACAGCGAAGGCGATAGCGGCGGCGAGCAGCCAGGTGGTCGCGAACAGCACATCGCGCCAGATGATCCCGACAAAGACAAAGGCCGGCGGCAGCAGCGCCAGCAGCGGCAGCAACAGCGCGAGCCGGGTCGCGCGGCGCGCCAGCGCGAAGGCCAGCAGGCCAAAGCCGAGCCAGTAAGAGGTCGCGATCAGCAGAAACATGCTGCCCGCGCCGGGCGCGACCGGGTCGATGGCGCCCCACAGCACGGTCATGACCGGGGATTGCCAGTCGCCGAGTACGCCCTTGCCGATGTCCTCGTGGACGAATTTTGCGTCATAGGTCATGATACCGGGATAAAAGATCAGCAGCGTCAGACCGTAGCCCAGCGGCAATCAGCGCGGCGACGGCGAGGCGCAGGCGTCGCCGCATCGGCTGCTTGTGGTCAGGCGCGAGCGGCATAGATGTCCCCGGAATTGGCCGCGTGCGGCAGCCCGGTCAGCCAGCGGGCGATCTGTTCGCCGCCGACCCAATCCTCGTTCACAAAAGTCTGGCTCTCGCCGAGCGCGGCGTTGAACCGCATATAACCCAGCGCGATGCAGCGCTCGATGCAGGCGAGCGCGACATCGCGCTGAATGGTCGTGAACTCGAACGAGAGCGCCTTGACCGCGCGGGTGAGTCCCTGCAGCGCTTCCTCCTCGAAACCTTCGACGTCGATTTTGATGAAGGCCGGTTCGCCGTGCTTGCCGATCAGCGCATCCAGCGTCGTCACCGGCACCGGCACCGATTTGATCCAGCGCTGCGTTTTCCAGCCGGGCAGCATCGCGGGCGGCGTTCAGGAACTCGTGTGACGCCGTCGAAACCGTGGGGTTATCGACGTTGATCATCATGCAGGTCGTGCCAGCCCCGCGGCCGACGGCCGCCGCCTCGATCGCGACATCGGCACTGCGCCCGTAGAACAGCTTGAGCACCCTGACCAGGACGGGCTGCGGTTCGACCGCGACGATCCGCGCGCCCAAGCCGGCGGAACGAGGCCACGCGGTCGCCGACATGGGCGCCGATATCGAATACCAGATCGCCGCGCCGAACGAATCCGGCATAGAGCCGGTCCATCGCCGCCGCGCGCGACCTGTCACCGTAATAGATGCGAAGCGACCGGATAATGCCGCGCACGGTCCTGAAGCCTTCGAACACCGCCTCAGACCGAACTCGGCCGCGGCGACGGCGCCGCCAACTCGATTGCGGGCAGCGCCAAGGCCAGCAGCACCGACGGCCTCGCGGTCTCCTCGGGCAGCCGGCCGATGCCGACCCGGGCGGCAAGACTGCCGAGCAGAGGCGATGCAGTCATCATCGCAAACGGGATCGCTAAAGCCGGGCCACCCGCGAGAAACAGCGCATAGGGAATAGCCGCCGGTTGCGTCACCACCAAGAGACCGAGCGCTGCGCATCCGAGCAGCGTGTGCGGCCACAAATTGTGCAGCGCCAGCGTGAATGGCACCGCGTGATCGTCACGGGTCTGTCCGATCCAACCAATTTCGCGGCCGAACAGCAGGCCGCGTGAGGAAGATCGTGTGGCCGAACCACAGGATCGGACAAAGCACGATCGAATACACGGTTTCGATGGCGTAATTCATGATGAATAGTCCGGTGCCGCCAAACGCGCGGCGAAGCTCCGGGCGCAGCAAAATGTCAATAGCGCTTGCGATCTTCGGCGCGAACCACATCACCAGCACGCACACGCACAGCGCCATGCCGGCGTCGGCACGTATAAAGCTGGCGGGCGTATCGGAGAACGCGACGGCGAGCGTGCCGAGAACGAGCAGCCCGATCCAGGCCGGGGAGCCGATGAACATCAAGATAGCCAGCGCCAACTGATAGCGGCTCACCGGCTTGAGGCCCGGAAGCGAGAGAAAACGCCAATACTGCATGTTGCCCTGGCACCAGCGCAGATCACGGCGGATAAATTCGAGCAGAGTTGGCGGATTTTCCTCCCAGCCCAGATCCTCTTGCGGCAACACGCGCACGTCGAAGCCGGCGGCGCGCATCAGCACCGCTTCGATCTGATCGTGGCTGAGGATATGGCGATCTTCCGTTCCGTTCCCGGACTGAACCGGCAGGGCGCAATGGGCGATGAACGGCTCAAGCCGCAATATCGCGTTGTGGCCCCAATAGGGTCCACAATCCCCCTGCCACCAGGCGCTGCCGATGGTGTAGGAGCGCATGCCAAGCCGCATGCCGAACTGAAAGACGCGCGCGAAGGCGCTAGTGGACGGAAGGCCTACGATCAACGCCCTGAAGAATGCCGAGCCTGGGATTCGCCTGCATGATACGGACGAGACGGAGAACGGCGTCGGCGGTCATGAAACTGTCGGCGTCAAGCGTCACGGCGAAATCGTGTTTGCCGCCCCAGCGTTCGCAAAATTCGCGGATGTTACCGGCCTTGTAGCCGGTGTTGACCGCACGACGCCGGTAAGTGATCGCGACCCGATCGCACCAGCGTGAGGTCAGCGCTGCGAAGCACGCCTCCTCGTTGCTCGCGATGTCAGCGTCGCTGCTGTCGCTGAGGACATAAAGATTGAAACGCTCGCCGCAACCGGCGGCGTCGAGGCCCGCCAGCATCGGCTCGAGATTGCGAATCATTCGCTCCGGCAACTCGTTGCGGATGCACAACAGGATCGCGATCGACGCCGTCACCGGTTCGTCGCCGCGGATGCGCGCCGCCGCCGGCATTACCGCCGCAATCGGATCGGCGGAAAAACGCATGATCAGAAACCCGATCACGGCGTTCCAGAATCCTGCGACCATCCAGGGCAGCGTGACCGCGAACAGCGCCAGCAGCGTTATGTCGATGATGCCGAAGCCGCCCGGCGCCAGCGCCAGCGCAGCGAGCGCCAGGGATCCGGCCATGGTAGCGGCGAACAGGACAGCAAACAGCGCGCGCCGGCCGAAAAGATCATTTCCGGCGGCGTCGGTCACCATGTCTTGCAGTGGGGAACGCTCTAACACGCGGTTACGACTTCTAATCCCTCGGCGGACAGTGCAAACTTGATGATATAACACCGCGAACCATCCCAAAGTCCAATCCGGGGTTAAGGTAAAGTGGCGATCAAGCGGACCGACGAAGTTGCCGAGGCGCTCTGGTATAGCGGGCCCGGACAAGCCGACATCCGCCAGGAAGCGCTCGCACCGCCCGGAGCGGGCGAGGTACGCGTGCGGGCGCTTTACGGCGCGGTCAGCCGTGGCACCGAGGCGCTCGTGCTCGCCGGGCGCGTGCCGGAGAGTGAATTCGAACGCATGCGCGCGCCCTTCATGGCCGGTAATTTTCCGTTTCCCGTGAAATATGGCTACGCCAACGTTGGCCGGATCGAAAGCGGGCCGGAAGCCCTGCGCGGGCGCACCGTCTTCGCGCTTCATCCGCACCAGAATTTCTTCAACATCCCGGCGAGCGCCGCCGTGGTGTTGCCGGAAAATCTGCCGCCGCAACGTGCGGTGCTGGCCGCCAACATGGAAACGGCGCTCAACGCGGTCTGGGATGCGGCGCCCGGCCCAGCCGACCGCATCGCCATCGTCGGGGCCGGCGTAGTCGGCTCTTTGGTTGCGTATTTGTGCGGGCGACTTCCCGGCGCGGATGTGACGCTGGTCGATATCAACCCGGCCCGCGCGGAACTAGCCCAAATCCTTGGTGTTAGCTTTGCACGACCCGACACGGCAAAGGGCGACTGCGATCTCGTGGTTCACTCCAGCGGCAATGTGGCCGGGCTTGGCACGGCCCTCGCGCTCGCCGGCGAGGAGGCGACCGTGCTTGAATTGAGCTGGTACGGCGACGCGCCGGTGACGGCACCGCTCGGCGGCGCCTTCCATAGCCGTCGGCTGCGGCTGGTATCGAGCCAGGTTGGACGGATCGCACCGTCGCACCGGCCGCGCTGGACCCATGGCCGTCGGCTCGCCGCGGCGCTCGCCCTGCTGGCCGACGCGCGGCTCGACGCACTGCTGGCGCCGCCGGTTGCATTTCGGGATTTGGCGCGACGGCTACCTGATATTCTTGATAGCAAGAGCGGCACTCTCTGCCAGCCCATCGCTTATCCCTGAGGAGGTCCCTTGTTCGCTGTTGAAGTTCGCGACCATATCATGATCGCCCATTCGTTCCGCGGCGCCGTGTTCGGGCCGGCGCAGGCGCTGCACGGCGCGACCTTCGTCATCGATGCGGCCTTCATCGCCGAGACGCTCGATGGCAACGGTATCGTCATCGACATCGGCCGCGCGCACAGCGCGCTCAAGACCGTGTTGGCGGCGCGTGAACTATCGCAACCTCGACGACGTGCCCGAATTCAAGGGCAGCAACACGACCACCGAATTTCTCACGAAACACATTTTCGATGGTCTGGCCAAGGAGGCCCGCGCCGGCGAGTTGGGCCGTAGCGGTCGCGAGCTCAAGGCGATACGCGTCACCCTCTCCGAGTCGCATGTCGCGCGCGCCTGGTACGAGGCGGATTTGTGGTGAGGCGTTTCGTGTTCGCCGTGCCGGGAGATCTTGCGACCCCGACCGGCGGCTATGCCTATGACCGGCGCATGATTGCCGAACTCGGCTACCTTGGCTGGCAAATCGATTTCCTAAATCTCGGCGAAGGCTTCCCCTGGCCCGACGAAGCGACGCGCGTAACCGCGCGAACGCAGCTGCTGGCGACGCCCGCTGGCCGCAGTATCGTTGTAGACGGCTTGGCGCTCGGCGTTTTGCCGGAAACCGCGTCACAGCTGGCCGGCCGTAATCCCCTGCTGGCGCTGGTGCATCATCCGCTCGCGCTGGAATGGGGATTGTCGATGGAGCAAGCCGACGCGTTACGCGCAAGTGAGCGCGCGGCGCTCGCAGCCGTGCAAGGCGTGGTCGTCACCAGCGCGGCGACCGCACGGCTGCTGGCTTCCGATTACGGCGTGCCGGCCCGCCACATTACCGTCGCGCGACCGGGCAGCGACCAAGTGCCGTTGACGCAAGGCAGCCAGGACGGCGTCGTGCGGCTGCTGTCGGTCGGCGCAGTAGTGCCGCGCAAGGGTTTCGACGTGCTGATCGCAGCGCTGGCAACACTCACTGATCTGTCATGGCGGTTGACGATCGCCGGCGACCGCACGCGAGATCGGAATGCGGCCGCGCGGCTCGATGCCGATATCGCGCGCCACTCACTCGGACAACGAATTACCGTGCTCGGCGCCGTGTCGCCGCAGCGTCTCGCGGCGCTCTACGCGGAAGCCGATGTATTCGTCCTCGCATCCCATTTCGAAGGCTACGGCATGGCCTATGCCGATGCCGTCGCGCACGGCCTGCCCGTCATCGGCACCAGTGCAGGCGCGATACCGGAAACGGTGCCGCGGGACGCCGGCCTGCTGGTCGACCCCGGCGATATTCCCGCACTGGCGCAGGCGATGCGCCGCGTCATCGGCGATGCCGATCTGCGGCGAGATCTGGCTGGTGCCGCGCGCGCGGCGGCACCGCGGCTCCCGGCCTGGCGGCATTCCGCGGAAATCTTTGCGCGCGCGGTGGAGGCGCTGACGTGAGCGGGTTTTCCGCCGATTGGCTAACGCTGCGCGAGCCTTACGACTTGCGCGCGCGCAATCCGATGGTTTTCGGCGCGGTCACCGCTTGCTTCAAGTCGCGGTCCTCGGTGCGAGTCGTCGATCTCGCCTGCGGCACCGGCTCGACCTTGCGCGCGCTGAGCCCGCATCTGCCCGCGCGGCAGAACTGGAAACTGATCGACCACGATCCCGATCTGCTGGCGCGGGCCGCTTCCTCGCCGCTAGCCGCGGATACCTCGGTTACCGCCATCCCGCTCGATCTCAATCACGATCTCGAAGCCGCGCTCGACGGGGCAACCGATCTGGTCGCGACGTCGGCCTTGCTCGATCTGGTCTCCGAATAGCTGGCTGGACCGGCTCGCGGTCGCAGTTGCCGCGCGCTCGATCCCGCTTTACGCGGCGCTGAGCTATGACGGGCGTACCACGTTCACTCCACCCGATCCGTTCGATGCGGCCATCGCCGCGGCGGTGAACGCGCATCAGCGCACGGACAAAGGCTTCGGGCCGGCGCTCGGCCCGGCGGCGGCCGCCTTCGCCATCGCGCGTTTCGAAGCACTCGGCTATTCGGTAGTGCACGGCGCTTCGGACTGGGTGATGGGGCCAGACGATCGTGACATGCAGGCCGAAGTACTGGCCGGATGGGCAAGCGCCGCGCACGAGATGGGCACGCTGTCGCTCGCCGACACCGCGGCCTGGCTGATGCGCCGCCGCGCCGCCGTTGCCGCCGGATGTTCCTCACTCCGCGTGGGTCACGTCGATTTCTTCGCCGCGCCGAGTACTACGCGCTGAGCCGACAGATCGCAGTCGAACAGCACATCGTCCTCAATTTTATGCACACGTATCGGCATGCGCAGTGCCTGATCGGCACGTTCAAGCGGCGGCACGATCAGCCCAGGGCCCCCGGCCCCCAGGATGATCGGTGCGACCATCACGTGCAGGCGATCGAGACATCCGGCGGCAAGAAAGCGTGACACCGTGTTGGCGCCGCCTTCGATCAGAATACGGCGCATGCCGCAAGCAGCGAGCGCGGCGAGGATCGCCGATGGTGCGAGTTGCCCCTCAACCGTGGGCAAGGCGACAATTTCAACGCCGGACGGCGACGTACAGCGGGCGCCTTGCGCGGTGATCAGCAGGCGCCGGACACCGTTGTCGGCAAACATCCTGGCGCCAGCGCCAAGCCGGCCCTTCGGATCGATAACGACGCGCGCCGGCTGAGGCCCGGCGACCTTCCTCACCGTCAATTGCGGATCGTCGGCGATGGCGGTGCCGACGCCGACGACGACAGCGTCCACCAGGGCCCGCAGCCGGTGCAGATGCATCAGTCCCGCCGGCCCGTTAATGTACTTGGAATGTCCGGATTCCGTCGCGATCCGGCCATCAAGTGACTGCCCGATCTGGCCGACAATCATGAGATCGTCCACTGTGCCCTTTCGCAGCGGACCGAACACATCAGCCCAGGCTTGCGGAAGCGGATGCTGCCCCCTACGGAACACATCGCTAAAGTCTTCCCAGGGATCGGAAGACGCAGATTTGCTCAAGGGGAACTTGCTTATCGGCACGCGGAATTCAAAATCACTGTGCGGTTGCGTTAACAATGCGACTAAGTGCCATCCTGCCACATAAATCATTTAATTGCGACCGGAATGATGCAGGACGCGCGGTGTTCTACGGTTACGGCCACAAGAATGGAAAGTCGCGGAATGAGTGAAGTGCAGACGGCCGCAAGCTCGGCTTTATTCGGCAGCCGGGGGCACACCAGTGTCAGCCGAGGCCTTGGCGAATTCCAGGGGCGACGGCCTGTTCTCATCACCGCAACGGGCGAAGCATTGCTCGCCTTGCCGGTCGAAGGTCTCGACGGGCAGCGGCTTGCTGAATTCATCACGCTTTGCGGACCAGTCGTGCCCCGGCTCATCGTCACAGAACGGCGCGCGCGCGCGCTCGGCCTTGATGCGTCAACGCCGATGGCATTGCCGCTCTCAGTGAGTGACGACGCCAATACGATCCTCTCACTCGTCACCGACGCAACCGCCGAGCGCGTTCCAGCGGCCGCGCCGGCGAGCCTTGCGGCCACCGCCGCCATTCAACTCGTCAAGATATCGCAGGGTCTGCCGGCGGTGCTGGCGGCGGATGTGGCTGGCGACGTCGTTGGGTGCGAGCAGAACATCGTCAGGATTGAGGCGGATGCGGTGGCGCGTTTCGCCGATGATGCAATTTGCTCGCTGATCGTGGCAAGCGAAGCCTCGGTTCCGCTCAACTCGGACACGCCTACCCGCTTTGTCGTGTTCCGCGACGCCATGGGCGGCAGTCCGGTCGCCATCATTGTCGGGAAGCCTGATTTCGCCGGAGCCGTTCCGGTGCGGCTGCATTCCGCCTGCCTGACCGGCGACGTGTTCGGTTCACGGCGCTGCGACTGCGGCGACCAGCTTCGGCTCGCTCTGACGCGGCTCGAAGGCCTCGGCGGCGGCGTCATTCTCTATCTGGCGCAGGAGGGCCGCGGGCTTGGTCTTGCCAACAAGATGCGGACGTACCAGTTGCAGGACGACGGCCTCGACACCTTCGACGCCAACACCACACTCGGCTTCGATGACGACGAGCGCGATTACGGCGTCGCGGCACGCATGCTCCAGATGCTGAACTGCACACGGATCGTGCTGCTTACCAACAATCCGGCCAAGCTCGACGGTCTCACAAGCGCCGGCATCGAAATTGCCGGCCGGATGCCGCTCGAGACGCCGATCAATGCCGACAATCGCCGCTATATGCTCGCCAAGGCGGTGCGTTCCGGGCACCGCTTCGATCGCCTGACGGCCTTGCTGGCCAATCAATCCTAGGCGACAAGAGAGGCGCGAAGTGCTGCGTCGATCGAGCTTCCGACGCGTATTCTCGCAGATCGCGGCAACGGCCGGTGGCATTCTCAAGCAGCATCTGGACCGCCAGCCATACCCCGCACGCGGCAAGAGGAGACGTCGGCAGCATGTCGTGGCCAACCATCCGCTCCGACGCCGACATCTTGCGCGCCCTGGTGATCGGAGTAGGTCTTTGCTGGTCGGTGGCGTTCGTCGCACTCGCGCTGCGCTATGAGCTGGAGCTTTACGCAGACGGCGCGATGTTTTCCTATGCCGTTGCGGTGCAGGACGTCTGGGCGTTCCACTGGCACAATATCTCCGGCCGCATGTCGGTCTTTTTTCTCAGCCTGTTGCCGGCCGAAATCTATGTCGGGCTGAGCGGGAACCCGGGCGCCGGGATCGTCGTCTATGGGCTGCTTTTCTATCTCGCCCCGCTTGCCGGGCTGATCGGTACGTTCGCCGCCGACCGCTCACGCGGCCACATCATCTTCGTCTACGCCTGTTGTTCGACGGCCCTGCTCTGCCCGCTGATCTTCGGCTTTCCGACCGAGATGTGGCTGGCGCATGCGATATTCTGGCCGACGCTCGCCGTCTGCCATTATGCGAAACGGACGGCGGTCGGGACGGTCGCCGTTTTCGCGATGTTGCTCACGCTCGCTTTCACGCATGAAGGCGCGCTGGTTTTGGTGGTCGCCATCGTCGCGACACTGGCGCCGCGCGGCATGCGCGACGCCTCCTTTCTGCGCGCGGCTGCAGCCATGGTTGTCGTCCTGGCCCTGTCGGCCGCCGCCAAGATCGTGATTCCGCCCGACGAATATTATGCAGATGTGCTGATGAGGGCTGCGCTGCATTTCTTCGATCTCACCATCTTTCAGGTGAGCGTCGTCGTGCTGCTGTTCGCGGCGCTGGCCGGATACGGTGTTATCTTGCTGGTGCTTTCGCGGCTGGCGCCAGACAGGGCGTATCTCTATGCCGCCCTGATCGTGATAGCCGTGCTCACGCTATATTGGCTGTGGTTTGACGAAACGATACATGCGAGCAGCCGGTATTATCTGCGAACGGCGCTGGTAATCGTCACACCGTTGTTGGGCGCACTGGCGGCGCTGGGCGCCATGTCCGGGGATGGCCGGCTCGCCTTTCCGTTCCCGCGCCTGGAACGGGCGATGACGTTGGCGCGGGACCGGGGAGCCCGGCCGCTCGCGGCAGCGTTTATCCTTTTGACGCTGGTGCATGTGATCGAGACTGGAAAATTCGTCACGGCCTGGAGGCAGTACCGGACCGCGGTCGCGGCTCTCGCGATGGGTGATACAGCCGATCCGGCGCTCGGTGATCCGCGTTTCGTTTCGTCAGAACGAATCGCTGCCGATTTGAACCGGCTGTCCTGGTTCTCGACGACGCCATATTTGTCGGTGATTGTTGCGAACTTCATGCCGAACCGGCTCGTGATCGATCCCACCGGAAATTATTTCTGGCTGTCCTGCGCCACAGCGACGGCGAATGCCAAAGCTGTCCGCGCGATCCCGGCAGAGGGGCGCGATCTCGTGCGTATTTATTCGTGTCTGCATCGTTAATCAGTCCGGCAAACCGAGCTTTCGGAGATTTTCTACCATGCGATTCATGACGGCAGGGGAAACGACCATTGCCTGCCTGAATTTTGAAACCGTCAGATCCGGATAGCTGAAGCAACATCTCCGCATAGGCTTGTTTCGCCTCGGCGATCCGGCCGGCTCCCGACAGAGACGAAGCTAAATGACGGTATATCCAACCCGCGTTTGGCCGCTCCTCGAGGGCACGTCGATAAAACGCCGCGGCCTCGTCGTATTCTTGCGCTATCTCATGAGCGGAGCCCAGCCCCACATAGTTGTTGAAATTCATCGGATCAATCGGGCTCAGTCGTAGAGCGCGCTCGAAATCTTCGATCGCCTTTTGAGGCTGATCGGCATAATTCTCGATCCATCCGAGCCTGCTCCAAGCCCATGCGGCGTTGGGATCGAGGGTGACGGCGCGCTCTAGCAGCACGCGCGCGGTTCCATGATTGCGCACAAAAGTATGTACCGCGCCGAGTACGGCCAGAATAACAGGATCGTCACCGCTCATCTCCGCGGCCCGCTCGGCGAGCGACCTCGCCATTGCCTGGCTCTTCGCGATGTCATCGGACCAATTGTAGACAGAGCGCTGGGCGTGGCACCAACCAGCAAGCGAAAGGGCAAGGGGGTATTCGGGGTCGATCGTGAGTGCCTTTTCGAGAAGCTCGAGCGCTTTAGAGCTTTCTTCCTTCTCAAGCGCCCAGACATGAGGCATTGCCCTCATAGTATAATCGTAGCTGCCCAGGTCTTGCGGCCGTTTGCGTCGCGACCGCTCAATCTCGGCAATACGGATAGAGGGTTGTAAGGCGCCAGCCACCTGTTCTGTTATTCGATCCTGCAGGTCGAAGAAATCCTCGATCGCGCCATCAAAGCGCTGAACTCCAGACGTGCGCACCTCCCTCGGTCTCGATTAGCTGGACGATAATCCGCAGGCGATTGCCGGCCTTCTGCACGCTACCTTCGAGCAAATAGGCAACGCCCAGTTCTTTGCCGATATCACGTGCATTTGTAGCGCGGCCCTTATAGGTGAATGCCGAGCTGCGGGCGATGACAAAGAAGGACCGGATGCAGGAAAGCGCCGCGGTAATGGCCTCGACGATTCCATCAGCGAGGTAGTCCTGGCCTGGCTCGGCGGACATGTTGTCGAACGGCAAGACGACAATGGATGGTTTGTTGGGTAGCGCCAGATCTTGGACCTGTATCGAAGACGAGCTTGCTCGGATTGCAGGAGCGGCCTCGCCGGCAAACCGTATACGCCATGCGCGAATTGGTTCCGCGATATTCTTTAAAGCCTGCAGTCCGATGTCATCGAAGCCGACATCGATCTTGCCACGAATTTGCCTGTGTGCGTCATCGGAGATGCAGACGCCGCCTGGCTCGGCGATTCCCTCAAGGCGCGCGGCGATGTTGACGCCATCGCCGAAAATATCGTTGTCGTCGACGATGATATCGCCGACGTGAATGCCGATACGCAGCTCAATCCTGAGTTCAGGCGGCTCGTCGGCGGTTTCTCGCGCCATCTCGCGTTGGATTTCCACGGCACAGCGTGCTGCATCGACGGCGCTTGCGAACTCGACCAGCATGCCATCGCCAGTGGTCTTGACAATGCGACCGCGATGCGTCGCAATTCCGGGATCGACGAGCGTCTTTCGGAACGACTTAAGCCGGGCGAGTGTGCGTTCTTCATCTCTACCCATCAGACGGCTATAACCGGCGACATCCGCCGCCAACACCGCCGCCAATCGTCGCTCCACGCGCTCGGGCAAAAAGGCCCCTTGGGTCGATTAAATCTGTCTTGGCTATCAAAGCACAGGCGGTGGCTCCGTCCGCTAGGTGGAATGTCCGCGATGCGCCATTTGTTCCCTTGCGATTGCCGGAACGGCTGAACCCGGGTAGCTTTCCGCACGATGCGGACTGGACGCGCGGCGATCCTGGTCGCGAACAACGCAATGTTGGAGGGAAGCATGGGGCGGAGATACCAAAATATCGTCGAAACAATCGGCAATACGCCGGTGGTGAGGATCAATCGTTTGGCGCCACAGGGCGTCAACCTGTTCGTAAAGATTGAAGCCTTCAACCCTCTAGGTTCAGTGAAGGACCGATTGGCTCTCGGGGTAATCGAGGCGGCCGAAAAGTCGGGAGAGCTCAAGCCTGGCCAGACGGTCATCGAGGCGACAAGCGGAAATACCGGAATTGGTCTTGCCATGGTTTGCGCAGCCAAGGGATACCCGCTTGTCGTCACCATGGCAGAGCCATTTAGTGTCGAGCGACGTAAGCTCATGCGGTTCCTGGGAGCGAAGGTCATCGTAACGCCTGCCGCCGAGCGCGCCGTAGGCATGATCAACAAGACGATCGAGCTTGCCAAGGCGCATGGCTGGTTCATGACACGCCAGTTCGAGAATGAAGCCAATCCCGACATCCATTCGCGCACAACGGCGCGCGAGATACTCGACGATTTCTCCGGACGAAAGGCTGGACTACTGGGTTACGGGCTATGGAACTGGCGGAACCCTGAAAGGCGTCGGGCGGGTGCTCGCCAAGGAGCGCCCCGAAACGAAGATTATCGTTTGCGAGCCTGAGGATGCGCAGCTGTTGAACAGTGGCATCGCGCAGTCGCGGAACTCAGACGGTACTCCGGCGGCACCGCATCCGACTTTCAAGCCGCATCCGATGCAAGGCTGGACGCCTGATTTTATCCCCAAACTCACCGACGATGCCGTGGCAATGAAGGTCATCGATCGCATCCTGCCGATCTCCGGCCCGGATGCCATTCGCTGCAGCAAGGACCTCGCCACCAAAGAGGGCATCTTTGTCGGCATTACCTCCGGCGGCGACCTTTGCCGGCGCGCTCAAGATTGCAGCCGAGGCGGAGAAGGGAGCAAACATTCTCTGCATGCTTCCCGACACCGGCGAACGTTATTTAAGCACGCCTCTTTTCGCTGATGTATCGGCAGACATGAATGACGAAGAGCTTGCGATTTCACGCTCTACGCCAGGCGCACAGCTCAAACCTTGAGCTGTCCTCACTTAGCAATGGGGTAACATATGTCGGCTATTTCGGCTCGAGTGATCGCGACTGACGCGGCGTTCGAGGCGGTGAGGAAGTTCTACTTCAGTTCACGCTATGCCGATCGGAGGCTTGAGCCTGGCATATGTGACTTCACTTTCGGCAACCCACACGAGATGCCACTCGAAGGCATCGTCACCGCGATTCGAGAGCGGGCAATTCCACACGACAAGAACTGGTTCGCCTATAAGACTAGCGAGCACGACTCCCAGTCCTTTATTGCCGAGCGGCTCAGTCGCGAGCTAGACCTCACATTTGAACCAAGCGACATAGCACTGACCGCCGGCGCGTTCGCTGCCATCATGGTCGCATTTCGGCTTGTGGTCGATGCAGGCGACGAGGTTGTCTATTCGGAACCGGCGTGGTTCTGCTACGAACCGATGCTGCTGGCCGCCAACGCCGTGCCGCGGAAGGTTAAGCTGCACGCGCCCACCTTTGACCTCGATCTTGCGGCGATTGACGCTGCAATCGGATCCAAGACGCGTCTCGTGATCGTCAACACGCCCCACAATCCGACCGGACGTATCTACAGTCGTGCGTCGCTTGAGGCTCTGGCTGATCTGCTTGAGCGCGCCTCGGCGAGAATTGGCCATCGAATCTTTCTCCTGTCGGATGAGCCTTATCGACAGTTGCGTTTCGACAAGCGTGATTTCACGAGCCCGGCGGCGCTCTATCCGTGGACACTTATCTCCTACAGTTATGGCAAGGTGCTCCTCGCCCCGGGACAGCGGCTCGGTTATCTCGCAATGTCGCCCTTGATGCCGACTGCGGACCGGCATGCCCTTCGGAATGTCATGTTTTCCGCCCAGATGGCCCTCGGCTGGTGTTTTCCCAATGCCGTGATGCAATACGCGGTGCCAGACCTTGACAAGCTCTCGATCGACCAAGTGGCTCTCGCGCGGCGGCGCGACCGGTTTATGGAGGTGCTGTTAAGGGCCGGATATTCAGTTCTTGCACCTGAAGGCACTTTTTACCTGTGGAGCAAATGGGCGGATAGCGATCCGCAGAGACAATGGAACGCGCTCGCGGACCGTGATGTCTTTGTCCTGCCCGGTAGCATGATGAATGCGCCGGACTATTTCCGCATCAGTCTGACGGCATCCGATGCGATGGTGGAACGGGCGCTGCCGGCATTTATCGAAGCGGCATGAGGCGCGGTAACGGCTTCACGGCGGCCGCGTGCCTTGGTGTCGCTCAATGAAACATGCTGTGGGAAATGTCTCGTCGCATGCCATCCAGCCCATCGAGAAATTTGCCGTTGTTGTAATCCCTGTCCCAAAAGTAAAGGACGAACAGAACGATTAGCGCGGCCACGAAAATTCGCATCTCACTTCTCCTTCGCCCTTCAGGCCGAGTTTGACCAGGCGGCGGATGTCTCCACGGTGGCGACCGTTCAATCTCGACCCTACCACGATCGAATTATTTCGGGCACCGCGAATAGCCCCGCCACAGGATCACGCTACTTCCGCGGTGCCTGTTTGGCGCCGACTGCCGCGCAGCGCCTCACAGCAGCGCACTGCGGGAGGAACGGAATGCTGCGAAAAGTGGAGCGGCAATTGCTGAAAATCGCGGCCCGATCAGATTCCCCGTGTCGAAATGGTCGAGACCGGTTATAGGCAAATAGCCGAGCGGTCGCACTCTGGGGTAGGTTAAAGGCGGCGCCCGGCTATTCGGCCGCGCGGCGGTGCGGCCTTTTAATAACACCATCAAGGGCTTAAAAAATCGTCTTCGCCTAACTTGACAGGGTCGATAATCCGCCCGTTGACGCTGAAAATCGTGCACTTTTCGCTGAGGATGGCCGGCCAGACGGCCCGGCGTCCTCCGTGACACCACCGTATCCCCGCCATGATTACGCACAGCGATAGCCTCATTGCGGTGGCATCACCCCGCGATGAAACGTTGTCCTGCGAAACCGAAATGGGTTTTCCTGTGTCTTGCCGGTGTTTCGCTGTCGGCTTGCGCCGGGCAAACCGCGGGCGAACGGCTGGCGGACCTGCCGCAGTGGATGGGCGGCGAGCCTGCCGGTGTGCCGCCGCGGCGCGGTACGCCCGAATACGATGCCTGGGCCGCCGCGCGCGCCCAGGAATCCGTCAGGCCGAAGACCGATCAGCCCAAATAGGCCGCCTCACGCTCGGTCATCCAGTCAATTGCCGGCCGCGCCGTCGCCGAACCTCTTTGCCTGTGCACACCTCGCGCCAGGCGCTTGCGCTCGTTCGCAGGTCGGGAAACACTTTGGCCCCTGGAGCACGCGTGCGTGGGGGGCTGAGATGCGCAAGCAGGACGCGGCATACGACTTCCATCGCTACCGGCGATTGCTGGCGGAAGCGGTCGACGAAAACAGCCGGCTGGCGTTTATCGATCTTTTGATCGAAGAGCGGGCCATGGAGCGGCTAAAAGCGCAGCGCGCGTCCGATCGGGCGGCCATGACGGCCTCGACCATCGCCGCCGTACTGGGCACATCAAGGGCCTGATTTCGGCCAGCCGCCGGGCCCGCGTCGGGGGGATAAGTCGCGGGCATTGTTGCGACTCCATTAACGATGCGCGGCAACGGCCCATAAACATTTTGCGCGTACAACTTGCTGGCCCGATGCATTTCAGGGCCAACAAGGGGGGTTGCTATGACGACCATTTCGATTGCTTCGATGCATTCCGTTGCAGCAGGGCGCGCCGATCAGTCGCCCAGGACAATCGTATTGTTTTGCTGTGTCGGGTTGGTTGCATCGTTCTGCCTGATGACGTTCGGTATCGACCTGAGCGCCGGCTGGGTTTAGCCGACTCCTACTGTCTCACTTTGCTTCATTCAGCGGGCCGAACGCTTTAGAGCGCGGGCACTTCGTTCAACAACCGTTTCGCGTGGCGGGCTCTGACGGTCCGCCATTACCAGAATGGTTGTTCAGCTGATGGAGCAGACCAAAGATGCGCTCCAGCTGATCGGCAAGCAGGCCGCCTGACCGAACCGACGTCGCGGCCTGCGAGAAGGATCAGGCCCTGCTCGTGCTCATGGCGGTCCCGCCGTGCCGGCGTAAGCGCTGTTGCGTCGCGAGGATCCCCTGCTGGGTGGCACGCGAAACGGACGACATATCCAATCTGCGGCGACGCCATTGCCAAGGCGATTTGGCAACGGTGGTTTCCACTCTTCCGTTCGCCGCCGCCGACAGCGTAGCATTCCGGTCACTGGCGGTGCGCAGGCGCGACGTCCGCTCAAGAAACGAACATGCGCCACAGGGGAAAACGCCATGTTCGAGATACTCGATCGACAGACGAGTCTGACCGGCAACCAGATCAAGATCCTCACCGCCGCCATCATCGGCGACGCGCTCGAATTCTTCGACTACTTCCTGATCGGCTTCGTGCTCGCCTTCCTGATCGGGCCGTGGAAGCTCACCTTCGGCCAGTCGGCCATCGTGCTGATGAGTTCGGGCATCGGCGCCATCATCGGCGCCTATGCCTGGGGCTGGCTCGCCGACCGCATCGGCCGCCGCAAGGTCTTCATCGGCACCGTGCTGAACTTCTCGATCGCCACCGGCCTGCTCTACTTCACGCCGGACAATGGCTGGATCTATCTCACGGTCATGCGCTTCTTCGTCGGCCTCGGCGTCGGCGGGCTCTATTGCGTGGACCTGCCGCTGGTGCAGGAGTTCATGCCCTCCTCCAAGCGCGGCTGGGTCGGCGGCCTCGTGACCTGCGTCATCCCGCTCGGCGTCGGCCTCGGCGCGGTGCTGGGCGCCTTCGTGGGCAGCGGCCAGTGGCGGCTGTTGTTCGCGATCGGCGTGCTGCCGGCGCTGCTCGTCCTGCTGGTCCGGCTCTGGGTGCCGGAATCGCCGCGCTGGCTCTGCCGCCAGGGCCGCTACGAGGAGGCGCGCAAGTCGCTCGCCTGGGCGCTGCAGGTGGAACCGTCCACGCTGCCGTTGCCGACCGCCGCCGACGCCGGGCCGATCGTCAAGAGCAACTGGCTCGACCTCTTCAAATATCCGCGCAGCCTGATCGTCTCCTGGCTCGGCAATGCCGGCGCGCAGACCGGCGTCTATGGCATCACGCTGTGGGCGCCGTCGCTGTTCGTGCTGCTGCTGAAGGTGACGCCGCAGGAAGCCGCCAAGATGATGATCCTGCTGTCGCGTGTTCGGCTTCGTCGGCCGCCTGTCCTTCTCGTTCTTCTCGGAGCGTGATGGGGCGGCGCAACTGCCGGCGGCCTGCTGGGCTTCGGCGCCGGGGTCCTGATCATCGTGGCCGGCTACAATTACGACGCTGATGTTCATGGGTGTCTCGGCGTTCTGGCTGCTGCTGGCGGTGACCTTTTTCTTCGCCGACGGCGGCTTCGCCATCGTCGGGCCCTATGCGGCGGAAGTCTGGCCGTCGCACCTCAGAACCTCCGGCATGGGCTCGGCCTATGGCTTCGGCGGCATCGGCAAGATCATCGGGCCGGTCGGCCTCGCCCTGATCGTCGGCTCGGGCAACTACCTCAAGCCCGACGTGCCGCTTGCCGCAGATTCCGACCGCCTTTCGTTTATCTCGGCTGCTGGTTCCTGATGGCCGGGGCGGTGTATTATTTCCTCGGGATCGAGACCAAGGGCAAGTCGATCGAGCAGATCGACAAGGAACTGGCCGCGGGCATCGCCTGATCTATTCCGTGACACGCGCTTCGAACGAGGATTGCCTTGGACACGCTGATTGCGACTTCTGCCGACCTTGCGGGCGACCAGAACGTGATCTCGCGCGCCGAGGCGGTGCGCCCGGCCGTCGCGGCCGCCTCCGACGAGATCGAGAACACGCGCCGGCTGCCGCCGGCGCTTGCTCGACAAGCTCCACGAGGCGGGGCTGTTCCGCCTGCTGCTGCCGCGCTCGTCGAACGGGATCGAGACCGATCCCATCACCTTCTTCCATGTGATCGAGACCATTGCGCGCGCCGACGCCTCGACCGCCTGGTGCCTGAGCCAGGCCGGCGGCTGCGCCATGTCGGCGGCCTATCTCGACCTGCCGGTGGCGAAAGCGATCTTCGGCAACGATCCGCGCGCGGTGCTGGCCTGGGGTCCCGGTCCCAAGGTCAGGGCGATCGAATGCGAGGGTGGCTACAAGGTCACCGGCGTATGGGCCTTCGCCTCCGGCGGCCGCCACGCAACCTGGCTCGGCGCCCATTGCCCGATCTACCAGGCCGACGGTTCGCCGAGGCTCGACGCCAACGGCCTCCAGCTGGAGCGCACCATGCTGGTGCGCAGCGAGGACGTCGCAATGGACCGACATCTGGAACACGGTCGGCCTGCGCGGCACGGCCAGCGACCAGTTCGCGCTGAACGACTTCTTCGTTCGGTCCGACCATTCGATCACCCGCGAATTCGACCGGGAATGCCGCGAAAGCGGCCCGCTCTACCGCATGGGCGCCGGCACCTGCTACCAGGTCGGCTTCGCCGGCGTCGCCTGCGGCATTGCCCGCGGCGCGCTCGACAGCTTCGTCGACGTGGCGCGCAACAAGGTACCGCGCGGCGACCAGGAGCTCGCTGCGCGACAATGCCGTGGTGCAGTCCAACCTGGCCCAGGCCGAAGTCAATCTTCGCGCCGCGCGCGGCTTCGTGCTGCAATCGATGGCCGACATCTGGAAGTACTCTCTGCGCCGGCGCCACCATCACGGTGGAGCAGCGCATCACCATCCGCATGGCCGCGACCAATGCCATCCACAAGGCGCGCGAGGCGGTCGACTTCGCCTACAATGCCGCCGGCGCCACGGCGATCTTCGAAGACCATCCGCTGGAGCGCCGCTTCCGCGACATCCACACCGTGACCCAGCAGCTGCAGGGTCAGCTCAGGCATTTTGAAACCGTCGGCGCCTGGATGATGGGCGTCGATGCCGACCTCACCTTCGTCTAGGGAGAAAGCCCATGCCGCTCGGCGGACTGCAGCACTACACCATCGAACCCTCGGACCTGGAGCGCACCAAGGACTTCTATTGCGATGTGCTCGGGCTGGAAAACGGCGAGCGTCCGCCGCTCGACTTCCCCGGCTACTGGCTCTACTCCGGCGGCACCGCCACCGTGCACCTGATGGGCACGCGCAAGCCGCGCGAAGGCATCGTGGTGCGCGGCACCGAGAAGAAATACGAAGACACCGGCCGCCTCGACCATATCGCCTTTGCCGCGACCGACGTCGAAGGCGTGCGCAAGCGCCTGCAATCCAAGAACGTGAAATTCCGCGAGAGTATCGTGCCGCGCACCGGTGATACGCAATTCTTCCTCTACGATCCCGACGGCGTCGGCGTGGAGCTGAATTTTCCCAAGACGTAAGGCTTCCGCGTCGTGATCCTGCTCGCGATATCGGCCGGCTAGCTGGCTGGCCGAGGACGATTGATTTGGCACGGTCGGTCGCGCGTTCCCGACAAGGTCACGAGTAAGCCATCTCCGGGGCGTGGAACCGTCCGCTTTTCTCCCATTTTGAGTGAGGAATTGCAAGGGCCGCCCGGTTGCGGCTGGATAGCCGGGTACCGCGCCTTCAAACCTACCCCAGGGCGCGCGTGCCCGGCTATTCGCGGCGGCTGCAGCAATGAGCGCTGGCATCGCCGGTCCCATCGCCGCGAATCAAATGCGGAACAGGCTTTCGCCGGAAAACACGCTAGTCGAGACCCCGCTCGTGGCTGAGGCGGACCATTTCCTCAATGAAGATCGCCTTTTGCTTGTCGTTGAGGCTTGCGAATAACGGCTCGGCGGCATCGGCGACGTTGCGCTGATCGACCGCGCGATCGTTGAGAAACTGGGCTTCGTTGCGCATCTGTTCGATGATGTCGTCGGGCGGGTCGCGCTTGGCGCGCGCAATTCGCAAGTTGAGACGGTCGGCGCCATTGTGGCCGAGATAGTGCATCGCGCTGTTGAACGCGGTCCAGTTCTTCTCCTGCTCGGGCGTGAGGTTGAGTTCGGCCTTGATCCGGTCGATATTCGCATCGCTGTTGGCGACGATCTGCTCGGCGGTCAGCTGCGGCTCGCCCTCCTGGGTTAGCACCTCCTGCTTGGCCGCCTTTCCGGCTTTGGCCGCCTTGGCGGTTTTCGCCGAACCGGCCTGCTTCGACTCGCCGGCCGGCGGCGCTGGTTGTCCGTTTTTCCCGACACCAAGCACGCCGGTGAACACGCCGACCACACCGCCGATCGCGCCGCCCAACACGCCTCCGACGGGTCCGGCGGCCTTGTTCCCGGCCTTCGCTCCCTGTTGAACGCCTTGAACCATTTGCGCATCTACCGCCGAAGGCGCGCCGAGAAGCATCACGACAAATGCCCCAAGCGCGAAGCACAATCTCACATGCGCACGCGCTGCCGATGTCGGGCTGATCATTTTTTGGTCTCCATGGTCGATGTCGACTTGACTGGCGGAGTTCTGGGGGACGGCAGCGTATCTGCCGTATCCAGACATTATCGTTTTCATACCGCGCGAGTCTACCGTCCCGCCAGCTTCGCGTGATCGAGAAAGTCTTGCCGCACGAACCGGTTAGGCGAAAGCTGAAGCTGGACTGCGGCGCTATCGCACACCATTCCAGTTCGTGCCGGACACCGATGTGTGCACCGCAATATCGCTGAACCCCAGGGCACGGATTGCGATGGCGGAACTGTTGCTGCCGCCGGTTTGAACACAACGTTAGTTCTAGAGCCCCGCGCGAGCTGATTTCTCGACAGATGCCGGCAATTCTGCTCTGATTGTCGATAACGAAATCTCCGCAAGCCCCGCAGCGTCATTTTCGGCGTGCCCGGCGGCGAAGAAAAAACAACAACGGGATTTCCAAGCTTACCGCTCACCAGGGAGGGAACGCCATGTCACGGAAGAAGCTTTCTCGTCGGCAATTCGTTGCTGCTACCGCGCTGTCATCCGCAGCGTTGATCACCGCACCTTATGTGCGAGGCGCCTACGCCGCCGGCAAACTCACGATGGGCTTCTGGGATCACTGGGTGCCCGACGCCAACAAGGCCTCTACCGATCTCGTCAATGAGTGGGCCGAGAAGGAGAAGGTCGAGGTTTCGATCGACTACATCACAAGCAACGGCAGCAAGAATCGACGATCACCGATCGCAGCCGAAGCCCAGGCGAAGTCCGGCCACGACATCCTGGCGATGCCGACCTGGTGGCCGCACGCGCAGGCCGACTCTGCTCGAGCCGATGAACGACATCATGGAGCCGCTGATCAAGCAGAACGGCGCGGTTAACGGCACGGTCGCAATATCTCGGCCAGCTGGACGGCAAATGGCTCGGCGTTCCCGCTCTGCATCGGCAGCCAGATCAAGGGGCCCTGCTCCCGCATCGACCTGCTGAAGAAATACGCCAACATCGACGTGCAGGCGATGTATCCCGCCGGCAGCCCGCCCAAGGCCGACAACTGGACGATGGACACCTTCCTGAAAGCGGCCGAGGCCTGCCACAAGGGCGGCTTTCCCTTCGGCATCGGACTCGGCGAGACCAGCGACTCCGTCGATACCGCCGGCGCGATCTTCCAGTCGTTCGGCGCGCAGCTCGTCGACGCCAAGGGCAACCTCACGGTCAAGACCGACGAGGTGCGGCAGGCGCTCGAATACTACAAGAAGCTGATCCCGTTCCTGCCGCCGGAGCGTCGCGGCCTGGGACGATGCCTGCAACAACAAGTGGCTGGTCTCCGGCAAGGGCGCGCTGATCATGAACCCGCCGAGCGCCTGGGCGGTCGCCAAGACGCGACGCGCCGCAAGTCGCGGAGCAATGCTGGACGCATGGCTTCCCGCTCGGGACCGAAGGGCCGCTTTGCGCCGTTCCTTCCGTACTTTCTGGACCGTCTGGAATTTCTCCAAGAACAAGGAAGCCGCCAAGAGCCTGCTGGTCCATCTGTCGCAACCGGCTTCGGTCGAGAAACTGGTGGAGGCGAGCGGCGGCTATGACCTGCCGGCGTTCGAGAAGCTCACCACCCTGAAGACCTGGGCCGAGGAAGGGCCGCCGAAGGGCACGCTCTACCACTATCCAAATCCGTACAATCATCAGAAGTCCTGTCGATCGCCGCGTCGCCGGCGCCGCCGAAGATCGCGCAGCAGATCTACGCGCAGGCCACGCTGACCAAGATGTGCCTGCGCTTCTATCAGGGCGAAGCGATGGAAAAGACGCTGGCCTGGGCCGAAGGCGAGTGCGAAGGCTTCATGCGGAGCTGAGCGTGTTCGCCGTAGCGGTCCGTCTGATCACAGGCCGCTGCGGCGCGCATGTCGTGTAGCATGTCACGTGATCCAGGAACTGGCGCGCACCGGCTCCTTGTTAATGAAATCCCGCGAGGAAGATGCATCATGGTTGATGTCGCATTTCAGCCGAACAGCGTTGCCCGTACCGCGGACGTGCGCAAACGCTCCAGTTTGCGGATCGCGATGAAGCGGAAATCGACCGCGGCGTTTCTGATGACGCTGCCGCTGATCCTTCTGATCGCAATCCTGGTGATCTATCCGGCGTTCTATTCCCTGCATCTGGCAACGCTGAACAAGTCGATGCAGCGTTTTGTCGGACTTCGGCAACTTCCAGTTCCTGTTCAAGCGCGAAACGTTCTGGCTGGTCGTGAACAATCCTGCATCTTCGCGATCACCGCCGTGGTCTTCAAGGCGCTGATCGGCTTCATCGTCGCGCATTTCGTCCACAACATTCCGGCCAAGGGGCAGCGCAAGTGGCGCGGCATGCTGCTGGTGCCGTGGGTGATTCCGCCGGCGATGAGCACGCTGGCGTGGCTCTGGCTGTTCGACCCCTCCTACAGCGCCTTCAACTACACCCTGTCGTTTTTCGGCATTGGACCGATTTCCTGGCTCGGCGACGCCGACTGGGCCCGCTTCTCCGTCATTCTGGTCAACGTCTGGTTCGGCGCGCCGTTCTTCATGATCATGTATCTGGCGTCGCTGAAATCGGTGCCCGAGCAGCTCTATGAGGCCGCGGCCATCGACGGCGCCAATTGGTGGCAGCGCATCTGGTACGTGACGCTGCCGATGATGCGCAACATCATCGCGATCACGACGCTGTTTTCGCTGATCGTCACCTTCGCGAATTTCGATATCGTGCGCATCCTGACCGCCGGCGGTCCGCTCGATCATACCCATATTTTCGCGACCTGGGCGTTCCGGGTCGGCATCGAGGGCGGCGACATCCCGCTCGGCGCCAGCGTCTCGCTGTTCATGTTCCCGATCCTCGCGATCGCGGCGGTCTTCATCCTGCGCGACATCAACAAACGCGGGAATGAAGCCTGATGACAAGCACCGTGGTGATCGACAAGGCCGCGCCGACCCGCACGGTCAAAAAATATGGCAGCATGAGCCGCGACCGCGCCTGGGCGCTGCGATGGTCGTACTTCTTCCTCACGCTGTTTGCGATCTTCTCGCTGGTGCCGCCGATCTACATGCTGATCACCTCGCTCAAGACCAGCGCGGAGATTTCGGCGGCGACCAATCCATGGTGGGTGTTTCATCCGACGCTTTCGAACTACATCGAACTGCTGACGTCGAACCAGTACCTGACGTTCTTCCGGAACTCGGCGTTCGTCTCGATCTTCGTGGTGACCATCACCATGCTGATCAGCGTGCCCGCCGCTTTCGCGCTGTCGCGGATGCGGTTCTGGGGCTCGGCGACGCTGGCGACCGGCGTGTTTCTGACCTACCTGATCCCTGACACGCTGCTGTTCCTGCCGCTGTTCAAGATGTTCGCGGTGTTCGGCGACTGGACCGGCATCCAGCTGATCAACCGATGGTACGTGCTGCTGATCGTCTATCCGACGCTGACCGTGCCGTTCTGCACCTGGATCATGATCGGCTATTTCGCCTCGATCCCGAAGGAACTCGACGAGGCCGCCATCATCGACGGTGCGTCATGGTTCCAGACCCTGACGCGCATCTTCATTCCGGTCGCCCTGCCCGGCCTGATCGCCGCGACCATCTTCGCCTTCACCGTGTCATGGGCGCAATTTCTCTATCCGCTGGTGTTCACGACCTCGACCGATCAACTGGTGCTGCCGGTCGGCATTATCACCACCCTGATCAAGGGCGACGTCTTCAACTGGGGACAGATCATGACCGGCGCCCTGCTCGGCGCCGCGCCGCCGCTCATCATCTACGCATTCCTGATGGACTACTACATCGCCGGCCTGACCGCCGGCGCCACAAAGGGTTGATGCTCATGGCTGACGTTACGTTGCGCAAGGTGATCAAGCGTTACGACGACGTCGAGGCGGTGCGCGGCATCGATCTCGACATCGCCGACCATGAGTTTGTCGTGCTGGTGGGACCATCGGGCTGCGGAAAATCGACCACGCTGCGGATGATCGCGGGGCTGGAGGACATCACCGACGGCGACATCATGATCGGGGGCGACGTCGTCAACGACGTGCCGCCGAAGGACCGCGACATCGCGATGGTGTTCCAGAATTACGCGCTTTATCCGCATATGACGGTTGCGGAAAACATGTCGTTCGGGCTGCGGCTGAAACATTATCCGAAAGCCGAAATCAAGAGCCGGGTCACCGAAGCCGCGCGCATGCTGGATATCGTCGAACTGGTCGACCGCAAGCCGAAGCAATTGTCCGGCGGCCAGCGCCAGCGCGTCGCGATGGGCCGCGCCATCGTCCGCAACCCCAAGGTCTTTCTGTTCGACGAACCGCTCTCCAACCTCGATGCCAAGCTTCGGGTGCAGATGCGGATCGAGATCAAGAAAGTGCATCAGAAAGTCCGCACCACGACGGTCTACGTCACCCACGACCAGGTCGAGGCGATGACGCTTGCCGACCGGGTCGTGGTGATGAACCACGGCCGCATCGAGCAGATCGGCACGCCCAACGATCTCTATCACAACCCGGCGACGCGCTTTGTCGCGGGCTTCATCGGCTCGCCCGCGATGAATTTCGTGCCCTGCCGGCTGGAGGAGGTCGGCGGCAAGCTGAACATCCGGTTGACCGACCGTATCGCCTTCCCGCTGCCGCCGGCTCGCGCGGCGCGATATCAGAACGTGACGCGTAACGAGAAATTGCTGCTGGGCATGCGGCCGGAGCATATCACCGAAGCCAGGATGCACCCCGAGCCGGGAGTGGAAGCCTTCGACGCGGTGCTGGACGTCACCGAACCGATGGGCATGGAGACGCTGATCTATTTCACGCTCGAGGGCGCCCAGATTTGCGGGCGGGTCAATCCCAACGCCGGCGCACGCGATGGCAGGCCGCTTCGATTGGCAGTGGACCTCAACAATATGCACCTGCTAAACGAGGGCACCGGCGTCGTCATTTGACGGCCGCGCAACAAGAAAATGCCAAGGGGCTGGGCAGGGAACAGGGAATGGCGTCCAACAAGAAGAAAATTTTTGTCACTGAATCGATGTCGCAGCCAGGACGGGCGCTGTTGAGGGAGCGGGACGACATCGAGATCGTCGAATTCCCCAATATGATTTCCGCCAAGGATTTCGAGACCATGCTCAAGGCGCAGGCGCCGGTTCATGGCGTAGCCCTCGGCGGCACCCGTTTCGGCGAACCTGAGCTCGAGGCTTCAAAGGACATGAAGGTGGTGACCCGGATCGGCGTCGGCTACGACGCCGTCGATGTCCCCGCCTTGAGCCGCCGCAAGATCCCGCTGATGGTGGCGGGCACCGCCAATTCGCCGTCGGTCGCGGAACAGGCGATGTTCATGATGCTGACGCTGGCCAAGCGCGCCGCGGAAATGCATTCCATCGTCAAGGACGGCAATTGGGGTCACCGCCTGGGCAAGCTGCCCTACGATCTCTTCGGCAAGACGGTTCTTATCGTCGGCTTCGGCCGCATCGGCACCCGCACCGCCAAGCGCTGCCTCGCCATGGAAATGAACGTCCTGATCTACGATCCCTACAAGTCTGCCGCAGAGATCAAGGCGGCGGGCTGCGAGCCGGTCAGTGATCTCGATGCGGCGCTGCCGCGCGCCGATTTCGTCAGCGTTCACTGCCCGAAGACGCCGGAAACAGTCGGGATGTTCAATGCGGCGCGGTTGCAGCGCATGAAGCCCACGGCCTATCTGATCAACACCGCGCGCGGCGGGATTGTCGACGAAGCGGCGCTGCATGACGCGCTGGTGTCGGGCAAGCTCGCCGGCGCCGGCCTCGACGTTTTCGAGCAGGAACCGCCGCCGTCGGGCCACCGGCTGTTTGCGCTTCCCAATGTCATTATGGCCCCGCACGTGGCGGGGGTTACGCGGGAAGCGGTCGATCGGATGAGCGAGCAAACCGCGCGCAATATCCTGAGCGCGCTCGACGGCGAACCGATCAGGCAGAATGTCATCAATCAGGACGTGCTCGGCTGATTTCGCCGATGACTTGACGGGTTTCGTGCTTCGGTACCGCGGGTATCCATATGGGCTTCAGGGAATACGGCAGCTACGACGGGATGGGCCTTGCCGAACTCGTCCGGAAAAAGCAGGTCAGTCCCAGAGAGTTGCTGGATGAGGCGATCGCCCGCACCGCCAAGGTCGATCCGGATATCAACGCGGTGGTGGTAAAGCACTATGATTATGCCGGGCGGCAAATCGACAGAGGTCTTCCGGATGGTCCCTTCACCGGCGTGCCGTTTCTGCTGAAAGATCTGGATATTCTCGAGGGTACGCGCACGACCTTCGGCGCGAGCGTCTACAAGAACGATGTCGCCGATCATACCGGCACTCTCGCCCAGCGCTTCCTCAATACCGGCGTAACGATCTTCGGAAAGAGCGCCAGTCCGGAATTTGGCTTGATGCCGACCACCGAATCCCGCCTGTTCGGTCCAACCCGAAATCCCTGGAATCTGGCGCACTCGTCGGGCGGCTCGTCCGGCGGCGCGGCGGCGGCCGTCGCCGCGCGCATCCTTCCGGTTTCCCACGCCAGCGACGGCGGCGGTTCGATCCGCATCCCGGCTTCCGCCTCCGGCGTATTCGGATTGAAACCGACCCGCGCGCGAACGCCGATCGGTCCCGATCGCGGCGAAGGCTGGGGCGGCTTTTCCTGCGGTCATGTCGTGAGTATCAGCGTGCGCGACAGCGCGGCGATGCTGGACGCGATCCACGGACCTGAACCTTCAAGCCCGTACGTCGCGCCGCCGCCGGAGCGGCCGTTCCTGCAGGAGGTCGGACGCGATCCCGGCCGCTTGCGTATCGCCTTTACCGACAAGTCGCCCTATGGCGACGCCATCGATCCCGAAATCGCGGCAGCGACGCGGGAGATCGCGGCCCTGTTGGCCGCGCTCGGCCACCATGTCGAGGAGCGCGCGCCTCCCCTCGCCGCCGATCCGGCGGCGGTGATGTCGACGATCGTGGCCGCCAACACCGCGCTGAATGTGCGGTTTGCCGAGCAGCGATTCGGTCGCGCGATGACGGACCACGATTTCGAGATATTGACGCTTGCAAGCGCACACAACGCACAAAAGGCCACCGCGACCGACTACGTGGCCGCGCAGTTCAGTGCGTTCCAGATTTCGCGCGCGCTGGCGACGTTTTTCGAGACCTGCGACGTGTTCCTGTGCCCGACGCTTTGCTCGCCGCCCCTGCGTATCGGCGAACTCAACACGATGGCGCAGGATCTGTCGCATATCGCCGCCGATTCTGCGGCGCTATATGCCTGCGACCGCCATGTTCAACATGTCCGGCCAGCCCTCGATGTCGATGCCGCTGGCCTGGAATCGGGCCGGATTGCCGCTCGGCATGATGTTCTCCGCGCGCTTCGGCGACGAGGCCACGCTATTCCGCCTGGCAGCCCAACTCGAGCAGGAGCGTCCCTGGAAGAACAAATTGCCGCCCATTTGCGCGTAAGCCGACAAAACTCAGCCGTATTCGCGAGCCAGGAATGGATATCGGCGTCAGCAGGGGACCCCATTTTGCGGCTGACCGCGCGATACGGAGGGCTAAAATTTGAGCCAAAGCGACCCCACCGACAATGCGCTGGCGGCCATTGCCAGCATCCTCGATCACCCCGAATCCCATCGTGGGCCGGAAAAGACGGCGATTGAAGGTACCCCGCTCGCTCCGGAACGGAGCGCCGCAGATGGTTATTACAGGGTCGGGCCCGGACCGATGGCGGCGATCCGTTTCAAATGGACGGTCCGCCGCGAGGACAACGGCGAATATTACGTCGATGAGACCATCGGCGAGAATTCCAACCCGGTTGCCAGCGGGCCGATGTCGGGGGATGCCGCCGTCAAATTCGTGGACGATCGCGAGAGCGAAGCGCGGCGGCGATTCGAGGCGCTCAGAGCCGAAATGGCCGGACGCGGCGCGGCGGCGAAATTGGTCGGCAAGGACGGCGGCGACACCTAGCTGTTCCCGAACCGCGAAGTTGGCGCGGATATATGGCTCGATATCGTCGATCCGGACGCCGAATTTAGCCGCCCTAAATGGCGTTATCCGACCGCTGCGGCATATTCGGCGTCGGTCACCTGCTCCATCCAGGTCACGTGGTCTCCATCCAGCGATTCCTGCATCGCGATGTGGACCATGCCGGTCGTCGGAGCGCCGCCATGCCAATGTTTTTCGCCCGGCGGAATCCAGACGACGTCGCCCGGGCGGATCTCGCGTACCGGTCCGCCTTTGGTCTGAACCCGGCCGACGCCGGAGACGACGTAGAGCGTCTGGCCGAGCGGATGGGTATGCCACGCGGTCCGGGCCCCCGGCTCGAACGCGACCCGGTTTGCAACAAGGCGCGCAGGCAGCTGGGTCGCGATGATCGGATCCTGCCAGACCGTGCCGGTAAAATACTCCTTCGGCGCGCGGCGTGTCGGCCGCGAACCGGCGAGATGGATGTCCATGGCGTTCCTCCTGTTATGACGGACACCGTATTGCGGCGTCCTGATTACTTCTTCGAAGCCGCGTAGCGCGCCTTGGTCTCGGCATTCATGGGATAGAGACCCGGCAGCACCGCGCCGGCGTTCACCTGCTCGACGATCCAGGCTTCCATTCGTTCCTGCTCCGCGCCTTCGGTCAGGATGAGATCGAGAAACGCCTGCGGGATTACCACCGCGCCGTCCTGATCGGCGACGATGATGTCGTTCGGGAAGATCGCCACGCCGCCGCACCCGATCGGCTCGCCCCAGCCGACGAATGTCAGCCCGGCGACCGAGGGCGGCGCGGCGTAGCCGTCGCACCACACCGGCAAGCCGGTGCCGAGCACGCCCTCGAGATCGCGCACGACGCCATCGGTGACCAGCGCGGCGACCCCGCGCTTGACCATGCGGGCGCAGAGAATATCTCCGAAGATGCCGGCATCGGTGACGCCCATGGCATCGACCACGGCGATACAGCCTTCCGGCATGGCCTCGATCGCGGTCCGGGTCGAAATCGGCGACGACCAGGATTCCGGGGTGGCCAGATCCTCCCGCGCCGGCACGAAACGCAACGTAAAGGCCGGCCCGACCAGCCGCTGTTGTCCGGGCCGCAGCGGACGCGAACCTCGCATCCAGACGTTTCGCAGGCCCTTTTTGAGGAGAACCGTGGTGATGGTGGCGGTGGACACGCGGGACAGGGTCTTGATCGCCTCGGGGGTCAGGGACATCGAAAACGGAACTCCGGTAAAGGGAATGATCGGGCCGGCGCATCTTGCGGGGCACGAGCATCGCGTCAAGGGCGCGGCGCCGAACGCAGCGTGACAAGCACGACATATTGAGCGAAAAACACCTGATCCGAAGAGTTTATGAGGCCATGGCCGCGACACTCTCCCCGCCCCGTATTCTGCCGAGTGGCGACAGCGCCATCACGGTCGAATTCAGCCGCAATATCGACGACGCCGCGAACCAGCGGGTGCTGGCGCTCGATCGCATCCTGGCGAATGAGCCCGTCGCTGGCGTGACGCGAGACGGTGCCGACCTATCGGTCGCTGCTGGTGCACTATGATCCCGTGCTGATCGATTTCGCTACGCTGGGCGAAAAGCTGGTCGCTCTCGCGCAACTCCCGGTTCCGCCGACGACAAAGACGCGGCGCTGGCGCATTCCCGTGGTCTATGGCGGCGAGCATGGCATCGACCTCGAGGATGTCGCCAAAACCCTCAAAACCACGCCTGACGACATCGTGGCGCGGCATACGGCCGGCGACTATCGCGTCGCCATGATCGGCTTTACGCCGGGCTGGTCCTATCTCAGCGGCCTCGACAAATTCCTGCATATGCCGCGGCGGCAAAATCCGCGGCTGCTGACACCGGCCGGCACGATCTCGATCGGCGGCGTGCAGGCGGGCGTGCAATGTCTGGCCGGTCCGAGCGGCTGGCATCTGTTGGGACGGACCGCAGTCCGAACCTATCAATTGCATCGCGACCCCACCTTTTTGCTGGAACCCGGCGACCGCGTGACGTTTTTTTCGGTCGACGCCAAGACTTTCGCGGAGCAGGATCGCGCCGCGGAAGGCGGCGAGATCGTCGCCGAGTTGATCGCGTCATGAGTAAACTCGTCATCTCAACCATTGGGCCGGCGAGTTCCGTCCAGGACGGCGGCCGCCACGGCGCCCAGCGCTACGGCCTGACGCCGAGCGGCGCCATGGACCGGCTTGCGCTTGCGGCTGCCAACACCCTGGTCGGAAACGCGCCCTTCGCCGCTGCCATTGAAATCGGCCCATTCGGCGCCGCGTTCACGGCCCGCGAGGGCGCGGTGCGCGTCGGGCTTGCGGGAGCATCACGCAATGCTGATATCTCGGGGCGCGCGGTTGCACCGCATACGTCGATGACGCTGGCGGATGGTGAGACCCTGACGCTGGGTTTTGCGCGCGGCGGTTCGTTCAGTTACCTCGCGATCGAGGGCGGGATTGCGGGCGAGCCGGTCTTCGGCAGCCTGGCGGTGAACGCGCGAGCCGGCCTCGGCAGCCCCTATCCGCGTCCGCTGCAGGCGGGTGACGAATTGCAGACGTGCGCGGCAAGCGGCGCGGCCGAGCGCCGGATCGATCTTCCTGCCCCCCTGGACGGGCCGATCCGCGTAGTGATGGGTCCGCAGGACGACGAGTTCGGCGACGTCGCCAAACTGTTTCTGGACAGCGAGTGGAAGATATCGGCGACCAGCGACCGCATGGGCTACCGGCTCGAAGGTCCCGTGATAAAACATCTGCACGGTCACAACATCGTCTCCGACGGCACCGTGAACGGCAGCATCCAGGTGCCTGGCAATGGTGCGCCGATCGTGCTGATGCCGGACCGCGGCACCAGCGGCGGCTATCCCAAGATCGCGACCGTGATCTCAGCCGATCTCGGGAGGTTCGCGCAAATACCGGCAGGCAAGGGTTTTCGGTTCAAAGCGGTCAGCATGGCGGAAGCGCAAACGGAGGCGCGAAAATTCGCGCAACTGCTGCGCGCCCTGCCCGACCGGCTGCGTCCGATCGAAAACTTTGATCTCAACATCGAGGCGCTGCATGGTGCTAACGTCGCCGGCAGCGCGGTCAGCGCCGTCGATGCACGAACATGGCAAACTCCGTCGGCAGACGTGTTGACGCCGGACTGACTGAAGAGACCAATCAGAGCTCCACTCGCGCAAGGGGACACACATGATAACCATCGATCTCAATTGCGATCTCGGCGAAGGACTCGGTGCGTGGGAAATGGGCAACGACGCCGCCATGATCGAACTCGCCACCTCGGTCAACGTCGCCTGCGGCTTTCACGCCGGCGATGCCGACATCATGCGCAAGACCGTGGAGCTTGCGAAGGCGCGCGGCGTCAGCATCGGCGCGCATCCCGGCTACCGCGACCTGCACGGCTTCGGCCGCCGGCCGGTTCACGGTCTGACGGCGTCAGAGATCGAAAACCTTGTCGCCTACCAGATCGGCGCGCTGCAGGCGATTGCGACCGCGGCCGGCCACAAGGTCACCCACGTCAAGGCGCATGGCGCGCTGTCCAACGTCGCCTGCGACGACGACATGACGGCAAAGGCCATTGCATCGGCGATCAAAGCGGTCGACCCCAATCTGGTGTTTGTGGTGCTCGCCAATTCGCGCCTGGTGCAGGCCGGCGAGGCCGCCAACCTGCCGATGGTGCACGAGGTATTCGCCGACCGCGCCTATGAGGACGACGGTTCGCTGGTGTCGCGCAAGAAGCCCGGCGCGGTGCTGCACGACGCCAAGGCGATCGCGCAGCGCGTGGTGCGGATGGTGCAGGACGGTGCGGTGATTTCGGTGACGGGCAAGGTGATCAAGATGCGCACCGACACCGTGTGCATTCACGGCGACACGCCCGGCGCGGTCGATATCGCCCGCGGTGTCCGCCAGGCGTTGAAAGACGGTGGCATCGAGGTGGCGCCGTTCAAGATGAGCTAGACCGTAAAATCGTAGGGTAGGCTAAGCGTGAGCGGGGGGGATGGTGCTGCGCGCCTTTGCCTACCCTACAGTCGTCTAGCGGTCTCAGAACGGGTGTACCGAGAGCGTGCCGAATACCACGGCTGCGATGAACGCGAAGGCGCCGTAGAGCGCAGCCGCATGGAACCCCGTTCCGGTTCGCCGGGACAGGGAACGCGCATAAAGGTGCAGGCGGGCTTCCGCCGATAGTTCGCGCATGGTCGATCTCCAACGCAGCATTGCCGCCAATGGAAAGCGGTTCGCGGCTGGATGCAAGCCGGCCTTGGAAATAGCAATACCGACGCTTCGACGGGCTCTGATCGGAGTCAAAAATTCTCTGCGGCGGAGTCGGACGAGAATTTTATTCGTCAAGCATGGAAGCTGATTGGAGCCGGTTCCGGTTCCCTCAATACACGTCTTGCTGGAACCGTCCCTTCTTCTTGAGTTCCCCGACGAACAGCACCGCCTCGTCGGTGCTGCGCGCGCCGAACTGCGCGACGATATCGACCAGCGCGCGTTCGACATCTTTCGCCATTCGCTTGGCGTCACCGCAGACGTAAACGTTCGCGCCCTCCGCCAGCCACGTCCATAATTCGCGGCCGACTTCGCGCATGCGGTCCTGCACATAGAATTTCTTGTCGCCGTCGCGCGACCACGCCAGCGACATCCGCGTCAGCAGGCCCGACGTCTTCATGGCGTTCAACTCGTCGGAATAGAAGAAATCGCAGTCGCTGCGCTGATGACCGAAGAACAGCCAGTTCTTGCCGGGCGCGCCGGTCGCCTTGCGGTCAAGCAGGAACGCGCGGAACGGGGCTATGCCGGTGCCCGGCCCGATCATGATGATCGGCGTCTTGGGATCCTGAGGCAGCGCGAAGCCATGGGCCTTCTGGACATAAACCTTCACTGCGTCGCCCGGCTTGATGCGTTCGGCCAGGAATGTCGAAGCTAACCCCAAGCGCTTGCGCTTGCCGACCATGTAGCGCACGCAATCGACCGTCAGCGACAGCTTGCCGGGGGTGGCGTTGTGCGACGACGAGATCGAATAGAGCCGCGGCTGCAACGGCTCCAGCGCTTCGACGAAGGCTTCGGGATGCGGACGCACGCCGGAGAACTTTTGCAGCGCCGCCATCACGTCAAGCGTCGCGGCATCGCCGTCGGGGTCCTCGCCCTGCGCCAGCGCGCGCGCTTTCTCGCGCTGCGCGCCGCCGGTAATGAACGAGATCAGTTCGAACAGCGAATCCGGCGCGGGCGCCAGCGAAACGTCCGACGTCAACACCTCGCGCAGCGTCTTGCCTCTGACTTCGGTGGTATGCAGCGCGCCGAGCAGGGCAATGATCTGATCGACATGGCCGAGATCGTTGCAGGCGAAAATGCCGAAGGAGTCGCCGACGACATAATCGAGGCCGCAGCCGCTGAGGTCGAAATCGACGTGCCAGGTTTCCTTTTCCGATCCGTTCTTGTTCAGCAGGCGGCGCGACAAGAATGTCGCCGCGACCGGATTGTCGCGCGAACGGCCGGGCTCGGCCGTGATCGCCGGCGCAGCCGTGACCGGCGCGACCGCCGGGCCTGATGTAGCCGCCGGCGCCTTCTCCAGTTCCTCGTGCAGCGCCTTCAGCATCCGGGCGGTTTCCTTGCCGCCGGGGACGCAGAGATTGAGACGCGCCTCCGCCTTGCTGGCGATCGCCTCCGAATAGTCGTTGCAGTTGTAGCCGCACTGGCCGCAGTCCTGCTGCGCCATCGCCGCCATCATGCGCCGGCGCAGGGGTCGGCCTTGCGCAAGCTTCATGCGCTCGGCAATCGGCACGGTCTGGTCGTGCCAGGGCGCTTCGCCGTCGTCGCCATCGCCGGCAGGGCCTTGCAAGACAGCGGCGCCCTGCTCCGCCGAAAGCGGCGCCGGGCCGTCCGGTCGACAGCAGCCCGGCAAAAAAGCCGTTCAGCCAGGAGCGCTGCGCCTCGGAAAACGGTGCGCTGGAGGGAATGATTTCGATTTTCGGCGGAGGTGTCATCTGGTTCATGTGGAAACCTCTGCGTCGGCGAGTCTGCGCAGCGTTTCGCCGTCGTGGCGGCGCGCAAATCCCAGGAAGGTTTCTTCCGAAGACGATCGGTGCGTCAAATAGGCCTTCAACAGTCTTTCGACCGTCTTCGGCGCGTCTTCGGCCTTGAGGTCGTGGTAGATTTCCTGCCCGATATCGGCATTCGGACCGAACCCGCCGCCGGCGAACAAATGATAGCCTTCGACGGTGTCGTCCTCCTCGCCGACGGGAACTTTCGCGGCGATCAGCCCGATATCGCTGATGTAATGCTGCGCGCAGGAATGATGGCAGCCCGTGAGATGGATGTTGAGCGGGGTGTCGACCGGCACCCGCGGCTCGCACCAGTCGCCGATCGCGGCGGCGTGGCGCTTGGTGTCAGATGCCGCGAACTTGCAGCCGGCATTGCCGGTGCAGGCGATCAGTCCGGCGCGGATTTGCGACGCCGTGACCGCCAGTCCAATCGCTTCGATGGCGGCAACGGCCAACCCCACATTCTGGTCGCGCACGCCGGATATCAAAAGATTCTGCCAGACCGTGAGGCGGATATCGCCGTCGCCGAGATCGCGGGCGATCTTTGCCAGACCCGCGCATCTGTTCGCAGGTCATCTTGCCAAGCGGCACCGCGACGCCGATCCAGTTCAGGCCTGCCTGCTTCTGCCTGTGCACGCCGATATGCGCCATGCGGTCGAAGGCCGGGCGCGGCGCGAGGCTTCCGGCGGCACGCGGGTCAGGGCGTGGCCGAGTTTTTCCTCGACCAGCACGAGGAATTTTTCCATGCCCATGCCGTCGACGACATATTTCAACCGCGCCTTGAGCCGGTTGGTGCGGTCGCCGAGTTCGATGAACACCCGGACAATGGCGTCGGCGACCTTGGTGGCGTCCGCCGGCCTGACGATGATGCCGGTCTCCCTGGCAAAATCCTTGTGGCCGGTAATGCCGCCAATCCCAAGGCGAAACCAGACGCCGGGTTCGACGCCGAAACCGTCCTTCACCTCGACTGCCGCGAAGGCGATGTCATTGGTGTCTTCGAGCACCGCGATCTTTCCGGCACCGTCGAACGCGACGTTGAACTTGCGCGGCAGTCCGGTCAGCGAGCGGTCGTTGAGAATGTGGTAATGCCATTCGCGGGCGTATTCGCGGGTGTCGAGCAGTTCCTGCGGATCGATCCCGGCGGTCGGCGTGCCCGTGACGTTGCGGATATTGTCGGCGCCGGAGCCGCGCGAGCAAAGTCCGAGATCCTGAATGCCCTCGATCAACGCAACGGCGTGCTTCGGCGGAATTTCGCGGACCTGCAGATTGGCGCGGGTGGTGACATGGCAAAACGGTCCGCACAGGCGCTCGGCGAGGTCGGCCATGCCCGACAATTGCCAGTGCTTGAGGATGCCGTTCGGAATTCGAAGCCGGCACATGTAGGAATCCTGTGCCGGCGCAACATAAAACAGGCCGTAATAGCGCCAGCGAAAATTATCCGCCGGCGACGGCGGCGCGTTGTTCAGCGCCTGCTCCTTCAGCCGCGGATAAGCATCGAACGGATGCTCTTCGCGTTTGAATTTTTCCTGGTCCGCGAGCTTTTTGCCTGACGCGATGACCCTGTCCTGCGCCTTGATGTGCGCCGCATCGGGTCCGATCGGATCGGCGTTGGTCTTGCCGGCGCAGTTTCACCGAGGCCGCGCCCGACCTTGCTGATCTGCAGGCCGGTGGTAAAACCTTCGAGATAGCGCTTCTGCTCGTCGGTAAAGTCGACTGAGAGAGTTTCGATTTTCATGGTCGGTGACGAAGCTCCTGCGGCCACGATCGTGGTCGTCAACGGGACAGGGAATGTGACCGCACGGAAATCGACTCGGCTTTGAAGCCGGTTCAATCCAGGGAGCGGTCCGACCAGCCTCGTTGCTGCGGAAATCCATCTTGGACGTAAGCCAGCGGGCATCTGTGACGGCTGGCTGCACTGCAACATTCAAGTTGCGTGCCATGCGCGCCGCCTATAAAATGTTAAATTAATTCAATGTACTTAGGCCGATGGGCGCTAAGAACTCTGGTCCTTGGCGCCGCTGCGAATTTCGAGCAGGCAGCCCAAAAATTAGCCTGCCAGTGACGGTTGCCCAATATTGCCCCATCAGCTTCCGGATCAGGATTTGCGGTGTGTTATCGCGAACGCGGCCAGATGGCCGGCGATATCGTCGGCATCGAATGCCGGACCCGCGAAAGCGCCGATCATGTCGGGCGCATCGGCGGACCTTCCCTCGCGTCCCAGCGCCGACGTCGTAAAGGTCCGGTCGGAATACCGCCTTCGCGGTCTGGAGCGCCTCCGGGCTGAGCGAGGTCTGCCCCCAGCGCACCATCTGCGCGTAGAGCCAGGCGGCCTGCACGGGATCGGGCCGCGCTGCGCCTCCCGCCCCACCAGCAGATAGCGGCTGCTTTCGCGCATGGTTCCGTCGGGTGAAATCTTGAGACGGCCATCGAGCGTTCGCTGGATGACGTCGGCATCGACGCCGATCCGCTCCGGCCGCGCCAGGATGCGCGCCGCCTCGGCGCGATTTTGCGGCTGCTCGATGAACTCGGCGGCGCGAAACGCGGCCCGGATCAGCGCGGCAACAACCTCCGGATTTTTCTCCGACCAGTTCTGCCTGACGGCGAGCACCTTCTCGGCGGCGCGCACCAGAATATCCGAGACGAAATGCAGGATATGGCCGACGCCGAGATCGACCGCGACGGAATTCCAGGGCGCGCCGACGCAGAACGCATCGACGTGACCGCTGGCCAGGCTGTCCACCATATAGGGCGGCGGCAGCACCACCAGCCGAACGTCCTCGTCGGGATCGACGCCGCCGGCCGCCATCCAGAACCGCAGCTGGTAATTGTGGGTCGAGAACGGAAAGGTCATGCCGAAGGTCAGAGGTTCCGCGCCGCTCTTGCGCCGTGTCGCAACCACGCGGGAGAGCGCCAGCGCGGTCGCCATCGGATCGAAACGGTCGCCGTCGATTTCCGCCATGATCGCCGCGTGCAGCGCCGGCGACACCGTGATCGCGTTGCCGTTGAGGCCGAGATTGAACGGTGCCGCGATCGGCACCTTGACGTGCCCGAGCCCGAGGCTGGAGGCGATCGCGACCGGCGCCAGCAGATGCGCGGCGTCGAACAGGCCGATATTGAGCTTGTCGCGGACATTCGACCACGACACTTCCCGCACCAGCGTGACATCGAGCCCTTCCGCCGCGGCAAATCCCTTGTCGACGGCGACGATCAGCGCTGCGGCATCGACCAGCGGAATGAAGCCTATCTGAAGCGGTCTGGTCATTTCAGCAGCTCCGACGCAGTCAGGATCGACTGTGCGATCTCGCCGATCTTCTTTTTCTCGCGCATCGCCGTCGAGCGCAGCAGCACATAGGCCTCGTCTTCGGTCAGGCCCTTCAGCTTCATCAGGATTCCCTTGGCGCGGTCGATCACCTTGCGGTCCTCCAGCGCGGATTTGGTGCGGTCGAGCTCATCCTGCAGTTTCGAGAATGCGTTGAAGCGCGAAATGCAGAGATCGAGGATCGGCTTGATGCGCTCCTTCTTCAGTCCGTCGACGATATAGGCCGAGACGCCGGCATCGACCGAAGCCTGGATCGACGCCGCGTCGCTCTGGTCGACGAACATCGCGATCGGCCGGCGCACGGCGCGGCTGACCTGGAACATCTGTTCCAGAACGTCGCGGCTGGGATTTTCCAGATCGATCAGGATGACGTCGGGATCGAGCGCATAGATCCGCGTCAGCAAGCTCTGCATTTCGCTGATATGGACGACGCCGGTAAAACCCGCTTCCCGCAGCCCCTCCTCGAGGATCGCGGCGCGGATCGGGCTTTCGTCGACAATGACGATTTTAGGAGACGACTCGGCGCCCATCGATCACTCGCATTCCGGCCGAATCATTCATAGCACGCCGCAAGCCCGCTCAAAGCCTTGTAATTATGGGCAATTGGGACTAGCTCCTGCCCTTCAATCAGGCAGATCAAACATGCAACAGGCCGCCGCGCCCAAAGTCAGCTTTGTTTCGCTGGGATGCCCCAAGGCGCTGGTGGATTCCGAGCGCATCATCACGCGGCTGCGCGCGGAAGGCTATGAACTGGCGCGCAAGCATGACGGCGCCGATCTCGTCATCGTCAACACCTGCGGCTTTCTCGACAGCGCCAAGCAGGAATCGCTCGGCGCCATCGGCGAAGCGATGGCCGAGAACGGCAAGGTCATCGTCACCGGCTGCATGGGCGCGGAACCCGAGCAGATCGAGGCCGCCTATCCCGGCGTGCTGTCGATCACGGGGCCGCAGCAATATGAAAGCGTGCTCGACGCCGTGCATCGCGCACTGCCGCCGGTGCATAATCCGCACCTCGACCTGGTGCCGCCGCAGGGCATCAAGCTGACGCCGCGGCATTACGCTTACCTGAAGATTTCCGAAGGCTGCAACAACCGCTGCAGCTTCTGCATCATCCCGAAACTGCGCGGCGATCTGGTGTCGCGGCCGGCCAACGACGTGCTGCGCGAGGCGGAAAAACTGGTCACCGCCGGCGTCAAGGAATTGCTGGTCATTTCGCAGGACACCTCGGCCTATGGCGTCGATCTGAAATATGCGGCGAGCCCGTGGAAGGATCGTGAGGTCCGCGCAAAGTTCTTCGATCTGGCAAGGGAGCTCGGCGAATTCGGCGCCTGGGTGCGGCTGCAATATGTCTACCCCTACCCGCATGTCGATGAAGTCATCGGATTAATGACGGAGGGCAAGGTCCTGCCCTATCTCGATATTCCCTTCCAGCACGCGAGCCCGGAAATCCTCAAAGCCATGAAGCGTCCGGCGGCGCAGGAAAAGACGCTGGCGCGGATCAAGAAGTGGCGCGAGGAATGCCCGGAGCTGACGCTTGCGCTCCACCTTCATCGTCGGCTTTCCCGGCGAAACCGATTCCGATTTTGCGTATCTGCTCGACTGGCTCGAAGAAGCCGAGATCGATCGCGTCGGCTGCTTCAAATATGAGCCGGTCGCGGGCGCGTCATCGAACGCGCTCGGCAAACGCCGTGCCCGACGAGATCAAGCAGGAGCGCTGGAACGCGCTGATGGCGCGGCAGCAGAAGATTTCCGCGCGCCGGCTGAAGCGCAAGGTCGGCACGCGGCAGCAGGTCATCATCGACGAAGTCGGTCCGACCGTGTCAAAAGGCCGCTCCAAGGCCGACGCGCCTGAGATCGATGGCGCGGTCTATCTCTCGAGCCGCCGTCCGCTGCGAGTCAGGCGAGATCGTCACCGCCAAGATCGAGCGCGCCGACGAATACGACCTGCACGGCAGCGTCGCCGGGTTCTTGACATCGCTTGACATCGCTGGCCGTTCGGCTGTATGGCCGCGTCATGATCTTCAACCGGACCCAACTCCGCGCCGCCAGCCGTCGTCGTACCTTCGACGATGATGGGTCGCGCCGTGTCCGACGACAACGCTGAACAACCAGATCAGCAACGTTTTCGAGAAGGCCGCACCCTCAAAAGTGCGGCCTTCTTGCGTTTTGGCCTGCCTTTTTCATTCAACCGCAGGGAGTTTTCGACATGAACATCGCCACGCATCCGTTCGACGCATTGATGGAAATCACCTCGCGCCCGCCGGCCGTGTTCGTCCGCGGCGAAGGCTCCTTCCTGTGGGATGACACCGGCAAGCGCTATCTCGACTTCATCCAGGGCTGGGCGGTCAATTGCCTCGGCCACTCGCCGCCCGAGATCGCGGAAGCGTTGGCGGCGCAGGCAAAACTGCTGCTGACGCCGAGCCCGGCCTATTACAATGCGCAAAGCCTCGCGCTGGCGAAGGCTGCTGGTCGACCGCAGCTGCTTCGACCAGGTGTTCTTCGCCAATTCCGGCGCGGAAGCCAACGAGGGCGCGATCAAGCTCGCGCGCAAATACGGCGCGCTGCATCGTAACGGCGCCTACGAGATCATCACCTTCGACGGCGGCTTTCACGGCCGGACGCTGGCGACGATGTCGGCCTCGGGCAAGAAGGCCTTTGAACCGCTGTTCGAGCCGAAGGTATCGGGCTTTCCGAAGGCGCAGCTGAATGATCTCGCCTCGGTCGAGCGGCTGATCACCGACAAGACCATCGCCGTGATGCTGGAGCCGATCCAGGGCGAAGCCGGCGTCTGGCCCGCCACGGATCAATTCCTGCGCGAGTTGCGCGACCTGACCAAGGCGCACGGCCTGTTGCTGATCGTGGACGAAATTCAGACCGGCATGGGGCGCACCGGAAAACTGTTCCACTACGAGCATGCGGGCATCGAGCCCGACATCATGACGCTCGGAAAAGGCATCGGCGGCGGCGTTCCGCTGGCCGCCTTGCTCGCGACGCAGGCGGCTTCCTGCTTCGAGCACGGCGACCAGGGCGGCACGTTCAACGGCAATCCGCTGATGTGCGCGGCCGGGCTTGCCGTTCTGCAAAAGGTCGGCGGACGCGGGTTTCCTGAAATCGGTGACGGAGACCGGGCTCTATCTGGAAAGCGAATTGCAGCGGATGTCCGCGCGCCACGGTCTTGGCGAGGTCCGCGGCCGCGGCCTCTTGCTGGCGCTCGACCTGAAACACCCGATCGCCGCCGCGATCGTCGCGCAGGCGTTTCAAGACGGCGTGCTGCTGAACGCGCCGCGGCCGGATACGCTGCGTTTCATGCCCTCGCTCAACGTCACCCGCGAGGAGATCGCCGCGATGATCGATGCGCTGGACGCGATCCTGACGCGGATGGGTGCGGCAAGGCGGGTCGCGTAACCGGCTTCCATGCTCGTCATTGCCGGGCTCGTCCCGGCCATCCACGTCTATCTTGCATGATTGCCGCAAGGACGTGGATGCCCGTCACATCGCGCCGGCAATGACGAATTTGAGCACGCTCGCCGCTACGAACTACGGCTTCAAGATCGACGCGCCGGTGGTGGCGCGGCTTTCCAGATCGATATGGGCCCTTGCCGCATCCTTCAGCGCATAGGCGTGGTTGATCGGCACGTGCAGTTTGCCGTTGATGACGGCGGCAAACAGGGTGTCGGCGCCTTCCAGTAGTTCCGAGCGCTTGCCGATGTAGTCGTTGAGTTTCGGCCGGGTCGCAAACAGCGAGCCGTGATTGTTGAGTTCGGCAATCGAGAATGGCGGCACCGGACCCGAGGCGTTGCCGAAACTCACGAACATGCCGCGCGGCTTGAGGCAGGACAGCGAGCCCGGAAATGTTGTCTTGCCGACGCCGTCATAGACGACGTCGCAAAGCTCGTTGCGGCTGATCTGCTTGACGCGCGCGACGAAATCCTCGTCGTTGTAGAGGATGACGTGATCGCAGCCATTGGCGAGCGCGAGGTCGGCCTTCGCCTTGGAGCCGACGGTGCCGATGACATGGGCGCCGAGCGCCCTGCGCCCACTGGCACGCCAGCAAGCCGATGCCGCCGGCGGCGGCATGAATCAGCACCCGATGGTGCGGCTCGACCTTGAAGGTCTTGTGCAGCAGGTACCAGACCGTCAGCCCCTTCAGCATCAGGACCGCGCCCTGCTCGTAGGTGATATGGTCGGGCAGCTTGACCAGTTTGTCCGCAGGGATATTCCGCTCGCTGGCATAGCCGCCGAGATTGAAATAATAGGCGACGCGGTCGCCGGGGTGAAAATTGGTCACGCCTGGCCCGACCGACAGAACCTCGCCGGCGGCTTCATTGCCGGCGATGAACGGCAGTCCCGGCGCCTTGTAGAGACCGGTGCGATAATACACGTCGATGAAGTTCAGGCCGACGGCATGCTGGCGGATGCGAACCTCGCCGGGTCCGGGCGCGGGCACATCCACGGCTTCATACACCAGGGCTTCCGGGCCCCCTACCTTGTGCACGCGCACGGCCTTGGTCTCATCTCGGCTTCTCCCTCGGCATTTCCCTGGAGATCAACCGAAAGCCATCGAGGCCGCGTTGTCAACTCAATGAGCCGCCACGCAGATCGAAGCTGTCCAGACCGGCATTAGTTCACGGCCTTTTTGCGATTGCGCCTGGCCAGCACGTTGAAGAACTCGACCGCCGCCGAAAACAGCGATGGCGAAGTAGATGTAGCCGCGCGGAATATGAAATTTGAATCCGTCGGCGACCAGCGCAACGCCGATCAGCACCAGAAACGCCAGCGCCAGCATCTTGGTGGTCGGATGCTCCGCCACGAATCTCGCGACCGGACCGGACGACACGTACATGATGAGGCAGGCGATGACGACGGCGGCGATCATGATTTCGAGATCCTGCGCCATGCCGATCGCGGTGATGATGGAATCCAGCGAGAACACCATATCGATGACGATGATCTGGACGATCACCCAGAAGAACGCGCGACGCCCTCGGCGCGTCGTCGCTCGCGTCGTCGCGCGCTTCCACCTCGGCGTGGATTTCGTGGGTCGCCTTTGCGATCAGGAACAGCCCGCCGCCGATCAGGATGATGTCGCGCCACGAAAAGGCCATGCCCCTTACCGTGAGGACGGCCTGCGTCAGGCCGATCAGCCACACCAGCAGGCTGAGCAGCAGGATGCGGAACACCAGCGCCAGCGCCAGCCCGATCTGTCGCGCGCGCTTCGCCTGCGCTGGCGGGATGCGCGAGACGATGACCGACAGAAAAATAACATTGTCGATGCCGAGCACGATTTCCAGCGCCGTCAGGGTCAGCAGCGCCGCCCACGCTTCCGGGCTCGTCAACAGCGCGATCATGTCTTGAGCGATCTCACGAGCCGGATCGCGGCATCGCTCGCCACGACATAGGCGGCGATCGCGCAAAGTCCGATGGTTGACCGACGCGCCCACATCGAAATCGTTTGCCAGCGTGACGAGCGCAAGCACCGCCCAGACGGCGATCAGCGACAAGGTGAGCCAGCGCAGGCGCACCACGCGCATCGGATGAACGACGTGGAAAGGGAGCAAAGGTCGGCGCGATCAAAACGAACGACCGCGAGGCTCGAGAGCGCCGGCGGCGGATGCAGCAGGAACAGATAGAACGCCGCGACATTCCACAGCCCCGGAAATCCGCGAAAATGATTGTCGGCGGCTCTTCATGCGGCGATCTGCGAAATAGAGCGCGCCGGACACGGCGATGCCCCCGCCCAGCAGCGGCGCCGTCAGCGGCAGCAGCAGGCCGCTTGCGGTGATGGCATAGGCCGGTACAAAGACGTAGGTGACGAAATCGACCACGAGGTCGAGCACGTCGCCCGACCAGTTCGGCTGCAGGCGCACGACATCGAGCCGCCGCGCGATCGGGCCATCGAGCGCGTCGATGACCAGTGCGACCCCAAGCCAGCCAAACATCGCCGCCCAGTGCTCGCGCACGGCCTCGAGCAGCGCGATCAGGGCGATGCCGGCCCCGACCGCCGTGAAGATATGCACGGAAAATGCGGCGGCCCGCTTTCCCGGCGATATCGACGAGGAATCCTGCTGGTTGATCTGGTCCATTTGCCGGCAGTGCTATCAGGAATCGCCCCGATTTGCACATCCGCGGTTGCGGCGTTCCGCCGCGCAATCGCAGCGGGAACAGCACAGCGCCGGTGCGGGCTTGAAAATGCCGCCGGGAACATCAATTGTCCCGGTATGAACGATGCATCGAAAACCTACGACGTCGCCGTGATCGGCGGCGGGCCTGCCGGACTTGCGGCGGCGATCGCGCTGGCGCAGACCGGTGCGAATACGGCACTGATCGCCCGCCGCGCGCCCTATGCCGACAATCGCACCACGGCGCTGTTGGGCGGCTCCGTCGATTTCCTGCAAGCGCTGGATGTCTGGCCGCGCTGCAGGGACGACGCGGCGGCGTTGCAGGCGATGCGCCTGGTCGACGATACCGGCCGCCTGATCCGCGCGCCCGAGGTCCGGTTTTCGGCCGACGAAATCGGTCTCGACGAATTCGGCTACAACATCGAAAACCGTCTGCTGATTGCCGCGCTGGAAGAACGCGCCGGCCGAAATTTCCGCAGCTGACGCGGTTCGACGATGAGGCCGATACCGTCAGCCCGCAAGACGCTGATGTTGCCATTCGTACCGGCTCAGGGAAAATCGCTGTCCGCGCGCCTCGTCGCCGGCGCCGACGGGCGGCAATCGCTCTGCCGCGAGGCCGCCGGCATCGAGGTCAGCCGACGCGACCTCGATCAGGCGGCGCTGACCTTTAACGTCAGCCATTCCCGGCCGCATCGAAATATCTCGACCGAGTTTCACACCCCGCAAGGTCCGTGCGTGTTTGTGCCGCTGCCCGGCGATCGCTCCAGCGTGGTGTGGGTCGCCTCGCCCCGAAGGAAGCCGAACGGCTGATCGCGCTTGAGCGATGACGAACTGTCGGAAGCCGCGGAAGCGACAATCGCATTCCATTCTCGGCCGTCTCCGTGTCGAGCCGGGACGCCATCTGTTTCCGCTTGCGATCGAGCAGCCCAGGCAATTCGCTCAACATCGCATCGCGCTGGTCGGCGAGGCCGCGCATGTGCTGCCGCCGATCGGCGCGCAGGGCCTGAACATGGGACTGCGCGATGCCGCCGATATCGCCGACATCGTGCGGGCAGGCGATCGCGTCGGGCGAAGACCCCGGCTCGCCGCTGGTGCTGAAACGCTACGATTCGGCGCGGCGTGCCGATGTCCTGAGCCGCACGCTTCGCCATCGATATCGCCAACCGCTCCCTGCTCAGCGATCTCCTGCCGATGCAATCGCTGCGCGCGGCCGGCCTGCATCTGATCGGCTCATTGGGACCGCTTCGTCGTCTCGCCATGCGCGAGGGTCTGGCGCCGTCGTGGCGGCCGACGCGCGGGTCAAGTGATCCGTTCGCTTGAAAACGCGATTTCAAGGACACCGCCGACCGGCCAGTCTGCGTCCATTTCATCGTTATTGGCCCCGACCGGCACCTGGACAGAGCCGCCACTGCAAAGGTTAATTCGCCGCTTTGCCTCTAGCATCGGCCACAATCATGGTCTATTCGACGAGATATGATAAAAGCGCGGACCGCCAAATTTCAGATCGGACAAATCGTCCGTCACCGGATCTTTTCGTTCCGGGGCGTGATCTTCGATATCGATCCGGAATTCAACAATACCGAGGAATGGTGGTTGTCGATCCCCGAGGACGTCCGGCCGCACAAGGATCAGCCGTTCTATCACCTGCTCGCCGAGAATTCAGAATCGGAATATGTCGCCTACGTTTCCGAGCAGAACCTGTTGCCTGACGATTCCGGCGAGCCGATCCGGCATTCGCAGGTCGCCGAGATTTTCGTGAAGGACAAATCGGGCAGCTATCGCCCGCGCAATCCGTCGCTGAATTAGCGGCGGCAGTCTTCAGCTCGATGAAAAAAGGCGCCCGATCCGGGCGCCTTTTTTCGTCGATGATAGCGAGGCTCTGCGTCTTACTTCGCAGCCGGATTGGCCGGGGCGGCGCCGGCGGCGGGCTGGTTGGCCTCGAGCTTCTTGCGGGCTTCCTCGGCGCGCTTCTGCAACTCTTCCTGCAGCTTCTTCTGGGTTTCCTCGAACACCTTCGGATCGGTCGGCGGGCCGTCATAGGCCTTGGCGAATTCCGCGAGCGGCAGCGGCAGCGTCAGCGGCGCGCCGTTGGAATTGATCGCCTGCACCACCAGGTTCTGCCCCTTCTTCATGTTGGCGAGCAGTTCCGGGGTCACCTCGTAGTCCGACATGCAGCCGTTGGCGAAGCAGATCACATAGGGGCTCTGCTGCGGCGGGTTGTTGTCGACGATGACGCGGGTGCCGTGAACCAGCTGCATGCCGAGCGGCAGCGTGACGCGCAGGATCTTCTTCGGCTCGCCTTCGGGCTCGATGATCACGGCGGCGATGACGGGCTGGCCGGACTCGATGCGGCCATCCTTGCCGGTGAAGCAAACCTGCTTGGCGTTGGCGTCCTGGCCCTTCAGGCAGAATTTGGTCCAGGGCGCATAGATCAGCTGAACCTGCTGGTCCTGGGGCTGGCCACCCGCCGCGGGAGCGCCTGCGGCCGGCGGCGCCTGCTGGGCGGCCGGTGCGGGTGCCGCCGGAGCGGCCTTCGGGGCCGCCTTCGGCGCGGCCTTGGCCTTCGGCGCTGCCGGGTGCCGGAGCTGGCTGCTGGGCGTGGACGTCGGGGGCCAGCAAAGTGGCGGTCAGCGCGGTCGCCGCCAGCAAGGCGAAAACCCGCCCACGCGGCCAGACCGACGCGGCCAAGATACGGAAATTCATTGCGGAAAACCCTTTCTGAACGGGAGCGCCCGAAACCGCTGCGGGCACCGACACCTGGCCGCTTGGGCGGCTGTCTCCTTGCCAATTGAGGCGGATACGTGACAGGCCCTGCCGTCTTGGTCAATTGCACGCCTTCATACAGTGGCGGACGAAAAGATCAATGCCGACAAGCGTCGTTGGCACATGTCGCGGCCCGATGCCGGCGGCTATGGTAAAACCTGCCGGTGAGCAATTCCGAATCAAATCGGCGTGCTGTGTTGCGGGTTTCAATGGCGCAGTTGCGCTCGAGCGTTGGTTTGCGGCGTCCTCGCTTTCGGCGTCCCAGCTGGCGATGGACGCCGGCAAGGTGTCGGCCGAGGAGAGCTACGCCATCGCCATGCACGGCGCGCCCGCCTTGCCGGCCGATTTCACCCACATGCCCTACGCCAATCCAGATGCGCCGAAAGGCGGCCGGCTGGTGCAGGGCATTCTCGGTACCTTCGACAGCCTCAACCCCCTGATCGTCAGGGGCCTCGCCGTGCAGCAAATCAGGGGATTTGTGGTCGAAAGCCTGATGGCGCGCGGCAATGACGAAGCTTTCACGCTTTATGGTCTGCTCGCCAAGAGCGTGGAGACCGACGACGCCCGGAGTTACGTCACCTTCCATCTCGATCCCAATGCGCGTTTCTCCGACGGGCAACCGGTCACTGCCGAAGACGTGCTGTTTTCGTGGGCTTTGCTGCGCGATCACGGGCGTCCCAACCATCGCCAGTATTATTCCAAAGTCGTAAAGGCCGAGGCCATCGATCCCGCGCACGGTGCGGTTCGATCTTGGCGGCGCCAACGACCGCGAACTTCCGCTGATCCTCGGCCTGATGCCGGTATTGCCCAAGCATGCCGTCGATGTCGCGACGTTCGAGGAAACCACGATGACGCCGCCGGTCGGTTCCGGCCCCTACCGCGTCAGCGCGGTGAAGCCCGGCGCCAGCGTGACGCTGACGCGCAATCCCGACTATTGGGGCCGCGACCTGCCGGTCAACCGCGGTCTGTGGAACTTCGACGAGATCAGGCTCGATTTCTATCGCGAGGCCAACGGCCATTTCGAGGCGTTCAAGCGCGGCCTCTACGACTTTCGCGTCGAAACCGAACCGCTGCGCTGGCACGACGGTTACGATTTTCCGGCCGCCCGCAACGGCGAGGTGATCCGCGATACCATCAAGACCGGGATGCCGCAGCCATCCGAATTCCTGGTGTTCAACACCAGGCGTCCGGTGTTTTCCGATATCCGCGTGCGCCAGGCCTTGACGCTGCTGTTCGATTTCGAATGGATCAACCACAATTATTTCTTTGGGCTCTATGGGCGCTCGGCGAGCTTCTTCGCCGGCTCCGAACTGTCGGCGTATGGCCGCCCCGCCGATGACGCGCGAGCGCGAACTTCTGAAGCCGTTCGCGTCGCATATACCAGCGCGATATTCTCGACGGCAGCTACCGCCTTCCGGTCAGCGACGGCTCGGGGCGCGATCGCGCCACGCTGCGCAGCGCGCTGACGCTGTTGTCCGAGGCCGGCTACGATCTCGACGGCACGGTGTTGCGGCAGCGTTCGACCAAAGCGCCCCTCACCTTCGAAATTCTGGTGACGACGCGCGATCAGGAGCGGATCGCGCTGGCCTATGTGCGCGATCTGAAGCGCGCCGGCATCGAGGCCTCGGTGCGCGCGGTCGATGCCGTTCAATTCGATCAGCGCCGGCTCGGCTTCGATTTCGACATGATCCAGAACCGCTGGGATCAGTCGCTGTCGCCGGGCAACGAGCAGTCGTTCTATTGGGGCAGCGAGGCCGCCGACATCCAGGGCACGCGAAACTACATGGGCGCCAGGGATCCCGCCATCGACGCCCTGATCGCGGCAATGCTGGAGGCGCGCGAACATCCCGCTTTCGTCTCGGCGGTGCGGGCGCTGGACCGGACCCTGATGTCGGGTTTCTACGCTATCCCGCTGTTTAACGTCGCAGAGCAATGGATCGCACGCTGGAATCGGATAGAACGGCCGCAGGCCACCGCGTTGACGGGATATCTCCCGGAAACCTGGTGGCAAAGGCCGGACCAACAAGCGAAGTGATCCTGTGATCCAGACCAACGCACTCGCCGACGCTCGACGGACTGTTTCGACGGATCCTGGCGCGAAAGCCGGACGCGCCGGCGCTGCTCGATCCCCTCAACAAGCCGCGCGTCACGGGTCAGCCGCTCAAAGCGCCTGACCTTCGCCGAGGCCGATCGCGCGATCTCCGCGCTGGCGGCGCATTTCATCGAAGCGGGATTGCCGAACAATTCCGTCATCGCGATCCAACTGCCCAATACCGTCGAATTCATGCTGACGGTGCTTGCCGCGCATCGCGCCGGGCTGGTTGTCGCGCTGCTTCCGCTGCTCTGGCGGCAGGCGGAATTGACGGTCGCGCTCAATCGCACCGGCGCGCGCGCGATCGTGACGTCGGGCAAGATCGATGGCGTCAACCATGCCGACCTCGCGATGAACGCCGCGGCCGAAGCGTTTTCGATCCGTCATGTCTGCGGCTTCGGCGATGACCTGCCGGAAGGCATGGCGTCGCTCGACCGCGCTCTCGAAGGTAAATCGGCCGCGACACGCGCCGTCACGCAGGACGGCCGCAAGGCGGCGATCATTTCGTTCGACGTGACGGCCGAGGGCTTCCGTCCGGTGCCGCGGACGCATCTCAATCTGATTGCCGGCGGCCTCGCATTGTCGCTCGAAAGCGATCTGCCGCAGGGCTCAACGGTCATGTCGGCATTCGCGCCGTCGTCGTTTGCAGGCCTGACCTCATCGCTTGTGGTCTGGCTGCTGTCGGGCGGGACGCTGGCGCTGCATCATCCGTTCGACGGCGACGTGCTGGAGCAGCAGATCAACGAGCATTCCTGCGATAACGCTGATCGCGCCGGCGCAACTGGCGTTGCGATTGGCCGAGATTCGATATGGCCTCGCGTCTGCCGACGCTGCGCAATGTGATCGGTCTTTGGCGCGCGCCGGAACAGGTCGCATCGAGTCCGGCCTGGGCTGTCGAACAGGCCACGCTGACGGATGTCTATCTGTTCGGCGAAGCCGGCCTGTTCTGCGCCCGCCGAGCGGCCGACGGCGCGCCGGCACCCATCCTGCCGGGACCGCACGGCGCCCCGCGCGAAGTTCCGGGCTCGTCGATCGCAGGCGAAATCTTTCTGACGCCAAAGGGAACGCTGGCCTTGCGGGGACCGATGGTTGCGCCGGCGGCCTATGCCCCGCCGCCGCCCGAGCGACGCGCTGATGGCGCAGCCGCCGCGCGATTTTGTCGATACCGACTATGCGGCGCGGATCGACCGTTCGACCGGCGCGATCTGTATTACCGCGCCGCCCTCGGGCATCATGGCGGTCGGCGGCTACCGGTTCCTGTCGCAGGATCTGCAGGAATGGGCCAGACGCGCTTGGACAGGGCGCGCTGCTGACGGCGTTGCCCGACCGGCTGAGCGGCCACCGCCTTGCCGGACGCGCCCAGGACAATGCCCGCGCCCGCGAGGCGCTCGCGCGAACTCGGGCTTAACCCGCTGATGGTGGAAGCCTTTCGCGATCGGGCAAGCCCGTCCAGGCCGAGTTCAGATCGCCGTCGTTGACGCGGCATTAAGACCGGCAAACTAGGATTCCGCGCGCAATCGATCGCGTCGATCCGAGTTTCTAAGATGTCCCAGCAAGGCCCGATCATTGTCGTATCGACCGCCGAGCGGCCGTCGTTCGCGGGCGCGCTCGACGATGCGAAGCTGTTTCCGGTCATCGACGCGAACTGGGCCGACGCGTCACGCGCCGTCGAGCAACTGGCGCCGGCCGCGGTTCTGGTCGCGTTGTCCGGAGCCGCTGAACCCGGCCTCAACGCGCTTGCGAAAACAGATCGCCGCAACGAAGCCCTATCTGCCGCTGATCGCAGTCGATCCCACGACGTCGCTGCCCGAAAACGCCATTCCGTTCTCGCAGAGCGGCGGCAATTTCGATCGCCTGATGGCGCGGCTGCGCGCGGCGCTGCGGGTCAGGACGCTGCACTCAACCGTGATGCGCCGGCTTGACGACGATCCGGCCGCGCGCGACAATGCTTGACCGATACCGATCCCGCGCGCGACGCCACCGTGCTGCTGATCGGCCGTGGCGCCGCCTATCCCTCGCTCTCGGTGTCGCTCGGCGAGCGGATGGGCGTCGTCGGCGCGCTCTGCATCGAGGCCGCGGCGAAACACCTCAACACGCGCGACATCGACGGCATCGTGCTCGGCGAAGGTTTTAGCGCGCGCGTGGAGGATGCCTTCCTGACGGTGCTGGCCGAAGATGCGCGCTTCCGCAATCTGCCCGTCGTGGTGACGTCGGATGGACTGGCGCCGGCCTACGATCTGCCCAATCTCGAAATCATAACCGGCGAGCCCGCGCGCGTTGCCGCCAACGCCTTGCCGCTGATCCGCCAGCATGCCTTCGAGGCCCATCTGAGCCGCACGCTGCGGTCGATCGACGCCGGCGGCCTGCTCGATCCGCGGACCGGTCTGCTGACGCCCGCGGCATTCAACCGCGATTTCGCCACCGCGGTCTATCAAACGCTGTCGCACGGCGGCGGCTTGTCGGTGGCGCGCTTTGCCTTCGATCCAGGCTCAGCCGCGCGCGCAACTCGACGGCGCGCGGATTCTCAGCCGTCTGATGCGGCAAATGGATTTCGGCGCGGCTCAGGACGACGGATCGGTTATCGTGGTGTTCGCCGAAACCGATTTGCGCACCGCCCACATGATCGCGCGGCGGCTTTCCAGCGTGATGCGCCACACCAGCCACGGCAAGCGCGACGCGCGGTCGGAGCCGGTCGTGACGCTCGCGACCCTGCTGCCGTCGGATTCGGCAAAATCGCTGCTGGCGCGGCTTTACGAGGAAGCCCGCCGCGCCGCGTCCTGAACTCAGAGCTCCGTCGCAATGACGCTCTCACGCCGCCTTGCGGTCCTCGGCGAGATTGGCGAGCTGGCGCAGGATTTCGGTCGTGCCGATCAGGCGTTCCTCCGGCGTTTCCCATTCCTGGAAGAACACCACCTTCATGTCCGGCCGCACCCGCGCCGCCTGGCCGTGCTGGCGGATGAAATAGACCAGCCGGTCCGGCTGCGCGAACTTGTTGTCGCGGAAGGTGATGACCGCGCCCTTCGGCCCGGCATCGACCTTCTCGACATTGGCGCGGCGGCAATAGCCCTTGATCGCGGCGATCTTGAAGAGATAGCGCACCTCGTCCGGCAGCACGCCGAAGCGGTCGCGCAGTTCGGCGGCGAAATTGTCGATCTCGTCGTCGGTGTCGAGATCGGCCAGCCGCCGGTACAGCGACAGCCGCACCGAGAGGTCGGCGACGTAATCCTCCGGAATCAGCACGGGCATGCCGACGGTGATCTGCGGCGACCAGCGATCGGCCGCCGGTTCGACCACGCCGGCCTTGAGGTTGAGGATCGCCTCCTCCAGCATCGACTGGTAAAGCTCGAAGCCGACTTCCTTGATATGGCCGGACTGTTCCTCGCCGAGCAAATTGCCGGCGCCGCGGATATCGAGATCGTGCGAGGCGAGCTGGAATCCGGCGCCCAGCGTTTCCAGCGACTGCAGCACCTTCAGCCGGCGCTCGGCCTGCGCCGTGATCTTCTGCTGCGCCGGCAGCGTGAACAGCGCATAGGCGCGCAGCTTCGAGCGCCCCACCCGGCCGCGCAACTGATAGAGCTGCGCCAGCCCGAACATGTCGGCGCGGTGCACGATCAGCGTATTGGCGGTCGGGATATCGAGACCGGATTCGATGATGGTGGTCGAGAGCAGGATGTCGTACTTGCCGTCATAGAACGCCGACATGATGTCCTCGATCACCGTCGGCGGCATCTGGCCGTGCGCGACCGCGACCTTCATCTCCGGCACGTTCTTGTCGAGAAAATCCTTCACGCCGGCGAGATCCTCGATCCGCGGCACCACGTAAAAGGCCTGTCCGCCGCGATAGCGCTCGCGCAGCAGCGCCTCGCGGATCATCAGGGGATCGTGCGGCGCCACGAAGGTGCGGACCGCCAGCCGATCGACCGGCGGCGAGGCGATGATGGAGAGATCGCGCACCCCCGTCAGCGCCAGTTGCAGCGTGCGCGGGATCGGCGTCGCGCTCAGCGTCAGCACATGCACCTCGGCGCGCAGCTGCTTCAGCCGCTCCTTGTGGCTGACGCCGAAATGCTGCTCCTCGTCGACGATCAGCAGACCGAGATCCCTGAACTTGATCGATTTGCCGAGCAGCGCATGGGTGCCGACCACGATATCGACGGAGCCGTCGGCGAGGCCTTTCTTCACCTGCGTCAGTTCCTTCGGCGCGATCAGGCGCGAGGCCTGCGCGACGTTGACCGGAAAGCCGCGGAACCGCTCCGTAAAGGTCTTGGTGTGCTGGCGCGCCAGCAGCGTCGTCGGCACCACGACGGCGACCTGCTTGCCGTCGAGCGCGACCGCGAATGCCGCGCGCAGCGCCACCTCGGTCTTGCCGAAGCCGACGTCGCCGCAGATCAGCCGGTCCATCGGCCGGCCGCTTTCGAGGTCCTTCAGGGTGGCATTGATCGCGCCGAGCTGGTCCTCGGTTTCCTCATAGGGAAAGCGCGCGCAGAACTCGTCATAGACATGCGGCTGCACCGGCAATTTCGGCGCTTCGTGCAGATGCCGCTCGGCGGCGATCTTGATCAGCTCGCCGGCGATCTCGCGGATGCGGTTCTTGAGCTTGGCCTTGCGCGCCTGCCAGCCGCTGCCGCCGAGCCGGTCCAGCTCGACATTGGCGTGGTCGGAGCCGTAGCGCGACAACAGTTCGATATTCTCGACCGGCAGAAACAGCTTTGTCTCGGCCGCATAATGCAGCTCGAGACAGTCGTGCGGCGCGCCGGCCACGTCGAGCGTCTGCAAGCCGACAAAGCGGCCGATGCCGTGCTCGACATGGACCACGAGATCGCCGCTGGCGAGGCTGGTGACTTCCGAGATGAAATTGTCGAGCTTGCGGCTGGCCTTGCGCGGCCGCACCAGCCGGTCGCCGAGAATGTCCTGCTCGCTGATGACGGCGACATGGTCGGTCTCGAAGCCGGATTCCATGCCGACCACCGCCAGCATCGCCTCGTTGCGCGGCGTGGCCTGCACCGTGCGCCAGGTGTTGACGCTGGTGAGATTGTTGAGCTTGTGATCCCGCAGCATGCTGCCCATGCGGTCGCGCGAGCCTTCGCTCCACAGCGCGATCACCACTTTCTTGCGGCTCGGCCTGCAACGCCTGCACATGCGCGACGACGGCTTCGAACACGTTGACGGAAGCGTCGGTGCGCTCCGGCGCAAAATTGCGTCCCTGCCGCGCGCCGGCATCGACCACGTTGGCGCTGCCCTCGGGCACCGCGAACGGCGTCAGCCGCGCCAGCGCGGCCTGATCCAGACGTCTGGTCCACTCGTCTTCGGTCAGATAGAGCCGGTCGGGCGGCAACGGCTTGTAGATCGCGCCGCCGCCGGGATGCTCCAGCGCCTCGCGCCGCGCCTCGTAATAATCGGCGATCTGCCTGAAGCGTTCGCGCGCGGCGTCCTCGCTTTGCGGCTCGATCGCAACCGGCGCGTCCCCGAGATAGTCGAACAGCGTATCCATCCGCTCCGTAGAACAGCGGCAGCCAATGCTCCATGCCGGGATGGCGGCGGCCTTCGCTGACCGCCTCGTACAGGGGATCGTCGCGCTCCGGCGCGCCGAACGCAGCGACATAGCCCATGCGGAAGCGGCGGATGGTCTCGGTGACCAGCTGAAATTCCGAGATCGGAACCAGATCGAGCGAGCGCATGTCCAACAGCGTGCGCTGGGTTTCGGCATCGAAGGAGCGGATCGATTCCAGGCTGTCGCCGAAAAAATCGAAACGGACGGGCTGATCGAGCCCGGCCGGAAACAGATCGAGGATGCCGCCGCGCACGGCGTATTCGCCGGGTTCGCGCACGGTCGAGGAGCGGTTGTAGCCGTTGTGCTCCAGCCAGGACACGATGGAATCCATCGGCACGACATGGCCGGGCGCGACCGACAGCGCCTGTGCCGCAATGGTTTCGCGCGCCGGCACCCGCTGCACGATGGCGTTGACCGTGGTCAGCACGATCAGCGGCTTGTCGCTGCCGGCAAGCCGCGACAGCCGCGCCAGCGTGGTCAGCCGCTGCGCCAGGATGCCGCCATGCGGCGACACCCGGTCGTAGGGCTGGCAGTCCCAGGCCGGAAACTGCAGCACCGGCAAATCCGGCGCGAAGAATTCCAGCGCGCGGGCCAGTTGCTGCATCCGCGGGCCGTCGCGGCAGACCACGGCGAGGCTGACCGCCGGCGGTTTCGGCCGCGCCGCGACCGCGCGCGCGAGATCCGAGACCACCAGACCTTCCGCGCCCTCGGCGACATTGGCAAAGGTCAGCGCGCGGCCGGGCGCGAGCAATTCGGCGGGCGATCGTGCGGGCTGCTTCATGCGTCGTGATCCGCCGACCGAAACGACTTGATGCGCTCGAACAGGCCGCTTGCATATTCCGGCGCCGGCGGCATGTTGCCGGTCAGCGCGGCATAGAGATCGGGGTCGGGCACCTCCATCAGATGCTCGAATTGAGCCAATTCGCTCGTCCGACGAGACCCGCGATCTCGGCGTCGGCAAACCGGCCGAGAATGAGATCCATCTCGCGGGTGCCGCGATGCCAGCAGCGAAACAACAGCCGCTTGCGGCGGTCGTCGAGGCCGCCGCTCGATCGTGTCGATCCCGTCATTTGTCCGATTCCAATCCAAACGCCAAAAGCCCGGACGTGCCGGGCGGGGTTGATATAACGTTGGTATCGGCGAATGTCAGCACTCTGTTCTCGCATGCGTGCCAGTGATCGCGCCAGAACATGCAGCTTCCGCCATAGCCTTGTTCGCACGAAAGTCGTGGATGCCGCATCAAGCCGGGCATGACGGCCCGAACGGTCTTAGGTTTCCGATGCGCCCTGCTCTGCTCAATCCGCTGTTTGCGCCGGTCACCAGCCTTGCCGGCGTCGGGCCGAAGCAGGACAGGCTGTTCCGCTATCTGCTCGGCCGCGATGAGACGCCGCGCATCGTCGATCTGCTGCTGCATCTGCCGGCGAGCGTGATCGATCGCCGGGCGCGGCCGAAAATCCGCGACGCGGTGCCGGGAACCGTGGTGACGCTGGAGGTGACCGTCGACCGGCATCGTCCGACGCCGGCGCGCAATCCGCGCGCGCCGCATCTGGTCTATGCCAGCGACGAGACCGGCGATGTGGTGCTGACCTATTTCCGCGCCCAGCCGGGCTATGTCGAGAAACTGCTGCCGGTCGGCTCAAAGCGTTACGTCTCCGGCACCGCGCAGATGTACGACGGCACCCTGCAGATCACCCATCCCGACCGCGTCGTCGATGAAGCGGGATTTTGCAAAACTGTCGGGCATCGATCCCGTCTATCCCCTCACCGAAGGCCTGGCGCTGGGCTCGTTGCGGCGCGCGATGGCGCAGGCGCTGCAAAAGCTGCCGGATCTTCCCGAATGGATCAGTCCGGAAGTCATCCGCCGCTGCAAATTTCCCCGATATCGCCGAAGCGCTGAACCGCGTGCATGCATGCCGGTCGAGCTGACCGATATCCTGCCCGACGGTCCGTTCTGGTCGCGGCTCGCCTTCGACGAACTGCTGGCCGGTCAACTGGCGCTGGCGCTGGTGCGCGCGCAGTTGCGCCGTCCCGCCGGCGACCGCCACGCCGGCGACGGCCATCTGCGCAACAAGATCATCGACGCGCTGCCCTACTCGCTGACGGCCTCGCAGCGAGCAGGCCGCCGCCGCGATCACCGACGATCTGCGCCAGCCGGTCCGCATGTTGCGGCTGCTGCAGGGCGATGTCGGATCGGGCAAGACCGTGGTGGCGCTGCTGGCGGCCGCCGCCGTCGCCGAAGTCGGCAAGCAGGCCGCGCTGATGGCGCCGACCGAAATCCTCGCGCGCCAGCACATCAAGACCATCACGCCGCTGGCCGAGCGCGCCGGCCTGCGGGTCGCGATCCTCACCGGCCGTGAAAAGGGCAAGGAGCGGCGCGAACTTCTGGCGCGGCTGGCGGCCGGCGAGATCGATTTCCTGGTCGGCACCCACGCGCTGATCCAGGACGACGTGGTGTTCAAGGCGCTGGCGCTGGCCGTGGTCGACGAGCAGCATCGCTTTGGCGTGCGCGAACGGCTGGCGCTGACCGCCAAGGGCGAGGCCGTCGACGTGCTGGTGCTGAGCGCGACCCCGATCCCGCGCACGCTGGTGCTGACCTATTTCGGCGACATGGATGTCTCCGAATTGCGCGAAAAGCCGGCGGGACGGCAGCCGATCGATACCCGCGCGGTGCCGAACAGCCGTCTCGACGAAGTGATCGACGCCGTCGGCCGCGCGCTTCGATGCCGGCAAGCTTGTCTACTGGATCTGCCCGCTGGTCGAGGAATCCGAAGCCGAGGGCATCGTGCATCTCACCAATGCCGACCAGCGGTTCGAGAGCCTGCAAAAGCGCTTCGGCGATCGCGTCGGCCTCGTGCACGGCCAGATGCGCGGCACGGAGAAGGATCGCGTGATGGCGCAGTTCGCCGCGGGCGAGATCGGCCTGCTGGTGGCGACCACCGTGGTCGAGGTCGGCGTCGATGTTCCCGCCGCCACCATCATGGTGATCGAGAACGCCGAGCGCTTTGGACTGGCGCAACTGCACCAGTTGCGCGGCCGGATCGGCCGCGGCTCCGAAGCCTCGACCTGTCTGTCTGCTCTACAAGGAGCCGCTGAACGAGATGTCGAAGGCGCGGCTGAAGGTGATCCGGGAAACCACCGACGGTTTTCGGATCGCCGAGGAAGACCTGAAACTGCGCGGCGAAGGCGACGTGCTCGGCGTCCGGCAAAGCGGCCTGCCCGGCTACCGCATCGCGCGTTCCGACGTGCACGCCCAGCTCATCACCCAGGCGCGCGACGAAGCGCTGCGCATCATGAAGGACAATCCGAAGCTGAAGGGCGAGCGCGGCGAGGCGCTGCGCTGCCTGCTCTATCTGTTCGAGCGCGACGAGGCGATGCCGCTGATCGGGGCGGGGTAGATGTATTCGTCATTCCGGGGGGATGCAAGCATCGATTGCGCAGTCTCGAGATCCATGAGTGATCGCGTCGACGACGCGGCAAGGATGACAACAGGCCGTAGCTCAATCCACCTTCGCCGGCTCGGGCTGCAGCGAGGCTGCATTCGCCACCCGCGCGGCGTTGGCCATGCCGGCCAGCGCGGCGATCTTCTTCTGCGGGTCGGAGCCGGGCTGCACCACGCCGCAGGACATGATCAGGGTGGCGGCGTCCTCGGCGCTCATCTCGACTTCGATGATCTTGCTCTTCGGCACATAGAAGAAGAAACCGGTGGTCGGGTTCGGCGCGCAGGGCAGGAACACCGAAATGTGCTCCTCCTGGCCGGGAAGGCTGTTGGCGATCTCCACGCTCGGCGCCTGCGAGATCAGCACGATCGACCACATGCCGGGCGAAGGAAATTCGACCAGGCCGACCCGGCGAAAGCTCGATCCCTGCCCCGAGAACAGCGTCTCGAACACCTGCTTCAGGCCGCGATAGATCGCGCGCACCACCGGCATCCGCCCGAGCAGCTTCTCGCCGAGATCGACCAGCGTCCGCCCGATCAGATTGGCGGTGAGGAAGCCGAGCAGCGTCAGCGCGATCACGGCGACGATCAGCCCGGAGCCCGGCAGTCCGAACGGCAGATAGGTTTCCGGCCGATAGGCAACGGGCACGAACGGCCGCACCAGACCGTCGACCCAGGTCACGAACCACCAGGTCAGATAGAAGGTGATGGCGATCGGGCCGGCGACGATCAGGCCGGTCAGGAAATAGTTCCGGAATCGGGCCATGAAGCCGCTGTGGACCTCCGGCGGGATTTCGGCCGGGGGCACGGTCGGAGGCAGATCGTCGTTCGGTTCATTGGGGTTCCAGGTCGGTCGAAGCGGCCATCGTACGATGTCAGCTAGGGTCTTCTAGCAGATTTTTGAAGACCTCAAGTGACGAAGCAACCGGATGGTCGGCCTATTCGACCGTCACCGATTTCGCGAGATTGCGCGGCTGGTCGACGTCGGTGCCCATGATCACGGCGGTATGATAGGCCAGCAGTTGCACCGGAATGGCATAAACCATCGGCGTGAAGGTCGCGGCCATGTCGGGCAGCACGATCGTCACCAGCGACTCGATGGTCGCTTCCGCCGCGCCCTTGGCGTCCGTCATCAGGATGATGTTGCCGCCGCGGGCCGCGACTTCCTGCATGTTGGAGACGGTCTTCTCGAACACCCGGTCGTGCGGCGCGATCACCACCACCGGCATGTTCTCGTCGATCAGCGCGATCGGCCCGTGCTTGAGTTCGCCGGCGGCATAGCCTTCGGCGTGGATGTAGGAAATTTCCTTCAGCTTCAGCGCGCCTTCCAGCGCCAGCGGATAGCTGGTGCCGCGGCCGAGATAGAGCACGTCCTTGGATTTCGCGATCTCGCGCGCCAGTTTCTCGATCTGCGGCTCGGTCGCAAGCGCCGCCGCCATCAGACGCGGAATTTCGACGAGGCCATGGACGAGTTTGGCCTCGTCGGCATCGGACAATTCGCCGCGCGCCTTGCCGGCGGCGACCGCGATCGCGGCCAGCACCATCAGCTGGCAGGTGAAGGCCTTGGTCGAGGCGACGCCGATTTCCGGGCCGGCCAGCGTCGGCAGCACGGTCTCGCTTTCGCGCGCGATGGTCGAGGTCGGCACGTTGACGACCGAAAGCGTGTGCACGCCCTGCGCCTTGGCGTAGCGCAGCGCGGCCAGCGTATCGGCGGTCTCGCCGGATTGCGAAATGAAGATCGCCAGATCGCCCTTGCGCAAGCGGCGCCTCGCGGTAACGGAATTCGGAGGCGACATCGAGTTCGACCGGCACGCGGCGCCAGCCGCTCGAACCAGTATTTGGCGACATAACCGGCATAGCTCGCGGTGCCGCAGGCGATGATCGAGATCCGCTGGATGTCCTTGAAGTCGAACGGCAGCTTTACCGGCAGCGCCACGCGCTCGGTCGCCATATCGACGTAGCGCGCCAGCGTGTGGCCGACCACCTCCGGCTGCTCGTGAATTTCCTTGGCCATGAAGTGGCGATAATTGGCCTTGTCGACCAGGAACGACGACGCGCCGGATCTTCAGCACCTCGCGATTCACCACCGCGTCGTGCTCGTCGTAGATCACGCCGACGTCGCGGGTCAGCACCACCCAGTCGCCGTCCTCGAGATAGCTGATGGTGTCGGTAAACGGGCGCGAGCGCGATCGCATCCGAGCCGAGATACATCTCGCCGTCGCCATGGCCGATCGCGAGCGGCGAGCCCTTGCGGGCGCCGATCATCAGATCGCCATGCGCCCGTGAACATGAACGCCAGCGCGAACGCGCCGCGCAACTGCGGCAGCGACGCCTTCACCGCGTCCTGCGGCGAAGCGCCCTTGAGCAGGTAGGACATTGACCAGATGCAGCCACGACTTCGGTGTCGGTCTCGCTCTGGAAATTTCGCGCCCTGCTTTTCCAGCATCTGCCGCAATTCGCGGAAATTCTCGATGATGCCGTTGTGAACCACGGCGACGTTGATCGGTCGCATGCGGATGCGCGTTGTTCTCGGTCGGCTTGCCGTGGGTGGCCCAGCGCGTGTGTCCGATGCCGGTATGGCCGGCGAGCGGCTCGGCCTTCAATCGCGTTTCGAGATTTTTCAGCTTGCCTTCGGCGCGGCGGCGCTCGAGATGGTCGCCTTCCAGCGTGGCGACGCCTGCGGAATCGTAGCCGCGATATTCGAGGCGCTTGAGCGAATCCACCAATTGCTCCGCGACCGGACCGCGCCCGAGAATGCCGACAATGCCGCACATGCGGATCAATATCCCCAAATCAAATCAAAAATGCGCTGGCATCTCTTAACGAGAATCGCCGATCGCCTGATACTCAATAATTATTGCGGATTGAGACAGCGTTAAGCCGAAAGCTTAACAACGCCTGTCGTTAGCCGCCTTTCGGCGTCTTGCCGCGCATTTTCATCTCGCGATATCGCGTGGCCCCGCCCTCGCGGTTGGTCTGCTGGCTGCGCTCCACCGCCAGCGCATCGTCGGGCACATCGCGGGTGATCACCGAGCCCGAACCGATATAGGCGCCGTTGCCGATCTTCACCGGCGCCACCAGCGACGAATTGGTGCCGACGAAGGCGCCTGCGCCGATCGTGGTCCGGTGCTTGCCAAAGCCGTCATAGTTGCAGGTGATGGTGCCGGCGCCGATGTTGGCGCTCGCGCCGACATGGGCGTCGCCGATATAGCTGAGATGATTGACCTTGACGCCGGCCTCCAGCGTCGCGGCCTTGGTCTCGACGAAATTGCCGATCCTCGCGCCCTCGCCGAGCGAGGTTCCCGGCCGCAGCCGCGCATAGGGGCCGACGGATGCATTCTTGCCGATCGATGCCTGCACGATGTGGGAAAAGGAATGGATCACCGCGCCGTCGGCGATCGAGACGCCGGGACCGATCACCACAAACGGTTCGATCGTGACGTCGCTGCCGAACGTCGTATCGGCGGCGAGGTAAACCGTCTCGGGCGCGATCATGGTCACGCCGGCCTCGAGCGCCGCCTTGCGCAACCGCGCCTGCATGACTTGCTCGGCTTCGGCGAGCTGGGCCTTGGTGTTGATGCCGCGCACTTCATCCTCGCTGGTTTCGATCACGACGGCCTCCAGTCCGAGTTGGCGAACGATGGCAACCGCATCGATCAGATAGTACTCGCCCTTGCTGTTGGCATTACCGATTTTTTCGATGATTTCCAGCGCGCGTGCGGCCATCGAACGCCATCACGCCGGCGTTGCAGAGCGTGATCGCGCGTTCCGTCGGCGCTGGCGTCGGCATGCTCGCGGATCGCCACCAGTTGATCGCCCTCGACCAGCAGCCGGCCGTAGCCGGCGGGATCGGCGGCGCGAAAGCCGAGCACGGCCAGAGCTGCGCCGTTCTTCAGCGGCGCGCGCAGACGCTCGAACGTCGCGGCCGAAATCAGCGGCGTGTCGCCGAACACGACGAGCAGATCGTCGGCGCCGCGGGCAATGGCGTCGCGGGCCGCGAGCACCGCATGCGCGGTGCCGAGACGCTCGCGCTGGATGAACGTGGCTGCGTCCGGACGCAGACGTTTGATCTCATCCGCGACCGCCCCGTGGTCGGGGCCGATGACCACGGCGAGCGCGGCGCCGGCGTCCTTTGGGGCCGCGCCGAAGCACATGCGCCAGCAGCGATTGGCCGGCCACCGGATGCAGGACCTTGGGCGCCGAGGAGCGCATGCGCGTGCCCTCACCGGCCGCGAGCACGACGGTCAGGCTGGATCGAGCGGTCATCCTAATCCCTGTAATGGCGGCCGATGTTCGCGCCGCCGCCGTCATAAAGCGTTTTCGCCGCGAATGGAAACCCGATTCGCGCCGGGGACACCGGGGAAAAGTCGCCGGATTCAAGATCGAGGCACATTTCCTGTTAATGTTTGCCGCGTGATTCGGGCGGGGCCACAGGGGGGCCAGCGTCGTATGGCAAGGGATACCGACCATCTGGCTGGCCGCTTCGACACCGAGAATACCGGCGGCCTGCTGAACGGATTTCTGGCCGAAGAGGATGTTTTCGACCGGCGCGCGCTGTGGCGGCTCGGGTCATGGGGCGCCGGCGCGGTCGGCGCCGTCATCCTCGCCGTGCTCGCCAGCCAGTCCTCGATGGCGTTGCGCCGCGAGCAGGTGGCGCGGCCGACCGATCTCGCAGCAAGTCCAGTCGGTCGCCAAGGAAAGCCAGAACGAGGCCCGGCGGCTGGCATCCGCCATCGACACGCTCAATGGCGATCGCGACCGGCTGTACTCCCGCGTCACCGTGCTGGAACAGGGGCTGGATTCGGTGACCGGGGCGATTGCCAGGCAAAGCGCGACCGCGGCATCGCCGCAGGCCGCTCCCACCCCTCCGGCGACGTCCGAGCCGCAGGCGGCGGCACAAAATCCGGCCCCGACCCCGGTGGTGTCCGCCGTGGCCACGACGGCGGTGAAACCAGCCGGAAAGACCGCCGACAGCCGCCGGTGGAGGCAACCGTAGCGGCACAGGACCCGGCGACGATCTCACCCGTGGAAAAGGGCGGTTCGAACACGCCGGCGGCGACGCCGGCCACCTCGCTCATGGCCGCGAAATCGATGATGGCGCCACCCGATGCGGCGGCCGCAAAACTGATCGAACCCGAGAAACCCGCGAAAGACATCATCGCGGCGCCAATGCCGGAGGTCGTTGCGTACGCCTCACCGGCTGACGAGGCGGGAACGGATGCGCCGCAAGCGGCGTCCTCTGGCGTCGCGGTCCAGCGGACCGAATTTGGAGTCGATGTTGGCGGCGCGAATTCGCTTGCCGGCTTGCGCGCGCTGTGGCGCGGGCTTCTGAAATCGAGGTCGAACGCGGCACTGACGACGTTGCGGCCGATCATCGTGATCAAGGAAGGCCGCGAACGGGCTCGGCATGCAGCTGCGGCTGGTCGCCGGTCCGCTCAGCGACGCCGCGGCGGCGGCGAAAATCTGCGCCGCCCTGATCGAAAACGAGCGAGCATGCGAGACGTCGGTGTTCGACGGTCAACGCCTCGCCATGAAGGCCGACGAGCCGGCGGCGCTGCAAGGCCTGCCGCCGCCAAGCCTTCCGCCAACAGGCGAAGCGTGCCAAGGCGGGGCGCGAACGTCGAGCCCGGCAAAAAACCGGACTCCCTTCCACCCTGTCGTCACTCTTCGGCAGGCGATAGCGCAGCCCAATAAAACTCACAATTGCAATGCCTTGGGCCGGACCCGGATGTCTCTGATGTCTTTTTGGAAGACCGCAGGCCTTGCGACCAGCTCCGGATTGTCCCGCCTCGCATTCCCGACCATATTCGCCTTGCGTCTATCGCGCAAAAGCGGGTACCGGTTTTGCGATTGGAATACGCGCAACTTCTGGTTAGACGCATTTTCCTGCGGCTAGCCTCACTTCACCTGGCCGGGAAATGCTCTCGTGAAAAAAACTCCGTTTCGGCTGACGCCCTACCAGGTGCAATGGCTGCTGGTGGTCGGCTTCCTGACCGTCGGCTACGCGCTCTATTTGCGCTATCTCGCGATCGAGTTCTCGACGGTCGCGCTGGCATGCGATGCCGGCTTGCAGACCATGCTGTGCAAGACCCGGATCCTGGTGACCTACCTGTTTCGAAATTCGGTGTTCGGCGTCGTTGCGCTCGTCATCGCCACGCTTCACGTCATCCGGCCGTCGATCGTTTTGCTGACCGGCGGATTGATTGCCGCCGGATTTGGCATCGTGCTCTACAATATCGCGCTGTCGGGTCTCGCGATCGGCCTGCTTATTCTGGGATTTGCGCGGCCCGCGCCTGCCACAGCGTAACGGCGAGCAGGAAATAGACCGCGCAGGTCCACAGCGATTGCCAGTTGTCCGAGCCTTCATTGAACACCGTGTAGAGCGCCGCCCCGGCCAGCAGGCCGGCAAATACGCCTTCCGCGATCGGGCGCACGCCTTGCTGCGGGCGGTTGAGCAGCATCAGGGTCGAGAACGGCACCACCGCCATGGTCAAGGCGGCAAACGGAAAATCGCTTGTAGCGCGGGTCGAACACGAAGCCGAGCGCGGTCTCGGCGCCGATCAATACGGTCACCACCAGCGCCGCTCCCAGGATGATGTCAGCGCCGAGCGGGTTCTGCCAGCGCGGGGCCCCAGCAGTTCCAGAAATGTCGGCAGCGACCGCCCCGACATCAAGGCGTTGGCGCACAGCAGCGGCGAGGCGATGGCGGCGGTCAGCAGCGCGCCCCATCCAAGCCAGCCGCCGACCCCGTAGCTTTCATAGAACATCTTGTCGGCGGCAACCCCGAGCAGGATCCCGGCCGTGGTCGCCGACAACCCGACCGCGATCCAGGACGCCAGCCGTGGCGTCCAGGGCCGGCGGCGCAGGGTCAGCCAGGCCGCGCCGAAAACGAAAATGCTCAACGCCATTCCGCATCCCATCTGCAGCTTCCAGAACGGATAGTTGCTGATGGCGATGCCGGGCGGGTATTTCAGCGCGCGGTGCACTGAATCGAACAGTCCCCAATAGCCGCCGACCGTGCCCTCGAGCTGGCGTTTCCACGGCTGGTCGTAGGCTTCGATCAGATTGACGCGAAAATTTTCCCGCTTCGCCAGATCGAGGATTTCCGAGACGACGCGGGCCTGGTTGGTGCGCGACGGCAGCGCCGCTTCGCGCATCCGCCCCTGGCTCGGCCAACCGGTCTCGCCGATCAGGATTTCCTTGCCGGGAAACGCCACGGCCATCCGCTTGCGGATGGCGTCGACATGGGCGGCGGCATATTTCGCGCGGATCGGGAAGTCTTCCCAATAGGGAAGAATATGGATCGTGACGAAATCGACCGCGTCATAGACCTCCCGGTTGCGCAGCCAATATTCCCAGACATCGGCATAGGTGACGGGAACGGCAACCTGCGACTTGACCGAGCGGATGGTAGCGGCGAGGTCGGCCGTGGTCATCTCGCCGCGCAACAGCACCTCGTTGCCGACGACCACGGATGTGATGACGCCCGGGTATTGCTTGGTCAGGCCCACCACGGTCGAAATCTGCACCAGGTTCTTGAGCCGGTTGCTGCCGAGCCAGATTCCCTGGATGACCTTCAGCCCCGCTTTGGCTGCCAGCCCGGGAACCTGGTCGAGACCGTTTTCGATCGAATAGGTGCGCACGCAATCGGATATTTTGGCGAGCTGCGCCAGATCCTGCGCGATCTGTTCCGGGGCGATGTGCGTGGTCGGCGACAGCGGCGTCTGGCTGTCGCGAAACGGCGCATAGGACACGCACTGGAGTTTGGCGCCGGGATCGATCGGCGCGCGCGCCAGCGTGACGGGCGTGGCCAGCCACCACCACACCGCGGCAATCGCAACAAGGGATATGACGAGAAGCGCCAGCGGCGTACGAAGAGAAATCGGTTCCATCCTCCGGGCGGGGACCGTCGATTAGCCGGTCACCGGCCGTCTGCCAAGAGTAGGTATAGGCGCAATCGAAGGCCCTGGCGCGCGCGCGGCTTTACCACGACGCGATAAAGTTGTGACTTTGCTGGACAAAATCCGAAATGTCCGTCATGGGATTCCCGGGGCGTCTCCGCCGCATTGGAGACCTATTTGAACGGCATCAACCCGAGCCGCGTCCGATGCCGGGCGCGATCAGGAAACAAATCGGGGAATTTATGCGTCGACGGGTGCTTCAGCTTCAAAATGCGGTTTTGCGCCACCTCGCCGTCCCCGCGCTCGCACTGCTGATCGGCATCGGAAGCGCTTCGGCCCAGAGCGGCGACAGTCGGGCCCAGGACCAGTCCGGCAAGCCGGCGGCGGCAAATGCGGCCCGCCGGCGGACGCGGCCAAGGACAATCAGCGCAAGACCGACGAATTTGTCGAAGCGGCGCAGGCCATCAATGGCCCGGCCGGAAACCCGGAATGCGTCTGGTTTGGCCGCCGGGTGGTGCGCCTGATGTGGCTCGACGACATCGACACCGCCTTGCGCCACCTCGATCTCTACGACCGTTTCGGCTGCCCCGGCGGCCACGTCCAGGCGACCTTTCGCTGCCTGACCCGATTTGGCGGGCAGATCGATCCCAAGGTGGCCGACACCCTTAACAGCCGCGTTCATGCCTGCTGGATCAATCCATCGGCGCAACCGCAGGCGGCCGCGGCTGCCGCTCCCCCCGCGCCGGCGACCGCCGGCAGTGCCGCGCCGGCCCCCGCCGCTCCGGCTCCCGCGGGCCCCGGAGATG
>CAVTNA010000048.1:0-251294 GCA_963735835.1 uncultured Alphaproteobacteria bacterium | reverse complement strand
ACGAAGATGTCCTTGAAGCCGCCGACCGGCTGCAGGATGGCGCCGAAGCCCTTGACGATGATGTTGTTGTTGAGCAACGGCCGGTACTCGACGCCGAGGCTGAGGTCGACGCCGACGTCCTCGCGGATGTTGGGCTGCTTGAGCAGCAACTCGAGCGGCGCGGTCGTGACGAAGCGGATGTAGTTGGCGTTGGCGACGGCCGCAGCGTCTGCGTCAGCTCGGCGGTGGCGCCGAGGTTGAACATCAGCAGGCCCGGATTGACGAAGTTCGCCTGGCCCTGGATCTTGCTGCTGCGCAGGTCGGGAATGATGCTGTTGCTCTGCATCAGCCCGACGCCGCCGCGATCGGCGATGCGGATCGACTGGCGGTTCCAGTAGCTGAACTCGCCGCCCATGATCTTGGGCGCATCGAGGATCGAGTCGAAGCCGCGCGCCGTGCCGTCGCGCGGATTGTCGTCGCCGGAGGAGAAGAACGCCGACGCCTGGTAGCGCATCCAGTCGCGGTCGATCGACAGCTCGAGGAAGGCGAGCTGGCCGTTGATGTCGACCGCGCGCCCGGCGATCGGGTTGTTCGTGTCGTGGCCGAGCGCCTCGTAGAAGGCGTGGCTGACGTTGACGGCGCCGATGTGCCCTTCGCTCGTCCAGCCGAGGTAGACGACGTCGACGTTGTGCGGCTGCGCGATGCCGACCGGATCGGGCCGCACCAGGAAGCCGTGGTTGTCGTAGACGAAGCCGCTGCCCGTGCCGTCGTCGTGGTCGTAGTGCACGCTGAACTGCGTTCTGCTAGCCGAGGACGAGGAAGTCCTGCACGTAGAGGTTGGCGATGGCGATCTGCTGGTCGCGCAGGTCGAAGGTGTTGAGCTCGCTGTTGGTGTCCTTCTCGGCCTGGTAGAAGTAGAGCAGGTTGTACTGGTAGCGATTGCCGTTCGCCGAGCCGAACAGGCGCACGCCCTGGTTGATGTCGGAGAAGATCAGGCTGCGGAAGTCGCTGTTGAACGGCTGGCGGCCGATCTTGGCGGAGACGAAGTCGTAGTTGGCGGACAGGTCCATCAGATGGACCTCGGACGACGCCTCCTGCAGCGCGGCGTCGTTGGTCGTGCGGCTGGTGCCGTCGACGACGTCGGGACTGACGACGCCGTTCTCGAAGACGCCGAGGTGGTTGACGTCGACGACGCCTTCGACGACGACCTGCCAGTCGAAGGGCTTGAAGGCCGTTGCGCCCTTCTGCAGCTCGATCTTGGCGGCGAACTTCTGGTCGAAGATGAGGGCGTTGTCGTTGCCGAAGAAGTTGAAGCTGCCCGGCACGATCTGGCGCTGGCGCCGCTCGGGGTCGGCGCCGAACGGCCTTCGAGATTCGGTCCGCGCGATGCCGGTCAGCCGCAGGAAGATGTCCTGGCCGAGGATCGGGTAGTCGCCCTTCAGGACGTTCTGGTTGTACGGGTCGTACCAGGGGCCCTGGGGGTTGGAGCCGCCAGCGATCGGCACCGGCTCGACGTCCGGGCTGCTTCGCTGGCCGGAGCCGCCTGGTCGCCGTGCGGCGCCGCACGTCATCGGCTCCGCCGCACGGCGGATGCGCGACGCGAGCGCGAGCACGCGCACACACCGGCGCCGCGCAGCGGTCGATCAGCGCCCTGAGCAGACACCGCCGGAGTCGGTCCGAGTCACGGACGCCCTCATTCGTTGGACAAGACACCACCACGCCGCCACGGCGAGCGCCGCCACCACCGCGACCGCGCCATCAGAATGCCCGACACGCGGCCGCTGATCTGCGGTGCGGCGGCATGCCGGCGCCTCGCGGCGGGAGCCCGCGGCGGTCTCATCGAGGAACAGCAGCTCGTCGCCGCCGAGCTGGAGTCGCATCTTGTGCGTCAGGCGCTGCTCGTCCCGCACCTTCGCGCCGTCTGCGATCACCGTCTTGCTCGCCGAGCGGCTGCACGTACCACGCCGCGTCACGGAACGTGAGCCGCGCGTGCTCGCGCGAGCGCTCGGCGAATACAGCTGGATGTCGCACGTGTGCGAGCGGCCAGGCAGCATAGCTGCGTGCGATCGAGGTGGATCGACCTCCGAATGGCCGGGCGGCTGCACGCGCTGCAGCGTCGCCGGTGACCTGCGCGCTTCCGTGGCTCAGAATGACCGTGCCCTCCTCGTCCGCGCGTCAGGCTTGGGCGCGGCGGCTGGCGCCGTTGGCGCCGGCGGCTCGGCGACAGCAGCAACCGGGCTGCGTACCCCGGCGACTTCGGTGGCCCGGCGTGCGCACGGCGGCGTGAGCTCGCCCGGTCGGTGTGCCCGGCTGGCGGCGGGCTGCGTTCACGGTCGCGCTGCGCTGCGCCCGCGCGGAGCGTTGCTCGTCGGCTCGTGGCTGGCGGTGCCGCTTCAGCTGCGGCGGCGGCGCTACGCCGAATCGCGTCTTGTCGCCGGCGTCCTGTTCGTCGTCAGATTCGTCCGAAGCCATACGCGGTGCTCCCCTCGTCACTCGATCTGATGCGACTCGCGCGCCTCACTCCTCCGGCTTGCGATTGAACTTGAAGTACGGCAGCGGACACCGCGCACGAACACCTGATCGGCGCGGATCGCGGCGGCGCCTCGAAGCCGCGCTGAGTCCCGGCGGCGGTCACGATGTCGTCCTGCTCGACGCCGTCGCCGCTGACGCCGAAGCCGCCGACCAGCGCGCCGTCGCGGTAGAGCGGCGCGCTGCCGGGGAAGAAGACGATGCCGTTCTGCCGGCCGGGCTCGCGCGGCTGTCTGGCCGTTCGTGCAGGGGTTGGCCGAGTCGTCGATGAAGACGCGGCGGAACGGCCCGGGCGCGGTGCCGTCGATGCCCGACGGGAAGAACGGCTGCGCCCCGAAGCTCAGCGTGCGGTTGGTGATCGCCGTGCCCGCCGGGAACGGATGCGCCGACAGCTCGTCACGTCCGGCGCGGGCAGTCCCGCGTGTCGATGGGTTCGATCGCGGGGTTGCTGAAGTAGATGACGTTGCGCGACTTGGCGACCGCGACGTCGATCGAGAACACCGTCGCGTCGTACATGCGGAAAGCCGAGCAACGCGCCGTTGGTGTCGGAGACCGCGAGCATCATCGCGGTGCGCTCCGTCGAGCGGCAGGCGGATGGCGGCGCGCGTCAGCCGCGCCTGCGCGACGCCGGCGTCGATGATTCGTCTCGACCTCGGCGGCGCTGAGCGGCTCGCGCTCCCGGAGTCGATGGGCTGGGACCGATCGAGCCACTGCGCGGCGCGCAGGTGCCCGACCGGCGTCGGCCCGGCCGGCGGGTCGACGATGAAGTTGTTGATCGAGCGTGCCGGTGCCGACGCCGGTCACCGGCGGGTTCGGCGGCGACCTCGGGGATCTCGATGCCGTCGACGAAGATGACCGGATCGAAGGGCAGCGACGCGCCGGCAGGATGCCAGGAAGCAGCCGTTCGGCACAGCACGGCGGGCGTGGCGGTGATCCCGGGCGTCGGCGTGCAGACGCCGGCAGGCCCTTGGGCACGATCGTCGGGAACGCCATCGGTCGCCGGCGAAGGCGCGCGCCGCGAACTCGGCGAGCGTGAACGCCGCGTTCTGGTCGTCGCGGCGCAGGACGACCGTGGGATCGTCCGCCGCCGCGACCGGATCGGGCTCGAGCGTGACGCCGCGCAGAAAGACGCCGATGCCGCCGGCCATGCGGCCGTTCTTGTAGATCGGCACGCCGCCCGGGCAGCGTCGCGATGCCGGTCGTGCAGCCGCTCATCTGTCGGCGTGCCGCTCTCGCAGCGCAGGGCAGTCCGTCGCGTCTGACGCGCAGCAGGCTGCGCGCCCGCGGGATCTGTGTCTGCGAGCGGGCTCGCCGAGCCGCGTCGAAGCTGCACCCGCGGTTGGTGTTCTCGATGCCGAAGAGCGCCGCGGCGCGCGGTGTTGCGATCCCCGGCGGAAAATGCACGTCGCTGAGGAAGCGGACCGAGCGCGAGGTCAGCGGCGTCTGATCGGCGCTGAAGAACGCCGGCGGTGCGCGCCAGCTGCACCGCGAAGTTGACGGTCGCGCAGTCGGCGCATCCCGGCACGCCGGGTCAGGTCTCGGCCGGGCACGGCGCGCAGGCTCGCGGCGTAGTCGAACGCGAAGTTCGTTCCGACGCCGAGCATGACGCCGCGCCGATCGGTCACGGCGACGGCCATCGCCGCGGGACCGCGCGCGCCGCCTGCTGCATGATCGCCGCACTTCGTCGCCGGCGAGCACCTGCGGCATGACGTCATCGCGCTAGGAGGTGCGATGGGCGCGTTGCCACCACCGCCAGGCAGCGAGGGAGGAGTACTGCCGATACCCGATCGCCGCCGCGAATAACCCGGTGCCTGGGAAGCGGTGCCTCCTCAAAATTGCGGCATCGCAGAGCTTCACGGGCCCGTTGATCTTCGCCAGACAGGCCAGTCGATACTCCTGCGCGGATCGGGATCGAGGCCAACCCACGTCCTCGTGACCTCGTTTTCATCTCGGGCGAACCCGGATCGACGGGCGCGAAGTTGTCGGCCCCGTCTTTGATCTGCACGGCGCACGCACCGCACAACCCCACCTTGCAGTCCCATCCAAGGGGCTCGTCCATGTGTTCCTTCGGCTCACCTTTGTTAAATGGTGTTGTCGGCATTTGCGACCGTGATGATCGCCAGTTCCGGTATGGCCTCAGCGGTATCCCGCACGAAACTCAGGTCGAGGCCCTGCGCGGCGAGGAACGCCTTCAGGTCACGGCCGAACGCGTCCTGGCCTAGCCGGCCGATCAGCGCCGTCGGCGCGCCGAGCTTGGCGGCCGCGACTGCCTGGTTCGCGCCCTTGCCGCCGGGAAAGTAAAGCACGGCATTGCCGCCGACGGTTTCGCCTATCCCGGATGCCGGTCGGCGGTTGCCACCACATCCATGTTGATGCTTCCGGCAACGTAAACGCGGCCCATGCTTTTCCGACCGCGCTGGCTAGACCGCAACTGCAAACTCTTGCCTGATGGCATCGATGTCGGCGAGCGTCGGCAGGCCGGCCTCGTTGCCGAGGTGCTGAATCTTGAAGGCCGAGGCCGCGCGCGCGAACGCGAAATGGTCGCTCCCAGCGCTTGCCGGGATTGGCGAGATAGGAATAGACGTAGGCGCCGTGGAACACGTCGCCGGCGCCGCTGGTGTCGAGCACGCGTTCGGCCGGCACCGGCAGCGCGGGAAGCGAGCGAACGGCGCCGGTCTCGTCGTACCAGAGCAGGCCGCGCTCTCCCAGCGTCACGCCGCCGATCCGGCAGCCCCGGCTCTTGAGATAGTCCAGCATCCTTGTCCGGCGTCAGGTCCATCTGCTCGCACAGCCGCTCGGCGACGATCGCGACGTCGATGAAGTCCAGCAGCTCGTGGGTATTCGGTGCGCAGACCGCCGCCGTCGAGCGAGGTCAGGATGCCGGCCTCGCGGCACAGTTTGGCATAATGGATCGCGGCATCCGGCTGGTGACCGTCGACATGCAGCGCGCGGCAGCCGCCGAGGTTGAGCAGCGGAAAGGGGTGAATATGCTCGTCGTCGCGGCAGCGCACGATCGCGCGCTTGCCGTCCTTCGGCATGATGAACGACAGCGACGAGGAATTGACCTTGCGCGGATGGATCGAAATTCCGTACTTCGCGCTCATGTCCTGAAACATCCGGCCCAGCCAGTCGTCGGCGACGGTGGCGATCAGGTCCGGCACGATCCCGAGCTTGGCGCAGCAGAACGCCGCGGTGACGGCATTGCCGCCGAACGACACCGCGTAGGCCTTTGCGACATGCTTCTCGTCGCCGGTCGGCATGTGATCGGTGATGAAGGTAACGTCGATATAGGTTTGTCCGATGAATAGGGCCTGCATTCGATTTCCGTGGTGGCTTTAGGGGTGGTCCCGGCCGGCGGCGTACATTAGCACCGCTTATGCCGGATCATTCGCTGAAATTATTCGCAAAGCTTGCCCCTTAATCGCTTGAGGTAGCCATGTGGCGGGACTACGACCGTCCAGGAGCCTCGTCAGCGTATCGCGCCGATCCCAACGACCGGCGGCTGTTCCGGGTTCCTGACAGACGAGACAAAGGGGAGGGAACGATGACCGTCTATTCCGGGCCGGTGTTCGACATGGCGGTAAACCAGTTCGCCGTGATCGCCGATCATCTTTCGATTCCCATGGACGAGCGCGACCGCCTGCTGTTGCCGAAACGGGCGCTCACCATCTCCTGTCCGATCCACCGCGACGACGGCTCGATTGCGGTGTTCGAGGGCTACCGCGTGCAGCATCACCTCACCCTCGGTCCCACCAAGGGCGGCACAAGGTTCGCCCCCAGCGTCGATATCGGCGAGGTCGCCGCGCTGGCGATCTGGATGAGCTGGAAATGCGCGCTGGTGGGCCTGCCCTATGGCGGCGCCAAGGGCGGCGTTCGGGTCGATCTCACGACGCTTTCCAGACGCGAACTGGAGTCGTTGTCGCGGCGCTACATGCAGGAGATGATTCCGTTCGTCGGTCCCCATACCGACGTTATGGCGCCCGATATGGGCACCAACGAGCAGGTGATGGCCTGGTTCATGGACACCTATTCGATGTACCAGGGCCGCACCGTGACCGAGATCGTCACCGGCAAGCCGGTTTCATCCGGCGGCACATTGGGCCGGCGCGAAGCCACCGGCCGTGGCGTCGCGCATCTCGCCAAACGCGTGATGAGGGAGCTTTCGATCGACCCGAACAATGCCACCGCCGTCGTTCAGGGTTTTGGCAATGTCGGCTCCTATGCGGCGCTGGAGCTGTATCACTACGGTCTCAAGGTGATCGCGGTCTCGGACCACACCGGCGCGCTTTACGACGCGAGGGGTCTCGATATTCCGGCCTTGATGCGGCACGCCGGCGCGCACGGCAGCATTGCCGGTTTTTCCACCCAGCTTCAATTCGATCCCGCGCTGATCTTCAGGCTGCCCTGCGATGTGCTGGTGCCGGCGGCGATGGAGCGCGTGATCGACGCGCATATTGCCGAGAACTTGCGCTGCCGGGTGCTGGCGGAAGGCGCCAACGGACCGACCACGCCGGACGCCGATCTGGTGCTTGAAAAACGCCAGGATGAGATTTTCCTGATCCCGGACATCCTCTGCAATTCCGGCGGCGTGGTGGTCAGCTATTTCGAATGGGTTCAGGACCTGCAGCAATTGTTCTGGGAGGAAGAGGAAGTGACGCGGCGCGAATATCAGATCCTCGACCGCGCCTTCGACCAGATGGTGACGCGATCCAGGGCCGACAAGGTTCCACACCGTACCGCCGCCATGGCGATCGGCGTGGAGAAAGTCCGCGCCGCCAAGATCACGCGAGGACTTTTCCCGTGATCACCGGCCTCGATCACATCGTCGTGCTGCTGGGCGATATCGAGGCCAGCGCCAGGACTTACGAATTGTTGCTCGGGCGCGCGCCGTCCTGGCGAAGCCTGGGCGACGGCACCGGAAACCGTGCTGTTCACCCTCGACAACACGTCGCTCGAGCTGATGGCGCCGACCGGCAGTTCATCGACGGCCGATCGCATCCGCAACGTGATCGAGGTCTCGGGCGAGGGGCTCGCCAGCATCTGTTTCCGCGTCGGCGACATCGCGAAAATGCATCGCAGGCTCGATCGCGTGGCGTTAAAGCCGGAGCCGGTTGCCATGGTCGAGAGCCGCGATTCCGGATCAGGTGCTCGTCTTGCACTGGAAGCGCACCCGCGTGGCAACGGAACTGGCGCGGGGCGTCCGGATGTTCTTTCTCGAACTGGCGGAAGAACGTCCGCGCTCGGCCGCCACAGCGGCAGCGCCGGTTCTGGGACTCGATCACGTCGTGGTTTCGACCGAGGATCCCGAGCGCGCCGCGGCGCTCTACGGCGCGCGTCTCGGCCTCGACATGGCGCTCGACCGCTCGCACCCGGACTGGGGCCGGCTGATGTTCTTCCGCTGCGGCGATCTCATCGTCGAGGTGGTGCACAGGCCGGTCGCCGGCGGAGACCTGGCCCACGATAAATTGTGGGGATTGAGCTGGCGCGTTACCGACATTGAGGCTGCGCGCGCGCGGCTGGTGGCTGATGGCATCGATGTGTCGCAGGTGCGCGCCGGCCGCAAGCCGGGCACCAGGGTGATGAGCGTGCGCAACGGCACCTGCGGCATCCACACCCTGCTGCTGGAGCGAACGGCAAGGGCCTGATCACCGGTTTGCGAAAGGTCTCAGCGCTTGCCTGTGTGACCCCAGCTTTCGTCCCAGTCCTCGCCCGCGGCATCGACGACGCGGCCGTCGGCCTCGAAGAACTTGTTGGGGACCTGGAAGATCGCGAGCATCAGCCCGCCCTCGGGGCACCATGCGACGTGGCGGCTGCCTTGCTTCGCGCCAGATGAATTCGCCGGCCCTGCATTCGATGCCCTTCGCCGGGCCTTCCTTGTCGACCAGATGGCCCTCGAGCACGTAGGTCTGCTCGATATTGACGTGCTCGTGATCTGGCAGCACCGCGCCGGGCGCAAACCGCATCAGGGCGGTCATCAGTCCGGTCTTGCGATCGAACAGCAGCGTCTTGGCCTCGCAGCCGGGGAAGCGGGTCTTCTGCCAGTCCATATCCTGGGGGCGAACGAGGTGGGAATGCGCATCTGAGGTCTGAGCGACCTTCGGCGTCACGGCGTCCATGGCATGCTCCGTTCCGGTGAACCTCGGGAGATCATAGCAGCCCTGCCGGCGTCCGTCAGCCCGTGCAGTTCGTTCACGCCCTAGCCGACCACACACGGCACCTTCAAAAATCCGCGAAAGCGCGCGCGGCCGCCGCGCAGCGGCGGGCCGTTCAGCGCGTAGCCGGGAAACCGCGTCAGGAATCGCGAAATCGCGATCGCGCCTTCGAGCCGCGCCAGCGCCATCCCGGCGCATTGATGCGCGCCGGTGCCGAACGCCAGATGCCGGTTCGGCGCCCGCCCGATGTCGAGAGTTTCCGGATCGGCGAATTGCAGCGGGATCGCGGTTGGCGCCTCCGATGCACAGCGTCACCGATGTGCCGGCGGCCATCGTGACGCCGCCGAGTTCGACGCGCTCGGTGGTCATGCGGTTGCCGAGCTGGTTCGAGCTTTCGAATCTCAGGATCTCCTCGACCGCGGTCTTGATCAGATCCGGGTTTTCGATCAGCCGCGTTTTTCTGCACAGGGTTTTCCGACAGCGTCACCAGCCCGTTGCCGATCAGATTGGTGGTGGTCTCGTGTCCGGCATTGAGCAGGAAGATGCAGTTGTGCAGCAATTCCTTTTCCGTCAGTCGCTCGCCATTGTCTTCGCCCTGGATAAGCCGGGTCAGCACGTCGCGATCCGGATTGCCGGGCCTGGCGCGACGCTGCTCGACCAGGATCTCCAGATAGTTCAGAAAATCCCTGACCGCCTTGTTGCCGCGGGCAAACGCTTCCGCCGAGATCACGGGTTCGAGCGCCCCCAAAATCGCCAGCGACCAGCCGCGCAGGGGCTCACGCTCCTGTTGCGGCACATCGAGCAGGTTGCCGATCACCTCGATCGGGATCGCCGCGGCAAAGTCGTCGATCAGATCGACGTTGCCCTTTGCCGCGATGGTATCGAGCAGCCGGTCCACAAGCGCGATCAGATCGGGCTCCATCCCCGCAATCGCGCGCGGCGACAGCGCGCCCATGATCAGCCGTCGCACGCGGGTATGGGCGGGCGGGTCGTTGAAGACGAGGCTGGTGGTGTGGTGCTCGTAGAGCAGGGAGTCGCCGTATTTCGGCAAGAACTCCTTCTTCTTGTCGGAGCTGAACAGTCTCGTGTTCTTGTAGGCGCTGACCAGATCGTCGTAGCGCGTCAGGAAGTAGGAGCCATTGGGCAACAGTTTTACCGGCTCATGCTCCCGCAGTGCACGATAGATCGGGTAGGGGTCGGCATAGAATTCCGGCGTCAGTTTCTCGATGTCGAAACTGGCCGCCAGCTCTCGCGCGTTTGCATTCATGCTGCCATACTCGTTGGGAACACCGATATGCCGATTTTGCTCTTTCGCAAAACCCGGCTACCTCTACAGTCCCGCACCGGAATACAGTCTCGATGACCGACTGGAAATGAAAATGCGCGCCCGCACTGAAACCGCCCCCGAAATTGCGTCCTCCTGGCCGGAGGACATCTTTACGATTTTGCAGCGCTTCGAAGTCCGTCAGGTGCCCTACGTGCCGGATGCCGGGCATTCGCAGCTGATCGATCGCGTGCTGGGCGCATCCTCGATGCGCGCAATCCCCTTGACGACGGAAGAAGAAGGCGTGGCGCTACTGGTCGGCGCCTGGGCCGGCGGCCAGCGCGGCGTGCTTTTGATGCAGTCGAGCGGGGTCGGCAATTGCGTGAACATGCTGTCGCTGACCCAAATCTTCCGCTTTCCGTTCCTGACGCTGGTGACGATGCGCGGCGAGTGGGGCGAATTCAATCCCTGGCAGGTGCCGATGGGATCGAGCACGCAAGGCGTATTCGAATTGTGCGGCATCAAGGTATTGCGGGCGTCCCACGCGGAGGAAGTGCGCGAGGTCGTCGAGGCCGCGGCGGGGCAGGCCTATAACGCCTGCACGCCGACCGCCGTTCTGTTGTCGCAGCGCCTGATCGGGGCAAAGGTCTTTACCAAATGAGCAGAGCCAATCTTCTCGACCGGCGCGCCGTCGTCGCCAGCCTGCTGGCGGAACGCAAGGAGACAATCGTGGTCGGTGGCCTCGGCGCCTCGACCTACGATATCGCCGCCGCCGGCGATCACGACCGCAATTTCTACCTGTGGGGCGCCATGGGCGGGGCGGTCATGATCGGACTCGGCATTGCGCTGGCGCAGCCCAGGCTCCCGGTGGCCGTCATCACCGGCGACGGCGACATGCTGATGGGAATCGGAAGCCTCGCCACCGTCGGCCTGCAGAAGCCGAAAAATCTCACCATCGTCGTGCTGGACAACGAGGTCTATGGCGAGACCGGCGGGCAGGCGAGCCACACCGCCGTTTCGGCCGACCTCGTCGGTATCGCCCGGGCCTGCGGCATCGCGGATTCCCGCGCCATTGCAACCATGGCCGAGATCGAGGCCTATGCGCAGGGCATGCAGGACGTCGCCAGCGGGCCGCGCTTTGCCAGCATCAAGATCGACAGCGCCAACCTGGAGCGCGTGCTTTCCAGCCGCGACGGCCAGTTCACGGTGACGCGCATCCGCGGGGCGCTCGGGTTTGGGCCGATATAACGTTCAATTGAACGTGTGCACCGCAGCAAATTTCTTGACATTTGCAAAGGTGAGTGCTTACTCACAAAAATGAGCACTTTGCGAATGACTGGCGACTTGCGCCGGCAGCTGATCCTCAGCGCCGCCAAGCGTTGTTTTGCCCGCCACGGCTTCGCGGGCACCACGACCAAGAGCGTCGCGGCGGCTGCCTCAATTTCGGAGGGATTGCTGTTCAAGCACTTCCCGACGAAATCGGCGCTGTATGCGGAAATCCTCGCGGAAGACTGCGAGGCCGATCCCGCGCTGCATCGGTTGCTGGAGCTGGAGCCGTCGACCGAAACGCTGGTCGTGCTGATCCGCGAAATGGTCCGCCATTTTCAGCAGGTCGCGGCGGCGCCCGATCAGCAGGAAGCCCAGCGTCTCCGGCTGATGATCACCAGCCACCTCGACGACGGAGAATTCGCGCGGCTGCTTTATGAGAAGATCGGAGATTTGATCGGACCGGTATTCACCACCTCGCTGCGAGCGGGCGGTGGAAGCAGGGGACGCATCGCGGAATCGGAAGCGAGCCGCTCAACCTGTTCTGGTTCGCGCATCACACCGTGATGATGGCGACGCTGGCGCGGCTGCCGTCGGTGCCATGCCTGTCCTACGGCAATTCAGCCGATCTCGAACGGCAACTTTGCGAATTCATTCTCCGCGGAATTGGACTGAACGAAACCGCCATCGCCTCCCATCTGGATCGCGAATTGTCGCTGGATCCGGGGCAAAAGATAAACGCAGAAGGTGCATGACATGAACATTGTGACCGAAGCCCAAAATCTCGGGCAAAGCCGATCGCCGACAAGCCGCGCGCCCGTCCGGTCCGGATGCTGCGCTGGTTCATCATCGTCGGGCTGCTGCTGGCGCTGCTGGTGGGCGGTCTCGTCGGCTTCAATGCCTTCCGCAGCCACATGATCGCGCAGTTCTTCGCCGGCAATAAGCCGCCGCCGGCGACGGTTGCCGTTGCCGAGGCCAAATCCGAGGTGATTCCGAACCTGTTGACCGCGGTCGGCGATCTCGCCGCCGTGCATCAGGTGAACGTCACCTCCGATGTCAGCGGGCGCATCACCGACATCATGTTTACCGCCGGATCGAACGTCAAAGCCGGCAGCCCGCTGGTACAACTGTTCGACGCCCCTGAGCAGGGCGATCTCGCGAGCTTCAAGGCGCAGGCCACGGTGGCGCAGCTGTCGCTGGACCGCGCCAAGCAGCTTGCGGCGCGACAGTTCGGTCCGCAGGCCACGGTCGATTCTGCGCAGGCCGCCTATGACCAGGCCAATGCCGGCATCGCCAAGACCGAGGCGATCATTTCGCAGAAGCTGGTGCGCGCGCCGTTCGACGGCGAACTCGGCGTCCGCCATGTCGAGGTCGGCCAGTTTCTCACCGCGGGCACGCAGATCGTGACGCTGACCGATCTGTCGCAACTGTACGCCAATTTCACGGTGACGGAAAAGGACTGCGGGTCAGCTCAAGGTCGGACAGACCGTACGCGTCGCGGTTGACGCCTATCCCGGCCGTACCTTTGAGGGCAAGATCAACGCCATCGAACCGCAGATCGCCACCGACACCCGAAACATCCGCGTGCAGGCCACGCTCGACAATCCCGATCGCATCCTGAAGCCCGGCATGTTCGCGACGACGACAGTGGTGCTTCCGGACAAACCGGCGGTCGTCACGGTTCCCGAAACCGCCGTCGACTACACGCTCTATGGCAATTCGGTGTTCCTGATCACCGAGAAGAAAGCGGATGACGGCAAGACCAGCCTGACCGCCGTTCGCACCTTCGTGCGCGCCGGCAACCGGGTGGACGGACGCGCCGAAATCCTCAGCGGGCTGAAGCCCGGCGATCGCGTGGTCGCCGTCGGCCAGCTCAAGCTGCAATCGGGAGCGGCCGTGATCATTTCAACCGACGCCCCGCCGCCAATTCCGGCAAATCCGCCGCGTTACTGACAGTTCGGAGCGCATCGCGATGGTCTGGACCGATATCTTCATCAAGCGCCCCGTGTTGTCGGTGGTCGTCAGCCTGCTGATCCTTCTGATCGGCTTCAGGGCCGCGACCACCCTGCCGATCCGGCAGTATCCGAAGCTGTCGAATACCGTGGTCAACGTCACCACGGTCTATCCCGGCGCGTCGGCCGATCTGATTCAGGGATTCATCACGACGCCGATCGAGCAAGCCGTCGCGTCCGCCGAAGGCGTCGACTACATGACGTCGTCTTCGGTGCAGGGCACCAGCACCATCCAGGTCTACATCAAGCTGAATTTCGATCCGAACCAGGCGCTGACCGAAGTCCTCGCCAAGGTGAATTCGGTCAAATATCTCATTCCAAAGGAATCGAACGATCCGGTCGTGACCAAGACCACCGGTCAGACCACGGCGGTGATGTATCTCGGCTTCTCCAGCGAAGTGCTGTCGGGATCGGCGATCTCGGACTATCTGACGCGGGTGGTTCAGCCGGTGCTGTCGACCGTCGATGGCGTCGCATCAGCCGACATTCTCGGCGGCCAGACCTTCGCGATGCGGCTATGGCTCGATCCCGTGCGCATGGCCGGCCGCAATGTCTCGCCCGGCGATGTTTCGGCCGCGATCGCCGCCAACAATTTCCAGGCCGCCGCGGGCCAGGCCAAAGGCTACCTGATCGTCTCCAACGTATCGACCAATACCGATCTGAAGAACCTCGACCAGTTCAAGCGCATGATCGTCAAGTCCAAGGACGGCGGCTTTGTGCGGTTGGAGGATATCGCCACCGTCGAGCTCGCCGCGCAGAGTACCGACGCCAGCGTCGCCTTCAACGGCGAGCACGCGATCTTCATCGGCGTGCAGGCGACGCCGCAAGGCAACCCCCTGACGCTGGTCAAGGGCGTCCGTGCGCTATTTCCGGAACTCGAACGCAATCTGCCGCCGTCGATGAAGATGAAGGTGGCGTATGATTCGACCAAGTTCATTCAATCCTCGATCGACGAGGTCGAGAAAACCCTGGGCGAGGCTGTGATCATCGTGGTCGTGGTGATCTTCCTGTTCCTGGCATCGTTCCGTTCGGTGATGATCCCGGTGGTGACCATTCCGCTGTCGCTGGTCGGCGTCTGTACCCTGATGCTGGTGGCGGGATTCAGTTTCAACCTGCTGACGCTGCTGGCGATGGTGCTGGCGATCGGGCTCGTCGTCGACGACGCCATCGTGGTGGTGGAGAACATCCACCGCCATCTGGAGGAGGGCAAACCGCCGGTGCAGGCGGCGATGCAGGGCGCGCGCGAGATCGTCGGCCCCGTGATCTCCATGACCATTACGCTTGCCGCGGTGTACGCGCCGATCGGTTTCCTCGGCGGCCTCACCGGTTCGCTGTTTCGCGAATTCGCCTTCACGCTGGCCGGCTCGGTCATCGTCTCCGGCGTTGTCGCGCTGACGCTGTCGCCAATGATGTGCTCGATTTTCCTCAAGAGCGCCGAGGAGGGACGATTTGCCGGGATCGTCAACCGGGTTTTCGGATCGATCACGCGGTGGTACGGCCGGCAGCTCGATCGTTCGCTCGACTACCGCCCCATCACCGGATTGTTCGCGCTGACCATCCTCGGACTGGTCGGATTCCTCTACATGCACACCTCGAAGGAGCTCGCGCCCGAGGAAGATCAGGGCATCGTGTTCGCCGTGACCAAGGCGCCGAAATACGCCAACATCGATTATCTGGATTTTTACGGCGAGAAGCTCGACAAGGTATTTGCCGGCTTTCCCGAGACCGACCTGCGCTTCGTCCTGAACGGCATCAACGGTCCGCAGAACGGTATCGCCGGCATGCTGCTCAAGCCGTGGGACGAGCGCAAGCGCTCGTCGATCGCGCTCAAGCCGCTGGTGCAGGCGCAGCTCAGCAAGATCGAGGGTGTCAACGCCTTCGCGTTCAACCTGCCGCCGCTGCCCGGCGGTCCCGGCGGATTGCCGGTGCAGATGGTGATCAGCTCCACCAACGGATTTCAGCTGGTCTATGAGCAAATGCTGAAACTCAAGGACGCCGCGCGCAAGAGCGGATTGTTCATCGTCTCCGACAGCGATCTCGACTTCAACCAGCCGGTGGTGCGGGTCAACATCGATCGCTCGAAGGCGAGCGATCTCGGCATCACCATGCAGAACGTCGGCGCCACGCTGGCGACGCTGCTCGGCGGAAACTACGTGAACCGGTTCAACCTCGAGGGACGCTCCTATCAGGTGATTCCGCAGGTACCGCGCATCCGGCGGCTCTCGCCCGATGCGCTCAGCGGATATTACGTGCCGACCAGCACCGGCCAGCAGGTGCCGCTCTCCACCATCGTCTCGATCGAAACGGGCACCGACCCGAACGCATTGACCCACTACAATCAGTTGAACTCGGCGACCTTCCAGGCGGTGCCGATGCCGGGCGTGACGGTCGGGCAGGCGGTCGACTTCCTCGAGGGCGAGGCCAAAAAACTTCCGGCGGGCTACAGCCACGACTATCTCGCGGATTCCCGGCAATATGTGCAGGAGGGCAACCAGCTCGCGATTACCTTCGGCTTTGCGTTGATCATCATCTTTCTGGTGTTGGCGGCGCAGTTCGAAAGCCTGCGCGATCCCCTGGTGATCATGATCAGCGTGCCGATGGCGATCGTCGGCGCCCTGATCCCGCTGTTCTTCGGCGCCGCCACCATGAACATCTACACCCAGGTCGGGTTGCTCACCCTGGTCGGCCTGATCAGCAAGCACGGTATTCTGATGGTCGAGTTCGCCAACGAGCTGCAGCTCAATGAAGGTCTCGACAAGCGCTCCGCGATCGAGATGGCGGCGCGGGTCCGGCTTCGCCCGATCCTGATGACAACCGCCGCGATGGTCACTGGCTTGCTGCCGCTGCTGACCGCGTCGGGGGCGGGTGCCGCAAGCCGGTTTTCGATCGGACTGGTCGTGGTCGCGGGCATGTCGATCGGAACCTTGTTCACGCTGTTCGTGCTGCCGGCGGTCTATGTGGCGATCGCCACCGACCACAGGGCGGCTGCCGAATCCGAGCGCAGCAAGGAGATCGCGGATTTCGATCTGGCTCCGAAGGCTCTGAAGCCCACATAGGCGCGGCTCGGATCGCGAGCGCAGGGAGCGGCCCTGCCGCCGATTGGGATCGTTCCTTTCGCACTGCTCCGTGATATCCTGCCGTCAGGCCGCCCTGGTGTAGGCGGCGAAAAGCAGGGTTTCGGGATGAAACGTCGCGAATTCATCACCCTCATCGGCGGCGCGGCGGCCGCGGCGTCAGGCGCGGCGCGCGCGCAAGCCGATCGCGTCAGGCACATCGGCGTGCTGATGGGATACGCGCAAGACGATCCCGATACGCAGGCGCGCATGGCGGCCTTCAGGGAAGCGTTCGAGCAGCTTGGCTGGAAGGATGGCCGCAACGTTGCGATCACCTATCGCTTTGGCGTCGGCGAGATCGATCGGGTTCGCGATTACGCCAAGGAACTGGTTGATTCCAATCCGGACCTGATCGTTTGCGAGACGACGCCGACGCTGAAGGCGGTGGCCGATCATACCGGGACCATCCCGATCGTCTTTGTTTCCGTCACCGATCCCGTGAGCAACGGATTTGTCGCCGACCTGGCGCATCCCGGCGGCAATATCACCGGCTTCACCAATTTCGAAACGACGATGGGCGGCAAGTGGATCGAGTTGCTCAAGAAGATCGTGCCGTCTTGCCGGCGGGTCGGCGTCATCTTCAACCCGGACACCGCGCCTGGCGGCGGCGCTTTCTTCCTGCGGTCGGTCGCCGCCTCGGCGCCGATTTTGGAAGTTGAGCTGCTTCCTTTCCCGGTTCGCAGCGATGATGAAATCGCAAGTGCCGTTACCGGGCTGGGAGGCGAGCCGGGCGGCGGCCTCATCGTCACGCTGGACGTCTCCATGGCCGTGCATCGCCAGGCGATTATCGCGCAAGCCGCCACCCACCGCGTGCCGACGGTATTTCCGTGGCGTTACGGGGCCAGCGATGGTGGGCTTCTGTCGTATGGGGCCGACGTGGCGGACCTGCACCGGCGCGCGGCCGCCTATGTCGATCGTATCCTGAAGGGGACCAGGCCGGCGGATCTGCCGGTGCAGCCGCCGGTCAAGTTCGAACTGGTGATCAATCTGAAGACCGCCAAGGCGCTCGGGATCGAGGTGTCGCCGACGCTGCTCGCGACCGCCGACGAGATCATCGAATGATCCGCTACCATCGATTAATCCTCCCGCACTGCGGCAAGAGACAAGCCCGTGCGTTCTTGCTAACTTGGGCCCGATGAGCATTTCCCTCCATCCCGACACGCCGGAAGGCCGGACGCTGGCGGCATCGCCTGTGCCGGCGGCGGCGCCGGCCGGGCCGTCCCGGACCAGGGTCCGCAGCCGGCTGTTCACGAAATATGTCGCGCTGTTCGTCGCGGTGGTCGGCGTCGCGCTGCTATCCAACGGGATTTTCGAGGTTTTCTTCTACTATCGCGAGCACAAGGCCGCCCTGATCCGGATTCAGCACGAGCAGGCCGAGGCGGCGGCGGCCAAGATCAGCCAGTTCGTCAAGGAAATCGAAAGCCAGCTCGGCTGGACCACCCAGTTGCCGTGGTCGGCGGGCTCGATCGAGCAGCGCCGATTCGACGCCCTGCGGCTGCTGCGGCAGGTGCCGGCCATCACCGAGCTGGCGCAGGTCGATTCGACCGGCAAGGAGCGCCTGAGGGTCTCCCGCCTCGCCATGGACGTGGTGGACAGCGGGCTCGACCTTTCCAAGGATCCGAAATTCACCGAAGCCGCCGCCCACAAGGTCTATTACGGGCCGGTCTATTTCCGCCGCGAATCCGAGCCCTACATGACGCTGTCGCTGGCCGGCACCCGCAAGGATGCCGGCGTCAGCATCGCCGAGGTCAATCTCAAGCTGATCTGGGACGTGGTGTCGCAGATCAAGGTCGGCGAGCGCGGCCATGCCTATGTGGTGGGAGCGGGAGGGCGCCTGATCGCGCATCCCGACATCAGCCTGGTGCTGCGCAACACCGACATGTCGAAGCTCGTGCAGGTGCAGGCCGCCCAGGCCGGAAATTCAGGCACCGATCCGGAATCGTTGCAGGGCGCCAAGAACATCCAGGGCCAGGAGGTGCTGACGGCCTCCGCCCCGATCGCACCGCTCGGCTGGACGATGTTTGTCGAATTGCCGGTGGAGGAGGCCTATGCCTCGCTGTACCTGGCGCTGCAGCGGCTGGCCATCGTGCTGATGGCGGCGTCGACCTTCGCGGTGCTGGCGGGGATTTTTCTGGCCCGGCGCATGGTCGGACCGATCCAGGCCTTGCGCGCGGGCGCCGAGCGCATCGGCGGCGGCGATTTCGCCCAGCGCATTTCGATCAGGACCGGCGACGAACTCGAAGGCCTCGCCAACCAGTTCAACGACATGGGCGCGCGGCTGCAGGAATCCTATGCCGACCTCGAGAACAAGGTCGAACAGCGCACGGCGGAATTGAGCGAGTTGCTCCAACAGCAGACCGCGACCTCGGAAGTGTTGCAGGTCATCTCGTCCTCGCAGGGCGAATTGGGGCCGGTGTTCCAGACCATGCTCGAGAGTGCCACCCGCGTTTGCGGCGCGAGTTTCGGTACGATGAATTTGTGGGACGGAGAAAAATACAACATCGTTGCCACTCACAACATCCCGCCCGCGTTCGCAGCGTACCGGGAGCGGGCGCCGATCGTTCCGCAGCCGGGATCGTCACTTGCGATCGTTGCCGAGACGCATCAGCCGAGTCAGGTGCCAGATCTCAGGGACAGTCCGGGCTACAAGGCCGGTGTTGCCAATGTTGTCGGGCTGGCCGATGTCGCAGGCGCCCGAACCATCCTCGTCGTGCCCATGCTCAAGGAAGACGAACTGATAGGCGCGATCACAATTATTCGCCAGGAAGTGCGCCAGTTCACAGACAAACAGGTCGCGCTGGTGGAGAATTTCACCAAACAGGCCGTGATCGCAATCGAGAACACGCGCCTGCTCAATGAATTGCGCGACCGCACGGACGAGCTGTCACGTTCGCTGGATGATCTGCGCACTGCTCAGGACCGCCTGGTGCAGACCGAAAAGCTGGCGTCGCTCGGACAGCTCACGGCCGGGATTGCGCACGAAATCAAGAATCCGCTGAATTTCGTCAACAATTTCTCAGCCCTGTCGGCAGAATTGATCGACGAAATGAACGACGTGCTTAAGGATATCAAGATCGACGACAAGACGCGGGAAGAGGTCGACGAGCTCACGCATATGCTGAAAAGCAATCTCGAAAAGGTGGTGCAGCACGGCAAGCGCGCCGATTCGATCGTGAAGAACATGCTGCTGCATTCGCGCGAAGGGGCGGGCGAACACCGGCCCGCCGACATCAACGCGATCGTCGAGGAAAGCCTCAATCTGGCCTATCACGGCGCGCGGGCGGAGAAATCCGGCTTCAATATCACCCTGCAGCGCGACCTCGATCCCGCTGCCGGCATGATCGACCTCTACCCGCAGGAGATCACGCGGGTGTTTCTCAATCTGATTTCAAACGGATTTTACGCCGCCACCAAGCGCAAGGAATCAGGCGAGGACGCTTTCGAGCCGACGCTGAGCGCGTCCACCAAAAACCTCGGCAACAGGGTCGAAATCCGGATCCGCGACAACGGCACCGGGATCCCGCTGGAGGTAAAGGAGAAAATGTTCAATCCGTTTTTCACTACCAAGCCCGCCGGCGAGGGCACCGGACTTGGCCTGTCGATGAGCCACGACATCGTGGTAAAGCAACACGGCGGCAAGATCGACGTCGATACCGAACCGGGCGTTTTTACCGAATTCATTATTACGCTGCCGCGAACGGCAGCGGCGCAGACGCAGGCTGGAGGCACAAATTGAGCGTTTACATACTCGTCGTCGACGACGAGCCCGACGTTGAGGCCCTGTTTCGCCAGCAATTCCGCCGCGACATAAAATCCGGGCGGTTCTTGATGGAGTTTGCTCCCTCGGCGCCTGTGGCGCTGGTCCGGGCCGCTGAGATCCGGGAACCGTCGCTGATACTGATCTTGTCTGACATCAACATGCCCGGCATGAGCGGGCTCGAAATGCTGCCGAAGGTGCGCGCCGAACGGCCCGACGTTCCCGTCATCATGATCACCGCCTATGGCGATGCCGAAACCCGCCGCAAGGCGATCGAGCGCGGCGCGGTCGGGCTTTTGACCAAGCCGATCGACTTCGCGCTGCTGCGCCACGAGATAGACACCAGGCTCGGGCAAGCCGCATGACCGCGACCATCCTCGTCGTTGATGACGAGCCCGATCTCGAAGCTCTGGTGCTGCAGAAATTTCGCAAGCAGATTCGCGACGGTGTGGTAACATTTGTATTCGCCCGTGACGGCATCGAGGCGTTGGAGTCGATCGAGGAACATCCACATGTCGACATGGTGGTGTCCGACATCAACATGCCGCGGATGGACGGTCTGTCTCTGCTGCAGAAGTTGCAGGAGGCGGAGGACAAGAAATCGACCATCATCGTCTCCGCCTACGGTGACATGAGCAACATCCGCACCGCGATGAACCGCGGCGCATTCGATTTCCTGACCAAGCCGATCGATTTCGGCGATCTGGAAATGACCATCGACAAGACCATCCGTCATGTCGAAATGATGCGCGATGCGCGCCGCCGCCAGGCCGAGGCCGAGCGCGCGCATGCCTCGCTGTCGCGGTATTTTTCGCCACAGATCGCGAGCCGGCTCGCGAGTGACAGTGAAACCAACGGCATGGATGTGCATTGGCGCGATATCGCGACGATCTTCTCCGATGTCACCGGTTTCACCTCGCTGGTGGAAACCGCGGCACCCGAAGTGCTTGGTGCACTGCTCAACGAATATGTCGGTGGCATGACCGATATTGTCTTCGCGCATGAAGGCACCGTCGCCAAGATCATCGGTGATGCGATGCATATCCTCTTCAACGCGCCAGGCGATCAGCCGGACTACGCGACGCGCGCGATCGCCTGTGCACATGATCTCGATGTCTGGGCCGAGGGGTTCCGCGAGCGCTGGAAAGCCAAGGGCGTGAATGTCGGTGCAACCCGGATCGGCGTTCATGCCGGCCCGGCGCTGGTCGGCAATTTCGGCGGCAACCGGTTCTTCGATTACACTGCCTATGGCGACACCATCAATATCGCCGCGCGGCTTGAAACCGCCAACGGGTTCCTCGGCACCCGCATTTGCGTTAGCGCCGCCGTCGCCGATGGTACCGAGAATTTCAAGGGGCGGCCGGTCGGCGATCTCGTGCTGCGCGGGCGCAGCGAGGCTCTGCGGGCTTACGAGCCGCTGACGGCGGCGGCATTTGCCAGTCCGGCGACCAAGCAATATTACGACGCCTTCGCGAAGCTGGAAGCTGGCGACGCCGCGGCGATGCCGGCCTTTGCCGCGCTGGTCGGGCTGCATTCGGACGACGCGCTGGCCGGCTTTCACCTGCGCCGGCTGCTCAACGGCGCCAAGGGCGTTCGCATAGAACTGGAATAGGGCACCCCTGAGAATACAGGCATGACGAACGATTTTTCGGCCGGCAACTATCGCTTCATACCGGGGGTGTTTCAGTATTCGGGCGGCGCAGCCGCCAATCCCGGCTATGAAGTCGAGCGCGTCCGCTTCGACAGTATGCCGCCATTGGCCGAGGGTTTTGCGCTTATCGCAAAATACATTCAGGCTGCGGGACGTCCGCTGACCTCGTTCTGCGCCTGCGAACTGCGCTCGCCGGCCGCCTTTACCGACGACGGGTTTCGAAAATTCAACGAGCATTACGTCAAGACATTAGCCGAATGGGGCCTGTTCGACGGGTCAGTCAATCCGGTGGCGCGCAGCAATGTCTGCCCCGAGATCAATCCGCCGGCCCAACCGTCATTCTATGCGTTCTCCTTCACCCGGCCGAGCCAGGCCACGATGCCGAGCTTTGTCATCGCGGGTAGCGGTGAAGCGCGCGAAGGAGGGGCAACCTATTCCGAGCGGACCGTGCGCTATCGCGACCTCAGCCCCGACGGCCTCAAGGAGAAAGTCAAATTCGTGGTCGGCGCCATGGAACACCGCCTGGGTCAGTTCAACTTCGGTTGGAAGGACACCACAGCGGTGCAGGCCTATACCGTGCACGATTTTCACCCTGTCATCGCCGATGAGCTGGTCCGCCGCGGCGCCACCCGTTCCGGCCTGACCTGGCATTTCGCGCGTCCACCGGTGATCGATCTCGAATACGAGATGGACTGCCGCCGCGTGATGCGTGAAACGGTGATTTAGCTCTGGCCGCGCAGACGGTGGGCTCCCTCTCCCATGGGGAGAGGGTCGGGGTGAGGGGGTACGGTCTATCGACGGACCCAAACCCCTCACCCGATGCGCTTCGCGCACCGACCTCTCCCTATGGGAGAGGTAAAGGATAGCCGCGGCCGCCGGGATCGGTTGCCCTCATCGCTCCCTTGGATCGAGCGCGTCGCGCAGGCCGTCGCCGACCAGGTTGAACGACAGCACCACCAGGAAGATCGCCAGTCCCGGCCATAGTGCCATCCATGGCGCGTTGGTCAGGAAGCGCTGTGCCGCGTTCAGCATGCTGCCCCAGGACGGCGCCGGCGGCTGCTGCCCCAGCCCCAGGAACGACAGCGCCGCCTCGGCGATGATGGCGGCGGCGATCGACAACGTCGCCTGCACCAGCAAAGCCGGCATGATATTCGGCAGGATATGGAACAGCGCGATCCGCCAGCGCGGATTGCCCATGGCGCGCGCGGCCTCGACATAGTCCTCGACCTTGACGTTCATCACCTGGCCGCGGGTCAGCCGCACGAAGATCGGCGTCGTTGAAATGCCGATGGCGATCATGGCATTGCCGAGGCTCGGGCCCAGAAACGCCGCCAGCGCAATGGCGAGGATCAGGAACGGGCAGGCCAGCATGGCATCGGTGATGCGGCTGATCAGGCCGTCGATGAAGCCGCCGCGATAGCCCGACAACAATCCGAAGGGAACGCCAATCCCAAGCGCAATCCCGACCGAGATCGCGCCGGCCAACAGCGAGGCGCGCGCGCCAAAAATCACGCGTCCGAAGATGTCGCGGCCGAGGTCGTCGGTGCCAAACCAGTGCAGCCAGGACGGCGGTTTGCGTACCAGCGTCCAGCTGGTCGCGATCGGGTCATAGGGTGAGATCAGGGGCGCGAACACCGCAAGGACGATGAACGTCGCGATCACGACCAGCCCGACCACCGCGCCCTTGCGCTTGAACAACCGGCGCAACGCGCGCCGGGCCGGGCTTTCCATCTCGTCGGAAGCGGCAAGGGGAAGCGCGCCGAGTGCTGCATCGGTCATGCGGCTCAACCCCTGAGCCGCGGATTGACAAGGATATAGGCGATGTCGGCAATCAGGTTCAGCGTGATGTAGATGGTCGCCGTCACCAGCACCACCCCTTGCACCACGGCATAATCGCGGTTGAACACGGCATCGACGATCAGCTTGCCGAAGCCCGGAATCGAAAATATCTGCTCGGTCAGCACCGCGCCCGACAGCAGCGTGCCGAGTTCGAGCGCCCCGAGCGTGATGACGGGCGTCAGCGCGTTGCGCATGGCGTGCTTGAGAATGACCGAGCGTTCGGAAAGGCCCTTGGCGCGCGCGGTGCGGACGTAGTCGCTATCCAGCACCTGCAGCATGGCGCTGCGGGTGTGCCGCATCAGGATCGCCGCGATGGCGTTGCCGAGCACGAAGGCGGGCATGATGGTGGCAGCCAGGCTGGCGCGCCAGTTCTCGGTCGAGCGGCACGTAGCCCGAGGCCGGCAGCCAGCCGAGCTCGATCGAGAACAGGAAGATCAGCATGATGCCGAGCCAGAAATTCGGCGTCGAGATCCCCCACAGCGCGAACAGGTTGGCGCCATAATCCCACGCGCTGCCCTTCTTCACCGCCGAGACGATGCCGGCAGGAATGCCGATCAGCAACGCGATCACGATCGCCATTCCCGCCAGCTGCATGGTCACCGGCAGCTTTTGCGCGATCAGCGCGCGCACCGGCACCTTGATGCGCAGCGACTCGCCGAAGTCGCCTGAAAGGACGCCCTTGACCCAGTAGAAATATTGCACCGGTATCGGCTGATCGAGCCGGTATTGCGCGCGGATATGGGCGATGACGTCGGGATCGTGTTCCTCGCCGGCCATGACCTGCGCGGGATCGCCGGGCAACAGATGCTGCAGCGAAAAGATCAGGATCGACACGAAGAACAGCGTCGGGATCAGCTGCAGGATGCGCTTGGCGAGGAAATTCAGCATGGGACAGCGAGAAAGCTAGGTGCCATGGAAGCGGTCGGGATGCCGACATTCCCTCCCCCCTTGTGGGGGAGGGACAGGCAGGGGGGTGGCCACAACGGAAGTCCCCGAGTGGCCCCCCCACCCCAGCCCTCCGCCACAAGGGGGGAGGGAGCGGAGAGAGTGCCGCGCGGCGCAAGCTGCGGTAACCTCACTTCAACGTCAGCCCGATCACGCGCACCAGTCCGTCCGGCATCTGCTTGTAGCCTTCGAGCTTCGTCGTGTGCGCGATCAGGAGCTTGCGGTGATAGAGGTAGATGATCGGCTCGTCGTCGAGCACGACCTTGGTCAGTTTTTCGTAGATCGCCTTGCGCTGCGCCTGGTCCGTCGACCAGGCGCGCATCGTCGAGCGCCTTGTCGGCCTCCGGGTTGGAATAGCCGCCGTAGTTCTGCGGCGCGCCGGTCTGCAGGAAGATGTAGGAATTGCCGTCGGGATCGATCCGGCCGCTCCAGCCGATCAGGAAGGCCTGGTATTCGCCGGCCTCGCGCCTGTTTGAAGCGAGGTCGCGAATTCGGTGACGCGGATCTTCATGTCGAAACCGGCTTCCGCCGCCATCGACTGGATGACCTGCGCGACAGCTTCGTTCTCCGCGCCCTTCGGCACCATGAAATCGACGGCGACCGGCGGCGTCACGCCGGCTTCCTTCAACAGCGCCTTGGCCTTGGCGACGTCGCGCTTCGGAGCATCGGGAAAGCCTTTTGATAATAGGGATGGTCGGGGCTGACCCACTGGTTGCCGGGCGTGAACTCGCCGTTGAACACCACCTGATTGATGGCCTCGCGATCGATCGAGAGATCGAGCGCCTGGCGCACCTTGGTCCGACTGGCTGAGCGGTCCCTTGGTCTTGTCCTTGGCGATGTTGATCGTGAGGCCGTGATAGCCGAGCTCGAGTCGCGGTCGACAGCTTGAGTTTCGGATCCGACTCGCACCGTCCTTGATGTCGGTTGCGAGCACCCGCTCGATCAGGTCGAGCCCGCCGGATTTCAGGTTGGCGAGCCGCACCGTGGCGTCGACAATCGGCAGGAACACCACGCGATCGATATGGACATTCTCCTTGTTCCAGTAGTCGGCGAATTTCTCGAACACGATGCGATCCTGCTGCACGCGTTCGACGAATTTGTAGGGGCCGGCGCAAACCGGGTGCAGGCCGAACTTGTCGCCTTCCTCCTTCGCCGCCTTGGGCGAGACCATCATCCCGGCGCGGTCGGTGAGCTGGGCGATCAGCGGCGAATAGGGCGTCTTCAATACCAGCTTGACGGTGAGGGGATCGACGACGTCGACATGGTCGAGCGAGGCGAGTTCCGGCTTGCGGAACGAGCCCTGCATGGTCAGATGGCGTTCAAGCGAGAATTTGGCGGCCTCGGCGTTGAACGGCTCGCCGTCCTGGAATTTGACGCCAGGCCGCAGCTTGATCGTGACCTCCTTGCCGTCGGCCGAGGTCTCGTGCGACAGCGCGAGCTGCGGCACGATGTTGAGCTTTTCGTCGATGTCGAACAGCTTGTCGCAGAAGGCCGCGAATACGATGCGGCCGACATAGGTGCGCGCCAGCGAGGGGTCGAGGATATCGGGGTCTTCGGCCAGCCCGATCCGCAGCGTGCTCTGGGCCCGGACATCAGCAGGAAGCGACAGCAACAACGCCGCCGCGATAGCCGCCAAACGCAGGATTTTCATCGCACTGGTCTCCATGTTTTCGCCTCACCCGGCTGCCGGCGGCATTGCCCCGACTATATCAACCCCGGAGGAACCGGCTACTTCCGTTTGTCCGCTGAATGCTGCCACCAGCCGTTCCAGCGCCGGCGAAAAGCCGCCGTCGACGGGAATGACGGCGTCGGGCGGCGGCAGTTCCGCCGTGCGGTGGCAGGCGGTCAGGTGTCCGGTCGCATCGTCGAGCAGTTGCGGCGGCTCGATGCGGCAGCGCTCGATCACATAGGGGCAGCGGCTATGAAAGCGGCAGCCCCCCGGCGGATTGAGCGCGCTCGGCATCTCACCCTGCAGCAGCATGCGGCTGCGCTTGGCGCGCGGTTTGGGCACCGGGATCGCCGACAGCAGCGCGCGGCTGTAGGGATGACGGGGCGAGGCAAACAGTCCTTGCGTATCCGCGGTCTCGACGATGACGCCGAGATTCATCACGGCGACGCGGTCGGCGATGTGCTTCACCACCGCGAGGTCGTGGCTGACGAAGATGTAGGCGAGCCCCAGCCGGTCCTGCAGATCGCGCAGCAGGTTGAGGATTTGCGAACGGATCGAGACATCCAGCGCCGATACCGGCTCGTCGCAGATGATGAGCTTCGGTTCGACCGCGAGCGCCCGCGCAATCGCGATGCGCTGGCGCTGGCCGCCGGAGAATTCGTGGGGGTAGCGGCGCGCGAAGCGCGGCTCCAGCCCGACCAGGCGGAGCAGTTCCTCGACGCGCTCGCGACGGCCCGAGGCCGGAACAAGGTCATGCAGCGCCAGTGGCTCGGTCAGGATCTGGCTGACGGTCATGCGCGGGTTGAGCGAGGCATAGGGGTCCTGAAAGATGATCTGCGCATCGCGGCGGAAGGCGCGCAACTGGTTCGCGTCCAGCGCCAGCAGATCGCGGCCCTCGAAGCGGATGCTTCCGGCATCCGGTTCGATCAGCCGCAGCACCAGCCGGCTCACGGTGGATTTGCCACAGCCGGATTTGCCGACCAGCGCCAGCGTCTTGCCGGCATCGACGCTGAAGCCGACGCCATCGACCGCCTTGATGAACGCGGTCGGCCGCCCCAACACCGTACGGTCGGCGACGAAATGCTTTACGAGATTTTCGACCTCTAGCAGGGCCATCACGACACCAGCCTTTCCAGCGGTGCCTTGATGCAACGCGACCAGTGACCGGGGCTCACCGCCACCAATGGCGGCGGCGCGTCGATACAGATTTCGCCGACGAACGGGCAGCGGGCGGCAAATCGGCAGCCGGAAGGCGGCGTGGTCATGTTCGGAACCATGCCTTCGATGGTGGCAAGATGCGAAGCGCGCCGGTCCAGCCGCGGGATCGAGCCGAGCAGGCCGACCGTGTAGGGGTGCTGGGGGGAAGCGAACAATTCGTCGACGGTCGCGCGTTCGACGATCTCGCCGGCATACATCACCGCGACCTCGTCGCAGACCTCGGCGACCACGCCGAGATCGTGGGTGATCAGAATGATCGCCGCGCCGCTCGCGGCTTTCAGCTCGCGCATCAAATCGAGGATTTGCGCCTGCAGGGTGACGTCGAGCGCGGTGGTGGGCTCATCGGCGATCAGCAGCATCGGATCGCAGGCCAGCGCCATTGCGATCATGACGCGCTGGCGCATTCCACCCGAGAGCTTGTGCGGATATTCGTCGATCCGCCGCTCCGGCGAGGGGATGTGGACGCGGCGCAATAGCTCGATGGCGCGCGCCCGCGCCGCGCGCCGCGCGCCGCCGCGATGGCGCAGAATGGTCTCGATGATCTGCTCGCCGATTGTAAAACTCGGATTGAGCGAGGTCATCGGCTCCTGGAAGATCATTGCGACCCGGTTACCGCGGAGGTCGCGCAGGATCTGGTCGGGCACATCGAGCAGATCAAGACCGTCGAAACGGATCGAGCCGGTGACTTCGGCCGATTGTTTCGGCAACAGGCCCATGATGGCGAGCGAGGTCACGCTCTTGCCGCAGCCGGATTCGCCGACCAGCCCCAGCGTCGCGCCGTTGGCCACGGCTAGATCGACGCGGTCGACCGCATGGGTGGTGCGACCGTTGTCGCCGTGAAAGATGACCCGCAACCCCTCGATTTCGATCAGCGGGATATCCGTCATTTCCGACCCGCAATGGCCGCTTCGATCGTGGCATCGATCGTCGCGCGATCGGTAACGCCGGCCGGATTGCGGCGGCTGGGCAGGAATTGGCGGAAATGCACCCACCGCTCGCGGCTCACCTGTTCGAGCCGTTCGAGTTCGGCAAGCGGATCGGCGTGGTCATCGACGCGCAGGTCGAGATCAGACCATTCCTCGTCGCCATAGATCAGAAGCGCCGCCGATTGCTTGCCGCGCTTGTCGCCGCCCGCGGCTTCGCCCGATCGCATCGCCGCGATCAGGCGCCGCGCGAACGGCAGCGCTTCGTTTGCCATGTAGGCTCCGGCCGTATCGTCGAGCACGCCCGCGCCGGCCAGCATGTTGCCGGCAATGGAAAAGCCGTTGCCCTCGATGTGCCCGCACCAGTCGACGCACTCGCTGCCGGTATGGGCGGCGATGCGGCCGCCGGCGTCCATGATGTGAAGTTGCCGGCTCTGATACCCGGCGTCCTTAGCGATCAGCGTTTCGACGATGTCCCGGGGCTGACGACCCTCGCGCAGCAACCTCACGCCATCGATGCCGTAATAGGGATTGACCAGCGCCTGGGTCGCGATGCCGCCGATGCGAGCGGCGATATGCGGCACGCGGGCGCCGACCGCGAAGAACCGGGTTGCGACCGCAATTCCGAACTGGCCGGTGGCATTGTCGCGGGCGATGATCGACCAGGTCATCTAACGCCCTTACCGTCCGGCCGCGTAGCCCTGCATGCCGCGGGGATTGGCGGCGGCGCGGCGGCGGCGGCCGAGTTTGGAGGCGGCGGTGAGGCGGCCTTCCGACCAGTCGGGGCCGGTCTCCACGATATGGCCGCGGCGCTTCAGGGTATCGACGGTCGCTTTGGGCACGCGGTTCTCGACCACGAGCACGCCGGGGCGCGCGGTGCGCGGCCAGAACGAGATCGGGAAATGCTCGGAATGCCAGGCCGGCGCGTCGATGGCTTCCTGCAGGTTCATCCTGGCGTGAACGTGCCGCAGGAAGAATTGCGTGGTCCATTGATCCTGCTGATCGCCGCCGGGCGATCCCCATGCGAGATACGGTTCGCCGTCGCGCAGCGCCATGGTCGGTGAGAGCGTGGTGCGCGGGCGCTTGCCCGGGGCGAGCGCCGCCGGGTGATTTTCCTCGAGCCAGAACATCTGCGCGCGGCTGCCGAGGCAGAAGCCGAGTTCCGGTATTACCGGCGATGACTGCAGCCAGCCGCCGGACGGCGTCGCCGAGATCATGTTGCCGGCCTGATCGATAATGTCGAAATGCACGGTGTCGCCGCGCACCTCGCCGAACCGGCCGACGGTAGGCTCGCCCGCGCCCATGGCGCCGACCGCCTCGCGGTTGCCTTCCTGACGGCGCAACTTGACGACAGAACCGAAGTTTTCGACGTTGCCGGGCACGAAATCGAGCGAGGCCTTGTCCGAGATCAGCTTGCGGCGCTCGTCATTATAGGCGTCCGATAGCAGCGTCGCGATCGGGATCTCGCTGAAGTTCGGGTCGCCATAGAATTTCTCGCGGTCGGCAAAGGCGAGCTTGGCGCACTCGATCTGCAGATGGATGAACTCCGGTCCCGCGGGATCCAGCCCGTCGAGTTCGAATCCTTTCAACAGCGCGAGCTGTTGCAGCATCACCGGGCCCTGGCTCCAGACCCCGGGCTTGCAGACGGTGTAACGTCCATAGTCGTAAGTCAGCGGCGCCTCGACGGCGGGCTGCCAGCGCGCCATGTCGTCGGCGGTGAGTACGCCGCGATGCGGCGAGCCGCTGACATCCATGATGTCCTGGGTGCGGCAGAATGTGTCGATCGCCTCGGCGACAAAGCCATGCGACCAGGCTTTCCGCGCGCGCTCGATTTGTGCGACTCGGTCGGAACCCGCGCTTTCCGCTTCCTTCAGGATGCGGGCATAGGTTTCCGAAAGCGTCTTGTTGGTGAAGAGGGTGCCGGGTTTGGGCACTTCGTTACCAGGCAGATAGACCGCGGCCGAGGTGGTCCAGTGCTTCCGGAACATTTGCTCGACGGTCCTGATGGTCGCCGATGCACGTTCCACCAGCGGGTAGCCGTCGCGGGCGTAGGCGATGGCCGGCTCGAGCACGTCGCGCAGCGAGAGCGTGCCGTAATCGCGCAGCAGCAGCATCCAGGATTCGAACGTGCCGGGAACGCAGGCGGCCAGCAGCCCGGTGCCGGGCACCATTTCCAGGCCCTCGCGGCGGTAATGCGCGATGGTTGCGCCCGCGGGGGCAGGGCCCTGGCCGCAAATCACCTCGGTGCGGCCGCGTTTGGTGTCGTGGACGATGATCGGTACGTCGCCGCCGGGGCCGTTCAGGTGCGGCTCGACGACCTGCAGCGTGAACGCCGTGGCCACACCGGCGTCGAACGCATTGCCGCCCTTTTCCAGGGTGGCCATCCCGACCGCGGTGGCGATCCAGTGGGTGGACGTCACGACACCGAAAGTGCCTTCAATTTCCGGCCGGGTCGTGAACGGATCGGGGTTGATGTTGCTCATGGGAATCCAGGGTTGCTTGATGCCGCGGGGCCGGCGCACTTGACCACAGCGAAGGCTGCCTGCCAACCGGCCTCGCGCGGTGCGAAGGTCCCGTCTCTGTGATCAAGCCGAAACTGCGGCGCTGGCGGGGCTGTTGACGGCATGGCAGGCGACGCCGTCGATCAGCGCGGGCGCCTGCTTGCGGCAGAGATCGAACGCCAGAGGGCAGCGTGGGTTGAAGGCGCAGCCGGGCGGCGGATCGATCGGATTGGGGATTTCGCCCTTGACCGGAATCCGCTGGCGGCCGGACATCGCCAGGTCGGGCACCGCGCCCAGGAGCATCTTGGTGTAAGGCATCCGTGGGCGGCTGAACAGTTCGCGCGCTGGCGCGATCTCGACAATGCGGCCGAGATACATCACGCCGATGCGGTTTGCCATGTGCCGGACCACGGCGAGGTTGTGGCTGATGAAGAGGTAGGTGAGGCCGAACTTGTCCTGCAGGTCGCGCATCAGATTGAGAATCTGCGCCTGCACCGAGACATCGAGCGCCGAGGTCGGTTCGTCGCAGACGATGAATTCGGCTTCGGATGCCAGCGCGCGGGCGATCGCGATCCGCTGCCGCTGGCCGCCGGAAAATTCGTGCGGGTATTTCCAGCCGTCGTCGGCGTGCAGACCGACCAGGCTCAGGAGCTCGCCGACCCGCGCCTGAATGTCGCGCTCGCCCTGGATCAGATCGAAGGCGCGGATCGGCTCGGCGACAATGGCATCGACCCGAAGCCGCGGGTTGAGGCTCGCATAGGGATCCTGGAATATCATCTGAATGCGGCGGCGCAGTTGCTGACGCGCCTGCGATTGCCTGGCGTTTGTCATCGAAATCCCGTCGATGACCACTTCGCCGGAAGTCGGCGGCAACAGCCCGACGACCATGCGGGCGACGGTGGTCTTGCCGGAGCCGGATTCGCCGACGAGGGCAAACGTTTCGCCTTTGGCGATATCGAAGGTCACCCCGTCGACGGCCTTCAGAAATTCCAGATGGCCGCCTTCCAGCACCCGGTTGAGCCACGGCTTGGAGACGTCGAACACGCGGCGCAGGTTTCTGACGTCGATGAAGGGCGCCGATGTCATGCCGCGGTATCCCTGGTAGCGGCATCATAGAGATGGCACGCCACGGCCTGCGCGCCCTGCCGGATCGGTTCCGGCCGTTCGATCCGGCAGCGATCGAAGGCAAAGGCGCAGCGGGGGTTGAACGCGCAGCCCGGCGGGATCGCCGAAAGCCGCGGCATCGAGCCGGGGATCTGGACCAGCCGTGCGGCGTCGCCGGCAAGCGTCGGAATCGCGCCCATCAACCCCTTGGCGTAGGGGTGCAGCGGGTTCTGCACGACATCCTGAACCGGACCGATTTCGGCGATCCGGCCGGAATACATCACCGCGACGCGGTCGGAGGTTTCGGCGATCACGCCCATATCGTGGGTCACCAGCATGACGGCGGTGCCATGATCACGCCCAAGGCGCTTGATCAATGAGATGATCTGCGCCTGCACGGAGACGTCGAGCGCCGTGGTCGGCTCGTCGGCGATGATCAGTTCCGGCTCGGCGCAGATCGCCAGCGCGATCACGACGCGCTGGCGCATGCCGCCGGAGAATTCGTGCGGATAGGCATCGATGCGTTTTTCGGGGGCGGGAATGCCGACCTCGGCGAGCAGATCGATGGCCCGCTTGCGGGCGCCGGATTCCGAGAGATCGAGGTGGGTTCGGATGGTCTCGATCAACTGATCGCCGATCCGGTACAGCGGGTTGAGGCTGGTGAGCGGGTCCTGGAAGATCATGCCGATCCGTTTTCCCCGGATCCGGCGCATCTCCTCCGGCGGCAGATTGTCGATTCTCATGCCCGACAGATAGATTTCGCCACCGGCGATGCGGCCGGGCGGATCGATCAGGCCGATCACCGCAAGACCGGTGACGGATTTTCCGGCGCCGGATTCGCCGACCACGCCGAGCACCTCTCCCTTGGCGATGTCGAAGGAGACCCCGTCGATGGCGCGCAGCGTGCTGTGGCGGGTGACGAACTCCACCTGAAGGTTACGCACGGAGAGAACGGGTTCGGTCATGCGGGCAGTTGCATGGTGATTGCGGCGCTTCTCATCGGAGCTTCGGATTGAGGGCGTCGCGCAGCCAGTCGCCGAGCAGATTGATCGCCAGGATCAGCGCCGCCAGCGCAAAGCCGGGGAAGGCGACGATCCACCATTCGCCCGCAAACAGATAATTGTTGCCGATCCGGATCAGGGTGCCGAGCGAGGGCATGGTGTCGGGCATGCCGGCTCCCAGAAACGACAACGTCGCCTCGGTGATGACAGCGAGTGCCAGATTGATGGTTGCGATCACCAGGATCGGCCCCATCGCGTTGGGCAGCACATGGCGCAGCATGATCACCGGCGCGGGAAGCCCGATCAGCTGCGCCGCGGCCACGTAATCCTTGTTTTTCTCCACCATGACCGAGCCGCGCACGGTGCGGGCGTATTGCACCCAGAAACTCAATCCGATCGCGAACACCAGCACCGCCAGGGTACTCATGGCGTCGAGTCGATTGCCGAACACGGACTTGACGACGCCATTGATGAGCAGCGCGATCAGGATCGCGGGGAAGGTCAGCTGCACATCGGCGATGCGCATGATCAGGCCGTCGACGGCGCCGCCGAAATAGCCGGCAATCAGTCCGAGGATGATGCCCAGCGTGCCGGAGAACAGAACGCCGAGCACGCCGACGGTGAGCGAAATGCGCAGGCCGTAGAGAATGGCCGAAAACACGTCGCGGCCCTGCTCATCGGTGCCGAGCAGGAACGGGCTCTGGCCGTCGGTGGTCCAGATCGGCGAGATGCGTGAGTTCATCAATTGGAGTTGCGCCGGATCGAACGGGTTTTGCACGGCAAGAACGGAAGCGAATATCGCGAGCAGGAAAAACAGCAGGGTCACGGCGGCCGCAACCATGGTGATCTTGGAGCGGCGGAATGAATAGAACAGGTCGCTCCCGACGGCGCGCCCGAGCCACCGTCCGGGCGATAGGCGCGCGGCTTGAGCGCTGGCTTCGGATTTGTGAGGGACGACGGCGTCGGACATGCTTGTATCGCTTTCAGGCCGGCCGGCTGATGGTGGAGCGCAGGCGCGGGTCGACCACCGTGTAGAGGATATCGACCACCAGGTTGATGGTGACGAAGATCAGGGAAACCATCAACAGGTAGGCCGCCATGATCGGGATATCGACGTTTTGCACGGCTTGCACGAACAACAGGCCCATCCCGGGCCACTGGAATACGGATTCGGTGATGATCGCGAATGCAATAACCGAGCCGAACTGCAGGCCGGCGACGGTGATGACCGGCACAAGCGTATTCTTCAGCGCATGACCGAAATGGATGGCGCGCGTCGTCAATCCGCGTGCCCGCGCGAAGCGGATGTAGTCGGTGCGCAGCACCTCCAGCATCTCGGCCCGCACCAGCCGCATGATCAGTGTCATCTGGAACAGGCCGAGCGTGACCGACGGCATGATCAGGGCCTTCAGGCCGGAGACCGTGAGCAGCCCGGTGGTCCACCAGCCGAGGTGCACCACTTCGCCGCGGCCGAACGACGGCAGCCAGCCTAGCACCACCGCGAACAGATAGATCAGCAGGATGCCGATCAGGAAGGTCGGCAGCGAGATTCCGATCAGCGATACAGCCTGGAGTACTTTCGTAAACAACGTGTCGCGCCGCAGCGCCGAATAGACCCCCATCAGGATGCCGAACACCATCGCCAGAATGGTGGCGCAGGTGGCAAGCTCCAGCGTGGCCGGCATCCGCTCCTTCAACAGGCTCGATACCGGCTGGCGGAATTGGTAGGAGACGCCGAATTTGAATTGCGCGGCGTTGCCGAAATAGCGCGCGAACTGCACAACCACGGGATCGTCGAGACCGAGCGATTTACGGATCTCGGCGCGCTCGGCGGCTGAGGTGTCGATGGCGACCATCTGGCTGACCGGATCGCCCGCGAAACGGAACATCGCGAACGAGATGATTCCGACCGCGATCATGACGCCGATAGCCTGGATCGCCCGGCGAAGAGTGAAAGCGAGCATAGGATCCTTTCACTTCTTTCTCAGGATGTGGCGCGCATCATCGCTAACCCCAAAATGAAAAGTCCCGGAAAGCGCGAAGCCGCCGGGACTCCCATGCTGAAGCTGCCTACTCCTGTTTGGTCGCCCAGTAGAACAGGACTTCATTGTCCGCACGCTGGGTCATTTTCACCTTTTTCGAAACCCCCCATGCCAGCGCCTGCTGATGCAGCGGGATATAGGCGTAGTCCTTCATGCCGATCTCGTACGCCTGTTTGATCAATTGATCGCGCTTGGCCGCGTCGGGCTCGAGCAGCACCTTGTCGGTCAGTGCATCGAGCTCCTTGTTACAATATCCGCCGAGATTGGCTTCCCCGCGCGTGGGATCCTTGGCGTCATTGCGGCAACCCATGATGTCGTGCAGCACGTTGTGCGAATCCGACGAGGCGGGCGTCCAACCCAGCAGATAAAATGAGGTCTGGTAACCGCCGGCCTTCAGCACCTTGGCGAAATACTGCTGCTTCGGCTGTGCCAGCAGATTTATCTTGATCCCGATACGAGCGAGCATGCCGACCACCGCCTGGCAGATATCGGAGTCGTTGACGTAACGGTCGTTGGGGCAATCCATCGTCACTTCGAAGCCGTCGGGATAGCCGGCTTCGGTCAGCAGCTTCTTGGCGCCGTCAGGATCGAGTTTCGGCCGCGTGAAATCCTTCGACAGTGCGAACAATTGCGGCGCGATCATCAGCGCCGAGGGCGTCGACAGCCCGCGCATCACCCGGTTCTTGATCAGATCGACGTCGACCGCCTTGTAGAACGCCTCGCGGACGCGGACATCCTTGAAGGGGTTCTTGCCCTTGACGTTCGAATACAACAATTCGTCGCGCACCTGGTCCATGCCGAGAAAGATCGTGCGCAATTCCGGTCCGGTCATGACCGTCGCGTTCCCGCTCGCGTTCACCCGCGCGATGTCCTGGATCGGAACCGGCTCGATGACGTCGACCTCGCCCGACAGCAAAGCGGCAACTCGCGTCGAGGCCGAGGCGATCGGGGTGAAAATGATTTCCTTGAGATTGTGCTCGGGCTTGCCCCACCAGTTCGGGTTGACCTTGAACACGGTCTTTACGCCGGGCTGATGGCTCTCGATGATGAAGGGGCCGGTGCCGTTTTCGTTGAGCGAGGCATAGCTCGGCGTGGTCGCCGAAGACGGCGTCGGCGCCACCGCGTTGTTCGCCTCGGCCCACTTCTTGTCCATGATGAACCAGCCGTCCCATTGCGACATGAGAATGGGATTGGGTGAGTTCAGCATCACGTCGACGGTGTAGTCGTCGACCTTGACGAACTTCGCATCGGCAGGAACGTTGCTGGTGAAATTCGATCCGTTGGCGCGCACGCGGTCGGCGGAAAAGATCACGTCGTCGGCGGTGAAGGGGTCGCCGTTGTGGAATTTGACGCCTTTGCGCAGATGGAAGCGCCAGTGCGTCGGGTCCAGGGTTTCCCAGCTTTCCGCCAATGCCGGAACGATCTTCAGATCCTTGTCGCGGGTGACCAAGCCCTCATAGACATGCGCATGATGGGCGATGGTCGTGGTTTCCTTGAGCGTATAGGGGTCGAGCGACTTGAGGTCGCCCTGGTTGGCGTAGCGCAGGGTCTGGCTTGATGCCGGCGACATCGCAAAAGCGACGATTGTGACGGTGGTCGCTGCAAGCAGGGTTTGACGTACCGACATTTTTCACGTTCTCCGCTGTGGCGCGCTGTTCATTTTTTCATTATCGACAGCCGTTGCCGATCCATGTTGCCAGAGTTTGGCCGCCGCGCAAGCGCGATTTCCTAAAAGCCAGGCCGGTTTGCACGATGATGCCGGCATGACTAGCTTCACCATAGGCAACGGGCGCTAGCCCGTAACATTCAACTTTCGGAGTGCCGGATGGCGGAACTCAGGGCCGATGTTCTCGTCTTGGGCGCCGGCATGGTCGGCGTCGGCGCCGCCCTGCACCTGCAGCAGCGGGGAAGGGACGTGATCCTGGTCGACCGGCACGAACTTGCCGGCGAGGAGACGAGCTTCGGCAACGCCGGGCTGATCGAATGTGCCTCGGTATTCCCCTATATGTTTCCCCGGGATTTCGGCCAGATCCTGCAATACGCGATGAATCGCGCGCCGCAGGTGCGCTACCGGCTATCCGACCTGCCGACCTTCCTGCCCTGGCTGGTACGCTACTTCCTCGCGTCCTCGCCGGACCGGGCGATGCACAGTGCGATGGCCGAATTGCCCCTGATCCGGCGCAGCCTGATCGAGCATGAGGCGCTGATCGCGGAGGCCGGGGTGCCGGAGTTGCTGCGGCGGACCGGCTGGATCAAGCTGTTCCGCTCGGAGGCAACGCTGGCGGCCGCGGCGGCCGATTTCGAGCGCGCGAGGCAGTACGGCGTCGCCGGCGAGGTTCTCGATGCCAGGGCGATTGCGGCGCGCGAACCCAACCTGACCGGAGATTTCGCCGGTGCGGTCTATCTGCCGGCGCCCGGATTCGTTCCCGATCCCGGCGGACTGGCAAAAGCCTATGCGGCGCTGTTCAGGCGCAAGGGCGGCCGCTTTGTCGTGGGCGATGCGCGAACGCTGGAACAGGACGCCGCCGGATGGCGGATTGCCCGGCCGGATGGCGCGGTTGTCGCGCGCGACGTCGTGGTGGCATTGGGACCGTGGTCCGATCTGGTGTTTCGTCCGCTCGGATATTCGATTCCGCTCGGTATCAAGCGCGGCTACCATCTGCATCTGGCGCCGCGCGGCAACGCCGTGCTGCATCATCCCGTGCTGGATTCGGATTTCGGCTATCTGCTGGCGCCGATGAGCCGCGGCATTCGCCTCACCACCGGGGTGGAGTTTGCCCGCCGCGATGCGCCGCCGACGCCGATCCAGCTCCAGCATGCGCTGCCACGGGCGCACGCCCTGTTTCCGCTGGGCGACGCCGTCGATGCAAAGCCCTGGATCGGCGCGCGACCGTGCCTGCCCGACATGCTGCCGGTGATCGGCAAGGCGCCCCGCCATGCCGGGTTGTGGTTCGATTTCGGACACCAGCACCACGGCCTGACGCTGGGCCCCGCGACGGGCCGCCTGCTGGCGGAGATGATGACCGGCGAGACGCCGTTCGCCGATACCAGCCCCTTTGCGGTCGAACGTTTTGGTTGACCATATCAGCCAAAGGAAGGCTCCAGGCTCGCCTCGCGCCGTCAGGTCGCTTGCGTCCCCCGGCCTGTCAGGGCGATACTTCAACGAGCTGTCAGATGCAGTCAGGAGTGGCCATGAAGGTGAACGTTGAAATTGATTGCACGCCGCAGGAGGCCCGGCAGTTTTTCGGACTTCCGGACGTGCAGCCGATGCAGGTCGCGGTGATGGAAAAGCTCCAGCAGCAGATGATGAGCAACATCGAAAAGGTTTCTCCGGAAGCGCTGATGCAGAGCTGGTTCACGTTCGATCCGAAGATCGCCGAGCGGTTTCAGGACATGTTCGTGACCATGGCTGGCCTCGGCGGTGTCGCGCGGCAGCGACAAGAAAAAATGATGAAGGCTGACCGGGACGAGCCGCAGCCCACCGACCGGCTCAATCCGCCCGGTCTCGGCCTGTTGCTCGCCGAAGCGAGAGGCATATTCGAATTCAACGCCAGTCTGTTGTTGTCGCCGCTGCTGATGCGCGCGCCGAGGGGCGATGGCCATCCGGTGCTGACGTTGCCGGGGTTCCTCGCCAGCGATCTGTCGATGGCGCCGATGCGGCGCTATCTCCGGGAACTCGGCTACGACAGCTATGCGTGGAGGATGGGCCGCAACATCGGCGGTGTTTCGCGCTTGCGGGCCGCGCTGCGGGATCGGCTTGCCGAGATTCACAACGCCACCGGCCGCAAGGTCAGTATCGTCGGATGGAGTCTCGGCGGCGTCTATGCGCGTGATCTGGCGCTGCAGGCGCCGGAGATGGTGCGATATGTCCTGACGCTGGGAAGCCCGTTCGCGAACGACGTCAGGGCCACCAATGCCACACGGCTTTACGAGGCGCTGTCGGGCGAAGCGGTCGAGGACAATTCCGAGCTTCGAAAAATCATCGCGGGCGATCTGCCGGTTCCGACCACGTCGATCTATTCACGCACCGATGGCATCGTGAACTGGCGAACCTGCCTGCTGCGACCCTCCGATACCGCCGAAAATATCGAGGTACATCTTGCCAGTCATGTCGGACTGGGCGTGAACGCGGCTGCCTTGTGGGCGGTGGCGGATCGTTTGGCCCAGGCGGAGGGTCAATTCAGGCAATTTGACCGATCGGGGCCGTTTGGCATTGCATATGCACCTCCGGAAAATGCGCAATCCTGACCGGAGCCCCGGTTCTGATCTTCACGCGAAGCGGTTTCCACTTCGCTCGAAAACGCTCTAATGTCCTGAACTTGAGGACCATCTGAACGCCAGAAGCGCCACCAAGGCGCCGCGTGATCTGTAGCGGGAGAGAATTATGAGTGACGCCAGGAAGCTGTCCTCGATGGACGCGTCGTTTCTTTACCTGGAAACGCCGGAAATGCCGATGCATGTCGGAAGCATGGCGATCTTCCGTTTGCCCGAGGATTACAAGGGCGACTTCTTCGAGGACTTCAAGGCGATGATCGCCTCGCGCCTGCATGTGGCGCCGATCCTGAAAGCGCGGCTGGAAAAGGCGCCGCTCGACATCGATCACCCCTCCTGGGTCGAGGACGACCAGTTCGATATCGACCGCCACATTTTCCGCGGCAGTCTTCCGGCGCCCCACGACCGCGCCACGCTGGAGCGCATCGTCGGCTGGATGCATGCCAAGCTGCTCAATCGCGCCCGGCCGCTATGGGAGTTCTATGTCTTCGAGGGCATGAAGGACAACGAGATCGGTCTTTATTCCAAGATGCACCACGCCTGCATCGACGGCGGCGCGGGTGCCGCGCTGACCAACATGATCTACGATGTGACGCCGGTGCCGAGGAAAGTCGAGCCGCCGACGGCCAAAGCAAAGGTCGGGCAGGAGCCGCGCGACATCGCCGCCAATCTGATCGATTCCTATCAGCAGATCTGGCGCCAGCCATTCGATGCCTCGACGGCCGCCAAGGGCATCGACCTGCCGCGCTCGGGAAAAAGCGATCTCGGTTCGATCCTGTTCGACAATGCGATGTTCCAGATCGAATCCGCGGTGAAATTTGCCGGCAGCATTCCCACGATGCTGAAGAGCGTTTCCGATGTGGTCGGAAAGATTTCCGATCCGAAATCGCGCGACAGCATCGCCAGCATGGTGTCGCCGTCGACCATCCTGAACAAATCGATTTCATCGGAGCGCAGCTTCGCCGGCGTTTCGATTTCGTTGAGCCGTGCGAAGGCGCTGGCCAAGCAGGCCGGCGGCAAGCTCAATGACGTGGTGCTGGCGATTTCAAGCGGCGTGGTCAGGCGCTATCTGCTGGAGCAGGGCGCGCTGCCGGCGAAATCGATGACGGCCGCGGTGCCGATCTCGCTGCGCGAGGAGGGAAACACCGACGCCAACAATCAGGTGTTTGGCATGATCTGCTCGATCGCCACCAATATCGAGGATCCCAAGGCGCGGCTTGAGGCGATCATCGCGCAATCCAGCAAGTCCAAGGAAATGTCGCATCCGCTGCGGGCGCTGATGCCGCAGATGTCCAACATCTCGATGCTGGGTGCGCCGATCCTGGTCCAGATTCTGGCGCTGCTGTACAGCCGCTCGAGTCTGTCGGACGTGCTGCCGCCGGCGGCGAATATCACGGTGTCCAACGTGCCGGGGCCGCGCCAGACGCTGTATGCGGCGGGCGCGGAATTGCTGCACATCTTCCCGGTGTCGATCGCGACCCACGGGCTTGCGCTCAACATCACCGTGCAGAGTTATCGCGACCAGCTGGATTTCGGCTTTATCGCCGGCGCCAACATCATTCCCCATGTCCAGGTGCTCTGCGACATGCTGCCCGGAGAATTCGCGGCCCTGGAGGCTGCATTCGCGCCGCCGGAAGCCGAAGTCAAAGGTGCGGCCGAGTAGGGACAAGACAATGATCGAAATGCCGCCGCTGCAGTTCGCGCGGACCAACGGCATTCGCATGGGCTATTACGAAGCCGGTCCGAAAACCGACAAGCCGCCGGTCATTCTCTGCCACGGCTGGCCGGAGATCGCGTTTTCGTGGCGTCACCAGATCAAGGCGCTGGGCGAGGCCGGCATTCGGGTGATCGCGCCGGATCAGCGCGGCTACGGTGCGACCGACCGGCCCGAAGCGGTCGAGGACTATGACATCGAGCACCTGACCGGCGATCTCGTCGGTCTGCTCGACCATCTCAAGATCGACAAGGCGATCTTCGTCGGTCACGACTGGGGCGGATTTGTCGTCTGGCAGATGCCGCTGCGGCATATCGACCGCGTCGCCGGCGTCGTCGGCGTCAATACGCCGCACAGCCAACCGTGCGCCGGCGGACCCGATCGAACTGATGCGCAAGCGCTTCGGCGAGCACATGTATATCGTGCAGTTTCAGGACCCCTCGCGCGATGGCCGACAAGATATTCGACAGCCGGGTCGAACAGACCTTTGACGCCTTCATGCGCAAGCCGGCGCCGCGTAGAGCGACGCCGCGCCGACGGAGCCGCCGATCGCGGGCGTCGGCGCGTCGCCGCGGCTCAATCTGGCGTTTCCGCAGATGATCGCCAATTACGACGCCAGGCACGATCCGCGCGACGCCGATCCTGTCGCCGGAGGAAAAGCAGGTCTTCGTCGATACCTTCACCAGGACGGGCTTCACCGGCGGCATCAACTGGTACCGCAACATGTCGCGCAACTGGCAACGCTCGGCCGGGATCGACCACACGGTGCGGGTGCCGTCGCTGATGATCATGGCCGAGAACGATCGCGGTGCTGCCGCCGTCAGCGGCCGACGGCATGGAGAAGATCGTCCCCGATCTCGAAAAATATCTGGTTCGCGGCAGCGGCCATTGGACGCAGCAGGAAAAGCCGGACGAGGTCAGCGCCAAGCTGATCGAATGGCGTAGAAAGCGGTTTGGGTAGATCGCGTGAACTCACACATCGTCATTGCGAGGAGCGGAGCGACGAAGCAATCCAGTCTTCTGGTTGTACTGGCGTGGATTGCTTCGCGCTTGCGCTCGCAATGACGGTATTGAGACACAAGGCGGGAGAAACTATCGCAATGGCGTCGACCAACCGACTGAGCCCGATTCCGCACCCGCCGACCAAACCGGTGGTCGGCAACATGCTGTCGCTGGATTCGACCGCGCCGGTGCAAAACCTGGCCCGGCTGGCCAGGGAATTGGGGCCGATTTTCTGGCTCGACATGATGGGCGCGCCGCTGGTCATCGTCTCCGGCCACGACCTCGTCAATGAGCTCAGCGATGAGAAGCGTTTCGACAAGGCGGTGCGCGGACCGCTGCGCCGGGTGCGCGCGATCGCCGGCGACGGCCTGTTCACCGCCGATACGTCGGAGCCGAACTGGAGCAAGGCGCACAACATCCTGCTGCAGCCGTTCGGCAACCGCGCCATGCAGTCCTACCATCCGAGCATGGTCGATATCGCCGAGCAGCTGGTGAAGAAATGGGAGCGGCTGAACGCCGACGAGGAGATCGACGTCGTTCACGACATGACCGCGCTGACGCTCGACACCATCGGGCTGTGCGGATTCGACTACCGTTTCAATTCGTTCTACCGGCGCGATTATCATCCGTTCGTCGAGTCGCTGGTGCGCTCGCTCGAAACCATCATGATGATTCGCGGCCTGCCGCTGGAAAATCTGTGGATGCAGAAGCGGCGGCGCGATCTCGCCGGCGACGTCGCCTTCATGAACAAGATGGTCGACGAGATCGTCGCCGAGCGCCGCAAGAACGCCGATGCGGCCGCGGACAAGAAGGACATGCTCGCCGCCATGATGACCGGCGTCGACCGCGCAACCGGCGAGCAGCTCGACGACGTCAACATCCGCTACCAGATCAATACCTTCCTGATCGCCGGGCACGAAACCACCAGCGGCCTGTTGTCCTGCGCGCTCTATGCGCTGCTGAAGCATCCCGACGTTCTCAAAAAGGCCTATCAGGAAGTCGACCGGGTGCTCGGGCCCGATATCAACGCGAGGCCGACCTATCAGCAGGTGACGCAGCTCACCTACATCACCCAGATCCTGAAGGAAGCGCTGCGGCTGTGGCCGCCGGCGCCGGCCTATGGCATCTCGCCGCTGAAGGACGAGACCATCGGCGGCAAATACAAGCTCAAGAAGAACACTTTCATCACCGTGCTGGTGCTGGCGTTGCATCGCGACCCCAGCGTCTGGGGGCCGAACCCCGACGCGTTCGATCCGGAAAATTTTCAGCCGCGAGGCGGAAGCGGCGCGTCCCGTCAACGCCTGGAAGCCGTTCGGCAACGGCCAGCGCGCCTGCATCGGCCGCGGCTTTGCCATGCATGAGGCGGCGCTGGCGATCGGCATGATCCTGCAGCGCTTCAAGCTGATCGACGTCAATCGCTACCAGATGCATCTGAAGGAGACGCTGACGATCAAGCCGGACGGATTCAAGATCAAGGTGCGTCCGCGTAACGAGAAGGAGCGTGGCGCCTATGCCGGTCCGGCCACGGCCGCGGCATCGGGCGCGACGCCTGCGCCGCGCGCGCGCACCCGTCCGGGACACAATACGCCGCTGCTGGTGCTGTATGGATCGAACCTCGGGACCGCCGAGGAACTCGCGACCCGCGTCGCCGATCTCGCCGAGGTCAACGGTTTTGCCACCAGGCTGGCGCCGCTCGATGATTTCGTCGGCAAACTGCCGGAGCAGGGCGGCGTGCTGATCTTCTGCGCGTCCTACAATGGCGCGCCGCCCGACAACGCCACGCAATTCGTCAAATGGCTGGGCAGTGACCTGCCGAAGGATGCGTTTGCAAAAGTGCGCTACGCCGTGTTCGGCTGCGGCAACAGCGACTGGGCCGCGACCTATCAGTCGATTCCGCGGCTGATCGACGAGCAACTGGCCGGCCATGGCGGGCGCAGCGTCTATGCGCGCGGCGAGGGCGACGCCCGCAGCGATCTCGATGGCGAATTCGAGAGCTGGTTCGCAAAGCTCGCGCCGCTGGCGACCAAGGAATTCGGCATCGATTCGAATTTCAGCCGCAGCGCCGAGGACGAGCCGCTCTACAGGATCGAGCCGGTGGCCCCGTCGGCGGTCAACGCGATCGTGGCGCTCGGCGGCGTTTCGCCGATGAAGGTGCTGGTCAACAGCGAGTTGCAGAACAGGCTGGGGCCCAACGCGTCAGAAAGATCGACCCGCCATATCGAGGTGCAACTGCCTGCCGGGCATCACCTATCGGGTCGGCGATCACCTCAGCGTGGTGCCGCGCAACGATCCGGCGCTGGTGGATTCGGTCGCGCGCCGCTTCGGATTTCTACCCGCCGATCAGATCCGGCTGCAGGTCGCCGAAGGCCGCCGCGCCCAACTGCCGGTCGGCGAGCCGGTGTCGGTCGGGCGGCTGTTGACCGACTTTGTCGAATTGCAGCAGGTCGCGACCCGCAAGCAGATCCAGATCATGTCGGAACACACGCGCTGCCCGGTGACGAAGCCGAAGCTGTTGGCCTATGTCGGCGACGATACCGCCGCATCGGAACGTTATCGCGCGGACATCCTGGCAAACGCAAATCGGTGTTCGACCTGCTGGAGGAACATCCGGCCTGCGAATTGCCGTTCCATGCCTATCTGGAAATGCTGTCGCTGCTGGCGCCGCGCTATTACTCGATCTCGTCGTCGCCGTCGGTCGATCCCTCCCGCTGCAGCGTCACCGTCGGCGTGGTCGAGGGCCCCGCGAGTTCCGGCCGCGGCATCTACAAGGGCATCTGCTCGAATTATCTCGCCGGTCGCCGCGCCGGCGAGACGATCCACGCCACGGTGCGCGAAACCAAGGCCGGCTTCCGGCTGCCCGACGATCCCGCGCGTGCCGATCATCATGATCGGCCCCGGCACCGGTCTGGCGCCGTTCCGCGGCTTCCTGCAGGAGCGCGCCGCGCTGAAGGAAAAAGGCGCCGCGCTCGGCCCGGCCATGCTGTTCTTCGGCTGCCGTCATCCCGATCAGGATTATCTCTACGCCGACGAGCTGAAGGCCTTCGCCGCCAGCGGCATCACCGAACTGCACACCGCGTTCTCGCGCGCCGAGGGTCCGAAGACCTATGTGCAGAACCTGGTCGCGGCGCAAAAGGAACGCGTCTGGAGCCTGATCGAAAAGGGCGCGATCATCTATGTCTGCGGCGACGGCGGCAAGATGGAGCCGGACGTCAAGGCCGCGCTGGTTGCGATCTATCGCGAGCGCTCCGGCGCCGATGCCGATGCCGGGCTGCGCTGGATCGACGATCTCGGCACGAAGAATCGCTACGTGCTCGACGTCTGGGCCGGCGGGCTGACGCGGATCCTGCAGCCGTCGTCCCGGCGAACGCCGGGACCCATACTCCGCGGCTTATCGATTTGAGCGATGCGGCAGAGGCCTTCTACAACAATTGAAATCGGTGGTTTCGGTCTGGTGAGCGGCCATGTATGGACCCGCAAGGGCCGCCGTACCGTTTCCCATGACCTGCGCGACTTGTCGGACAAGGAATTCAACGCTGGATCGCCACGGCGTTGGCCGCCAAGCCGCTGCTTGCCAAGGCGGCCATGGTGACTGCGCTCGGCGACCGCGAGAGCGACATCTTCGCCCTTTATGCCAGCGCGGCTGAGGAACGCTTCCATGTGATAGCTCGCAGCATGCATGATCGCAATCTCGCCGACGGTACCGGCTTGTATGCGGCCAGCGAAGCGATGGCCGTCGTGGACCAGCGCGCCATCGTGCTGCCTGCGCGGGCGCAGAGAGCCGAATGCACCGCACAGCTCGAACTGCGCTTCGGCGCTGTAGTTTGGCCCGGCCGCAAACCAGGTTCCTGCGCCATCTGCCGGAAAGCTTGTCGTTGAACTATGTGGATGTGCGTGAACCAGTTCCTCGCACCGGTACAGAACCACTGCATTGGCGGCTTCTCACTACTCACGCGGTGGCGACTGCAGAAGAGGCATGGCGTATCGTCGAATGGTACAAGCGGCGCTGGCTGATCGAGCAGTTCTTCCGCGTTCTCAAGACCCAGGCTTCAGGCTCGAAGACAGCCAGATCGCTACCGCCGACAGGCTCCTCAAGCTGGTTGCGATTGCTGCCAAGCGGCGGTCATCACAATCCAGCTCCTTCAGGCCCGCGATGGCCGTGGTCACCAGCCCGTCCGGCTTGCCTTCAATGCCAACGCTGTCGCAACGCTCGCTGCCCTCAACCGAAATCTCGAGGCCCAAAGTAAACGGCTTAGGAACCCGTATTCGCCCGACAGTCTTGCCTGGCCGCCTGGATCATCGGCCGTCTCGGCGGTTGGGACGGCTATCCCTCATCCAAACCGCCGGGGCCCATCACCATGAAAAACGGCATCGAATACTTCCACGCCGTCGCCGCTGGATGAGCCTCAGAGATGTGTGCATGCCCTGCGTTCGCCGGGACGACGAGAGATCTATGGCGACGTTACCCTGTCGCTCGCGCCTACCGTTTCGGCAGCCGCTCGAAAGTCGGCAAGCCTTCCGGGATCTGATGGAAAGCCTGCTTGTCGATGGTGTAGATCGCCATCTGCGGACTGCCGAAGAGAGCGGGATCGTCGAGCGTGCCGACCTTTATGATCGCCGCGGGCAGGCCCGGTCGCCGCGTCAGCAGGTGCGTGCCGCAGTCGGGACAGAATTCCCGCGTCACGGCGCGTTCGAGATCGCTGCGCGTGAATTGCTTCGGCGTTCCCTTGGTGTAGCGGAAGCCGTCGATCGGCATCAGCATGAACATGTTGGGAGAGCCGCCGGTGATGTATTGGCATTCGCGGCAGTGGCATTGCGCCTTCATCATCGGCTCGCCCTCGGCGACATAGCGCACCTTGCCGCAATAGCATCCGCCTTCCAGTTTCATGACATCCTCCCTGTCTTCTTGCTTTCACCGCTCAATGCATCGCCTTTGCCGAGGCCGCATGGGCATGCTTGTCGATCGCGTCGATGATCTGCGGCCACATCGGGATCGGCAGCGCGTGGCCCATGCCCTCGATCATCAGCAGTTTGGCGCCCGGGATCGAGGCCGCGGTGTCCTTGCCGCCCTCGGGGTGCACCAGCGGATCGACGGTGCCGTGGATCACCAGCGTCGGCGCCTTGACCGAGTGCAGCCGTTCCTTGCGGCTGCCGGAGGCGAGGATCGCGCGGAGCTGCCGTCCGACGCCGGCCGGATTGAGGCCGCGCGCGAAGGTGCGCTCGGCGCGGGCGCGGTCGAGCGCCTCGTCTTCCGGGAAGCTGCCGACGCGCAGGATCTTCCAGGTCTGCGCGAAGCGCGCGAAATATTCCTCCTTGGTGGTCGGCGGCGGCGCCATCAGGACGGCGGCGGCCTCGCGGGTCGGCGGCGGCACTCTTGGATTGCCGGTCGTCGACATGATCGAGGTCAGCGAGCGCACCCGCTGCGGATACGAAATCGCGATTTCCTGGGCGATCATGCCGCCCATCGACATGCCGACCACATGCGCCGACTTGATGCCGAGCGCGTCCATCAGCCCGATCGTGTCGTCGGCCATGTCGCGCAGCCTGTAGGGCGCGGCGACCGGGATCTTCAGGAACCGCAGCTTGAGCAGTTCGACCGGGGTCAGGCGCTTGCCGCCGGAGAGGTGGCTGGACTTGCCGATGTCGCGATTGTCGAAGCGGATGACGCGAAATCCGCGCGCCGCGAGCTGCCGGCAGAAATCATCCTCCCAATGGATCATCTGGCCGCCGAGCCCCATGATCAGCAGCATCGGCTCCGCGTCGGCGTCGCCGAAGATCTCGTAACAAAGGTCGATGCCGTTGGCGCGGGCGATCTGTGGCGGCTGATGGGCTAGTGCATTCACCTTGGCTGTTCCTCCCAATGGCATTGCGATGGCAACTCTATGACACGGTTTTTCGCGTCGCAGAAGGCTCACCGAAGCCGGCAAATCGACAGCGGCGATGTTGACCGTTCCGGTGCAACAGTGTGGTATAATCAAAACCGGCGGGGCTCTGATCCCCTCGTGATCATGCTGGAGGACGCCCATGGCAGACAAGAGCAACGATCCGGTCGCGATCTGGCAAAACATGATCGGCGAGATGGAAAAGGGATTCAACTGCCTTCGCCAACCAGGCGATGGCATCGCCGGAATTCAGCAAGGTCGTCAATCAGGTCGGCGGCGTCACCGCGGGCGCGCAAAAGCAGCTCGGCGATCTCATGGAGAAATATCTCGTCAGCATGAACCTGCCGAGCCGGGCGCAGATGGTCAGCATGGCCGAGCGGCTGCAGTCGATCGAGGGGCAGTTGAACGAGATCAAGGCGCTGCTGCATCAGGTCCACGGCAATTCCGGCGCGCCGGAGGGCGGTTATCCGGCTGCGCCCAGGCCGCCGCGGACCAGGCGTCCGCCGCCCACGGGCGGAGAGCAAAAATGAACGCGCCTGCGGGCCTCGATCTGGCTCGATATCCCGGAGCGGATCCAGTCCGAGGTGCAGCGCGCGATCCAGCGCAGCATCAAGGGCGTCGAATATATCGCCTCGTCAGGCCCTTCGCTCGGATCGACGCCGAAGGACATCCTGGCCGTCCGCGGCACGATGAATCTCTATCACTACCGGCCGATCGCGGACGAAATCTACCGGGTGCCGATCCTGATCGTGATGGCGACCACCAACCGCGGCTACATCCTCGACATGGTGCCCGGCCAGAGCTTCATCGAGTTTCTGCTCAAGCGCGGCTACGACGTCTACATGCTGGACTGGACCGCGCCGAAGCCGGAAGAGAAGAGCCTGCGGATGGAGGACTACGTCCTCGACTTCATTCCGGATTGCGTCCGCCGGGTGCAGCAGCGATTCCGGCGAGACCGACGTCACCGTGATCGGCTATTGCTTCGGCGGCGTGCTGTCGCTGCTCTACGGCTCGATCTTCGCCGACGGGCCGATGAAGAACCTGATCTGCTTCACCACGCCGGTCGATTTCCGCGAGATGAAGCTGTTCCAGAATTTCTCGGACAAGCGCTATTTCGACGTCGACCGGCTGATCGACAGCGTCGGCAACGTGCCGCCCGAGATGATCCTTTCGTCGTTCGAGATGCTGCGGCCGGCATCGCGCGCCGCGAGCCAGGTGCAGTTGTGGGAAAACATCTGGAACGACGAATACGTCAAGTCGTACCGGATGTTCGATCGCTGGGCGACCGACACGCTGCCGCTGGCCGGCGAGTATTTCCGCGCCATCACCAAGGACCTGATGTGGGACAACAAGCTCTACAACGACACCATGTCGGTCGGCGGCCGGAAGGCGGATATTTCCAAGATCAAGGTGCCGATCCTGCACGCGGTCGCCGAGCACGATCACATCGTGCCCTATGACGCCGCCAAGCCGCTGATTCAAAAGATCGGCTCGTCCGACAAGGAAGAGGTGATGCTCAAGGGCGGTCACGTCAGCCTGGTCGCCGGCGCCAACGCCATCAAGCGGCTGTGGCCGAAACTCGACACTGGCTAGGTGGAAGATCGATATGAGCGAAACACGTTCCTATCCGCGCCACGTCACGACCGAGGCCGGCGACATCGAATTCCGCCTGATGTCGCCGGCCGACGAAGCCGCCGTGCTCGACTTCGCGCAAAAACTTCCGACCCACGATCTGTTGTTCCTGCCGCGCAACATCAGCGAGCCCAAGGTGCTGTCGGCCTGGATCAAGGAGATCGAGCGCGGCGCGATCGTCAGCCTGCTGGCGGTGAAGGCGGGCAGGGTGGTCGGCTGCGGCACGCTGGTGCGCGATCCGCTTTCGTGGTCGCCGCATGTCGGCGAAATCCGCAACGTGGTCTCACCGGAGGTGCGCGGCCAGGGCGTCGGCCGGGCGCTGTCGCAGGAGACCTTTGCGCTCGCCCTTGGCGCCGGCCTCGAAAAGCTGTCGGTGCAGATGACGGTCGACCAGCAGGCGGCGATCGCGATGTTCGAAGGCCTCGGCTTCAAGGCCGAAGCGCTGCTGCGCGACCACGTCCAGGACGTCGACGGCAAGAAGCACGATATCGTCGTGCTCGGGCACAATGTGGCGCAGGTCCGGGCCCAGATGGAGGCCTATGGCCTGCCGGGGGCCGTGCAGCACTAGTCGGCCGGGCCAAACCCGGCGGTTCCGCAGGTAAGCGGTCCAACAATCAGTCGATCACGAATTCGTGATATCGCAGTCGCAACATTGATGTTGCATCGCACCATTAACTTGCCATATAGCATTGCCCCGGGCCAATCCGGACGGGGTGAGCCCATAGCTCAAACCTGAGGATGGAGAAACCCAATGACCACCGAAACCAATTCCGTGCTGAACACCGTCAAGGAAGCTTTCGCGCCCGTCACCGAGGCGTTCAAGAACCTCCAGAACATGGAAGTTCCCGAGGCCGCCCGTGAGTTCGTGAAGAAGCCGCCGGCACCGCCAAGGAGCGCGCCGCCGACCTTCACGCCGGTTCGGAGAAGGTGACCGCCGCGATCGAGACCGCCGTTGCCGGTTCGGTCACCGAGGCCGCCAAGATCAGCCGCAACATTCCAGCAGGCGCTCTATCAGGACGCCGAGGCGTTCTTCGCCGGCATCGACAAGCTGGCGTCCGCCAAGTCGCTCAACGAGGCGGTCCAGATCCAGTCCGACATGCTGCGCGCGCGCGGCGAAGTGCTGGTGTCGCGGGCGAAGGCCTCGACCGAATATCTCGGCAAGCTCGTCGCCGACGGCGCCAAGACCGCCCAGGACAACTTCGCCAAGGTCTACAACAAGACCGCCTGATCGCTTTCGGTTCAGTTGACGATGCGTTCGTTCGAAGGCCCGCTTGATGCGGGCCTTCTTTTTGGATGCGCGTACGTCGCATAGATCACCGTCATTCCGGACGACGCGAAGCGGCGATCCGGAATCTTGAGATTCCCCGATGTGCAATTGCACATCTGAGGTTCGTGCTTCGCCCGCCCCGGAATGACGGCGATGGGGGCGGCGCGCTATGCTTGAGCCGATCAACTCTCCGAAAGCCGCCATGACCGTCCCCGCCACATTCTCGTTCGACGCGCCCGGCGATGCCGCGCGCGCGGCCGAACTGCGGCGCGTCAAGGCGCTGGCCACGCTGGTGCTGGCGGGCACGCTGGCGCTGTTCGTGACGGCGAAGGTGCTGCTGCACGTGCATCCGGCCTTCGGCTTCATCGCGGCGTTCGCGGAAGCCGCCACCATCGGCGGGCTCGCCGACTGGTACGCCGTGGTGGCGCTGTTTAAGCGGCCGCTGGGATTGCCGATCCCGCACACCGCGATCATCCAGAGCAACCAGCAGCGCATCGCCGACAAGCTCGGCGAATTCATCGAGGTGCATTTTCTCGAAGCCGCGCCGGTCGAGGCCAAGCTGCGCCAGGTCGATTTCGGCTCCTTCATCGCCGACTGGCTGCGCGACCGCAAGCGCAGCGCCGATCTCGCCCGCTTCACGCTTGCGTCTGTTGCCCGAGGCGGTCTCGGCGACGGAAACCTCCGGCCTGATGACGTTCATCACCCGCCGGATCACCACCCAGTTGCAGGAGATCGATCTGGCGCCGCTTGCCGCCGGCACGCTGCGCGCCTTCGTGGCCGAGGGCCGGCATCAGGGGCTGCTCGACGATATCCTGCGCGCGGTGCATGAATCGCTGACCAAGGCCGAGACCATGGCGATGATCCGCGAGAAGATCCGCGCCGAGCTGCCGACGCTGTTGAAACTCTATCGCGCCGACAAGTTCCTGGTGAACAAGATCGTCGCGTCCGCGACCGCCTTCTTCGAAGAGGTCCGCGGCGATCCCAAACATCCGTTCCGCGGCGAGTTCGATCGCATGGTGCTGTCGTTCGTCGACCGGCTCGGCAGCGACCGCGCCTATGCCGATCGCATCGACGGCTTGAAGCGCGATCTCTTGGCGCGTCCCGAACTCGCCGACCTCGCGCGCAACATCTGGTCGAATGTGCGCTCGTTCATCGAGCGCAGCGCCAGCGGCGAGACTCAGGTGCTGCAGCAACATCTTGCCGGAATGTTCGTGAAAGCAGGCGAGGCGCTGGCGGGCGATCCCGAACTGCGCGCCGAGATCAACCAGGGTCTGGTCGCCGTGCTCAGAAGTTTTATCGCCGATCAGAAAAGCGGCGTCTCCAGCTTCATCTCCGATCAGGTCAAGGCCTGGGACATGGGACAGCTGATTTCGCTGATCGAAATCAACATCGGCAAGGACCTGCAATACATCCGCTTCAACGGCTCGTTGATCGGCGGTCTTGCCGGCCTCGGGCTCTACACCGGCGAATTCCTGCTGCGGTGGCTGTGACTTTTAAATCACTGCGCTGCTTTTACGTGGACGACCCATTGTCCCATCCGATAGCCGCCGCTTGAATGACGGAATCGGTGCCATAGCTTGATTAAGAGATTGTGCCTGCGGAACGATTGAGCCGCGTTTCATTGATCGATTGGCGGCCGTCGAGGCCGCCGAGAGGAAAGATGTCCGCCACTGCCCAGACGCTGCGGCCGCCGTCCAGAACCCTGATGTTCCTGGAGGGGAGGGCGATCCACGAGCTTGGCGCGTTTCTTGGCGCACTGCCGCTGCTCAGTCTGGCGCCGAGGGGCGACGGGCATCCGGTGCTGGTGTTGCCCGGCCTTGTCGCCTCTGACACCTCGACGCGCCCGCTGCGCAGCTTTCTGAAGAACCGCGGCTACGCGGTCAGCGGCTGGCGCCAGGGCCGCAATCTCGGCCTGCGCGACGGCGTGCAGCACGCCATGGTCGATCTCGTGCATGAACTCAGCGACACGCATGGGCGCAAGATCAGCCTGGTCGGCTGGAGCCTCGGTGGCCTCTATGCGCGCCAGCTCGCCAAGATGATGCCGGATCGGGTGCGCTCGGTGATCACGCTCGGCAGCCCGTTCGCGGGCAGTCCGAAGGCGACCAACGCCTGGCGCGTCTACGAGATGGCGAGCGGCCGCCGCGCCGACGAAAATGATGGGCGGTTCGGCGGATCGCTGGCGGAAACGCCGCCGGTGCCGACCACCGCGATCTTCAGCCGCACCGACGGCATCTGCGCCTGGCAGGGCTGCATGGAAAAGACCTCCGCGATCGTCCGAGAGCATCGAGGTCGAAAGCAGCCATTGCGGCATGGGCCATCATCCCGCCGTGGTCTACGCCGTGGCCGATCGCCTCGCGCAGCCGGAGGGCAAGTGGGCGCCGTTCGACCGCAGCGGCTGGCGCAGCATCGTCTATCCCGATCCCGCCAGGTAAGCCGCGCGCTTAGAGCCGTCATTGCGAGTAAGCGAAGCAATCCAGCATGCTTTGCCGCCACTGGATTGCTTCGTCGCTTCGCTCCTCGCAATGACGACAAGCACGACGACCCGAATTCCATTGAACCGGCATTTTCGAGAATCCCCAAAACGCGCTATGCGTTGTGCATGCCGCATCCGCTTGCCCGCATCATCGAACAGCTCAAGCGCGAACCCTCGCGCACCGGCTCCATCGTCATCACCGTGTTCGGCGATGCGATCGTGCCGCGCGGCGGTTCGGTCTGGCTCGGGACGCTGCTGGAATTCTTCAAGACGCTGGACATCGACAGCGGCGTGGTGCGCACGGCGATGTCGCGGCTTGCCGCCGACGGCTGGCTCGAACGCAACAAGGTCGGCCGCAACAGCTTCTATCGGCTGGTCAAGAAGGGCCGGCAGACCTTCGATGCCGCGACCAAGCATATCTATGATCCGCAAGCCTCCGATTGGACCGGACGCTTCGAACTCCTGCTGATCGGCAACGGCGAGGATCGCGATGCCTCGCGCGAGGCGCTGAAAAATGCCGGCTTTGGCAGTCCGCTGCCTGGCGTCTGGGTCGCGCCATCGGGCGTCCCCGTTCCCGAGGAAGCCGCAAGCGCGATCCGGCTGGAAGTTTCCGCCGAGGACGACAGCGGCAGGCGCCTGCTCAGCGAGAGCTGGCCGCTCGATCGCACCGCCGACGCCTATCTGAAATTCATGAAGACCTTCGAGCCGCTGCGCGGCTGGATCGGCCGGCGCGAACGGCTGTCGGACGCCGATGCGTTCACCGCGCGGATCCTGCTGATCCATCATTACCGGCGGGTGGTGCTGCGCGATCCGCTGCTGCCGACGGCCTTGCTGCCGGCGGACTGGCCGGGGCGCGCCGCCCGCCAGCTCTGCGGCGAGATCTATCGAGGGCTGCTGCCGGCGTCCGAAAAATGGCTTGATCGCAAGGGGTTGAACGAAAACGGCCCGTTGCCCGCCGCCGGCGCCGAGCTGGCGCGCCGGTTCGGGGACTGATATGTTACAGAATTATATTGCATGTTGAGAATTCTGTTATATATCTGATCGCATAATCCGGGAGGTCGGCGCATGTACACCCAGGCGCTCAACACGTCGGAAGCCGAAGACCGCAATATCGAGGACGCCGCGCGCGCCGCGCAGTTTCAGGCGCGCATCGACGCCGAGGAGCGCATCGAGCCCAACGACTGGATGCCGGCGGCCTATCGCAAGACGCTGACGCGGCAGATTTCGCAGCACGCGCATTCCGAAATCGTCGGCATGCTGCCGGAAGGCAACTGGATCACGCGCGCGCCGTCGCTGCGCCGCAAGGCGGCGCTGCTGGCGAAGGTGCAGGACGAATGCGGCCACGGGCTCTATCTCTACGCCGCGGCCGAGACGCTCGGCGCCTCGCGCGAGGAGCTGGTCGACCTGATGCTGTCGGGCAAGGCCAAGTATTCCTCGATCTTCAACTACCCGACGCTGACCTGGGCGGATATCGGCGTGATCGGCTGGCTGGTCGATGGCGCCGCGATCATGAACCAGATTCCGCTGTGCCGCTGTTCCTACGGTCCCTATGCGCGCGCGATGATCCGCGTCTGCAAGGAGGAATCCTTTCACCAGCGGCAGGGCTACGAGATCATGGTGACGCTGGCGCGCGGCTCGGCGGAGCAGAAGGCGATGGCGCAGGACGCGCTGAACCGCTGGTGGTGGCCGGTGCTGATGATGTTCGGTCCGCCCGACAAGGCGAGCCAGCACAGCGACACCTCGACGAAATGGAAGATCAAGCGCTTCTCCAACGACGAGCTGCGGCAGAAATTCGTCGATGCGACGGTGCCGCAGGCGCAATATCTCGGACTTTCGATTCCCGATCCCGGCATGAAGCAAAACCCGACGACGCGGACACTGGGAATACAGCGACATCGACTGGAACGAATTCAAGCAGGTGCTGGCCGGCAACGGCCCGTGCAACCGCGACCGGCTGGCGGCGCGGCGCAAGGCGCACGACGAAGGCGCATGGGTGCGCGAGGCCGCGGCGGCCTATGCCGAGAAACGCAAGCGCCGCAGGGCCGCGGCGTAAGCCGCAACGCGAATTCACAGGAGGTCATGATGGCCACGCCGAACACGCCGTTGTGGGAAGTCTTCATCCGCAGCCGCAACGGGCTCGCGCACAAGCATGTCGGCTCGCTGCACGCCGCCGACGCGACGCTGGCGCTGCAGGCCGCGCGCGACATCTACACCCGCCGCGGCGAGGGCTTGTCGATCTGGGTGGTGCCGTCGAGCGCGATCACCGCGTCCGATCCGGCCGAGAAGGGCATGATGTTCGAGCCGGCGGAATCCAAGATCTACCGCCATCCGACCTTCTATGACGTTCCGGAAGAAGTCGGGCATATGTGATTTTTCATCCTCATGGTGAGGAGGCGCGTCAGCGCCGTCTCGAACCATGAGGCCCGTGGCCCATCCTTCGAGACGCCTGCTGCGCAGGCTCCTCAGGATGAGGAAGAGCAAGTGGTGAGCATGGCCGTCGCATCCATTACCGTCTCCGAAACGCCGCTGGTGCTGTACGCGCTGCGCCGCGCCGACGACGCGCTGATTCTGGGGCATCGGCTGTCGGAATGGTGCGGCCACGCGCCGGTCCTGGAAGAGGACATGGCGCTCGCCAATATGGGCCTCGATCTGCTCGGCCAGGCGCGCGAACTCTACGCTTACGCCGCCAAGGTCGAAGGCAAGGGCAACGACGAAGACAAGCTCGCCTATCTGCGCGACGTCAGGCAGTACCGCAATCTGTTGCTGCTGGAACAGCCGAACGGCGATTTCGCGCGCACCATGGTGCGGCAGTTCTTCTATGCCGCTTTCGCCGACCTCTACTGGCGCGCGATGATGAAGTCGAGCGATGCGACGCTGGCGGCGATCGCGGCGAAATCCGAGAAGGAAAGCGCCTATCATTTGCGGCATTCGTCGGAATGGATCATCCGGCTCGGCGACGGCACCGAGGAAAGCCATCGCCCGCGCGCAAACCGCGATCGACGATCTCTGGGCCTTTACCGGCGAGATGTTCGGTTGCGACGACAGCGAGCGCGCCCTGATCGATGCCGGCATCGCCGTCGATCCCGCGAGCCTGCATCCGCAGTGGCTCAAGACGGTTTCCGAGGTGTCGAGCGAAGCGACGCTGGCGCTGCCCAAAAGCGACTGGATGCAGCAGGGCGGCCGCAGCGGCCGGCACAGCGAACATCTCGGCCATCTGCTCAGCGAACTGCAATCGATGCAGCGGACGTTTCCGGGGGTCACATGGTGATCGCCGTATTCGACGATGCCGAGTTGCGGCAGCGCGCCTGGGACGTCGCGGCCGGCGTGGTCGATCCCGAAATTCCGGTGCTCACGATCGCCGATCTCGGCGTGCTGCGCGACGTCGCGGTCAACGATGGCCGTGTCGAAGTCGCGATCACGCCGACCTATTCCGGCTGCCCCGCGATGAACATGATCGGCCTCGAAATCGAGCTGGCGCTGGAGCGCGAGGGCTTTCGCAATTCGAAGGTGCGTACCGTGCTGTCGCCGGCCTGGACCACCGACTGGATGAGCGAAGACGGCCGCCGCAAGCTCCGGGAATACGGCATCGCGCCGCCGCAGGCCGCGAGCTCCCGCCGCGCGCTGTTCGGCGTGGAGCAGGTGGCGTGCCCGCAATGCGGCTCCGATCGATACCGAGGTGCTTTCCGAGTTCGGTTCGACCTCCTGCAAGGCGCTGTGGCGCTGCAAGAGCTGCCGCGAACCGTTCGACTATTTCAAATGTCACTGAACATGTCCGCATCGCACCCCCGGTTTCACCGCCTGGCCGTGAACGATCTGCGCCGCGAATCCGCCGACGCGATCTCGCTGACCTTTGCGATTCCGCCGGCGCTCGCCGACGATTACAGCTTCGCCCCCGGGCAGTATCTGACCCTGCGGACGACCATGGACGGCGAGGAAGTGCGCCGCTCCTATTCGATCTGCTCCGGCCCCGATGACGGCGAATTGCGCATCGCCGTGAAGAAGGTCGACGGCGGCGCGTTCTCGAGCTGGGCCGCCGACGAGCTGAAAGCCGGCGACGAACTCGACGTCATGACGCCGACCGGCCGTTTCGGCGTCGCACCGGCGCCGGGCGAAGCCCGGGTCTATGTCGGCTTCGCCGCCGGCTCCGGCATCACGCCGGTTCTTTCGATCGTGAAGGGCGTGCTGGCGCGCGAGCCGCACAGCCGCTTCTTCCTGTTCTACGGCAATCGCTCGACCGCCGGCATGCTGTTCCGCGAGGCGCTGGAAGAACTCAAGGACCGCTTCATCGACCGGCTCTCGGTGTTCCACGTGATCTCGGGCGAGGAGCAGGACATTCCGATCCTGCACGGCCGGCTCGACGGCGAGAAGGTGAGGGTGCTGCTGCGCTCGCTGGTGCCGGCGGCCAGCGTCGATCATGTCTTCATCTGCGGTCCCACCGGCATGAGCGAGGACATCGAGGCGACCTGCCGGGATATCGGCATTGCCGCCGACCGGATCCATGTCGAGCGTTTTGTCTCCGGGCTCGGCGGCAAGCCGCGCCCGAAAGCCGTTGTCCCCGTCACCGCGCCGCCGAAAGCGCTGGCCGCGCTGATCATCGACGGCAAGCGCCGCGAGGTGCCGGTCGCCGAGGGGGAGGCCATCCTCGATGCCGCGCTGCGCGCCGGCATGGATTTGCCGTTCGCCTGCAAGGGCGGCATGTGCTCGACCTGCCGCGCCAAGCTGGTCGAGGGCAGTGCGCAGATGGAAGTGAACTATTCGCTGGAGCCGTGGGAGCTCAAGGCGGGCTTCATCCTCACCTGCCAGGCGCGGCCGACCACGGACAGGGTCGTGGTCGATTACGACCACGTGTAGAGACGCGCTCGTCATTCCGGGGCGATGCGAAGCATCGAACCCGGAATCCAGAAGTTATTTGCACCAGATTCCGGGTTCAGCCCTGCGGGCTGCCCCGGAATGACGGCGGCTTAGTCCAGAACCTCATCCTGAGGAGCGGCGTCTTCGCCGCGTCTCGAAGGATGAGGCCACCGCGGGGGCCTCATGGTTCGAGACGGCGCAAGGGCGCCTCCTCACCATGAGGGGCGCGAGCTATTCCTTCGGCCGCTTGTCGAACACGCGCCTGGCTTTGCCGAGCGAGCGCTCCAGCGTATCGGGGGCGACAGCCCGGATGCGGGCGTGGATGCCGGTGGTGTTCTTGATGTGATGGGTGACCTGCTCGGTTTGTTCGACCAGCCCGCTGCCGTCCCAGCGCTCGGGGCGTGCTTCCGCCAGCACCGTCATCACGTCCATTCGCCCCTCGCGCGTCAGTTCGATGATGAAATGGCCGCCGCACCAGTCGGTGGCGAGCAGCACTTCCTCGATCTGGGTCGGGAACACGTTGACGCCGCGCAGGATGATCATGTCGTCGGAACGTCCCGTCACCTTCTCCATCCGCCGCATGCCCGGCCGCGCCGTGCCCGGCAACAGCCGCGTCAGATCGCGGGTGCGGTAGCGGATGACGGGAAATGCTTCCTTGGTCAGCGAGGTGAAGACGAGCTCGCCCTTCTCGCCGTCGGGCAGCACCGCGCCGGTTTCGGGATCGATCACCTCCGGATAGAAATGATCCTCCCAGATATGCAGGCCGTCCTTGGTCTCGATGCATTCCTGCGCGACGCCCGGGCCCATCACCTCGGACAGGCCGTAGATGTCGGTGGCGTCCATGTCGAAGGACGTTTCGATCTCGGCGCGCATCGCATTGGTCCAGGGCTCGGCGCCGAAGATGCCGATCTTCAGCGACGATTTCCGCGGGTCCAGCCCCTGGCGCTTGAATTCGTCGAGAATCGCCAGCATGTAGCTCGGCGTCACCGTGATGATGTCGGGCCTGAAATCGTTGATCAGCTGCACCTGCCGCTCGGTCATGCCGCCGGAGATCGGCACCACGGTGCAGCCCAGCCGCTCGGCGCCGTAATGCACGCCGAGCCCGCCGGTGAACAGACCATAGCCATAGGCGTTGTGGAGGATCATGCCGGTGCGGCCGCCGGCGGCGCGGATCGAGCGCGCCATCAGGTCCGACCACATCTCGATATCGGCCCTGGTGTATCCAACCACGATCGGCTTGCCGGTGGTGCCGGAAGAGGCATGGACGCGGACCAGCTTTTCGCGGGCGACGGCGAACATGTTGAACGGGTAGTTGTCGCGCAGGTCGGTCTTTACCGTGAACGGAAAATTCTTCAGATCCGACAATTGCCGGAAATCCGCGGGCTTCACGCCGGCCGTGTCGAACGCTTTCCTGTAATGCGCGACGTTTTCGTAGGCATGCGCCAGCGTCGAGGCAAGGCGCCTGGTTTGCAGCGCCGTGATCTCGTCGCGGGAGGCGCGTTCGGCGTCGTCCATCTCGGCGCTATAGCCGCTTTTCTTCGATTGCAGGTTCGAAGCCATCGGGCGTTTCCTCAAATCATCCGTCTATTTCAACTTGGCATCGGCCGACGCCACCCAGGCGCCGCCGATGGTGCGAGAATGGCCGCGCAACTCGGCAATCGCCGTTGCATCGACGCTGACGCGCACATCGTAAATCCCGGAACGCCCGGTGCGCGAGATCTCCCGGGCCGTCGCGACCAGCCGGTCGCCGAGCTTGCCGGGCCTGATGAAGGAGATGTTGCATTGCGCCGCTACCGCGCGCTCGTTGCGGGAATTGCAGGCAAAGGCGAAGGCCGAATTCGCCAGCGTGAAGATGAAGCCGCCATGGGCGATGCCGTGTCCGTTGACCATGTTCGGCAGAACAGTCATCGCCAGCACCGCTTCGCCTGGCCTGATCTGCAGGATCTCCATGCCGAGGCCCTTGCTGGCGTCGTCTTCCTTCCACATGGCCTCGGCGCAGGCGCGCGCGAGATCGTCGGGCGAAAGCGTAGCCTTGACGTTCACCGCGGTGCTCCCGCTTCCTGATTTTTGATCGCGATCGGATGCAATTCGTCTCTCCCGGTCGTGCAGGTCGTTGGAACACGGCTCTTTGGCTGCTTATTCAATCGATTAGTCATGCTGCCAAGGCGCCATGGTGTCAACGATTGCGGGCAACCGGCGGGAACGAAATCATTCGCATTTCGGTTGAGGGCAAAGGTTTTATTCCCTCGGCGCCAAGCACGACGACTGCTTCATTCTTTACGCTTGACAGACGTGGACTGGCCTCCACGTAAGACGTTATAGCAGCACGGAAATTGCGTTCTGTTCAGACGTGGCGGACGGCGCAGCCGCAGAAAACTTCAGGGAAAGTCCATGCAGGACGGTGGCAACATTGTCGTATTGAGCGGACTGCTGATCGGTCTCGCCTATGGCGCGGTCGGTTTGTTGAGCGGCTTTTGTCTGCTCAGTGGCCTGCGCGGCTGGTGGGCCGATGGCGACAGCCGGCTGATCAGGACCTACGCGCTGGCGCTCGGCGTTGCGATCGCGGCCACGCAACTTCTCGCCGCGGGCAACGTCGTCGATCTCGGCAAATCGATCTATCTGCAGCCGTCGTTCTCGGCGCCGCTGATGTTCTTCGGCGGATTGCTGTTCGGCTACGGCATGGTGCTATCGAACGGCTGCGGCTCGCGCGCGCTGGTGCTGCTCGGCCGCGGCAACCTGCGCTCGTTCGTCGTGGTGATCGTGCTCGGGATCGCCGCGCAGATGACCCTGAAGGGCCTGATCGCGCCGGCGCGGATCGCGGTGCTGCAGGCGACACAGGCCGCGCCGAAATCGGTGTCCCTGCCCGCGCTGTTGTCGACATTGGGCCTCAGTGAGACATTCGCGCAGATGCTTGTCGCATCGCTGATCGCGGGAGCCCTGATCATCTTTGCGTTCGCGCATGCGCCGTTCCAGCGCGCCTGGGGGCAGATCGCCGCCGGCGCTGCCGTCGGCCTTCTGGTCGCCGCCGGCTGGTTTGCGACCGGCTATCTCGGCGCCGACGATTTCAATCCCGCGGCGGTCACCTCGCTGACCTTCATCGCGCCGATCGCCGACAGCGTGCAATACGCCATGCTGTCGACCGGGCTCAGCCTGAATTTCGGCATCGCCATGGTGGCCGGCGTATTCGCCGGAAGCCTGGCGACCGCGCTGTTCACGCGCCGCTTCCACTGGGAGGGTTTCAACTCGCCGCGCCACATGCTGCGCTCGATCGGCGGCGCCGCGCTGATGGGAGCCGGCGGCGCGATGGCCTATGGCTGCTCGATCGGGCAGGGCCTGACCGGCCTGTCGACGCTGGCGCTGGCGTCGTTCGTCGCGGTCGGCGGAATTCTGCTAGGGACCGCCGCGGGCCTGCGCGGCGCTGCTCCGGCGTGCAGCCGCTGGTAGCGCGGCGCAGGACGTCGCGGGTCCGAACTGAGCGATTCGTGCAGGACGTTCGTCAGGTCCGCTGACGCGAGGTCGCCAGCCGCATCACGTCGAGATAGCCCGGGCGCACTTCCATCCGCTTGATCAGGCCTTTTTCGGCCAGCAGCCGATGCGCTTCCGGCAGCCGGTAGCACGGCAGATACATAAAGAGATGATGCTCGGCGTGGTAATTCACCCAGTAGGGCGCAATCAACAGCCGTTCGATCGGACCCGCGAGCGTGGTACGGGCGTGGCTGAACGGGTCTTCCCCGGTCGAGGTGCAGGCGTGTTCGGCGATATTGCGGATGCGGGTGACCAGCGGCAGCCAGGTCGCCATCGCAAACACCCAGACGCCCCAATACCAGATGCCCGCGCCCGCCAGCCAGAACAGGGCGAACATCAGCGCATTCAGGCCGAGGAAGCGCGCCATCTTGTCGGCGCCGCTGGAGACGAAGCTGTCATGCGAAATGGCTGTCGTCGCCGGCTCTCGCGCTTGAACAGCGACAGGAACAACGGCAGTCGCTGCTTCGACAAAGGTCTGGCCGGTGAGATCGCGGATCGCCTTGCGGGTGTAGCTCTCCTTGGAGATCGGAAACGGCGCCGACAGCGACAGATCGGGATCCTCGGGCTGCTGGGTGAATTTGTGATGCTGCAAATGATACGAGCGATAGCTGGCGAGGTCGGCGCCGACAGGCACCGCGCACAGCCATTGCCCGACCCATTCATTGATCGCCTTGTTGCCGTGCAAGCCGCCATGCGCGGCTTCATGCATCAGAATGGCAAGCCCGAGCTGGCGCGCGCCGACGACCATCACCGCGATCAGCCATGTCAGGGGATTTGGCCATAGCGCGACCAGCGCGATGACAGCGGCGATGGTGCCCCAGGCATGAACCACGAGCCACATGCCCCGCAGCGAGCTGCGCGATGTCAGCCGGCTCCATTCGCCAGGCGTAAAGACGGTTTTGGGATCGACGCGTGCCACGACCGGCATTGGGCGGGCTCCTTTGAAGGGGACAATACCCCGGCCCGGTTGTTCGTCAATCCGCAGGCCGGGTCACGATGTGAATCTCGGAGGTGAGGGTGCGGTGCACCGGGCACTTGTCGGCGATTTCCATCAATTTCCGGCGCTGTTCGGCGTCGAGGCTGCCCTCCATGGCGATGATCCGGTCGATCTGGTCGAGCATCCCTTCCCTGGTTTCGCACTCGGCGCAGTCCTGCGCGTGGATCTTGCTGTGCTTCAGGGTCACGGTGACGCGCTCCAGCGGCAGCGATTTGCGGTCCGCATACAGGCGCATGGTCATCGAGGTGCAGGCGCCGAGGCCGGCGAGGACAAAATCGTACGGTCCGGGTCCGGTGTCCTCGCCGCCGGCGGCAACGGGTTCATCGGCCAGCATCTGATGCGGCCCGATCGAAATGCTCTGCTGGAATTTGCCGTTGCGGGTCTCGCGCACCACGACATTGCGCGGCGCTTCGGCGGGATCGGCGAGCTGCTCCGGTGCGACGGGATCGAGATAGCGGGTGGCCCAGGCGGCGATGACATCGGCGACATAGACGGCGTCACGCTTGCCGCTCAGCAAATGGTCGGCGCCGGCCAGCGAGACAAAACTCTTGGGATGTTTGGCGGCGACGAAGATGCGGGTCGCGTTGTCGATGCCGACGGTGTCGTCGGTCGGCGCGTGCATGACCAGCAGCGCCTTGTGCAGGTTCGTCACATGCGTCATCAGGCCGTGCTCGGCGATGTCGTCGAGGAATTCGCGCGTGATGTGGAACGGGCGGCCGGCGAGCGAAACTTCGACCTTGCCATGCCGTGCGGATGTCCTCGATGCGGTCGGCGAACAGGCCGGTGACATGGGCGGGATCGGAGGGGGCTGCGATGGTGACGACGGCCTTTGCCTCCGGGATTTCACCGGCGGCGGCCAGCATCGCCGCGCCGCCGAGGCTATGGCCGATCAGGATCGCGGGCGCTTTTCGGGTCTCGCGCAGATGGTCGGCGGCCCGCACCAGATCGGCGACGTTGGAGGAGAAGGTGGAGTTGGCGAAATCGCCTTCGCTGGAGCCGAACCCTGTAAAGTCGAACCGCAGCACCGCGATGCCTTTTGCCGACAGCGCCGATGCGATGCGCCTCGCCGCCAGCACGTCCTTGCCGCAGGTGAAGCAATGCGCGAACAGCGCATAGGCGACGGGCTCCCGCTCCGGCATATCCAGCGCCGCCGCGAGCTGGTGGCCGCCTTCGCCCGTGAATTGGAAACGTTCAGTCGGCATGATCGGCCTCCATGGATACTGGCCTTCACCTCTGCTTGCGGCAGAGGTGAGAATGAACTTTGCCGTCGACGTCAGTCACCGGAATAGCGCTGCTCGGTCCACGGGTCGCCGCGGTTGTGATAGCCGCGCACTTCCCAGTAGCCCGGCGCATCGTGCTCGAGGAATTCGATGCTCTGCAGCCATTTCGCGCTTTTCCAGAAATAGAGATGCGGCACCACCAGCCGCACCGGGCCGCCATGCTCCGGCTCCAGCGGCGTGCCCGACCATGAATGCGCGAGCAGGGCGTCCTCGGCGGCGAAATCTGTCCAGCGCGAGGTTGGTGGTGTAGCCGTCGTGGGAATGCAGCACGACGTGGCGCGCCTCATCGCGCGGCCGGCAGGCCGTCAGGAGGTCGCGGGTCGCCAGCCCCTCCCATTGATTGTCGTAGCGCGACCATGTGGTGACGCAATGGATGTCGGAGATGAACTTGCTCTGCGGCTGCGCGGTGAACTGCGCAAAATCCCAGAAGAGCGGATGCTCGACCGCGCCGTAGACGTCGAGCCGCCAGCGCTCCCGGGAGATCTGCGGCGTCAGGCCGAGGTCGAGGATGGGCCAGTCCCGGGTCAGATGCTGTCCCGGCGGCAGGCGCTGCTCCTCGGGCCGCGAGGTCTTGCCGGTGAGGAAGCGGCCCTCGCGCGCCCAGCGCTGCTTGCTGCGCGTCAGCTTGCTGGCCGGAGGTTCGTCGTTCTCGTCGGCCATATCTCGCGCCACCTTCATTCGTGACGATCTCACTCGTGCCGGTGCATCGCCGATTCATGCTTGGTGTCGCGCATGGTCGAGTAGATGATCAGCGACAGGAAGATCATGCCGCTGAGATAGTAGTAGAACCAGTCCTCGTGCCCGAGCGCTCTTGAAATACAGCGCGATCGCCGGCGCGGTGCCGCCGAACAGCGACACCGTGATCGCGTAGGGCAGGCCGACGCCGAGCGCGCGGACCTTGGTCGGAAACAGTTCGGCCTTCACGACGGCGTTGATCGAGGTGTAGCCGGCGACGAAGATCCAGGCGGCGCAGATCAGCAGGAACGCCATGAACGGCGATTTGGTCTCCTTCAGCGTGGTCAGGATCGGAACCGTCGACAGCGTGCCGGCGACGCCGAAGAAGATCAGCAGCGGCTTGCGGCCGATGCGGTCGGACAGCGCGCCGTAGATCGGCTGCAGCAGCGTCGCGAAGATCAGCGAACCGAAGATCACCAGCGTGGTCTGGTCTTCGGTGAGCCCGACCGACAGTTTGACGAAGGTCTGCATGTAGGTCGTGAAGGTGTAGAACGCCGCGGTGCCGCCGGCGGTCAGGCCGACCACCAGCAGCAGCTCGCGCGGATATTTCAGCAGACCGCGGATCGAGCCGCTCGGCTTGCACGCTTTTTGCCGCTTCGACGAACGCCTCGGTCTCGTGCAGGTTGCGCCGCATCACCGCGGCGAAGATCGCCAGCACCGCGCCGATCACGAACGGGATCCGCCAGCCCCATCGCTTCAGTTCCTCCGGCGTCAGGAACACCTTCTGCAGCAGCAGCAGCACGATGATCGCGGTGAGCTGGCCGCCGATCAGCGTGACGTATTGGAAGCTCGAATAGAAGCCGCGGTGCTTGGCGTCGGCGACCTCGCTGAGATAGGTGGCGCTGGCGCCGTATTCGCCGCCCAGGCTCAATCCCTCGATGACGCGCGCCAGCGCCAGAATCGCCGGCGCGGCGACGCCGATCGAGGCATAGGTCGGCGTCACCGCGATGATCAGCGAGCCGAAGCACATGCAGACCACCGACAGCGTCAGCGACAGCCGCCGGCCGTAGCGGTCGGCGATGTAGCCGAACAGCCAGCCGCCGAGCGGCCGCATCAGGAAGGTCGCGGCGAACAGCACCGCGGCGTTGAGCTGCTGCACGACCGGATCGCTGTTCGGAAAGAACGCCGGCGCGAAATACAGCGCGAACGCCGTGTAGGCGTAGAAATCGTACCATTCGACGAGATTGCCGATCGAGCCGATGAAGATCGCCTTGACCCGGCGTTCCACGTCGGCGAGAGTCGAGTTGATCGGCTGGCGGTGTTGACGGCTTGATCTGTCATGACGGTCTCCGGCAGCCATCATGGCACGAGCAGCGGGAAGACTCTCAGCCCGCCTTTCCGAACAGCACCGGAAGCTGGCGCGGGCCGCGCACCGTGCCTTCCGACCATGTGACCTCGCCGGCCGGGTCGAGCCTGAAATCCGGAATCCGCTTCAGCCATTCCTCGATCGCGACCGTCATCTCCATCCGCGCGAGGTTGGAGCCGACGCAGCGGTGAATGCCGAGGCCGAACGCGGCATGGCGGTTCTCCTTGCGGTCGAGCACCACCTTGTCGGCATCGGGGAACACCGCGGGATCGCGGTTGGCGGCGGGGAACGACAGCAGCACCATGTTGCCGGGCTTGACCGGGCAGCCGCTGATGACCGTCTCCTTCATCACCTCGCGCGCCATCGTCACCGGCGAATAGGCGCGCAGCAATTCCTCGACCGCGGTCGGCATCAGTTCCGGCTCCGCGACCAGACGCGTCGCGATCCGCCGGCGTCTTCGCCAGATGCCACAGCGAGGCGCCGATCGCGCTCCAGGTGGTGTCGATGCCGGCGATCAGGAGCAGCCGCAGCGAGCCCAGCACATGTCCGTCGGACAGCGGCTGGCCGTTCTTGTCCCTGGCGTTCATCAGCGTCGAGATCAGATCGTCGGTCGGGTGTTTCTTGCGCTGCTCGATATGGCCGGCGAAATAGCCGCTCATCTCCTGGACCGCCTGCATCAGCGTGCTGTCGTCCTTGATGCCGAGTTCGAGGATCTCGTGGATCCATTTGATGAAGAGATCGCTGTCCTTTTCCGGGATGCCGAGCATGTGGGCGATGGTGCGCACCGGAATGTGCTTGGTGTAGCGCGCCGCGGCGTCGCATTTGCCGTCGGCGATGAATTCGTCGATCAGCTCGTTGCAGATCGCGCGAACCCGCGGCTCCAGCTTCTTCATGGCGTCGGGCGTGAACGGCGGCAGCAGCAACTGCTTGGCCGGCTTGTGCTCCGGCGGGTCGGAGGTGATCGGCGGCGCCGCGTTCGTCGATCTCCGGCCGGACGTCGCGCACGATGACGCGGCGCGAGGAAAAATGCTCGGTGTCGTGGGCGATCTGCCTTACCGCCTCATAGGTGGTCGGCATGTAGCAGCCGAGGAAGCGGTCGGTGTGAACCACCGGGCGATGCCGCCCGCAATTCGTCCCAGATCGGAAACGGATTTTCGGTCCAGCGCGGATCGGTGTGGTCGAAATCGTGGACCCAATCGGTGACGGGCGGGTGATCGGGCATTGCGCAGCGGGATCGGGTATGGCGCGGGCGGAATCGGACATCAGGGCAAATTCCTCTGGTTTCGTTCGCTCAAATCAAATCGGTGAGTCGGAGTAAATGGCTTCGAAGCGGTTCATTCCTCGATCACGTCGATCGCGATTTCCGGACAATTGGCCTTGGCAAGCCAGGCCTTGTCCTCAAGTCCCTCGGGCACGGTGCCGTCGCCGATTTCGTGCGCATTGCCGAATTCGTCGAGATTGAACAGCTCGGGCGCCAGCGATTTGCAGCGGGCGTGTCCCTGGCATTTGTCCTGATCGACATGTATTTTCAGTTTCCCGGACATGGCAAGCGTTCCTCTGTGGTCGCGCTTATCGCGCGTGTTCGTGTTTCCCGCGTGATTATAGCGGTGCAAGCGTCATACACCAGCGGCCAAATCGTCGCTTTCTTCCCAGAGCGATCATCGCGTGTCAGGCTATTTGGCGGCCTTGGATCGATCGGCGTCGTGCCGCGCACGCCCAGAATATCCTCCAGCACCCTTGCGCCGGCGAGAAGCTGCGCCTCGCCGCGCGGCGCCGCCACCATCTGCAGTCCGACCGGCAGGCCTGACGCGGTGAAGCCGCAGGGCAGCGACAGCGCCGGGCAGCAGACCAGCGTGATCGCATAGACGATGCCGAGCCACTCGACGTAATTGTCGAACTTTCTTGCCGGCGCATTCGGCGACGTAGCGGTTCTCGACCGGGAACGGCGCGACGATGGTCGCCGGCGTCAGCAGCAGATCGTAGGTTCTGAAGAATTCCAGCGTGCGCGCGGTCATCGCGACGCGCTGCGCTTCGGCGCGCTCGAGCTGCTCGACCGTCAGCTTGAGGCCTTCCTCGATGTTCCAGATCACCTCGGGCTTGAGCTGGTCGCGCTTGGTGCGCAGCAGCGCCGCCTTGCTGATGGCGAAGTCGAACGCGCGCAGCACATGGAAGCATTCATGGGCCTCGCGCAGGTCCGGATGGGCTTCCTCGACGATCGCGCCGGCTTCCGCAAAGCGCTGCGCCGCCTTGCGGGTGATGGCGGCGACTTCGGGATCGACCGGCGTGATGCCGAGATCGGGCGAATAGGCGACGCGCTTCGGCTTGCTGCCGGAGCGCGCGGCCGACAGGAACGAAGTCGGCAGCAACGGCAGCGACAGCGGATCGGCCGGATGCTCGCCGCTCATGGCGTCGAGCAGCAGCGCCAGGTCCTCGACATTGCGCGCCATCGGGCCCTGGACGCCGAGATTGCGATCGACCGCGGCGACCGGCGTATGCGCGACGCGGCCGATGCTCGGCCGCAAGCCGACGATGCCGCAGAAGCTCGCGGGGTTGCGCAGCGAGCCGCCCATGTCGGAGCCGTGCGCGAGCCACGCCATGCCGGTGGCGAGCGCCACCGCCGCGCCGCCCGAGGAGCCGGCGGCGGAGCGCGAAGTGTCCCAGGGATTGCGCGTCGCGCCGAACACTTCGTTGAAGGTGTTGGCGCCGGCGCCGAATTCCGGCGTGTTCGACTTGGCGTAGATCACCCCGCCATTGTTTTCGAGATGCTCGACCAGGATATCGGAGTGCGCCGGGATATTATCCTTGTAGATCGGCGAGCCCTGCGTGGTCAGCACGCCCGCGACATTGGTCAGGTCCTTGATCGGCACCGGCAGGCCGGCGAGCAGGCCGCGCTCGCCGACCGGCTTCTTCATCAGCGCCTTGGCGTGGCTGCGGGCGCGATCGAAGCACAGCGTCGGCAACGCGTTGACCTTGCCGTCGACCTCGGCGATCCGCTTCTCCAGCACGTCGAGCAGATCGAGCGGGCGTGACTTCGCCTGAATTGAGTTTGTCGACGATGGCGCACGCCGTCGCCCGCACCAGCCCCTGATCAGTGCCACCTTGTATCTCTCCCGGACGTTTCCGCTTCTCGATAGCGGATTGTGTAGTCCTGTAAAACATTTTCCGGCAAAGTGGAAATGCGGAAAATGCCCCGCAGTCGGAGATTTGAGCATGACGACGCCATTCGACGCGCCGGACTGGCGCACGATGAGCCAGGAGGATCGCGACCTCGGCCTCAACAACGGCGTTGCCGTGGCCGGCAGCGCCGAGATCGTCGCCGGCTGGGAGCGGCGTTCCGCGGAGATGCGCGCGCGCTATCCCGATCATCTCGACCTGCGCTATGGCCCGCGCGAGCGCAACCGGATCGACTTTCTTCAAGGTCGCGCGACAAGGGGCCGACGCTGCTGTTCATCCACGGCGGCTACTGGCAGAAGCGGGCCAAGGAGGTCTTTCACGCTGTTCGCCGAAGGGCCGATGGCGCACGGCATCAATGTCGCGCTGATCGGCTACACGCTGGCGCCGGATGCGACGCTCGACGAGATCGTCGCCGAAATCCACGCCGGCATCGACTTTCTCGCCGGGCAATTGCCCGCGCTCGGCGGTGACGGCAACGGGATCGTGGTGTCCGGCTGGTCGGCCGGCGGGCACCTGACCTCGATGGCGCTGTCGCATCCGCAGGTGAGAGGCGGGGATGGCGATATCAGGCATCTACGATCTCGAGCCGATCCGCGCCAGCTATCTCAACGACAAGCTCGGCCTCGACGAGGCGATGTCGCGCCGCAACTCGCCGATGATGCAGGACGGCGGTGCGCTAAAGCCGCTGTCGCTGGTGGTCGGAGCGCCGAACTGCCGCTGCTGCGCAAGCAGACCGCCGATTTCGCCGGCCACCGCGCCAGATATGGATTGCCGGTGACCTACGAGGAAATCCCCGGCGCCAATCATTTCACCATCATGGACGAGATGATGTCGCCGCAGGGCCGGATCACGACGCTGATCCGGCAGTTGTTCGAGCGGACGGCTTAGGCCCGTCATTGCGGGGCGATGCGAAGCATCGAACCCGGAATCTCGAGATTCCGGGTCTGGTCCTTCGGACCATCCCGGAATGACGAAGGATGGATTGCTTCGCTGCGCTCGCAATGACGTGCGAACTGGTAGTTGACCTCCGAGACGGCCGCTTCGCGCGCTCCTCAGGATGAGGAGCAGTGCATGGCGCCCGAGGTTGACCGGCTACCCCCACCCCGCGCTATGCCGCCGTCGACCGTAAAGATCACGCCCGACGTATAGCCGGAGCGGTCCGAGGCGAGGAACGCCATCAGGTCGCCGATCTCGCGGGCATGCGCGGGGCGGCCGAGCGGCATGCCCTTCTGGAATTCCTTGTAGCGGTTCTCGTCGCCGAACTGGTTCTTGGCGCGGGTCTTCAGCAGCGTGACGTGGCGGTCGGTGCCGACGGGGCCGGGATTGATGCCGACCACGCGGATGTTGTCGGCGAGGCTCTTGCCGCCGAGCGCGCGGGTGAACGCCATCAGCGCGGCGTTGCCGGCGCTGCCGCAGATGTAGTTGGCGTCGAACTTCTCGCCGGCGGCGCCGATGTCGTTGACGATCACGCCATCGCCGCGCGCCTTCATCTGCGCGTAGATCGCGCGGGTGAGGTTGATGTAGCCGAACACCTTCAGCTCCCAGGCGTGACGCCAGGTCGCCTCGTCGATCTTGTCGATCGAGCCGCCCGGAATATCGCCGGCATTGTTGACGAGGATGTCGATGTCGGCGGCGTCCTTGACGAGCCGGGCAATGTCCTCGGGCTTGCGCAGGTCGACGACATGGGCGGTCGCGTCGATCTGGTGCGCCGAGCGCAGCCGCTCGGCGAGCGCCTTCAACTGATCGCCGCTGCGGGCGGCGAGCATGACGTGGCAGCCTTCCTCGGCAAAGGCTTCGGCGGCGGCCGCGCCAATGCCCTTCGAGGCGCCGGTGATCAGGACGCGCTTGCCGCGCAGATGCAGATCCATGGGATTACTCGCTTGGTTGGGAGAGGTCTGATGGGAGGTCGTCGAAAATTTCAACTGTTAGGCGTTGCCGCCGTGGCGGTCAACATTGCACTGCAGCGTTGCGCTCGTGACGAACTTTGGTCCATTGCAATCGCATCAAATAAGCGGCGTTGCCGGCGCGGCAGGCGACAAGGAATCTCTCGATGAGCAACCAAAAAAAGCAATATCGGATCGCGGTCATTCCCGGCGACGGCATCGGCAAGGAAGTGGTGCCGGAGGGCCTGCGGGTGCTGGAGACGGCCGCGAAAAAGCACGGCGTCGCCGTGCATTTCGATCATTTCGATTTCGCGTCCTGGGACTATTACGAAAAGCACGGCGAGATGATGCCGGAGGACTGGAAGGCGAAAATCGGCAAGCACGACGCGATCTATTTCGGCGCGGTCGGCTGGCCCGCCAAAATCCCCGATCACATTTCGTTGTGGGGCTCGCTGATCAAATTCCGCCGGGAGTTCGACCAGTACGTCAACCTGCGCCCGGTGCGGCTGATGCCGGGCGTGCCGTCGCCGCTCGCCAACCGCAAGCCCGGCGATATCGATTTCTGGGTGGTGCGCGAAAACACCGAAGGCGAATATTCATCCGTCGGCGGGCGGATGTTCCCGGATACCGAGCGCGAATTCGTCACCCAGCAGACGGTGATGACGCGCATCGGCGTCGACCGCATCCTGAAATTCGCGTTCGAGCTGGCGCAGTCGCGGCCGAAGAAGCATCTGACCTCGGCGACCAAATCCAACGGCATCTCGATCACCATGCCGTATTGGGACGAGCGCGTGGAGGCGATGGCGAAGAACTATCCCAAGGTGAAGTGGGACAAGTACCACATCGACATTCTCACCGCGAATTTCGTGCTGCATCCGGACTGGTTCGACGTCGTGGTCGGCTCCAACCTGTTCGGCGACATCCTCTCCGATCTCGGCCCGGCCTGCACCGGCACCATCGGCATCGCGCCGTCGGGCAACATCAATCCGGAAGGCAATTTCCCGTCGGTGTTCGAGCCGGTGCACGGCTCGGCGCCCGATATCGCGGGGCAGGGCATCGCCAACCCGATCGGCATGATCTGGTCGGGCGCGATGATGCTGGAGCATCTCGGCGAGAAGCAGGCCGCGGCCTCGATCGTCGGCGCGATCGAGCGCACGCTCGGCGAACGCACGCTGCGCACCCGGGATCTCGGCGGCAACGCCGACACGACGGCCTGCGGCAAGGCGGTGGCGGAGATGGTGGAGTGATTGGTTCGTCGTCGCGGCTTCGCCGGGACCCATAATGCGCGGATGCGGTCGCGATGGTGGCGGTCGCCCAGCCTTGCGCGAGAACGCCCGCCGGTCGGATTGCGTCGCTCCGCTCGCAAGGCCGGGACGACGAGTTGGCGTTCACCCCTTCGCAATCCGTCGGCAATGCTCCCACGCCGCGCTGAATCAGATTCTCGCTCGCCTCCGGCGTGCGGAACGCCGAATGCGCCGACAGCGTCACGTTCGGAAGTTTCGTCAGCGGATGATCCGCCGGCAGCGGCTCGATGTTGAAGACGTCGAGCCCGGCATGGCGGATATGGCCCGACTTCAGCGCGTCGATCATCGCGGCTTCGTCGACCATGCGCGCCGCGCGCGGTGTTGACGAGGATGACGCCCGGCTTCATCGCCGCGATGCGCTGGCGCGAGAGAAAGCCGCGGGTCTCGTCGTTCAGCAACAGATGCAGCGAGACGACGTGGCTTCGCGTCAGCAGCGTGTTCGAGATCGACGAACTCGACGCCGGCGATGTTCTTCGGCGACCGGTTCCAGGCGATGACGCGCATGCCGCTGCCGAGCGCGATGCGCGCGACTTCGGCGGCGATGCCGCCGAAGCCGATCAGGCCGAGCGTCTTGCCGGTCAGCTGCATGCCGTCCTCGCGCAGCCAGTTGCCGGCGCGCATCTCGCGGTCCATCTGGGCGATGCCGCGCGCCGCCGCCCACATCAGCGCGATGGCGCATTCGGCCACCGCCGTGTCGCCATAGCCCTTGATCAGGTGAACGTCGATGCCGAGCTCGGCGAGCTCCTCCGGGTTCATGTAGCTGCGCGCGCCGGTGCCGAGAAACACCACATGCTTCAGGCCGGTGCACTTGCGCGCGATGTCGGTCGGCAGCGCGGTGTGATCGACGATCGCGATCTCGGCGCCGTCGAGCACTTCGGGCAACTGGTCCGGCGTGATGTCCGGGTCGCGATGGATCCGCACCGCGGGATCGCCGGGCTTTGCCAGCCGTTCGAAGATCACGGCCAGCGATTCGTTGGCGTCGACAAAAACTCCGCGCACTGAAATCTCCGTGATTGGTCAGGACGCGACGCCGGCGAGCGCCAGCACGGTATGCATCAGCGACGTTGGCGCCCGCCGTGCAATCGGCCTGCGTGGCGTCCTCGAGCTCGTTGTGGCTGACGCCGTCCTTGCAGGGCACGAACACCATCGCCGCCGGCATCACGTTGGTGAGGTTGCAGGCGTCGTGGCCGGCGCCGGAGGTGATGCGGCGATGGCTGTAGCCGAGCGCCTTGGTGGCGTTCTCGACCGCGTCGACCAGTTTCGGATCGAAATGGTCGGCGGCTTGCGCCAGATCAGATCGAACGCGACCTCGACCTTGCGCCGCGCCGCGATCTCGGCGATCGCGGCGCGCAAATCCTTGTCGAGCGCGTCGATCGTTTCCGCACTCGGCGCTGCGGCATATCCACGGTGAAGGCGATCTCGCCGGGAATGACGTTGCGCGAGGGCTTGGCGATCACGGCCTCGCCGACGGTGCCGACCGCCTTCGGGCCGTGCTTCCTGGCGATGCGCTCCATCGCCAGCACGATCTTCGGACAGCGTCGCCAGCGCGTCGCGGCGCAGCGGCATCGGCGTCGAGCCGGCATGGCTTTCGAAGCCGGTGATCTTGCCGTCATACCACAGCACGCCCTGGCCGCAATCGACCACGCCGATGGTCTTGTTCTCGGCTTCGAGCATCGGTCCCTGCTCGATGTGCAGTTCGACGAAGCCGCCGAATTTCTGCGTGCCGACCGGCTCGCTCGCCGCGATAGCCGATGCTGTCGAGCGCCTCGCCGACGCGTGACGCCGTCGGCATCCTTGCGCGACAGGATGTTGTCGGTGGTGAAATCGCCGACATAGGCGGCGGACGCCATCATCGCCGGCGCGAAGCGCGAGCCTTCCTCGTTGGTCCAGTTGCACGATGCAGATCGGCGTTTCGGTCTCGATCCCGGCGTCGTTGAGCGTGCGCACCACCTCGAGCGCCGCCAGCGTGCCGAGCACGCCGTCGAACTTGCCGCCGGTCGGCTGGGTGTCGAGATGCGAGCCGAGGCCGACCGGCGGCTTCGACATGTCGCGGCCCTTGCGCAGGCCGAACATCGAGCCGAGCGCATCGACATGCACCTCGAGGCCCGCGGCCTCGCAGGCCTTCCGGAACCAGTCGCGCACCTGCTTGTCCTCAGGCCCGAGCGTCAGCCGCCGCACGCCGCCCTTGGGCGTGGCGCCGAATTTCGCGGTTTCGTGAATCGTGTCCCAGAGGCGGGCGGAATTGATCTGCAGATTGGAGGCGATTTTTGTCATTTATCCTGCCGGAAAAGCTGTTGAGGTGCATAAGGTCGGGCTGCATGGTAGAATGACCGGGCACACGCTGTCGAGGCACGGAGCGCTTTGCGATGATTGTCGGTCTTGCGAAGAAGGAACAGAGCGGCGGCAGCGAGCCGGAGATGCTGCCGAGCCTTGCGGCGCGGCTGGCCTGCCGCGCCGGGATGGCCGCGACCACGGCCGGCATCGCCAACGGTTTTGTGCAGGGCAATCTGGCGATCCTGCCCGAAAAGCTCGCCGCCTCGTTTCACCGGTTCTGCCAGCTCAACCCGAAACCGTGCCCCGTCATCGGCATGTCCGACGTCGGCGATCCCCGCATTCCCGCGCTCGGGATCGATCTCGACATCCGCACCGACCTGCCGCGCTACCGGGTCTGGCGCGACGGCGAGGTGGTCGACGAGCCGACCGACATCATGGCGCATTGGCGCGACGATCTCGTGGCCTTCGTGCTCGGCTGCTCGTTTTCGTTCGAGGAAGCGCTGATGGCGGAGGACCTGCCGATCCGTCATATCGAGCGCGGCGTTCGCGTGCCGATGTACCGCACCAATATCGCCTGCCAGCCGTCGGGGCCGTTCGCGGGACCCATGGTGGTGTCGATGCGGCCGTTCAAGCCGGCGGATGCGATCCGCGCGGTGCAGATCACCTCGCGCTTTCCCGCCGTGCATGGCGCGCCGGTCCATCTCGGCCATCCGCATCTGATCGGGATCGCGGATATCGCAAAGCCCGACTACGGCGACCCGGTGCCGGTCGAAGCCGACGAGATCCCGGTGTTCTGGGCCTGCGGCGTGACCCCGCAGGCGGTGATCGCGGCCGCGAAACTGCCGTTCGCCATCACGCACGCGCCGGGATTGATGCTGGTGACGGACCTGCGCAACAAGCAGCTCGCGGTGATTTGAGGTCTTCGTTCGTCATTGCGAGGAGCGCAGCGACGAAGCAATCCATCTTTTCCGATGCGACGTCTATGGATTGCTTCGCTGCGCTCGCAATGACGGACGAAGCGCTCAATCGTGCCCATGCTCCGGCAGCGTCAGCCCGAACGTCTTGACGAGATCCGCGACCTGCTCCGGCGTCAGATAGCGCGGGTTGAGCCCGCGCAGCAGCAGATAGAGCTTTGCGGTCTCTTCCAGTTCCTCGATCGCGAACACCGCGGCTTCCAGCGTATCGCCCGACACCACCGGGCCGTGATTGGCGAGCAGCACGGATGAATATTTTCCGGCGAGCCCCTTGATCGCGTCGGCGACCGCGGGATCGCCGGGCCGATAATACGGCACCAGCGCGGTGGCGCCGCATTTCATCAGGTAATAGGCCGTCATCGGCGGCAGCGCGGCGCGCGGATCGATCTCGGGCAGCATCGACAGCGCCACCGAATGGGTCGAATGCAGATGCACCACCGCGCGCGCGGCGCCGCGGGTCTGGTACAGCGCGGTGTGCAGCGGCACTTCCTTGGTCGGGGCATCGCCGGAGACGAGCCGGCCGTCGGCGTCGAGCCGCGACAGCCGCGCCGGGTCGAGAAAGCCGAGCGAGGCGTTGGTCGGCGTCACCAGCCAGCCGCCGTCGTCGAGCCTGACGCTGATATTGCCCGAAGAGCCCGGCGTCAGCCCGCGCTCGAACAGCGAGCGGCCGAGCCGGCAGATTTCCTCGCGGATCTTGGTTTCGCTCATGGCAGCATCCTCGTTTGCCGCCTTGTCTCATGCTTTGGCAGCGCGGCCAAGCCGTGATACCCAGAGGCAAAGCCGCATCCGAAATCGGCCGCAAGAGGAACCCCGTGAGGAATCGCCGCATGCCTGAATCCGTCCAAAACCGCGCGTCGCCGTCATCGGGCTGGGCTCGATGGGCTTTGGCATGGCGACCTCGCTCCAGCGCGCGGGTTTCGACGTCACCGGCTGCGACGTCTCGGCCGATGCGGTGGCGCGGTTCGTCGCCGACGGCGGCAAGGGCGCCAAGACGCCGGCGGAAGCCGCCAAAGGCGCCGACATCGTCGTCAGCGTCGTCGTCAACGCCGCCCAGACCGAAACCATCCTGTTCGGCGCCGACGGCGTCGCCGAAACGCTGGCCAAGGACGCCGTGTTCGTCTCGTCCGCGACCATGGACCCGGACGTCGCGCGGCGGCTGGCGAAACAACTGGAGGCGACCGGCCGGCACTATCTCGACGCGCCGATCTCCGGCGGCGCGCAGCGCGCGGCGCAGGGCGAACTGACCATTCTCGCCTCCGGCAGCCCGGCCGCCTTCGCCAAGGCACGGCCCGCGCTCGATGCGATGGCGGCAAAACTCTACGAACTCGGCGATGCCGCCGGCGCAGGGCGCCGCCTTCAAGATGATCAACCAGCTGCTCGCCGGCGTGCATATCGCCGCCGCCTCGGAGGCGATCACCTTCGCCGCCAAGCAGGGCCTCGACATCCGCAAAGTCTATGAGGTGATCACGGCCTCCGCCGGCAATTCCTGGATGTTCGAGAACCGCATGCCGCACGTGCTCGACGGCGACTACACCCCGCGCAGCGCGGTGGAGATTTTCGTCAAGGACCTCGGCATCATCCAGGACATGGCGCGCATCGGCGAAATTCCCGGTGCCGGTGGCGGCCGCCGCGCTGCAGATGTTCCTGATGACGGCGGCCTCCGGCATGGGCCGCGACGACGATGCCTCGGTGGCGCGGATGTATGCCCGCGTCACCGGCACGCATCTGCCCGGCGAGCCGAAATAGCAATCGAACGAACAAGAGGACAGTCGATGCCCCGTTTCGCCGCCAATCTCACCATGATGTTCAACGAGGTGCCGTTCCTCGACCGCTTCGAGGCGGCGGCGAAAGCGGGCTTCACCGCCGTCGAATTCCTGTTTCCCTACGATCATCCGGCGGAGGAGGTCGGCGAGCGGCTGCACCGCAACGGCCTGACGCAGGCGCTGTTCAACCTGCCGCCGGGCAACTGGGAGGCCGGCGAAAAGGGCTTTGCGGCGCTGCCGGAGCGTTTCGACGATCTGCAGGCAGAGCCTGCGCACCGCGCTGCCCTATGCGCAGGCGACCGGCGTCAAGCGCGTGCATCTGATGGCGGGCATCGCCAGCCGCAGCGATCCCAAGGCGGTGGAGGCGTTCTACAAATCGGTGGCGTGGGCGGCGGAATTTTTCGCGCCCCACGGCCTCGACGTCGTGATCGAGCCGATCAACCCGCGCAACGTGCCCGGCTACTTCCTCAACGATTTTGCCTTCGCGCGCGACCTGATCGTCGAGCTGAAAATCCCCAACCTGAAACTGCAGTTCGACATCTATCACTGCCAGATCATCCATGGCGACGTCACCATGCGGCTGCGCGAGATGATGCCGATCATCGGCCACATCCAGATCGCCAGCATTCCCTCGCGCAACGAGCCCGACGGCGAGGAACTGAACTATCCGTTCCTGTTCGCCGAACTCGACCGGCTCGGCTATGGCGGCTTTGTCGGCTGCGAATATAACCCGCGCGGCAAGACCACCGACGGCCTCGGCTGGTTCAAGCCTTATGCCGGAGTGAAGCCGTGACGCTGGCGAAAGTATCTCTGGGCTGCATCGCCGACGACTACACCGGCGCCTCCGATCTCGCCAACACGCTGACCCGCTGCGGCCTGCGCACCGTGCAGACCATCGGCGTGCCCGCTGACGATCTCGCGCTGCCCGAGGTCGACGCGGTGGTGGTGTCGCTGAAGAGCCGGTCGATCGAGGCCGGCCTTGCGGTGTCGCGCTCGCGCGAGGCCGAAAAATGGCTGCGCGGGCGCGGCGCCGCTCACGTGCTGTTCAAGATCTGCTCGACCTTCGATTCCACCGACGCCGGCAATATCGGCCCGGTGATGGACGCGCTGCGCGCCGATTGCGGCGAGACGATCGTGCTGGTGACGCCGGCGTTTCCGGAGACCGGCCGCACCGTCTATCATGGGCAATCTGTTCGTCGGGCTCGGTGCCGCTGAACGAAAGCCCGCTGAAGGATCATCCGCTCAACCCGATGCACGATTCCAATCTGGTGCGGGTGCTGGCGCGCCAGAGCAAGACCAAAGTCGGGCTCGTCGATCTCGCCGACATCGCGCGCGGGCCCGATGCCGTCCGCGCGCGTCTCGCCGATCTCGCCGAGCAAGGTTTCGGCGCTGCGATCGTGGATGCGGTGTTCGACCGCGATCTCGAAACCATCGGCAAGGTCGCGCTGGATCATCGCGCTCTCCGTCGGCGCATCCGGCCTCGGGCTCGGTCTCGCCCGCGCGCTGGTCGCCTCCGGCAAGGTCACATCGAATGCGCCGAACGCGATCGCCGATGCTCCGGTCGGCGGACCGGCGGCGTGCCTTGCCGGCAGTTGCTCGCAGGCGACGCTGCAGCAGATCGCCAACGCCGAAGCCGACGATGCCGGTGCTGCATCTCGATCCCGAACGGGTCGTCGCCGGCAAGGACGAGGCCCGGCGCGCGCTCGCCTGGGCCAGAGAGCGGCTCGGACAAGGTCCGGTCCTGATCGCCTCCAGTTCGACGCCGGATCAGGTCGCGGCCCTGCAGGCGCGTCACGGCCGCGACGCCGCCGGCCACGCCATCGAGCAGGCGATGGCCGACATCGCCGAAGGCCTGGTGCGAGCCGGGGTGCGGCGGCTGGTGGTCGCCGGCGGCGAAACCTCCGGCGCCGTGGTGGATCGCCTGGGGATTCCCGGCTTTCTGGTGGGCGCGGAAATCGCCGCCGGCGTGCCGGTGCTGCGCGCGGTCGGCGCAAAGGACGGCGACATGCTGCTGGCGCTGAAATCAGGCAATTTCGGCGGCACGGAATTTTTCTCCGATGCGCTCGAGCTGATGCGCTGAATTCCACCTCGGCAAGCTCCGGCTGCATGCCGGAACCGCAGCCGGATGTTGGCTATTTCACCGCGATTCGGGTAAATCAGCCCGAGCCAATCGCTCCATTGGCGCGCGGGTTCCACGCCCTTCGCCTGACCAAGGAATGCCTGTTTTATGATTGCACTGGTCCGCATCGCGCTCAGCCGGCCCTACACGTTCGTCGTGCTCGCGCTGCTGCTGCTGATTATCGGGCCGCTCGCCGCGCTGCGCACGCCGACCGACATTTTCCCGGACATCCGCATCCCCGTGATCGGCGTCGTCTGGCAGTACACCGGCCTGCCGCCGGACCAGATGGCGGGCCGGATCACCACGCCGTTTCAGCGGGCGCTGACGACGACGGTCAACGATATCGAACACATCGTCGCCAATTCCTATAACGGCTTCGGCATCGTCAAGATCTTCTTTCAGCCCAACGTCGATATCCGCACCGCCAACGCCCAGGTCACCGCGATCTCGCAAACGCTGATCAAGGCGATGCCGCCCGGCGCCACGCCGCCGCTGATCCTGAACTACAGCGCGTCGACGGTTCCGATCATCCAGGTCGCGCTATCCGGCGACGGCCTCACCGAGCAGAATCTCGCCGACATCGGCATCAACCAGCTGCGCACGCCGCTGATCACGGTGCCGGGCGCCGCGATTCCTTATCCGTTCGGCGGCAAGCAGCGCCAGGTGCAGATCGATCTCAATCCGCAGGCCCTGCAGGCGCGCGGGCTGTCGGGGCAGGACGTCGCCAACGCGCTCGCCGCGCAAAACCTGATCACGCCGGTCGGCACGCAGAAGATCGGCGCCTTCGAATACAACATCCAGCTCAACAACTCGCCGCTGAAGATGGACGAGCTCGGCGACCTGCCGATCAAGACCGTGAACGGCGCGATGGTCTACGTCCGCGACGTCGCCAGCGTGCGCGACGGCAATCCGCCGCAGACCAACATCGTCCATGTCGACGGCAACCGCTCGGTGCTGATGATGGTGCTGAAAGCGGGCTCGATCTCGACGCTCGATATCATCGCCGGCATCAAGCAGAAGGTCATCGACGTCAAGGACTCGCTGCCCGACGCGCTGAAGATCGGCTTCATCGGCGACCAGTCGCTGTTCGTCCGCGGGGCCATTACCGGCGTCGCCTATGAAGGCATCATCGCCGCGCTTTTAACCAGCGTGATGATCCTGCTGTTTCTCGGCAGCTGGCGTTCGACGATCATCATTGCGGTCTCGATCCCGCTCTCGGTGCTCGGCGCGATCGTGATGCTGTCGGCGATCGGCGAGACGCTCAACATCATGACGCTCGGCGGCCTAGCGCTCGCGGTCGGCATCCTCGTCGACGATGCCACCGTCACCATCGAGAACATCAACTGGCATCTGGAACACGGCAAGGGCGTCGAAACCTCGATCATGGACGGCGCCAACCAGATCGTGACGCCGGCCTTCGTCTCGCTGCTGTGCATCTGCATCGTGTTCGTGCCGATGTTCTTCCTGCAAGGCGTGGCGCGGTTTCTGTTCGTGCCGATGGCCGAAGCGGTGATGTTCGCGATGATCTGGTCGTTCCTCCTGTCGCGCACGCTGGTGCCGACCATGGCGAAATATCTGCTGCAGCCGCATGTCGCCCATGCCGAAGGCGAGAGCCGCAGCCGTCGCGCAACCCGCTGGTGCGGTTTCAGCGCGGCTTCGAGGCGCGGTTCGAGCGCGTGCGCGTCCGGCTACCGCGACCTGCTGTCGATGGCGATGACACGGCGGCCGGTGTTCGTGATCGGCTTTCTCGGCTTCGTCGGGCTGTCGTTCCTGCTGGTGCCGTATCTCGGGCAGAATTTCTTTCCCTCGGTCGATTCCGGCTCGATCCTGATGCATGTCCGCACCCAGGTCGGCACCCGCGTCGAGGAAAGCGCCAATCAATTCGCCGACGTGCAGAAGGCGATCCGCAAGATCATTCCGCCGGACGAAATCGACACGCTCGCCGACAATATCGGCATGCCGATCAGCGGCATCAACATGACCTACAACAACACCGGCGTGATCGGCTCGCAGGACGGCGATATCCAGATCAAGCTGAAGGAAGGGCACCGGCCGACCAGTCGAATATGTTCAGGCGCTCAGGGAACAGCTTCCGCGCGCTTTTCCCGGCATGACGTTCGCGTTCCTGCCGGCCGATATCGTCAGCCAGATCCTGAATTTCGGCGCGCCGGCGCCGATCGACCTTCAGGTCCGCGGCGCGGATGTGAATGCGAATTTCGCCTACGCCAGTAAACTGCTGAGCCGGATTCGCCGGATACCCGGCATTGCGGACGCGCGCATCCAGCAGTCGCCCAACAATCCAAGCTTCAATATCGATGTCGACCGGACCCGCGCGCAATATGTCGGGCTTGACCGAACGCGATGTCACCAACAGCCTCGTCGTCAATCTGGCAGGCAGCGCGCAGATCGCGCCGACCTACTACCTCAATCCCGACAACGGCGTGTCCTATTCGATCGTGATGCAGACCCCGCAATACCAGATCGATTCGCTGAGCGCGCTGGAGACGTTGCCGATATCCGGTGGCAATACCGCCGTGCCGCCGATCCTCGGCGGCATCGCCAATATCACGCGGTCGTCCTCGAGCGCGGTGGTCTCGCAATACGATATCCAGCCGATGGTGCAGATCTACGCGACGCCGCAGGGGCGCGATCTCGGCGCGGTCGCCGCCGACGTCAAGCGCGTGATCGCGGACACCGCGAAGGAGGTGCCGAAGGGCTCGTCGGTGGTTCTGCTCGGCCAGGTGCAGACCATGAACAGCGCGTTTTCCGGGCTGCTGTTCGGGCTGCTGGCCGCGATCGTGCTGATCTACTTCCTGATCGTGGTGAACTTCCAGTCATGGTCCGATCCGTTCGTGATCATCACGGCGCTGCCGGCGGCGCTGGCCGGGATCGTCTGGATGCTGTTCTCGACCCAGACCACGCTGTCGGTCCCCGCGCTCACCGGCGCGATCATGTGCATGGGCGTCGCCACCGCCAACAGCGTGCTGGTGATCAGCTTCGCCAGGGAACGCTATGAAGTGCTGGGCGATCCCGTCGCCGCGGCGATCGAAGCCGGCTTCGTGCGCTTCCGCCCGGTGCTGATGACCGCGCTGGCGATGATCATCGGCATGACGCCGATGGCGCTGGCGCTCGGCGAGGGCGGCGAACAGAACGCGCCGCTCGGCCGCGCCGTGGTCGGAGGCCTGATCTTCGCGACCATCGCCACCCTGATGTTTGTTCCCGTGGTTTTTAGTATGGTACACAAGAAGCAAGGCGCCAAAGCCGTGGCCGCACCGGAGACTTCGCATGCCCACTGAACAGAGCTCTCCGGTCTCCCGCCGGAAGTTGGGCATATTCGGCATCGTGGCGGGCGTCGCCGCGGTGCTTGTGGTGGTGACCGGCATCCGGGCGCGCGAGGATTCCAGCGCCAGGTTGCGCGAATGGACCGACAACCAGGCCATTCCGACGGTCGCGGTGGTGCTGCCCGACGCCAAGGTTCTTAACGCCACCATCGACCTGCCGGGCCGGCTGGAGGCCTATTATCGCGCGCCGATCTTTGCGCGCGTCAGCGGCTACCTGAAGAGCTGGAGCGCCGATATCGGCGCCAAGGTCAAGGCCGGTCAGGTGATCGCCGAAATCGAGGCGCCGGATCTCGACCAGCAGCTGCTGCAGGCGCGCGCCGATCTCGCCAGCCAGGAGGCCAGCGCGAAACTGTCCGAAGCCACGCTGACCCGCCGCAAATCGCTGATCGCCTCGAATTTCGTTTCGATGCAGGAAATCGACGAGCGCTCCGCCGACCTCTCCAACAAGAAGGCCGCGGTCAATTCCGGCCAGGCCAATGTCGAGCGGCTGGAAGCGCTGGCCGGCTACAAGAAGATCACCGTGCCGTTCGACGGCGTGGTCACCGCCCGCGACACCGATGTCGGCGCGCTGATCAATGCGGGCGGCGGCAGCGGCCCTGCGATGTTCGTGATTTCCGACATCAGCAAGCTGCGGGTCTATGTCAACGTTCCCCAGAGCTACGTGCCCGCGATCAAGATCGGCGCCAAGGCCGTGATCTCGATGCCGGAATATCCGACCCGGACCTTCGACGCGACGGTCGAGGCCTCGTCGCAATCCGTCGATGTCAGCTCCGGCACGACGCGGATGCAGCTTGCGCTCGACAACCCCGGGGGCGAGTTGATGCCGGGCGGCTATGCCAATGTCCGCATGAGCCTGCAGCGCGACGCCGTGCCGCTGCATATTCCGGCGAGCGCCCTGATCTTCAACCAGAACGGCCTGCGGGTGGCGACCGTGGGTGCGGACGACAGGGTGTTGTTCAAGACCGTGACCATCGCCCGCGATCTCGGCCGCGACATCGAACTGGCCTCAGGCATCTCTGCGGACGACCGCATCATCGTCGCGCCGCCCGACGGCATCGCCGACGGCGATCAGGTCCGCGTTGCCGGTGCGCAAGGGCAAGCCCGCGACGGTTTCGGAAAAGCAGGGCGTGAAGGGCTGACGATCAACCCACCCGCCACTCCAGCACGCCATCCTCCGCGCTGACGATATCGCCTGACGATCCCACCGGCGTGCGGTCCATGTTCAGAAGATGCGCCAGCGTCGCGCCGTCATGCGCGGGCACCCGCGCCAGCGCGCGGGCATTGTCCGGTGTCCGCAGCATCACCACGCCGTGCTCGACCTCGCCGTTGCGGCCATAGAGCACGGTAAAGCTCTCGACCGTGCCCTTGCCGCTGGCTTCGGTGACGAAGTCCGGCACCGCGCCGCGATGCCGGTCGGCTTCCGCCTGCACGCTGGTGTCCTGCGCCAGCGGCGCCTGCGGCGCCTGCCGCGACAGCACCAGGCCATGATGCTTGGTGACGAAGCCGCCCTGGCCGTAGAGCAGGCCGAGCTTTGCGCCGTTGCGCAGCTTGCGCACCATCGCGCAGGCCGCATGCGTCATGTAGGTGTTGAGCGGCGCGCCGAAGAACGTCAGCCCGCCGGTCACCGTCGGCTGCACGTCGGCGCCCGAGCCCGAGCGTCCGCCGCGCCATCTTCGGCACGCAGGGAAAGCAGCTGTAGAGCTCGATGGCGTCGAACGCCTTGCCGTCGCCGCCGACGAGATCCATCACCGCCTTGAGCACGGCGTTCTGCGGATGGCTCTCGAAAAACTGGTCGCGGATCAGATAGTCGCGCGGCTCTTCCGCCGATGCGCCGCCCCAGACGTGGACCAGGCGATCCTCCGGAATGCCGGCGGCGCGTGCTTTCGCAAGGCTGGTCATCAGCACCGCCGCGCCCATATTGACGGTCGGATTGGCCACCATCAGTTTTGTATAGGGCCAGGCGATCAGGCGGTTGTCCGGCGTCGGCGTTGTAATTTCGTCCGGCGTGAAGCGCCGCTTCAGCCAGGCGTTGGGGTTCTGCGAGGCGACGTTCGGAATAGGTCGACCACAACTCGCCGGATTCCGCCATCGCCTCGCGCGGGGTCTGGCCCCAATGCGCCGAGGTTGCGGCTTCGTAGAACGGATAGACCGTCACCGGCCTGAACACGCCGAGCTTCACCGCCATCGGCTTCTGGAACGCCGCGCCGCGTTTCGGCTCCTCGACATCATGCGCGAACGGCGTCCACGGCAATGTCGACGCCGGCGCGTTCGGCCTTGGTCGCGGTGCGACTGCGCTTCGGCGCCGCAGACCGCGGCGACGCTGCATTCGCCGCGCGCAATGCGCTGTGCCGCCTCATGCAGATAGCGGATCGGGCTCTCGCCGCCGACCGGGCCGTAATAGGCATGCCTGGGCTTGATGCCGAGACGGTCGGCGAGCTGGCTTTCCGGATCGCGGTAGCGCCAGCTCAGGAAGTTGACGATGTCGAGCGACTGGATCTCGCCCAGCAGCTTGCCGCCGCTGTCCGCTTCGGCGCGCTTGAGCGCCTCTTCCAGCAGGGCGAGCGGCTCGAGTCCGGTGGCGATCTCCTTCGGACGATCGACGATTTCGCCGACGCCGACGATGACGGGGATGCGGTCTTCGGGGATGGGGGAGCGGCTGTCATTGGTTTTCTTGTTTTTCGCTTTCTCAATATAGAGCTGTCATCCGTCATTGCGAGCGAAGCGAGTCGCGCATTGCGCGCGTCTCGAAGACGATGGCAATTGCGCGTCGAAGCAATCCATCGGGTCTGGTGCAAGCAGCATCGGATTGCTGACGATCGCTTCGCTCCTCGCAATGACGGTGATCGCTACTCCGCCACCAGCGCGTTCATGTGCTCCACCGCCTCGATAAAATCTTCCTTGAATTCCTGCACCACGGCGCCGGCGGATTTCACGCTGTCGATCAGGCCGACGCCCTGGCCGACGAAGTAGCTGACGAGGTCGCGCGCCTGGGCGTTGCCGGCGGCCGCGGCGCGATCGATCGAGTTGAAGGCGTCGCGGCTGATGATGCTCTGCAGCGGCATCGGCAACGCGCCGGGGCTGTCGGGCGCCGCGATCCCAGGCATCGGTCCAGACCGAGCGCAGCTGCCGCGCCGGCTTGCCGGTGCGGCCCTTGGAGCGGACGGCGTCGCGCGAGGAGGCCGCGATCATCTTTTCGCGGAAGATTTCGGTGGTCTCGGATTCGACCGTCGCCAGCCACACCGAGCCGGTCCAGGCGCCGGCGGCGCCCATCGCCATGCACGCCGCCATCTGACGTCCGGTCATGATGCCGCCCGCGGCCAGCACCGGCACGTCGCGGATCGGCTTGATCGCCTTGATCACCTCGGGCACCAGCACCATGGTCGAGACCTCGCCGCAATGGCCGCCGGCCTCGGTGCCCTGCACCACCAGAATATCGACGCCGGCCGCGACCTGGCGCAGCGCATGCTCCTTGGCGCCGACCAGGGCCGCCACCGGCACGCCGTGCTGCTTGCCCATCTCGATCATCGCCTTCGGCGGCACGCCGAGCGCATTCGCGATCAGCCGGATCGGATGGCGGAACGACACGTCGAGCACTTCCAGCGCGCGCTGCGCGTCGAACGGCTGCGGCTGGTTGTCGGCGACATTGGTCGTCGTCAGCTCGATGCCGTATTTCTTCAGCAGGTTCTTGGTGAAGGCGCGATGCTCCGGCGAAATCCGCGCTTCCAGGCTTTTCCAGGTGACGTCCTTCTCGCCCGAGGTCGAAATGTTCTCGGGGATCAGCACGTCGAGCCCATAAGGCTTGCCGTCGACGTGATCGTCGATCCATTTCAGTTCCTGCTCGATCGATTCGGGCGAATGCGCGGTGGCGCCGAGCACGCCGAACCCGCCGGCACGGCTGACCGCGGCCACCACGTCGCGGCAATGGCTGAAGGCGAGCAGCGGAAATTCGATTCCCAGCATGTCGCAGATCGGCGATTTCATGGTTGTGTTCACTCCCGCTGGCGGCCTTTTGGCGCTGCTCGTTCTTGGTTTGGCAAATGCTCGGATGACGCTAGCCCATCATGGGCGCCGAAGCCAAGCCGGTTTCCCCGGGCAATCTTGCGCGGAGACGCCGAGTAACCTCGTTATGGCGGGTGTCGTTTATGGCGCATTCCGCGGGGCAAAATATCCAGCGTGCAAGCTGCATTTTTGTCGCTTGCGCTTTCACGCCGGGGATAGAATGCTGGCTGGCAACACCAGAAAAATCCGAGGGAGTTCGAATGTCCGCCTTGCAATCCGTTCCCGGCAAAAGCCACGCCGCGGCGCCGAGACCTACGATGTCGTCGTGGTCGGCGCGGGCTTTGCGGGAATGTACATGCTGCACCGGCTGCGCGGGCAGGGATTTTCCGTGCGGGTCTATGAGCAGGGTGGCGACGTCGGCGGCACCTGGTACTGGAACCGTTACCCCGGCGCGCGCTGCGATGTCGAAAGCATGCAGTATTCCTATTCGTTTTCCGACGAACTGCAGCAGGAATGGAACTGGAGCGAGCGCTACGCGCCGCAGCCGGAGATTTTGAAATACGCCAACCACGTCGCCGACCGTTTTAATCTGCGCCGCGATATTCAGCTCAATACCCGCGTCGATCGGGCGACCTTCGACGAGAGCGCCGAACTTGTGGCAGGTCGCCACGTCCGACGGCAAGACCGTGACCGCAAAATACGTTGTGCTCGCCACCGGCTGCCTGTCGAACGCGCGGATGCCCGACATCAAGGGTCTCGCCGATTTCAAGGGCAGGGTCTATCACACCGGCCACTGGCCGCACGAACCAGTGGATTTCACCGGCCTGCGCGTCGGCGTGATCGGCACGGGATCGTCGGCGATCCAGTCGGTGCCTGTCATCGCCGAACAGGCCAGCCATCTCACGGTGTTTCAGCGCACCGCGAATTTTTCCATTCCCGCCCGCAACGCCGCGCTGACGACAGAGCAGCGCGAGGCGTTTCGCGCAAAATATCCGGAAATCAGGCGCTTTGCGCGCGAAGAGTCGCGCAATGGCATCTATACCGAGATGCCCGATCGCGGCGCGCTTGACGATGGCGACAACGAGCGGCGTGCCAAATATGAATCGCGCTGGAGCCTCGGCGGCCTCACCTTCATGTCGGTCTATAACAACCTCGCGCTCGACAAGGCGGCCAACGACACCGCCGCCAATTTCGTCCGCGAAAAGATCGCCGACATCGTCAGGGATCCCGAGACGGCCAGGCTGCTGCAGCCCAACAATCATCCGATCGGCTCGAAGCGCATTTGCGTCGATACCGACTACTACGCGACATTCAACCGCCCGAATGTGACGCTGGTCGACATCAGATCCAATCCGATCGAGGAGATATTGCCGCGCGCGGTGCGCACCAAGGCCAGGGATTACGAAGTCGATGCGCTGGTGATGGCGACCGGGTTCGACGCCATGACCGGTTCAGTGGCGAAGATCGATATTCGCGGCCGGCATGGACAGACGCTGAACCAGAAATGGGCCGAAGGCCCCAAAACCTATCTCGGCCTGATGAGCGAGGGATTTCCCAATTTGTTCATCATCACCGGTCCCGGGCAGTCCGTCGGTGCTATCAAACATGATCGTCTCGATCGAGCAGCACGTCGACTGGATCGCCGACTGCATCGCCTTCATGCGCGACCACGGCCTCGATACCATGGAAGCGAAGAAGGAGGCCGAGGACAAATGGGTAGCGCATGTCAACGAGGTCGCGCACACCACGCTCTATCCGCAGGCCAATTCCTGGTACATGGGCGCCAATATCCCGGGCAAGCCGCAGATATTCATGCCCTATATCGGCGGCGTCGGGGTCTATCGCCAGATCTGCAACGACGTCGCGGCGAACGGTTACGAGGGATTTGCGATGGGCATGGCAACTCAGCCGCAGAAAATGGTCGCGTCATCCTGAGGTGTGCTCGGCGGCGCAATTGCGCCGCCGACTTGCGCAACTCCAGCCGGATCGGCGCGCTTGCAGCGCTGGCCTCGATAGGTCCAGCTGCACTCTTCAGATCGCGCTGGCCCGGCGCGCATTTCGCCTTCCAGTTCTTTGGCAAAATGATAACATCGCCGTTCTGGAGGTGATCGATGAAGACGATCACGGCATTAGCGGCCAACAAGCTTGGCAAGTTTCTTGCCAAGGATTTCCGCGAGGTTTTTGGTCCAGCACACGACGATGTGGCTGAGCGTTTAGGTTCCCTGGCGCGCAGTACCATTGAATGTCTGGCCAGAAGCGATGCACTTTACCATAACTTCGAGCACACACTGCAGGTCACGATGGTCGGCCGTGACATCCTGCACGGAATGACGCTTTCACAGCGAGTAGAGCCTTCGGATTACAGCCATTTGATCGTCGCATGTCTATTGCACGATATCGGCTATATGCGCGGAATTCTGAGCGGCGATACCGAGACCGAGTTCGTGGTGGACGCGAGCGGAAAGAGAATTACTCTTCCTCGCGGTGCATCAGATGCAGCTCTCTCGGCTTATCACGTCGATCGATCCAAGCTGTTTGCACTTGAGCGCCTTGGAAAGTCACCGACGATCGACGCGTCTCGTATTGCGGCCGCAATCGAGATGACGCGCTTTCCGGCGCTGCCGGATCGCACGCAACGGGGCCATGGAGCCAAAATTAGTCCAGGCTGCCGATCTGATAGGACAGCTTGGCGATCCGATGTATTCGCGCAAGGCGAACGCGCTCTATAGCGAATTTGAAGAGATCGGAATGAACCGGCAACTCGGATATTCGTCGCCGGCCGACATTATTGACAAGTACCCCGCCTTTTTCTGGAACAGCGTATCGACGCACATAGAGGATGGCATAAAATATCTGAATATGACGGTTTCCGGCCGACAATGGATCGCTAACCTGCATCATCATATCCTGTGTGCCGAGCACGCCCATCGCTTCATGGGACCTCAGCGCTGACAAAGGCCGATTTAGGGTCGCGACAGGTTCGAGGTCTGCGCCTTGGCAGGAGACAAGCGCACTCAAAAAGCCCTCAGATCGGGATCGAGGACCTGGCCTTCGTCCAGCTGGACGCCGAAGCTGTTGAGCAGCATCGAAACCTGGGTGTACTGGCCCGCCGTGAACACCACATCCATGCGCTGGCGTTCCCCAAAGTGACGCGTCAGTTCCGCCCAGACCGGTTCGGTGATGAACTGCTCGCGATGCAGATCGTCGGTCGCCCGCAGCAGCGCCGCATCGGCTTCGCTCCAGCCGGGTGCGTCCGCACCAAGCTTGATTCGGGCGATCTCGTCATCGGTCAGGCCGGCGCGGCGACCGATCGGCACATGCTGGGTCCACTCATAACCGGAGCGGCAGAGGAAACCGGTGCGAAGGATGACGATCTCGCGCTCGCGCCGCGGCAGGGTGTTGTTGCGGCCCAGGATATAACCGCCCCAAACCAGGAAGGCCTTGGCCGCCGGGGGATGGGCGAGCAGGGTGCGGAAGATATTGAGTAGCGGACCACGCGCCAGCATGGGCCCCACGATCTCGCGCTGTTCCTCAGTCCAGCTTTCGGCCGCAACGGGTCCCACCCGCGGGGTTGTCAGTCGCATGTCGTGATCTCCAGAATGATTGCGTCGTCGCTGCCGCCGCGGCGACGAGACACCAGGTACATCCTTGATCAGAACGCCGTATACCCGCCGTCGATCACGAAACAATCGGCGGTGTGATAGGACGACGCCTTGCTCATGAGATAGACGGCGATGCCGCCGAAATCCGCAGGCTCGCCGAACCGCCGCATCGGAATCCGCGGCATCACATTGGCCACGAATTTATCGTTGGCCATGATGCCGGCCGTCATGTCGCTCTTGATCCAGCCCGGCAGGATAGCGTTGGAGGTGACGCCCTGGCGCGCCAGTTCGACCGCAAGCGCACGGACCAGCGCGTTGATGGCGGCCTTGGTCGCGGCGTAATGTTCGTTGCGCGCGGTGCCGAAAATCGACGCCAGGCTCGAGGTCGCGACCAGACGGCCGAAGGGGTCGCCTGATGTGGCGCGTTCGGTCATGTGGCGCGCCGCGGCCTGAAACACATGAAAGACGCCGTCGAGGTTGGTGGCGAACATGCTCCGCCACTGTTGCTCGGTGCGGTCGATGAAGGCGTGGCGTCCGCCGCCGCCGATGCCGGCGTTGGCAAAACAGCCGTCGACCCGGCCGAACCGCTCCAGCGTGGCGGCCATCGCCGATTTCACCGAGGCGGGATCGCTGACATCGCAGATCCGGGTATCGACCTTGCCCGGACAGCCGGCCATGGTGGCGGCGGCGCTCTTGTTCTTCTCCGCATTGCGGCCCCAGATCGAGACGTTGCAGCCGCTAGCTGCCAGCGCCTGCGCGATGCCGAGACCGATGCCGCCATTGCCGCCGGTGATGACGGCCACGCGGCCGGTGAGGTCGAAAATACTCATGAGCGTCTCCAGTCTGGGTTGACACGCCCGGGACGTGCGTCCGCTGGCGGCAGATGTTTCCGTTACGACCATGGACAAGCCTGCCCAGAAAATCAAATATGGGTTCGAGATCGAAACCCCTGTACCGCGGGGCGAGATAGCGCGGACCCCAATCATGAGGAAACAGATGCAGTTCAAGCACGTTACGCTCGATATCGACGGCCCGGTGGCGATCCTGAAGCTCGATCATCCGGAGGTGATGAACGCGGTCTCCATGGACATGCTCGGCGGTCTGGCAGACGCCCTCGACGAGATCGACGACCGGCGCGGCGAAGTGCGATGCCTCGTGATATCAGGCGCGGGACGGGCGTTTTGTGCCGGCGCCAACCTGCAGGGCCGTAACAATACAAAGCCGGGAGGCCGAACCAACGCCGGCGCCGCGCTTGAGACGGCGTATCATCCGTTCCTGCGCCGTCTCAGAAATCTGCACTGTCCGATCGTCACGTCCGTCAATGGCGCCGCCGCCGGCGCCGGCATGAGTTTTGCCTTGATGGGCGACATGATCCTGTGCGCGCGCTCGGCGTATTTCCTGCAAGCGTTCCGCCGCATCGGCCTCGTGCCGGACTGCGGATCGACCTGGCTGTTGCCGCGGCTGATCGGCAAGGCGCGCTCGGTGGAATTGTCCCTGATGGGCGAACGGCTTCCGGCCGAGAAGGCGCTGGAATGGGGTCTCGTCAACCGGGTCTATGACGACGCTGCGTTGATGGAAGAGACCATGAAGCTCGCGCATGAGCTCGCGAACGGCCCGACCGTGGCGCTGTCGCTGATCCGCAAAATGTACTGGGACAGCCCGGACAATTCGTTCGAGGACCAGCTCAACCTTGAATTCGAGTCACAGCGGATTGCGGGCGCGGCGGAGGATTTCAAGGAGGGCGTCACCGCCTTCCTTGAGAAACGCCCGGCGAAGTTCAAAGGCAAATGATCGAAGCAGCAACTCGGGCGTGGGGTCGGCTCGTGGTATCCGGGCGCGACCGGCGTCGCCGGCGCGGTCAGGCTCTCCGGCGGCGCCAGCCAGGAGACCTGGTCGTTCGACATCGTCCATCCCGATGGCAACATCGGCGCGATCCTGCGGCGCGCGCCCCCGGGCTATGGCCTGGCGCCGGCGCGCGCGGCCGGGCTGAATGCCGAGGCGATCCTGATGCAGCTTGCACACGATGCCGGCCTGCCGTCGCCGCTTGTGTTGCATGTGCTTGAGCCGCAGGACGAACTCGGCACCGGTTTCATCATGCAGCGGGTCGAGGGTGAGACCATCGCGCGCAAGATTTTGCGCGACGAGCAGTTTGCGTTAGCCCGCCCGAAACTGGCGCGCCAGCTTGGTAAAGTTCTGGCTGGCATCCACGGATTGGACCAGCCGCAACTGCCTGAACTTCGCCACGTGACAGTGGCGACAGAAATTGCCGAGCTTGAGCGGCGACTACCGTAGTTTCGATTGGCCGCGACCGGTGTTCGAACTGGCGCTGCGCTGGCTGCGCGACCACGATCCCGGTCCGTCCCGGGAGGTGACGCTGGTGCACGGCGATTTCCGTCACGGCAATCTCATCATCGGCCCCGACGGCGTGCGCGCGGTGCTGGACTGGGAGCTCGCGCATGTTGGCGATCCCATGGAGGACCTGGGGTGGATCTGCGTCAATTCCTGGCGCTTCGGCGAGATCGACAAGCCGGTGGGCGGTCTAGGGTCGCGCGAGGAGCTGTTTGCCGGATACGAGGCGGCCGGCCGACGGGTCGATCCCGCGCGCGTCATGTTCTGGGAAGTGGTGGGGACGTTGCGCTGGGGCGTGATGTGCTGCGGCATGATGCGGCGTTTTCGCATCGGACCCGAGCATTCCCTCGAGCGCGCCATGATCGGCCGCCGCTCGTCGGAAACCGAGATAGATTTGCTACGGTTGCTGGCGCCGCGAGGAGAAGTGACGATGCAGGACGAACCGACACCGGAAGAGCTGCTAAGGCGGTCGCCGATTTCCTGCGCAACGACATCGCGCCTCAGATCAGCGGGCACAACGCATTCAAGCTGCGGGTCTCGATCAACGCGCTCGACCTGGTAACGCGACAGCTCAGGCTGGAGGAGGGCAGCGATGCCGCGGAAGCCGCGCGGCTGTCGCGACTACTGGGCATGCAGGGCTCGCTCCCTGAGCTCAACCGCGCGCTCGCCGATCGCATCGCCAAAGGCGAGGTCGACCTGCAAACGCCGGGACTTGCCGATCATTTGTGGCAGACCACGATGGACAAGCTCGCGGTCGATCAGCCGAATTATGCGTCGTATCGAAGGGAATTGGGTGCGAAAGGTGACTAACCCGTCATTGCGAGGAGCGTCAGCGACGAAGCAATCCAGCCCTTGCCGATCCGGAATGGACTGCTTCGCGGAGCCTGTCATCGGACGCGCGTTCGCGCGACCCGTTGGCTCGCAATGACGGGAACGGACGCGGCGCACCTTTCACTTCCCCACCCATTTCGGCGGGCGCTTTTCGGAAAACGCCTTCGGCCCCTCGATATAATCCTGCGACGCCGCCATCGCCTTCACCGCGGGGTATTCGCGCTGCTCTGACATCGCCTGCTCCAGCGAGACCGCAAGGCCCCTCTGGATCGTCTGCTTGGAAGCGCGGATCGACATCGGTGAGTTCTTGCAGATGGTCTCGGCCCAGCGCTCCGCCGCCGCCAGCGCTTCGCCTTGCGGCACCACCTCATTGACGAAGCCGAGTTCATGGCCCTCGCGGGCGGTGACGTGGCGCGCGGTGAGGATCATGCCCATGGCGCGCTTCAGCCCGATCTGCCGCGGCAGCCGGTGCAATCCGCCGGCGAGCGCCGCAAGGCCGACGCGCGGCTCGGGCAGCGCGAACATCGCATTCTCGGAGGCGATGATGAGATCGCAGGCCAGCGCGATTTCAAAACCGCCGCCCATGGCGACGCCGTTGACGGCGGCGATAATCGGCTTGTCGCAGTCGAAGCGCGAGGTCAGCCCGGCAAATCCGCCCTTATCCCAGCCGCGTTTTCCGCCCGGCCGCCTGCCATTTCAGATCGTTGCCGGCGCAGAATGCCTTGTCGCCGGCGCCGGTGACGATCGCGACCCATTGCTCGGGATCGGCGGAGAAGTCGTCGAACACCTTGTTCAACTCGAAATGCGCGTCCGTATGCAGCGCGTTGTAAACCTCGGGCCGCGACAGCGTCACGATCGTGATCGGGCCCTTGCGCGTGACTGTCGAGAATTTCAAGTCCATGTTTGCTCCCGTGGCGTTTTTCTGTGGCGCGGAATGCCTGTGCCGATACTAGCTTGTCCGCCCCGCCCGGCGCCACCCCATTACGCAAGGGGCCTGCGCGTCACAAGCCCATTCCATTGCTTGACTTGGTTCGGCGTTGTCATCTTAATCGACGGCGCGGGTCGAATTCGAAGGCCTCGCGATAACAACAAGAAAGTCATTTGGGAGAACTGCCGTGGATTTTGCATTGCCGGCCGATCTCGTCGCCTATCTCGGCGAACTCGACCAATTCATCGCGCGCGAGATCAAGCCGATCGAAGAGGCCGATGACAACATCCGCTTCTTCGATCATCGCCGCGAATGGGCGCGCACCGATTTCGACAATGGCGGGTTGCCGCGGCATGAATGGGAAGCGCTGCTGCGCCGGGTGAAGAATCTCGCCGACAGCGCCGGGCACCTGCGCTTTGCGATCCCGAAGCGCTACGGCGGCAAGGACGGCTCCAATCTCTGGATGGCCGTGATCCGCGAGCATTTTGCCTCCAAGGGGCTTGGCCTGCACAACGATCTGCAGAACGAACATTCCATCGTCGGCAATCTGCCGCTGGTAACCATGCTCGACCGCTACGGCCGCGACGACCAGAAGGCGATGATCGAAGGCTCGATCACGGGGAAATACCGCATCACTTTTGGACTGACCGAGCCCGAGCACGGCTCGGACGCGACCCACATGGAAACCCGCGCGGTGCAGGCGACCCGCGATGGCGTCAAGGGCTGGGTGATCAACGGCGAGAAGATGTGGACCACCGGCATGCACGTCGCCACCCATTGCGCGCTGTTCGCCCGCACCTCGGGCAATGACGGCGACGCGCGCGGCATCACCTGCTTCCTGGTGCCGGCCAAGACGAAGGGCGTGAAGGTCGAGGAATATATGTGGACCTTCAACATGCCGACCGATCACCCGCGCGTCAGCTTTACCGATGTGTTCGTGCCCGAGGATGCGCTGTTCGGCGAAATCGGCCGCGGACTGTCGCTGGCGCAATGCTTTGTGCATGAGAACCGGATCCGGCAGGCCGCGAGTTCACTGGGCGCCGCCGTGTATTGCATCGAGGAAAGCGTCAAATACGCGCGCGAACGCAAACCGTTCGGCCGGGCGCTGGCCGAAAACCAGGCGATCCAGTGGCCGCTGGTGGAGCTGGCGACGCAGGCGGAGATGCTGCGGCTGTTGATCCGCAAGACCGCCTGGGAGATGGACAAGCTGACGCAGGCGCAGGTCGAGCACACGCTGTCCGACAAGGTCTCGATGTGCAATTTCTGGGCGAACCGTTTGTGCTGCGAGGCCGCCGACCGCGCCATGCAGGTGCATGGCGGCATGGGCTATTCGCGCCACAAGCCGTTCGAACACATCTACCGCCATCACCGCCGCTACCGCATCACCGAAGGCAGCGAGGAAATCCAGAAGCGGAAAGTGGCGGGATTCCTGTTCGGCTATATGGGGGCGGGGAAGCATTAGGGAGGGTGTAAATGGAAGGTGGATGCACCTGCGGACATATCCGCTATCGCATCAACGGCAGGCCGCTGATCGTTCACGCCTGCCACTGCACCTGGTGTCAGCGCGAAACCGGTACGGCGCATGCTTGGAATGCGCTTTACGAAGCGGAGAGGGTCGAGCACCTCAACGCCGAGCCGGAGATCGTCGACACGCCGTCGGCGAGCGGCAAGGGCCAGCGCATCGCGCGCTGCCCGAACTGCAAGGTCGCGGTCTGGAGCAACTATCCGCAAGCCGGTCCCGTCGTGCGTTTCCTGCGTGTCGGCACGCTCGACGATCCAAGCCAGTGTCCGCCGGATATTCACATTTATCACTTCATCGAAACAGCCGTGGGTGACGATCGGTCCCGACCAGAGGGTTGTGCCCGAGTTCTATAATCTCGATGAAGTCTGGTCGGACGAAGCCAAGGAGCGTCGCCGTCTCATGCGCGAGCGCGCGGCCGCGGCGAGGAAGTGACGCGTTGACGGGTCAATTGACCTGCCGATCCCTGCCCTCCCAATAGGGGTCGCGCAGGTGGCGGCGCAAAATCTTGCCGGAGGCATTGCGCGGCAGCGCGTCGATGAACTCCACCGACTTCGGCGTCTTGAAGCCGGCGATACGTTCGCGGGTGAAGTTGATGATGTCGGACGCCGTCGCCGTGCTTGCCCGGTTTCATCACCACGATCGCCTTGACCGCTTCGCCCCATTTCTCGTCGGGCACGCCGACCACGGCGACCTCGGCGACGTCGGGATGGTCGCAGATCGCGCTTTCGACTTCGGCCGGATAGATGTTCTCGCCGCCGGAGATGATCATGTCCTTGATGCGGTCGTGGATATAGAGATAGCCGTCCTTGTCCATGTAGCCGGCGTCGCCGGTGCGCAGCCAGCCGTCGCTGTCGAGCGTTTTCGCGGTCGCCTCCGGCAAATTCCAGTAGCCGGCCATGTTGGAGCCGGACCGCGTCGCGATCTCGCCGACTTCGCCCGGCGGCAACCGGTTGCCGTCGGCATCGAGGATCGCCAGTTCAACGCCCGGCAGCGCCTTGCCGGCCGAGCGCATCCGGTCCAGTCCCTCGACGTGATCTTCCGGCGGCAGCGCCACGATGGTGCCGGTGGTCTCGGTCATGCCGTACATCTGCACGAAGCCGCAGCCGAACACCTCGATGCATTCCTTCAGCAGCGCGGCCGGAATCGGCGAGGCGCCATAGAGCATGTATTTCAGCCGCGAAAAATCCACCTCGCGGGCGCGCGGCTGCCGCACCACGAACTGCATCGCGGCCGGCACCATGAACAGTTTGGTGATTCCGGACTGTTCGAAGAAATCCAGCACTTTGGTCGGATCGAACTCGCGGGCGATCACGCCCTTGGCGCCGTGATAGAGGCCCATCACGCCCCAGCCGGAACCGCCGATGTGGAAAATCGGCATCGCCACCAGCGAGACATCGTCCTCGGTCCATTTGTTCCAGTCCGGCTTCTCGTCCTTGCCGGTCTCCACCAGATTGAGAAAATTGGCGTGCGACAGCATCGCGCCCTTTGGGTTTGCCTGTCGTGCCCGAGGTGTAAAGCTGGATCGCGATGTCCTGCCGGCTGATCGGAACTCTCGGGATCCTCGTCGCTCTGCGCGTCGCGCCATGCCGTGTAGTCCTGCCAGTCCGGCGCGCCGCCTTCGGTGGTGATGACGGTGCGAACGTCAGGCAATTGCGGCTTGATGTTGCGCACCTGCGTCGACGAATTCGGGTCCGACGAACAGCACCGGCGCCTTGCAATCCCCAACGATGAAGGCGATCTCCGGTCCGGCCAGCCGCCAGTTCACCGGCGCCATCACCACATTGGCCTTCATCGCGCCGAGCAGCAGCTCGAAATAGATGTCGCTGTTCTTGCCGAGATAGGCGATGCGCTCGCGCGGGCTGGACGCCGAGCGCACTTTAGCGCGTTGGCGACGCGATTGGTCTTGATATCAAATTCGGCGAAACTGGTCTGGCGTCCCTCGAATTCATAGACGATCGAGTTGCCGCGGGCCTTCGCCCGCGCGCGCACCATGTCGGCAAGGTTTGCCGCGTTCCTCTGAGACGGACATGTTTCTCCCGGAAGTTTTATTTTGGTTGGCGCGGAGCTTGACGTCATCCCGCGCCAAAAACAATACGGCACCGTCGTCGCTGCGTTCGCGGAAACGACAAAACCTACCCCCTAGCCGCGCGGTCCTTTTCGTTCTGCGCCTTGATCGAATCGCGCGCGCGGGTCCAGTCGGCGTCGGACCAGTCGCGCAACTGATAGAAGTTGCCGCCCGTCGCCAGCGCCTGGCCGCCGTCCATCGCGATGGTCTCGCCGTTGATCCAGTCGCAGCCGCCGGAAATCAGGAACACCGCCAGGTTCTGCAGCTCTTCCATCTTGCCGACGCGGCCCATCGGATTTCTGGCGATGGTGCGTGCGCCGGCCTCGTCGCCGGGCTTGATGCGCTTGCTCATGCCTTCGGTCGGAATTTCACCGGGCGCAATCGTGTTGAGCCGGATGCCGTAACGTCCCCATTCCGTCGCCAGCGACATGGTCATGGCATGGATCGCGGATTTGCTCATCGCCGAGGGCACCACATAGGGGCTGCCGTTGCGGACCCAGGTCACGGTGATCGACACCACATTGCCGCGCTGTTTGGCGGCGATCCAGCGCCGGCCGACCGCGTGGGTCACGTAGAACGTGCCATGCATGACGATGTTGGCGATCGCATCGAAGCCGCGCGGCGTCAGATCCTGGGTGCGCGAAACGAAATTGCCGGCGGCGTTGTTGATGAGGTCAGTGAGCGGGCCTTCCCTGAAAATCGTCTCGATCATCTCGTCGACCGCGAGCGGGTTTCGGATATCGACGCCGTGGCTCGTGACCCGGCCGCCATGGAGGTCCATCAGTTCGGTCGCGGTTTCGTCGCAGACGCCCTTGCGACGGCCGCAGATATGGATCTCGGCGCCGAGTTGCAGGAAGCGCGCCGCCATCGATTTGCCGAGCCCGGTGCCGCCGCCGGTGACAAGGATGCGCCGGCCGGCGAGAAGCTGTTCGCTGAACATGGAGGTTTCCGCCCTAGAAAATTGCTGTTAATTGGTTGATTGACTAAATCCGGACAACGCCTTTCTGTAAAGCGGCAACAAGCAAGAACAAGTAGGGAGAACTGTGATGGAGAAGCGCGTTTCGGTATCGATTTCGGAAGGCGTCGCCGATGTCCGCCTGGTGCGGGCGGACAAGATGAACGCGCTCGATGCCGCGATGTTCGAGGCGCTGGTTGCCACTTCTGGCCGGCTCGCCTCCGAAAAGGGCCTGCGGGCGGTAGTATTGTCCGGTGAGGGCCGCGCGTTTTGCGCCGGCCTCGACATGGGCCGCTTCGCGGCGATGAAGGAAAAGGGCGGCAACGGGATAGCGGGCGGTGAAAATCGCGATCTGGCCGCGCGTACCCATGGTCTGGCCAATTTTCCGCAGCAGGCGGTGTGGGGATGGCGGCAGCTTCCGGTGCCGGTGATCGCCGCGATCCAGGGCGTGGCGTTCGGCGGCGGCTTTCAGCTCGCGCTCGGCGCCGACATGCGCTTTCTCGCGCCCGATGCGCGGATGTCGATCATGGAGATCAAATGGGGGCTGGTGCCCGACATGGCGGGGACGCCGATCCTGGCGAGCCTCGTGCGCGACGATATCCTGCGCGAGCTGACCTATACCGGGCGGATTTTCTCGGCGCAGGAGGCCCTGAACTACGGGCTGGCGACGCGGATCTGCGACGATCCGCGCGCCGCCGCCTTCGAGGTCGCGCGCGAGATCGCGGGCAAAAGTCCCGAGGCGATCCGTGCCGCCAAGCGCATGCTGAACAATCTTTCCGTCGATCCCGGCCCGGCGCTGCTCGCCGAATCCGTCGAACAGATGAAGCTGATGGGCGGGGCCAACCAGCTTGAGGCGGTCCGCGCCAACATCGAAAAGCGCGCGCCGCGCTTCGCCGACGTTTGACAACGAACCGTCATTCCGAGGAGCGTCGACTTCGCGAGCGTCTCGAAGGCAATTGCACATCTGGTGGTTCGAGACGGTCGCTATCGTCGCACTCCTCGCAATGACGGCTATCCCAAACCCGCTCGAGAGATCAGAAAGAAACAATGTCAACACCATCCCTTTTCCTCGGCATCATCAGCGGCCAGCGACGGCGCGGCCATGCCGAGGTCGCCAATCGCGCCGACCGCATCGCCGGCGGCTCTGCAGAAGCTCGGCGTCAGGCAGGGCGACTAGCGTCTGCATCCTCATGCGCAACGACATCGCCTTCATCGAGGCGGCCTATGCCGCGATGCGGCTCGGCGCCTACGCGGTGCCGGTCAACTGGCACTTCAAGCCGGAGGAAATCAATTACATCCTCGAGGATTCCGGAACGTCAGTTCTGATCGGCCATGCCGACATGCTGCATCAGCTGCGCGACGCGATTCCCGCCGGCGTAACCGTCCTCAGCGTCCCGACGCCGCCGGAAATTCTCGCAAGTTACAAGATCGATCCCGATCATCTCGCGACGCCCGATTTCGCGACCGACCTTGAAGTCCTGGCTCGAACAGCAGCCGCCCTATGACGGCCCGGCGCTGCCGCAGCCGGCGAACATGATCTACACCTCGGGCACCACCGGACATCCCAAGGGGGTGCGGCGCCATGCGCCGACGCCGGAGCAGAGCGCGTCCGCCGAGCGGATGCGTGCGATGATCTACGGCCTGAAGCCGGGGGCGCGCGCGCTGCTGCCGGGACCGCTGTATCATTCCGCGCCGAATTCGTTCGGCCTGCGCGCCGGCCGTCTCGGCGGCGCGCTGGTGCTGATGCCGCGGTTCGACCCGGAGGAGTTTCTGCGGCTGGTCGAGGTCGAGCAAGATCGACACCATCTTCATGGTGCCGACCATGTTCATCCGGCTGATGAAACTGCCGGAGAGCGTGCGCAGGAAATACGACATGTCCTCGCTGCGCCACGTGATCCATGCCGCCGCGCCGTGCCCCGCCGACGTCAAGCGGGCGATGATCGAATGGTGGGGGCCGGTGATCTACGAATTCTACGGCTGCACCGAATCCGGCGCGGTCACCTTCGCCAACTCCGAGGATGCGCTGAAGAAGCCCGGCACCGTCGGCAAGATTGCGCCGGGCGCCGAGCTGCGCTTTGTCGGCGAGGATGGAAAACTGCTGCCGCAAGGCGAGATCGGCGAGATCTATTCGCGCATCGCAGGCAGTCCGGATTTCACCTATCACAACAAGCCGGAAAAGCGCGCCGAGATCGACCTCGACGGTTTTATCACCTCGGGCGATGTCGGTTATATCGACGAAGACGGCTATGTCTTCATCTGCGACCGCAAGCGCGACATGGTGATCTCGGGCGGCGTCAACATCTACCCGGCCGAAATCGAGGCGGCGCTGCATGCGGTCCCGGGCGTGCACGACTGCGCGGTGTTCGGCATTCCCGACGACGAATTCGGCGAGGCGCTGATGGCGGTGGTGGAACCGCAAGCGGGGGTGACGCTGGACGTCGCCGACATCCGCGCGCAGCTGAAGACCTCGCTCGCCGACTACAAGGTGCCGAAACACGTCGAAATCCTCAGAAGATCTGCCGCGCGAGGATTCCGGCAAGATTTTCAAGCGGCGCCTGCGCGATCCCTACTGGGAGCGGGCGGGGCGGAGATATAAGGTCGCTCCTCATGGTGAGGAGGCGCTCACCCGGCTAGCCGCCTCTTTTCTTGGTCTTGCGCGAGGCCGAAAAATTGCGACTCAAGAGCTGCCGGGCAGTTTCTGGAGCAGTCAGCCATGTCACCCCAGATCATGCCTTCCGACACCGACCTGCGGTCCAATCGCGCCGACGAGAAGCTCTGGCGCTCGAAGAAGACGTCCGGCTGCGGAATGACATCCGGCTGCTCGGGCGCATCCTCGGCGACACCGTGCGCGACCAGGAAGGCGCCGACGTGTTCGACCTGGTCGAGCGCATCCGGCAGACCTCGATCCGGTTTCACCGCGACGACGACAAGCCGGCCCGGCGCGAACTCGAAATCATCCTCGACAGCATGTCGACCAGCCAGACCGTGCGCATCGTGCGCGCCTTCAGCTATTTTTCGCACCTCGCCAACATCGCCGAAGATCAGAACAACATCCGGCAGATGCGGGCGCGCGCCAGCGCCGGCGGGGCGCCGCGTCCGGGAACGCTGGCGCTGACGCTGTCGCATGCGCGTGCGGCCGGCTTCAGCGCGGCCGATCTGCGCAAGTTCTTTGCCGAGGCGCTGGTCAGCCCGGTCCTGACCGCGCATCCAACCGAAGTTCGCCGCAAGAGCACGATCGACCGCGAGATGGAGATCGCGGCGCTGCTGGACCGGCGCGAACGGGTCCAGCTCACGCCGGAAGAACTCGCGGCGAGCGACGAGCAGTTGCGCCGCGCGGTGCTGACGCTGTGGCAGACCAATCTGCTGCGCCGTACCAAGCTCACCGTGCTCGACGAAGTCGCCAACGGGCTTTCGTTTTACGACTACACCTTCCTGCACGAGGTGCCGCGGCTGCATTGCGCGCTGGAGGATCGGCTGAACGAAGGCGACGGCGCCGCGCGCGGAGAGCTGGCGTCGTTCCTGCGGATGGGAAGCTGGATCGGCGGCGACCGCGACGGCAACCCGTTCGTGACGGCGGAAGTGATGCGCGGCACGTTGCGCCTGCAGTCGCAGCCGCGTGCTGCGCTTTTATCTGGAGGAACTGCACGTGCTCGGCTCCGAACTGTCGCTGGCGGCGCATCTTGCCGATGTCTCGAAGGATTTGCGGGCGCTCGCCGAGCGCTCACCCGATACCTCGCCGCATCGAAGCGGCGAGCCATACCGGCTGGCGGTGTCCGGCATCTACGCGCGGCTCACCGCGACCGCCGCGAGGCTGGATGTGGAAACCACCCGGCCAGCCGGTCGGCGAGGCCGCGGCTTACGCCAATGTCGGGGAGTTCAAGGCCGATCTCGATATTCTCCATCGCTCGCTGATATCGAACAATTCGGGCGTGATCGCGCGCGGGCGGCTGCGGCTGTTGCGCCGGGCGGTGGATTGTTTCGGCTTTCATCTTGCCAGCCTCGACATGCGGCAGAATTCCGCCGTGCATGAACGCACCGTCGCGGAACTGATCGACGCGGCGATGCCCGGCATGTCCTATCTGGCGCTGAACGAAGAGGCGCGGATCGCGCTGCTCGCGAGCGAGTTGCGCAATGCGCGGCCGCTGACGTCATCGTTCGTGAAATACAGCGAGGAGACGCTGGGCGAACTCGCCGTCTTCCATGCGGCGGCCGAGGCGCATGCCAAATTCGGCGCCGATGTGATCCCGCAATGCATCATCTCGATGTGCAAGGGGATGTCCGACATGCTGGAGGTCGCGCTGCTCCTGAAGGAGGCCGGCCTCGTCGATCCCTCCGGCCGCAGTGCGCGTCAATATCGTGCCGCTGTTCGAGACCATCGAGGATCTGCAGGCGTCGAGCGGCATCATGGACGGGATGTTGTCGCTTCACGATTATCGCAAACTGGTGGACAGCCGCGGCGCGGTGCAGGAAGTGATGCTCGGTTATTCCGACAGCAACAAGGATGGCGGCTTCGTCACCTCGGGCTGGGAACTCTACAAGGCCGAGATCGGCCTGATCGAAGTGTTCGAGCGCCACCATGTGCGGCTGCGGCTGTTTCACGGTCGCGGCGGCTCGGTCGGCCGCGGCGGCGGCCCGAGCTATGACGCCATTATCGCGCAGCCCGGCGGGGCGGTGAACGGCCAGATCCGCATCACCGAGCAGGGCGAAATCATCTCCAGCAAATATTCCAACGCCGAAGTCGGCCGCAGCAATCTGGAGATTCTCGCCGCGGCCACGCTGGAGGCAAGCCTGCTGCAGCCGAAGCACAGCGCGCCGTCGGACGAATATCTGAAGGCGATGGAGCAATTGTCGGCGCTGGCCTTCAAGGCCTATCGCGGGCTGGTCTATGAAACCGAGGGCTTTGCCGATTATTTCTGGGCTTCGACCGTCATCACCGAAATTGCCACGCTCAACATCGGCAGCCGTCCGGCCTCGCGCAAGAAAACCCGCGAGATCGAGGACCTCCGCGCCATTCCCTGGGTGTTCAGCTGGGCGCAATGCCGGCTGATGCTGCCGGGCTGGTACGGCTTCGGCAGCGCGGTCGAAGCCTGGATCGCGGAGCATCCCGACAAGGGCATGCCGTTCCTGCAGGGAACTGTATCGCGAGTGGCCGTTCTTCCGCACGTTGCTGTCGAACATGGACATGGTGCTGGCCAAGAGCTCGATCGCGATCGCCTCGCGCTATGCCGAACTGGTGCCGGATATGGCGATGCGTGAAAAAATCTTCGGGCGCATCCGGCGCGAATGGCACACCTCGATCGAGACGCTGCTGGACATCATGGGGCAGGAGCGGCTTGCTGCAGGGCAACCCGCTGCTGGAGCGCTCGATCCGCAACCGCTTTCCCTATCTCGATCCGCTGAACCATGTGCAGGTGGAACTCCTGAAGGAGCATCGCGCGCAGAATCCCGACGAACAGGTGCTGCGCGGCATTCAGCTCACCATCAACGGCATTTCGGCGTGAGCATTAGCGGAAGTAGCGGCTAGATCGCATCCCAGTTGAAGATATCCGCCGAGCGGTCGAGCTTGTAGAACGACGACTTCAGCGCCGGCATGCCGTGTTCGGCGATGGTCTGCGGCGTCCAGCCTTCGCCGCGATGGATCGAGCGCAGCGGCCGCGACTGGCTCATCAGGAAAATCTCGTTCATCCGCACCGCGAAGATCTGCCCGGTGACGTCCTTGGCGGCGTCGCTGAGCAGGAACGCCACGATCGGCGCGATCTTTTCCGGCCCCATCTGCTGGATTTTTGCCACGCGCGCCTTCTCGGCCTCGGTCTCGGTCGGAATCGTGCCGATCAGCCGGCTCCAGGCGAAGGGCGAGACGCAATTCGAGCGCACATTGAAGCGGTTCATGTCGAGCGCGATCGATTTCGACAGGCCGACAATGCCGAGCTTCGCCGCGGCGTAGTTGGCCTGGCCGAAATTGCCGACCAGGCCGGAGGTCGAGGTGAAGTGGACGAACGAGCCGCTTTCCTGCTCGCGGAAAAGTCTTGCCGCGGCGTGCGAGACGTAGAACGAGCCCATCAGGTGCACCTTGATGACGGACTCGAAGGCGTCGATGCTCATGCGATGGAAGATCGCGTCGCGCAGGATGCCGGCATTGTTGACGACGCCGTCGAGCTTGCCAAAGTTGTCGATCGCGGTCTTGACGATCTTGCTGGCCGGAATCGCTTCCGCGACGGTTTCGAAATTGGCGACCGCGGTGCCGCCGCGCTTTTTGATTTCCTCGACCACCTCTTCGGCAGGCGAGGCGCTCGATCCCGAGCCGTCGGCGGCGACGCCGGGATCATTGACCACGACCTTGGCGCCTTCCGCGGCGCACAGCAGCGCGATCTCGCGGCCGATGCCGCGTCCGGCGCCGGTGACGATGATGGACTTTGCCCTCGAGTGATTTGCCCTGCGCCATTATGGTCTCCCGTTGTTTTCGTCATTCCGCAGCGCGGGCCCGGAATCTCGCGAGATTCCCCGATGTGCAATTGCACATCTGAGGTATGGTCCTTTCGGACCATCCCGGAATGACGATTATTTCTCGTTCGTGAAAATAATCGTGCCGCTCGCGGCGAACATGCCGCCGACGCCGTGACAGACCGAAATCTTCGCGCCCGGGACCTGCGCTGGAGCGATGCCGCGCATCTGCCGCACGCTCTCCTGCAGCGCATACATGCCGTACATGCCGGAATGCATGTAGCTCAGGCCGCCGCCATTGGTGTTGAGCGGCAGCTTGCCGCCGGGGCGGGTGTTGCCGTCGGCGATGAATTTTCCGGTCTCCTCGTGCGGCATGAAGCCGAGATCGCCGAGGCCGTAGAGCGGCAGATGCGCAAAGGCATCGTAGACCATGAGGTGATCGACGTCCTTGTGCATGATACCGGCTTCCCTAAAGGCCGAGCGGGCCCGCCACCTTGAAGGCGCGCGAACTGTCGAACGTCTTCATCTGGCTGACCATCGGCGTCTCGACGCTCTCGCCGGTGCCGAGGATATAGACCGGCTTTTTCGGAAAGTCCCTGGCACGGTCGGCGCTGGTGAGGATCAGCGCGCCGCCGCCGTCGGTGACGAGGCAGCATTGCAGAATCCGGAAAGGGTAGGCGATCATTCGCGAGTTCAAGACGTCCTCGACCGTGATCGGGGCTTTCATGGTGGCGCGCGGATTCTTCGCGGCCCATTCACGCTGCACCACCGCGACCATGGCGATCTGCTCATGGGTGATGCCGTGGGTCTTCATGTAGCGCAGCACCGGTATCGGAAACATGCTGGCCGGCGTGGAGACGCCGTAAGGCAGCTCGAACTGGCCGTTCAGGCTGTCGGGGCCGATCATGCGCGGCGTGCGGCCGATATTCGACTTGCCGCTTTCGGCGTGCGTGATCAGCACGGTCTTGCACAGCCCGGCCTCGATCGCGGCGGCGGCGTGGCGGACATGCAGCATGAACGAGCAGCCGCCGACCGAGGTGCCGTCGACCCAGGTCGGGGTAATGCCGAGGTAGTGCGCGATCTGCTGCGGCGTTTCGACCGCCGTTGCGAAACCGTCGATGTCGGACAGTTTTAAGCCGGCATCGGCGATGGCGTTCAGCGCCGCGTCCGCGTGCAACTGGATCTGCGAGACGTTCGGGATAACCCCGAGCTCGGTGGTTTCGGCAGCGCCGACGACGGCGACCTGATTTCTGCGCATGACGCTTAACCCTTCACAGGTCGAAACAGGGGAAGGGTGATGTTGTCGTCGAGTTTCTCGAACGCAACTTCCAGCTTCATGTCGAGTTCGAGCGCCTCCGGCGTCTGCGGACAGTCCACGATATTGCTCATCATGCGCGGACCTTCGTCCAGTTCCACCACCGCGATCGCGTAAGGCGGCGTGAAGCCCGGCACCGGGCGGTGATGGATGACGTAGCTGTAGAGCTTCGCCTTGCCGCTGGCCTTGAAAATGCTGACCTTGCGCGAGGCGCAGGCCGGGCAGAACGGGCGCGGCGGGAAATAGACATTGGCGCAGGCGTCGCAGCGCTGCAGGCGCAGTTCGCCGGCCTGGTGCCGTCCCAGAAATGCTGGGTCTCCGGGGTCGGTTTCGGTCGCGCGCGCGCTGGTTCGGCCATGATCCCGGATTCCTCCCTTTCGGACCGGGCCTGGTGGCCCGCTTGTTCCGCTTCTTGATGCGACATTGGACTGCCCGGCGTCAACGGTCCAGCGGACCGCTTGCATGCCGCCTATTCCGGCACACGCACTATTGCCCGGCCGGGAATGCTTGTATCGCTATGACCTCGCGCGGTAGATTGAGCGCCAGAACCAAGAAAATCGGGAGGATTTCATGTTCAGGATCACAGGCGCGGCGTTTGCCGCAGGATTGACCTTCGCCGCGCAGGCCTTTGCCGCGGAGGCGCCGGCGGAAATCAAGATCGGCACGCTCTATGCGTCATCCGGGCGCTACGCCTCGATCTCGATGCCGGTTCACAGCGCGCTCAAACTCTGGATCGACCAGAAAAACGCCGACGGCGGGGTCTATGTGAAGGCGTTCGACAAGAAAATCCCGGTCAAGCTCGTCGCCTACGACGATCAGAGCAATACCGCGACCGCGTCCACGCTCTACAACCAGCTGATCACGCAGGATAAGGTCGATCTCCTGGTCGCGGACTCCGGCTCGGTGCTGACGGCGCCGGCGGTGGCGATCGCACGCGACCACAAGATGTTCCTGTTCGACCAGACCGGCACCGGCGCCAGCTTCTTTTCCAAGGACAATCCCTACATCGCGCTGATGGCGGACCCGGTCTCGACCATCTGGCCGAAGCCCGTCGCCGACTTCGTTTCACACGATGGCCCGGGTCTCGGCATCAAGAAAATCGCCATTCTCTACTCGACCAACGAATTCACGGGCACCCAGGCCAACGCCTTCCGCAAATTCGTCAAGGAGTTCCGGCGCGCCGATCGAGATCGTCTACGATCAGGGCATTCCTACCGAGACCACCAACTACACCGTCATCATCAACAACATCAACAATACCCAGCCGGACGCGGTGATTCATTTCGGATACGCGCCGAACGATATTGCATTCCTGCGCAACGTTCAGGATGTCGGCGTCAAGTTCAAGATGGTGTTCGCGATCTATGCGGGGCTCGAGACCGAGCTGCTCGAAAAGAACGTCGGCGAGAAGGGCCTTGAGCACGTCTTCACCTACGTGCCGCCCTCGGAACTGCAATATCCCGTCAATTTCGGCATGAACATGAAGGAATATAAAGCCGCCTGGGACAAGAAATATCCCGACGGCAAGATCGAGTTCGGCTTCAATGCGGTGGCCGGATATACCACCGGGCTCGTGATCGAGAAGGCGCTTTCGGTGGCCACCAGCCTCGATCAGCTCGAACTGCGCCGCGCGGTATTCAGCCTGTCCGGAGAACTCAAGACGCTCGATGGCACCTTCGCGCTCGACGAGACCGGCGGCCAGATCGGCGAATTGACGCCGCTCGGACAGATCGCGCTCGACGATCACGGCCACATCAGGTTCGTCTCGATCTATCCGCACGAGACCGCCACCGGCAAGCCGGTCTATCCGCGTCCATGACGCGATTTCGGATCGGAAACCGGATGACGGGAGCGAAGCGCTGATGCTGACTTACGCGCTTGTTGCCGGCGTTTTGTTCGGTCTGTATTTCAGCCTTGTCGGGATCGGCCTCAATCTCGTGTTCGGCGTCATGCGCATCGTCAACCTTGCGCATGGCGACTTTCTGATGCTCGGCGCGTTTGTCGCCTTCGGCGTCGTGACCCTGGCCGGCATCGATCCCCTGTTCGCGGTGCCGCTGGCATTCGTGATCTTCGTGCTGGCGGGCCTGCTGCTCTATTGGGTACTGGTGCCGCGACTGCAGGGATCGGTGAATCCGGAAATGCTGTCGATCATCCTGTTCTTCGGCCTGTCGCAGGTGATCGAGGCAGTCACGACGATTTTCTTCGGTACCAGCGAACGCTCGATCCAGAGCCGTGCGCTCGGCACCGTGTTCCGACGATCAAGGTCAGGTTGTTCGGCGGCAAACCGGATGCGGCCGGGCCGATCCAGATCTTCGGCCAGGGATTTCCGGCATCCTGGGTGATCGCGGCCGTCACCAGCCTGATCGCGATCGCGCTGGTGTATGTCTATCTTTACCGCACCCGGCTCGGGACCCTGACCCGCGCGGTGATGTCGCGGCGCGACGAGGCGTTTGCCACCGGCATTGACGTCGATCGGGTCTCAGCAGCGGCATTCGGAATCGGCCTCGGGCTTGCGGCGGTGGCCGGCGTCTTCGCGCCCTTCATGTTCGGGTCGGTGACCCCTGCCTTCGGCGCCGACGCGACCGTCACCTCATTCGCGATCGTGGTGCTGGGATCGCTCGGCAATCCCCTGGGCACCGCGCTCGGCGGCGTGGTGTACGGCGTCTGCTACATGCTGGTGCAGACCTATCTCAGTTCATGGGCTGACCTTCTGCCCTATGTGCTGCTGATTTTCATCCTGCTGCTGCGTCCAAGCGGCCTGCTCGGAAGGCGGGTGCGCGTTGCCTAGCGCCCTCAAACACACGCTGTTCATCCTGGTGCCGCTGATCGCCGTCTTTGCGGTGCTGCCGGGCGTCTACCAAAATCATCTGCTGCTGTTCAATTTCGTGATCTTCCTGATCCTCGCCCAGGGCGTGAACATCATCTACGGTTTTACCGGCTATCTGCCGTTCGGCTATGTCGGCTTTTTCGGCGCCGGCGCCTACGGTTTTGCGATCCTGGTGATGCACTATCAGGCGCCCGCGGTGCTCGCGGTGCTGGTCGCCGGCCTGGTCGGGGTCGCGCTGGGGCTGTTGCTGACGCCGCTGTTGCGTCTGTCCGGCGCCTATTTCGCCATCGCCAATCTCGCAGCCTCGCTCGCGGTGCTTCATTTCGTCGCCAATCCGGCGCTCGAGAACATCACCCGCGGGCCCTACGGCGTGTCGCTGACCGGCACGTTCAATCCGACGCTGGCCTATGCCGCCGCGCTTGCTCGTGCTGGCGCTGACGGTCGGCGCTGTCGTGTTCCTGAAGAACTCCCGCTTTGGCCTGGCGTTGCAGGCGGTGCGGGAAGATGCGGTCTCAGCCTCGATGGCCGGCGTCGACGTGGTGCGGATGCGCGTGATCGCGTGGCTGGCCTCCGCGCTGGTGGCGGGTCTCGCCGGCGGCGTCTATGCCTGGTACGTCTCGGTGTTCTATCCCGACAATGTCTTCAGCGGCGAATTCAGCATTTTTGCCATTGTGTTTGCGCTGTTCGGCGGCGTGGCCACGATCACGTGGCCCGATTGTCGGCGTCATTATTCTGTACGGCATCTACAATTTGATCGGCTTCACCACGCCGCAATATTTCCAGCTGATCTACGGGCTGTTGATCATGGGGCTGGTGCTGTTTCTGCCCGCCGGCCTGGTTTCGCTCGCAACCCGCCGGGGCTGGCATGTCCCCTGATGACGCGCCGATTCTCAACGTCTCCAAGCTGGCAAAACGCTTCGGCGGTTTCTACGCGCTCGACGGATTGAGCTTTCATGTCGCGCCCGGCGAAATCCTGGGATTGGTCGGACCCAACGGTTCCGGCAAGACCACCGCGATCAACGTCATCTCCGGTCTCTATGCGCCTGACGGCGGCGGGGTGGTGCTGGACGGCGCCGATGATCGGCGGGGTGGCCTCGCACAAGCTGGTGCATCGCGGCATCAACCGCACCTTCCAGATTCCAAAACCGTTTCTGTCGCTGACGGTGCGCCAGAATATCGAGGTCGCGCTGGCCTATGGCCGCGCCGCGGTGGCGCCGCCGACATGGCCGCGTTGCTCGACGAATATCGGCTTGCTGAGGTTGCCGACCGGCCGGCGGCCGATCTGAACAACGCGCAGCAGAAGATGCTCGATCTGGTCCGCGCGCTCGCCACCCGTCCGCGGCTGTTGCTGCTCGACGAACTCGCCGCCGGACTCAATCCGGCGGAACTGGACTGGATCGCCGAACGCATCAAGGCGCTGGCGCAGGCCGGGATCGCGATCATCGTGGTCGAGCATCTGATGGGCTTCATCGAACACATCACCGACCGCGTCATTGTCATGAACGCCGGCAAGGAGATTTTCGAAGGCAAGCTCGCGGTCGCGGTACAGGTGCCGCAGGTCATCGAAGTGTTTTTGGGAGGCGAGCATGCCGCCTGAAACAGCGCCGCTGCTGGAAGCAATTGGCGTCGACGCCGGCTACGGCACCATGCAGGTGCTGTGGGGCGTCGATCTCGATGTGCGCGCCGGCGAGACGGTGCTGCTGCTCGGCGCCAATGGCGCCGGCAAGACCACCTTTCTCAAGTCGCTGGTCGGCCTGATCGAGGCGCGGCAGGGCAGCATCAGCCTCGGCGGCGAGGACGTGACGCGAATGCGATCCAGCGACCGGATGCGGCTCGGCATGACCTACATGTCGGAACTCGCGGTATTTCCCGATCTGTCGATCGAGGAAAACATCCGGGTCGGTGCGCAGGCGCTTGGGCATGCCGATCCCGGCGCCCGCGTCGAGGAACTCTATGGTGTGTTTCCGGCCTTGCGCGAAAAGCGCCGCGCGCCGGCGTCCACCTGTCCGGCGGTCAGCGCAAGATGCTGGGCATTGCCAAGGCGCTTGCCGCCGAGCCGCGGCTATTGGTGATGGATGAACCGTCGGCCGGGCTGTCGCCGCTGTTCGTCAAGGAAGTCATTCGCATCCTCAGCGACTTGCGCGGGCGGGGGCTGGCGCTTTTGATCGCCGAGCAGAATATCGGTTTCCTCGAAGTGGCGACGCGGGTGTTCGTGCTGGAGGGCGGACGCATCCGCTTTTCCGGCACGGTTGCGGAAATGACCGACAACGAGGCGCTGCGGCGCGCCTATTTCGGACTGAAGTGATGCGAACGATCAGAATAGGATCAGGCGCCGGCTATTCGGGCGATCGCATCGAGCCCGCGGTCGAACTCGCCGAAAAGGGCGACATCCAGTATCTCGTATTCGAGTGCCTCGGCGAGCGCACCGTCGCGCTGGCGCAGCAGGCGCGCATGAAAAACCCCGACGGCGGTTACGATCCGCTGCTCGAAGAGCGGATGCGCGCGGTGCTGCCGACTCTGCGCCGCCAAGGGCGTCAAGATCGTCACCAATATGGGCGCGGCCAATCCCGGTCGCCGCGGCGCGCAAGACCGCCGAGATCGCAAGCTCGCTTGGACTTGTCGTCGCTGAAGATCGCCGCCGTCGTCGGCGATGACGTGCTCGATGCCTGCAAGGACGGCGATCTTTGCGATCATGGAATTCGACGGCACCGATCAGACAGCTCGGCAACCGGCTATTGTCAGCCAATGCCTATCTCGGCGCCGAGCCGATGGCGGAGGCGCTCGCGGTGGCGCCGATATCGTGATCACCGGGCGGGCGTCCGATCCCGCGCTGTTTCTGGCGCCGATGATTCATGCCTTCGGCTGGGCGATGGACGACTGGAATCTGCTGGGGCAGGGCACCGTCGCCGGGCATTTGCTGGAATGCGCCGGCCAGATCACCGGCGGCTACTTCGCCGATCCCGGCTACAAGGATATTCCCGATCTGGCGCGGCTCGGCTTTCCCATCGGCGAAGTCGGCGAGGACGGCAGCCTCGTGATCACCAAGGTCAGCGGTTCCGGCGGCGCGGTGACGGCGCAGACCTGCAAGGAGCAACTGCTCTACGAGGTGCACGATCCCAGCCAGTACATTCAGCCGGACGTGGTCGCGGATTTCTCGCAGGTGAAGGTCGAGGAGATCGCCAAAGATCGCGTGCGCGTCAGCGGCGGGCGCGGCACGCAAGCGCACCGGCACGCTGAAGGTCTCGGTCGGCTATGTCGACAGTTATATCGGCGAGGGCCAGATTTCCTATGCCGGTCCCGGCGCCTTGGCGCGCGGACGGCTGGCGCTGGAGATCGTGCGCGAGCGGCTGAAGCTCACCGGCGTCGCGGCAAGCGAATTGCGCTTCGAACTGATCGGCGTCGATGCCCTGCACGGCGCCGCAGTCTGCCGCGCACGCCAACGAGCCTTACGAAGTGCGCGTTCGCGTCGCCGGCCGCACCGAAAATCTGCGCGAGGCCGTCCGCATCGGCAACGAAGTCGAAACGCTCTACACCAATGGCCCGGCGGCCGGCGGCGGCGCGTTCAAATCGGCGCGCGATGTCGTCGCGGTCGCATCGGTCCTGCTGCCGCGCGAACTCGCCAAACCATCAGTCCGCTTTGTGGGGGCGTGATGATGAAGCTGCGCGAGATCGCCCATTCCCGCACCGGCGACAAGGGCAACACCTCCAACATCTCCGTGATCGCCTATGACGAGAAGCATTATCCGCTGCTGCTGGCACAGGTCACCAGCGAACGCGTGAAGGCGCACTTTGCCGGTGTTGTCGAAGGCGAGGTTGTCCGCTATGAACTGCCCAACATTGCCGCGCTGAATTTTGTCATGAGCCACGCGCTGGGCGGCGGCGTGACGCGGTCGCTTGGCGCTTGACGCCCACGGCAAATCGCTCAGTTCCGCGCTGCTCGATCTGGAGATCGAGAATGATCTTTAATCGTCATGCCCGGTCCCGTGCCGGGCATCCACGTCTCTATGAATGAGCGTTAGACAAAGGTGTCGATGGTCGGGACGTGCCCGGCCAAGACGGAGAAAGTGGACCATGCCAAACACCCCGACACTTGCCGCATTGGCCGACGATCTCGAAAATGGCCGCACCAGCGCCCGCAAGCTAGTCGACGAGTGCCTGGCCCGAATCGCCGACCCCGCGGGCGAGGGCGCGCGGGCCTTCATTCATGTCGACGCGGAAGCCGCGATCGAAGCGGCGGAAGCGATGGACCGGTTGCGCGAGGTCAAGGCGGCGCCGTCGCCCTTTGCCGGCATTCCCGTCTCGATCAAGGATCTGTTCGATATCAGGGGCCAGGTTACCCGCGCCGGCTCGCGCGCGCTGGAGGATTTAGCGCCAGCGGACGCCGATGCACCGGTGGTGGCGCGGTTGCGCCGCGCCGGTTTTGTCGTGATCGGCCGCACCAACATGACCGAGTTCGCCTATTCCGGCATCGGCATCAACCCGCATTACGGTACGCCCAAGAGCGCGTGGCGGCGCAGCGTCGGCCATGTGCCCGGCGGATCGTCCTCGGGCGCGGCGGTCTCCGTCGTCGACGGCATGGCGCATGGCGCGCTCGGCACCGATACCGGCGGATCGTGCCGGATTCCGGCGGCCTATAACGGCATCGTCGGATTCAAGCCGACGCAGCGGCGCGTCCCGCTCGAAGGCGGCGTGCCGCTGTCGTTCACGCTCGACAGTTTCGGACCGCTGGCGCGCACGATCGAGTGCTGCGCGGTGCTTGACGCCGTGCTCGCCAATGAGTCGGTGCGTTCCCTTGCAGCCGCGTCCGATCAGAGGGCATGCGCCTGGCGGTGCCGACCACGGTCGCGCTCGACGAACTCGAAGATGAAGTGGCGCGGACCTTCGAACGCGCGCTGGAGGTGCTGTCGCGCCACGGCGCGCTGATCGAGCGGATCGCGGTGCCGGAATTCCTCGATGTTGGCGTGATGAACACCAAGGGCGGTTTTGCGGCTGCCGAAAGCTATGCCTGGCATCGCTATCTGATCGCCAGCCATGGCGACGTCTACGATCCCCGGGTATCGATGCGCATCCTTCGCGGCGAAAGCATCAGCGCCGCCGATTATATCGACCTGTTGCAAGCGCGGAAGTCGCTGATCGCACGCGCGACCGTTCGCCTCGCGCCCTATGATGCGCTGGTTCTGCCGACCACCGCCAATACGCCGCCACGGATCTCGGACCTCGCCGACGACAAGGCTTTTACCAAGGCGAACCTGCTGTCGCTGCGCAATTGCACGCTGATCAACATGATCGACGGCTGCGCGATTTCGCTGCCCTGCCATCGCGAGGGCGAGGTGCCGGTCGGGCTTGATGCTGGCGGCCTGCGGCGGCGCGGACCGCCGCATCTTCGAGCTCGCGGCGTCGATGGAGGGCGTCATCCGTGTTTGATCTCACATTCACCATCGACGCCCTGGACGCGACGACTCCGCTGACGCTGGCGATCGATCAGGCCGTCATTGCCGGCTGGACCGGCCGCGATCCGGTGGCGCGCGACAAGCACATCGCCGAACTCGAGGCGATCGGCATCGCGCGGCCGGCCTCGACGCCGATCTATTACCGCGTCGCGGCGCGGCGGCTGACCACGACCGACTGCATCGAAGTCAGCGGCGGCGAGACCAGCGGCGAGGTCGAATTCGTGCTGATCGGCTGGCAGGGCCGCATTTTCGTCGGTCTCGGTTCCGATCACACCGACCGCAAGGTGGAAGCCTACAGCGTCACGGTGTCCAAGCAGATGTGCGACAAGCTTATGGCGCCGGTGTTGTGGGAGCTCGAGGACGTCGCCGGTCACTGGGATCAACTGATCCTGCGCGCGCTCGCGTGGATCGAGGGCGCGCGGGTGCTGTACCAGGAAGGCAGCCTCGACAGCATGCTCCCGGTCGCGGAGCTGATTCAACGCGGTTTTGGGGGTAAGGGCCTGCCGGATGGATGCGCGATGTTCGGCGGCACCTTTGCGGCCAAGGGTGGCATCCGTCCGGCCAGCCGGTTTGAATTCGAGCTCGAGGACCCCGTTCTCAAGCGCAGCATCAGGCATGCCTATGATGTGATCGAACTGCCGGTGCTGGGTTGAAGTCTTAGCATGCGAATTGCAAATGCCGCGGACGTGGCTTCACCTCTCCCATAGGGAGAGGTCGGCGCGCAGCGCCGGGTGAGGGGTTACAGCTTAACGATAGATCGTAACCCCTCACCCCAACCCTCTCCCAAAGGGAGAGCGAGCGCACCTCCTGTGACGCCACTCCGCCGGAAATCGGGTGGTACGAAACGTCCGAATTTGCGAAAATAGTCATCATGAAATCCGTCGCAAAGAGTATTGTTCATCCGCCGCCCGACATCGCCGCGCGCGTCGACGCGATCGACTGGGCGCAAGCGACAAACGATCTCGACGCGCAGGGCTGCACCATCCTCAAGGGATTGCTCTCGGCGGACGAATGCCAGGCGCTGGCGGCGCTCTATCCGGACGACAAGCATTTCCGCAGCCGGGTGGTGATGGGACGCCACGGCTTCGGGCGCGGCGAGTACAAGTATTTCGCCTATCCGCTTCCCGGGTTGATCGCGGAATTGCGGCCGGCGCTCTATGCGCGGCTTCGCGACGTGGCCAATCGCTGGAACGAGGCCATGGGCTTCGACATCCGCTATCCTCGCAGCCACGAAGCATTCCTGCAGCGCTGCCATGCCGCCGGGCAGACCCGGCCGACGCCGCTGCTGCTGCAATACGGCGATGGCGACTACAACTGCCTGCATCAGGATCTCTATGGTGAGCACGTATTCCCGCTGCAGGTCGCGATCCTTTTGTCGGAGCCGGGCCGCGATTTCACCGGCGGCGAATTTGTGCTGACCGAGCAGCGGCCGCGCATGCAGTCGCGCCCCGAAGTGGTGCCGCTCGCGCAAGGAGACGCGGTGGCTTTTGCTGTGCATCACAGGCCGGTGCAGGGGACGCGCGGCGTCTATCGCGTTAACCTGCGCCATGGCGTCAGCCGGATCCGCTCCGGCCACCGTCATACCCTTGGCGTGATCTTTCACGATGCGAAGTGAGCGCGACGCTGTTGACGGTGGATTTGTTCGAAAGCGTTCCCGACGCTCCACCCGTCGCAGGAGGCGATGGCGGAGGGCGCCGTGCTGCTGCGCGGATTCGCAAAGACTTTCGAAGCCGACCTGATCGCAGGCTTGCGCGATATCGCCGGGCAGGCGCCGTTTCGTCGCATGGTAACGCCGGGCGGCCACCGGATGTCGGTGGCGATGACCAATTGCGGCAGTTTTGGCTGGGTCACCGACCGCACCGGCTATCGTTACGATGCCGATGATCCCGAAGCGGGAAGGCCGTGGCCGGCGATGCCCGCACCGTTTTGTCAGCTAGCCGCGGCAGGCGGCGGCGCAGGCGGGCTTCCAGAATTCTCGCCGGATGCGTGTCTGATCAATCGCTACCAGCCGGGTGCGCGCATGTCCCTGCATCAGGACAGGGATGAGAACGATTTCGGCGCGCCGATCGTCTCGGTTTCGCTGGGCCTGCCCGCGACCTTCCTGTTCGGCGGATTGAAGCGCAGCGACAAACCGCGCCGGTTTCGGCTGCAGCATGGCGACGTCGTGGTGTGGGGCGGGCCGGCGCGGCTCGCATTTCACGGCGTCGCGCCGCTCGCGGACGGCGAGCACGCTTTGATGGGCCGGCAGCGCATCAATCTGACGTTCCGCAAGGCACGCTGAAGCTGCGTTCTGTTTCCCCGCGCTCTATGTGACAGCAGGCCGCCCGCCGATCACATTGCCATTTCCGGTTCAGCCGACCGTTCTCGCTTCGTCTCCGGGATTTCCGTCATCGTCGCTTCGGTGAGCAGCAGCACGCTGGCGACCGAGACAGCATTTTCCAATGCGGTACGAACCACCTTTGCAGGATCGACGATACCGGCCTCGACCAGATCGACATATTCCTTGCGCGCCGCATCAAAGCCGAAATTGCCCTGGCCGCCCAGCATCCGTGCAACGACGACCCCGCCGTCGACGGCAGAATTCTCCGCGATCTGACGCGCCGGCGCTTCGAGCGCCCGTTTCAGGATCTGAACGCCGGTCCTCTCGTCGCCCTGGCAGGCGGCTTCTTCCCGGGTGACGGCTTCGACGCATTTCAAAAGCGCCAGACCGCCGCCGGGCACGATTCCCTCGGCCACCGCAGCCTTGGTGGAACTGATGGCGTCGTCGAGCGCTTCCTTCTTCGCCTTCATCTCGGCTTCGGTCGGGGCGCCAACGCGAATCACCGCAACGCCGCCGGACAGCTTGGCGAGCCGTTCCTCGAGCTTTTCGCGGTCATAGTCGCTGGTCGTCTTCTCGATTTCACGCCGGATTTGCGCAATCCGGCCATCGATCCGGGCACGGTCGCCGCCGCTGCCGATCAGCGTGGTATTTTCCTTGTCCGCGACCACGCGCGCGGCGCGCCCGAGTTGTTGCAACGTCACGTTTTCAAGCTTCAGCCCCAATTCTTCCGAGATCACCTGCGCCCCGGTCAATATCGCGATGTCTTCCAGCATCGCCTTGCGCCGATCGCCGAAGCCGGGCGCCTTGACCGCGCAGCCCTTGAGAACCCCGCGTAACTGGTTGACGATCAGGGTCGCGAGCGCTTCGCCTTCGATATCCTCGGCCACGATCAGCAATGGCCGGCCCGACTTGGCGACTTGCTCGAGCACCGGAATCAGGTCGCGCAGCGCCCCGATCTTGTGATCGCACAGCAGCACGAATGGATCTTCCAGCACGGCCTCCATGCGCTCCGCGTCGGTGACGAAGTAGGGGGATATGAAGCCGCGGTCGAATTTCATGCCTTCGACGACGTCCAGCGTGGTTTCCGTGGTCTTGGATTCCTCCACCGAGATCACGCCGTCGCCGCCCACCTTCTCGATGGCGTCGGCCACCAGGGCGCCGATTAACGGATCATTGTGGGCCGATAAGGTTGCGACCTGCGCCTTCTCCGCTTTCGTCTTCACCGGCCGGGACATCGCGCGCAGCGCCTCGATCGCGGCGTGCGCCGCCCGGTCCAGGCCACGCTTGAGATCGATAGCGCTGGCGCCCGCCACGACGTTGCGCACGCCGTCGGCGAGGATTGCGTGAGCGAGGATGGTCGAGGTGCTGGTGCCGTCACCGACAACGTCCCCGGTTCTCTCCGCGGCCTGGCGAAGCACCTGGGCGCCGAGATTCTCCTCGGCGTCCTTGAGATCGAATTCCTTGGCGATGGTGACGCCGTCATTGCAGACGATCGGTGCGCCCCAGCTTCTTTTGAATCAGGACCGATTTCGACTTCGGCCCGAGCGTGACGCGCACCGCATCGGCCAGAAGCGTTGCGCCCCGCAATACTTTTTCGCGGGCGGCGGAATGGAACAGGATTTGCTTATGGGCCATTCGCCGCCTCCGTCAATCAAATCATGCATCGTAGCCGCGCGGCCTCGCCGCTCAAATGCGGCCAAGGCCGGCAGCACGCTTACTCCAGGACCTACTTCACAATTACTTCACGCTTACCGGAATCGTCTTCTCCTTCTTCTGTGCTTCCGGAGATTTCGGCAGGGTGACGGTCAGGACGCCGCTCTTGTAGCTCGCTTCGATCTTGTCGGCGTCGACGCCGCCGGGCACCTGCAGCGTGCGGCGGAAGGAGCCGTAGCGCCGCTCCGAGACGTAGCGGTCCTTGGTCTTCTCTTCCTTCTCTTCCTGCTTTTCGCCCTTGATCGTCAGCATGCCGTTGGCAAGCTGAACGTCGATGTCCTTGGCATCGAGGCCCGGTAGTTCGGCCGTCACCTCGAACGCCTTGTCCTTCTCGACGATATCGATCGCCGGCGTGACGTTGAAGCCAAGCGTCGCCGCGCCAGAACGACTCCATGTCGGGAAACGGACGAAGGAAGGGAGCCTGCCAGAAATCCGGTCTGGAAATCGTGGAACAACCGATCGACCTGATTGCGCAGAACGTCAAAAGGCTGCCAGTCCGCCGCCTTGGCAGGCTGCGTCACTGGAGTGGCTTCGGTTTTGATGGGTAGTTTTGTTGCGGCTTCTGCCATGACAAGTACTCCTCTCAGAGATTGCCTAACTTTTTAATGATAAGTCCTTGGCAACAAACTTCCTTGATCTCCGTCAAATATCTGGCAACATTTCGAGACGATCGAGAAACGCCTGCTGGCTGGCGAGTATTTTTGTTCGCGCCAAGCGGAAGCGCGAACCATGCGGCGCGATCGATTTCGGGGACGTATAGGGTCCGGCCGCTTCGGGGAGGCCATTCGATGGCGATTTCGTTGCTGCATACGGTGCCGGCATCGAGATTGCCTTCCAGCGCATAGGCCAGAACGATCTTGCCGCCGCGCTGCGCGCACCTGGCCAAGCGGCCGGAGCGGGGCCGTCGCTTCGGTACCGAGTTCCTCTGCGAACTCCCGGCGGGCTGCGGTTTCGGGATCCTCGCCGCCTTCCAGTTCCCCTTTGGGAACGGACCAGGCGCCGAGATCGCGGTTCCGCCAAAAAGGTCCGCCTGGATGGACGAGCAGCACATCGATGCCGGCGTCGCGATGACGGAACATCAGGATGCCGGCGCTCGTGGTTGCCATGCGGTCCGCCCGGATGCAGGATGACGGATAGTGATCTAACTCAAGTCAGCTTAGCCAAAGCGGGCATTGCTATATTAAATGCATCGGCATCCCGAAGGTCAATTTCCCTACGCGGCGTTGTTCTGGCCGGCGCTTGCGGCTGCATCTGCGGTTGAAACTGCGGCGTCCATCACGGCGCAGTTCCTGGGATCTGATGGCGACGCGGCGACCACACCGCGCCAGAACCGGAAGGCGCCACGCCAGGCAAGACTGCGCTTGAGCTGCAGACGGTCCGGCTGCGTGACTTTACCACGGTCGAGAGCGGCGTCCCCACTCTCTTGTGCACGCCGCTCGCGCTGCATGGAGCCGTTGTCGCCGACCTTGCCGCCGGGCATAGTCTCGTTGCCGCCCTCCGCGGCGCCGGAATTGAGCGGCTGTTCATGGCGGATTGGCGCTCGGCCAGCCCCGACATGCGATTTCTCGGAATTGATGACTATCTTGCCGATCTCAATGTCCTTGTCGATCACGTCGGTGGCCCGGTTGATCTGGTGGGGCTTTGCCAGGGAGGCTGGTTATCGCTGCTCTATGCCGGGCGATTCCCGGCCAAGGTACGCAAGCTCGTCATGGTCGGCGCGCCGGTCGATATTGCTGCGCGGCGATCCGGATTGTCGGCGATCGCCGAGGCGACGCCCCTGACCGTGTTCCAGCGTCTGGTTGCTTCAGGCGACGGTCGCGCGATCGGCCGCGATCTCGCGCAGTTCTGGAGAAAGGACACCGCAGCCGATATATGCGTCAATCGCTGCAGACGCTCGAGCCGATCGGCTCGCCGAAATTCGCGCAGCTCGAAGCCATTTTCAGGAACTGGAATTCCTGGACCATCGATGTTCCCGGCACCTACTATCTCGAAGTGATCGAAAAACTTTACAAACGCAACGAGCTTGCCGCCGGAAGCTTCGTCGCGCTGGGGCAAAAGATCGACCTCTCGCAGCTGCGGCATCCGATGTATCTTCTCGCCGGGAGCGACGACGAGGTGGTCGCCCCGGAACAATTGCTCGCGACGGAGCGGCTGGTTGGAACCCGGCCGGAGCACCTCCGCCACGCGATCGCTCCAAGCAATCATCTCGGTCTGTTCATGGGGAAACGGACGCTTGAAGAATACTGGCCGGGGATTGTGCGCTGGATGAAGGAGCCTCTCCAGGAGGGAACCTTCTGATGGTTTTGACCTGCATCAACGACCTCGTCCGGTGAGGCGGACATTCTTACAGGCCATTATTCGGCCGTTCGCCTCCATTCGATGAGGAGAGAGTCATGCAAACGCCAGTTGAAATCGAATTTCAGGAAATAGTTGCCAGCCCCGCGGTTCAGGACATGATCGCGGACCATGTGAAGAAACTTGAACAACTCTATGGCCGCATTACAGCGTGCCGGATCGTCGTCAAAGGTCCCGGCAAGCGTCACAAGACCGGTGGCCTGTATGACATCAACATTCGACTGGCGCTACCGGATGGTCGTAATGTCGATATCGGGCGGACGCCGAAGGAAGACGAACGACATTCGGATTTGCCATTCGCCATCAACGATGCGTTCAAGCGGGCCGGCAGGCGACTTCAGGATAGCGCGCGGCGCATGGAGGGAATGGTCAAGAGTCATGAAGGCCAACCTGTCGGAACAGTCCTGCGATTGGACCCGGCCGGCCAATTTGGATTCCTTCAATCAAACGATGGCAAGGAGGTTTATTTCCATCGCAACAGCGTCCTGGACGGAGAGTTTTCCGAATTGGCCGTTGGCTCTCGGGTCACGTTTGTCGACGAGATTGGCGAAAAGGGCGTGCAGGCCACCACCGTGAAGCTTCTCGGAAAACACGGGTTGCGGGTCTGACCCATTCGGTCGCCGGAAGGCATGGCGTGTTGAACCGGCGGCGGAAGATCTGCGACGGACATGTAAGGCAAGACAGCACCCCCCGCGTTTGGTGCAAGGCCGGCGCCGCCCCAGGCCGCACAAGGACTGCGCAACCGCGCCAGAGCCACCGAATTGATCCAGAGCAAGCTTCTGCGCCCCGGGCCAGCTAAGATTTTGGCTGGTTAATCCACCGTTTTGCAGGTCGATTTGACCGGAGAATGAAATGGATCGGACTCCTCGTCGCGAAAGCAGGCCGTTGCAATCGGCTATTTCGTTGCTGCCGGCATCGGTATGCTGGTGCTGCAATGGGTTTTGGCGGCCTATAATACGGTCGACACCATTCCCTTTAGTGAATTCGAGCAGCTCGTCGCCCAAGGCAGCGTCACCGAGGTCGCCGTCGGTCAGGATACGATCCAGGGAAAATTGAAGGACAAGCTACCGAGCGGCAAGTCGGCCTTTGTCACCGCGCGCGTCGATCCGGCACTGGCCGAAAAGCTGGAGGCGAAGGGCATCGTCGTGACCGGCGTCCCATCGGGCGGGCTGTTCCAGACCATTCTGTCATGGATCGTGCCTGCGCTGATGTTCTACCTGATCTGGATCTTTCTCGGGCGCCGGCTGGCGGATCGCCAGGGCTTTGGCGGGCTGATGTCGATCGGCAAGTCGCGGGCCAAGGTCTATGTCGAAAAGGACACCAAGGTCACCTTCGCCGACGTGGCCGGCGTCGAGGAAGCAAAATTCGAGCTGCAGGAAGTGGTGTCCTTTCTCAAGGACCCGAAAAGCTACGGCCGGCTCGGGGCTCATGTTCCCAAGGGGATCTTGCTGGTCGGACCGCCGGGCACCGGCAAGACCCTGCTCGCCCGCGCGGTAGCCGGCGAAGCCGGCGTCGCATTCTTTTCCATTTCCGGCTCCGAATTCGTGGAGATGTTCGTCGGTGTCGGCGCGGCGCGCGTTCGCGATCTCTTCGAGCAGGCGCGCAAGGCTGCGCCCTGCATCATCTTCATCGATGAACTCGATGCGCTCGGACGCAGCCGTTCGCCCGGCGCGTTTGGCGGCTACGACGAAAAGGAGCAGACGTTGAACCAGCTGCTCGCCGAGCTTGACGGCTTCGATCCCACGCGTCGGCGTCATTCTGCTGGCGGCCACCAACCGGCCCGAAATCCTCGATCCCGCGCTGTTGCGGGCAGGACGGTTCGATCGGCAGGTGCTGGTGGATCGTCCCGACAAGAGCGGTCGGGTCGCCATCCTCAAGGTGCACGTTCGCAAAATCAGGGTCGGCAAGGATGTCGATCTGGACAAGGTCGCGGGCCTCACCACCGGCTTCACCGGCGCCGACCTCGCCAACCTGATCAACGAGGCCGCCATCGCCGCGACCAGGCGCAATGCCGACGACGTTTCCTTCGACGATTTCACGGTCGCGATCGAGCGGATCGTCGCCGGAATCGAAAAGAAGAGCAGGGTGCTCAGCAAGGAAGAGCGCCGGCGGGTTGCCTATCACGAGATGGGCCATGCGCTGGTCGCCGCCAGCCTGCCGGGCGTCGATCCCGTGCAGAAAGTATCCATCATTCCTCGCGGCGTCGGCGCGCTCGGCTACACCATGCAGCGGCCGACCGAGGACCGGTTTCTGCTTGCGGCAAGTGAACTCAAGAACCGGATCGCGGTGCTGATGGGAGGCCGCGCCTCCGAGCAATTGATCTTCGACGGCGACGTCTCGACCGGCGCCGCCGACGACCTGCAGCGGGCGACGGAGATCGCCGTCGAGATGGTCACGAAATACGGAATGGACCCGAAAGTCGGGCAACGGACCTATGCACCCCGGCCGCAGACCTTTCTGCCGGCCATGCAGGACACGGTTGTCAGCGCGGCGGAGGCGACGGCGCGCGAAATCGATCTGGCGGTGCGCGATCTGATCGAGGCCGGCGACATCTGCGCGCGAGCCATTCTCGAAAAGCACCGGCGACGATCTCGATGCGGGCGTGGCGCTTCTGATCGCAAGGGAGACGTTGACGGCGGAGGAATTTGCACCGCTGCGCCCGGTGGCTGCGCAGAGAAGGCAGCCGAGTAACAGACCAGCACCTCCTGGCTTTCTGCTTCGTGGTTGATGTCGATCAAGTCGATGCGCGCCGGAATGGGCGTAGATTGTTCGCAGGCATTCCGCAGAATTGTTGAGATGTGGGAGGCGTCGTCATGGCATTTCCAGCGTCAAGACAGGACCGTTCAGGTGAAGTGAAATCCTTCGCCGCGCTTCGTACGGCGATGGTCGAGCGGAATATCGCCGCGCGCGGCGTGCGCGACGATCTCGTGCTTGAGGCGATGCGCAAGGTCCCGCGCGAGTTGTTCCTGCCGAAGAACCTGCGCGAATTCGCTTACGAGGATTCGCCGCTCCCGATCGCCGGGGAGCAGACCATTTCCCAGCCCTATATCGTCGCCTTCATGGCGGAAGCCCTGATGCTCAAGGGCGGCGAGAAGATCCTCGAGATCGGCGCCGGCTCCGGTTACGCCGCCGCGGTGCTGTCGGAGATCGCGGCCAATGTGTACACGGTCGAGCGTCTCGGCCCGCTGGCGAAGCAGGCCGCGGCGACGCTGGCCGAACTCGGCTACGACAATGTTCACGTCCTGCACGGCGACGGCACCCGAGGGTGGCCGGAACATGCCCCCTATGACGCCATCGTGGTGGCGGCCGGCGGACCGCAGGTTCCGGAGTCGCTCAAGGAGCAGTTGAAGATCGGCGGACGACTGGTGATCCCGGTCGGCGCCGATCAGCGCAGCCAGGAACTGGTCCGGGTCGTCAGAGTTTCGAAAAACGAATATCGCAGCGAAGATATCGCCGACGTTCGCTTCGTTCCCCTGATCGGCGAGGAGGGATGGGCGGGCGCGAAAGGCGAGGCCCGCGCGCCGCTGCGCCGGGCGCTGCGGCCGGTTTCTCCAGACGAGGAAACGCTGGTCCGAAACCTCGCCGACGCCGCGGAATCCTTCCCGTCGATCGAGACCGCCGACCTCGATCCGCTGATGCAGCGGATCGGATCGGCGCGCATCGTGCTCTTGGGTGAAGCGACCCACGGCACATCCGAATTCTACCGGATGCGCGAACGCATCACCCGCGAACTGATCGTCAAGAAGGGTTTTCGCTTCGTCGCGATCGAGGCGGACTGGCCGGATGCCGCGCGGGTCGATCACTACGTGCGGCATTTCCAGTATCCGCCGTCGGAATGGACCGCCTTTGCGCGGTTTCCGACCTGGATGTGGCGAAACACCGAGGTGCGCGATTTCGTGAGCTGGCTGCGCAAGCACAACGGCACGGCGGAGATGGGCGAGCGCGTCGCATTTCACGGCCTCGATCTCTACAGCCTCTATGATTCGATCCGGTCGGTTCTGAACTATCTCGACGAGGTCGATCCGGACTCGGCGAAGGTCGCCCGCGAGCGCTATGGCTGCCTGACGCCGTGGCAGCGTGATCCCGCCACCTACGGTCATGCCGCATTGACCGGATCCTATCCGACCTGCGAATCCGACGTGGTGCGCACGCTCGGCGATCTCTTGGCAAAACGCCGGGCCTACGCCGAGCACGACGGCGAGCGGTTCCTCGATGCCGAGCAGAATGCCCGTCTGGTCGCCAATGCGGAGCGCTATTACCGGATCATGTATTACGGCTCGCGCGCGTCGTGGAATCTGCGCGACAGCCACATGTTCGAGACCCTGAAGAACCTGCTGGCGTTCCATGGCGCCGACAGCAAGGCGGTGGTCTGGGCGCACAATTCGCATGTCGGAAACGCCGCAGCGACCGAGATGGCCGCGCGCGGCGAGTACAATATCGGTCAGCTCTGCCGCAAGGAATTCGGCGACCGGGCGTATCTGATCGGCTTTGGCACCCACAGCGGAACGGTGGCCGCGGCATCCGAGTGGGATGGCCCGATGGAAGTCAAGAAAGTCCGGCCGGCGCTTGCCAACAGCTATGAGCGGTTGTGTCACGCGACCGGGCTTGCCCGTTTCATGCTGGGTTTGCGCGGTCGCGGCGATTTATGCGGCCCGCGGGGGCTCGGCAAGGAACGTCTCGAGCGGGCGATCGGCGTGATCTACCGGCCCGAAACCGAACTCGCGAGCCATTACTTTCAGGCCAACCTGCCGCAGCAGTTCGATGAGTATGTCTGGTTCGACGATACCCATGCCGTGACCCCGCTGGATACCGCCGAAATCAAGGGACTTCCGGACACCTATCCGTTCGGGGTGTGATCCAGTCATGAGCAGCGACGCGACCGCGTATGTTCTTGAGAGAATGGACTGGATGCGTGTCGAGCGAATATGGCCCAATGGCCTGCGCTATTTGTGGACGGATGCCTTTGGCCTCGTGCTGCTGGTTTCGCTCTATGCGGAACTTGGCGAGAGGAAATTCCTCGACCAGGCCGAGTGGCTGGTCGCCGAGGTGGACCGGGTCCTCGGGCGCGCTCGCGGCGTTCGTATCGGCGAGGCGCCCGATCGCGACGGGCAGTATTTCCATTACCTGGCGGTCTGGTTGTACGCGTTGTCAGTACTTGCCCGTTATCTGCCGGCATACCGGCGCAAAGGCATCGATCTCGTCCGCCAGACCCACGGCGCATTCGTCCTGCCGGGCAGGGGCGTGATCTGGAAAATGAAAGAAGATTTGTCCGCGCCCTATCCCGGCTATGGCTTGGGCGCGCTTGACGCCTTCGATGGCTATATTTCGTACCGATGTCTCGGCGAGGAGCAGCTCGGCCAGGAAATCGCGGAAATGAAGGCGTTGATTGATCTGTCCGCTCCGGAACTGTTCATCACCCAGGATTTGGGCCTCGGTATGATGTTGTGGATGACCCACTTCTTTCCGGATGAGGAATGGGCGGTGTCGCAGCGGCGCCGTTGCCTGCGGCAAATCGACGTCATGTGGCAGAAAGCCGGCTATTTTTGCCGAGAACCGCAATTGCCGACCGTAAAATTTGCTTTTACCAATTATGGCGTCTCGGTCGGACTGCAGGCGGTGGACGAAATGCCCCAGCGTGTCCGGCGGCTGAATGAATTCTTCGATGGCTTCCGGTCCGGCGATGAATATGACCGCGACGCCATCACGCATGTCATGTCCTGCAATTCGCACTTCCCGGGATATTTCCTGCGCGACTTTGCAGGTTCGGTTCATCCTCCGTAGCAAGCGCGGGAAACTGGCGGGGGGCTATCCGGTTACTGACGTATCATCGCGCAAACAGAACAGTTACGAGGACCAAATGAGCAAACTCAGGATTCCCCACCATGCGTTCGTGTTTGTCGGCGACGGCCGAAAAGCCTTGTTCCTGCGCAATGACGGCGACGAGAAGTTTCCCAATCTCAGGACCGAGAAGGTTTTCGAGGATGAAAACCCGCCCAGCCACGAGCAGGGCACCGAGCGGCCCGGGCATATTGGCAAGGGATCGCAACCGGGGCGCAGAAGCGCGGTCGAGGCAACCGATTGGCACGATATCGAGGAGCATCATTTCGCGCGCAAGGTCGCCGCTGCCCTGGAACAGGTGATCCGAACGCGCAAGGTGAAGGCCCTTGTCGTCGTGGCTCCGCCAAGGACGCTGGCCGATTTGCGAAACGCATTCCACGCCGACGTCAAAGCCTGCATCATTGCCGAGATAAACAAGGATTTGACCAGGCATCCGGTCGGGGAGATCGAAAAGCATCTCACGGGCGATGCCGATCCCGCGGTAATGCCGGGAAGAATGGCTGCGGTCGCTGGCTGGCTTCAGTGGGTCAGAAGCGCGCACGCCGAGCTTTGTTGCAGCAGGTGACGCGTTACCCCGCCGAAAATCCATTCGCGCAATCGGGTATGTCCGTAAGCCCCGGCCACGATGATATCGATGCGGGCCTCGGACGCGATGGCGTCCAGCTGGCTGCCGGCGTCGCCGGCGGACAGTTCGACCCGCGCGGATGCCTGGATGCCGTGGCGCTGCAGCCAATTGACGACGTCGGCGACACGCGCGGCCGCGGCGTCGCGCTCGCTTGCATCGGACACGATCTCGACGACAGTCAGTTCCTCGGCTTTTCTCAGCATCGGAAGCGCGGCCCCGATCGCCTTGCGTGATTCGGCGGTGTCCTTCCATGCCACCAGCATGCGATTGGTTGCCAGGCTGGTGCTTCGCGGCGGTACCACCAGTACCGGCCGGCCAGCTCTCATGACGGCATCGCCGATATCAAGCAGCTGATGCGGGCCAAGTGGGGCCAGGTTTTCCGAGCGGCCGACCACCAGCAAATCCGCCGCCCGAGCTTCCGCCACGAGGAAATCGGCGGGATAGGCGGCGCCCGAGCGCCATTGCAGCGAGCAGCCCGAATTCTTGAGCGCGGATCGAAAACGGGTTTCGCAGCTTTCGATGGCCCGGTTCAGCCCATCGTAGTCGACTTCGAGCACGCTCGATGCGATCATGCCGTCGGCATGGATGGGTGCGGCGGGAAGGCCGGCGCTTACCCCGATCACCTCCGACTTGAACCGATCTGCCAGCTCGCACGCAATACGCAAGGCGGGCTCGCTGGCTTGTTCGGGATCGAGATACACCATCAGCGATCGATAGGTCACGTCATCTTCCCAATTCAGTGTGAGATGAGTGCCGGGACGGTGAGCGATTCGAACATGCCGCGGGTCGTGCCGCCCAGGATAAATTCCCGAAGTCTGGAATGACCATACCCGCCCATCACGATCAGGTCGGTATCGTTGTCGGCGGCCAGGGACAAAATGGCATTGTGAACATTGGGGCCGTCGGCCGTAATCCGGTAAGGCGTTGCGGACAGATCGCGCCGGGCGAGGTGAGCTATCAATGCTGTCGATGATGCTTCGCCGCCGGCGTCTTCTTTCTCGTTGACGGCGACAATGTCGATCGTCTTCGCCTTGCGAAGAAATGGCATGGCGTCGTGCACCGCCCGCGCGGCCGGTGCGCCGCCGTCCCAGCAGACCAACACGCGATCGATCTTGATGGGAGCGTGGGTGATATAGGGAATCATCAGCACCGGTCGCCCGGAGCCGAACAGCACCGCCTCGGACAGGAAATCGGCCTGGCTCGGATTTGAGCGGTCCGCTTGAGCGACGATATTCAGATCGTAAAGGCGCGACATCTGCGTCACGGTGCGGGTTGCCGCATAGGAGACGTCGAACGTGCTTCTGGCATCATGGGGAATGCCGAGGCGCCTTGTGGCGATCTCGAACTGGTCAAGGACGACCGCGGCCTGCGCGACACTGGTCTCGTACTCAGCGGCCATGACGACCGCCGCGGCCTCGGAGGCTACCATCGGATTCAAGGCTTGATAGACGCAGGCGATCCCGTCGAGATGCGCTTCGAACAGGCTGGCGACCGAAACGGCGCAGTCAATCAAGGCGCCGGCAGGCCGGTCGACGGGAAGAAGGACGGAGATATCGTGCAACATGCTGGGCCGCCTCTTGGCTGTGAATGCTAATTTCAATTATGAGCGCTTATGGCCGGCTGGCTTTGATCTATCTCATGCCCCGAACCACGCCGGGTCGGGGCAGATACGATTGATCTCTCGATCAAATTTTCTCGCGGCGCGAGATAATTGCCCGATTTGGTGGCCTCGCCTGCGACGTCGTGTAGTTTACGGTTTCGCCGGGTGAATGAACGTCCACGGCGTGGTCTCGGAGTCCCGGGGCACCTCGATGGCGATCAGGTAGGGACCGCCATGCGCCAGCGCCTTTTCCAGCGCGGGGCGAAATGTTTCGGGCGATGTTACGCGCGCGGCAGCAACGCCGAAGGATTCCGCGAGTTTTACGAAATCCGGATTGACCAGATCGGACGCCACCACGCGGCCGTCGAAACGCTCGCGCTGGTCGCGCCGCACATTGCCATAGGCATTGTTGTTGAACACCAGCGTGACCACGCCGATGTTGAACTGCACGGCGGTGGCAAGTTCCTGCACGCCGAACATGAAGCCGCCATCGCCGGTAATCGCGACCACCGGCCGGTCCGGATGTGCGACCTTGGCGCCAAGCGCGGTGGGGAAGCCAGAGCCGAGCGTGCCCTGATAGCCTGAGGAAATGAAGGTGCGCGGTTCATAGACCGGGAAGCCGTACCAGGAGGCGAAACCAACCTGCGACAGCTCATCGGTGACGATGGCGTTATGCGGCAGCACCTCGCGCAGTATGTTCAGATATGCCATCTGCGGCTGGACTTTCTGAATTTCCCGCAACGCCGAGGCCGAAGCCTCGCGGATCGCGGCGCGGCGGCCGCTCGTTTTCGCGTAGCCCTTCTTTCTGACCGCCGCGAGCAGTTCGCGTGTGCCGGCCCGCGCGTCCGATATCACAGCGGCATCAGGCGTAAACCTTCGCATTTCCGACGGATCGATATCGATTCGAACCGATTTCAGGCCGGCGGGGCGGAACGGCCAGCGGGTCATGGTCGCCAGTTCCATCCGGGTGCCGATCCCGATCATGAGATCGGTCTTCGGCCAGAGCCGATAGGCCGCCGCCATCGTCAGGCCGAGTTCATGCGCGTTGGAGACGATGCCGCGCCCGCTGCGAAACGCCACCACGGGGGCGTCGATCAGTTCGGCCAGCTCCAGGATTTCATCGCGGGCGTGAATGGCGCCGCTGCCGACGAAAATCATCGGCGTCTTGCTCTCCGCGATCAGGAAGGCGGCGGCCGTGACGCGCGCGGTGTCAGGTTGCGGCGCCGGAAACGGATCGAAGGTTTTTGCCGCGGCGACGTCCGCACGCTGCGTGAACACGTCCCAGGGCATTTCCAGCGCAACCGGGCCGCGCCGTCCCGACAGCATTTCCTGGAACGCGCGGCTGACCAGCGTCGGCGCGGCGTCGGGATATTCGATGCGGTCGGCCCATTTGACGAATGTTCTGAGCGTCGCGAGCTGGTCCGGCATTTCGTGGAGATGGCCGCGGCCCTTGTCGAGGAATTGCGTCGGCACCTGTCCGGTCAGGCACAGCACCGGTTCGTTCGATCCGAACGCGGTGAGCAAGGCCGCGCCGACATTCAGTACGCCCGGGCCGGGCACCACGCTGAACACGCCGGGCCTGCCGGTGGATCGCGCGTAGCCATAGGCCATATAGCCGCAGGCCTGCTCGTGGCGGGCGCCGATCACCTTCAGCTGCGCCTGCTGGAACGCGTCGAACAGGCCGTAGATCTGCGCGCCGGGCAGGCCGAACACGGTGTCGACGCCGTGCGCGACCAGGCCGCTGACGATGGCTTCGCCGCCGGAACTTACTGTCATTGCATTGTCCAATCGCTCGCGAGCAAAATCATGGAGCCTCGTCGATCACACCATTGCGCAGCACGCCGATGTTGTCAGCCTCGACTTCGACCATATCGCCCGGCTTGAGATAGCGCGGCGGATCGAACCGCGCCCCGGCGCCGGTCGGCGTTCCCGTGACAATGACGTCGCCGGGAACCAGGGTGGTGAAAGTCGAGATATAGTTGATCAGATAGCGGAAGCCGAAGATCAGCCGCTTGGTGCGGTCGTCCTGCCGCGTCTCGCCATTGACCCGCGTCGTCAGCCTGATATCGGCGATCTGCGCTTCGTCGATATAAGGAACCAGCCACGGGCCAAGGCTGCCGGTGGAATCGAAATTCTTGCCCTGCGTGACATTGAATTTCGCATGCCGGACCCAGTCGCGGATGGTGCCTTCATTGCACAGCGTGACCGCGGCGATGTGATCCAGCGCCGCAGTCTCGGCAATGTGCCGGCCGGCCTTGCCGATCACGAGAACCAGTTCGCCTTCGTAATCGAGCTGCACGGATGCGCGCGGGCGAACCAGCGGCGTCAGGTGACCGACGAACGAGCGCGGCGTGCGCATGAACATGCTGGGGTATTTCGGGGCGTCCTGACCGTCTTTATATTCCGCGTTGCGGTCGGGATAGTTGACGCCGATGCAGATGATTTTCTCCGGCGCGGGAATTGGCGGCAGCCAGGTAATGGCATCCAGCGCATGGTCCGGCTGATACCGTGCGGCATCCTCGGCAAGTCTGTTCAGTGCGCCGGCGGCGATGGCTTCGCGCAGCGTGGGAAAATCCTTGGCAAAACGCGCGGAGAGATCGACGATCCCGCCGTCGACCACGGCGCCGTATTTGGTCGCGCCGTCGACGGCGAAGGTTGCGATGCGGTGTGAGGTCATGAGATGTCCGATAGCAATGCCGGCTACTTAGCCGGGGTTCATACCCCTGGCCTTGATGACAGCCGCGGCCGCGGGAGTGGTCAGGAAGCCAATGAAGGATTTGGCGGCATCCGCTTGCTTGCTGTCGGCCGCGACGGCGGCGGTGAAAACCAGGTCCTGCTGCAATTCAGCGGGGAATGAGCCGGCCAGCTCTACGCCGGGGGCGATCAGCACGTTGACGAGAAATACCCCGAGATCGGCCTCACCCTTGGCGACGGCCGGTGCGATCTGGGCCGGCGCGGTTTGCGACATGGTCCTGGCTTTCATTGCCTCACCAATGCCGAGCCGGTCGAACGTCTTCAGGATGTAGGCGCCGGCTGCGCTCTCCGGCACAAAGGCGATGGAATGCGCGTTGAGCAGCGTTTGTTTCAACGCATCCGGCGTGCCGATGTCGGGCTTGGGCACACCGGCGCGCACGATCACGCCGTAGCCGACCCGGGCGATATCGATGGTGGGGCCGGGGGCGAAGCGGGCCCTGGCGGCGGCGTCCTTGAAGACATCGACAGGCACGACAGCGAGATCGAACGGCGCGCCAGAGGTGGCCTGCTTGATCAGGTTGGGGGTGGAATCGAAGTGAATGACCAGCTTGTGGCCGGAGGCGCGCTCGAATTGGGGCCCGAGTTCGTTCAGCCAACCGGTCGTGGAGCCGCCGGCCAAAATCCTGAGTTCAGCGGCCTGAAGATCAGTCATCGGCGCAATCACAAGCGCGAGGCCCAGCATCGATGCGGCGGCGGTGAGCGAAAGCTTTTCCATCATACTTCCATTGCTCGCTGGTGCTGACAATCAAACGGCGCATCCTAGTCTGCAATCGTGACATCGGCGACAAACAGCGGCTCGCGGATCGCCTGTCCGGAGAATGGCGATCCCTGCTCGAACCAGGAACGCGGCGCGGGCGCGCCCCACAGCGTCTGCCGCCGCGGGTCCTTCAATGACCAGCGCATCGGCTCGTGATCGTGGTCCATGGTGAAGTAATCGCTGGTGTAGAGTTCGAGGCGATGGCCGTCGGGGTCGCGGACATAAAGGAAGAACGCGTTTGAGATGCCATGGCGGCCGGGCCCGCGTTCGATGTTCTTGAGATAGCCGCTTGAAGCCATCACGTCGCAGAGGTGTAAAATGTTCATGGCGGTCGGCACCCAGTAGGCGAAATGGTGCAGGCGAGGGCCCTTGCCGTTGGTGATGGCGAAGTCGTGCACATTGCCCTTGCGATGCATCCATGCCGCGGCGATGCGACCCTGCGGCCCGTCTTCCTCGCCATATTCGGTGAGGCGGAAGCCCAATCGCGCGTAGAAATCGACGGTGTCCTGAACCTCGGCGGCGAACACGTTGAAATGGTCGAGCCGTTGCGGGTGGCAGCCCTTGTAGAGATCGTAGCGGCGCAGCAGATGCGGGCGCTTCTCCATCGAGGCATAGAGCTCGACCTGAAAGCCGAACGGGTCGGTGAACTGCAGCGTGCGGCCCTGGAACGGCTGCTCAGCAAACGCGTAGACGATGCCGTTTTCCGAAAAGAACGCCGCGGCCTTGTCGAGATCGTTGTCATTGCCGACCTTGAAGCCGAGCCGGTTGCAGGCGGCACTCGTCGCCTTGCGCAGCACCAGCGAGTGATGCTGATGCTCCTCGGCTCCGCGCAAATACACCGCACTGTCATCGCGATCCTCGACATGCAGGCCAACGGTGTTTTCGTAGAACTCGCGGCTGGCGTTCAGGTCCACCACATCGAGCACGACGTGGCTGCACCTGATGATGTTGAACGGCGGATCGAAGACGTGTTGCGGAACGGGCATGCGGTGTTGTCCCTAAAGATTAGTCGAAGCAGACGTTACCTCTCCCATTGGGAGAGGTCGGCGCGTAGCGCCGGGTGAGGGGTTACGCTCCATCGATAGACCGTAACCCCTCACCCCAACCCTCTCCCCAAGGGAGAGGGGGCGCGCCATCTTTGTCGAACTGGTTGTGCAAGACATCACACTCCCAGCCGCTGAATGCTGTGCGTCCCCCTGGCCAGCGAGACGTGCTTGGTCTCCATGTAGAAGTCGAATGAATAGTCGCCACCGTCTCGGCCGATCCCGGACGATTTCATGCCGCCGAACGGAGTCGGCAGGTGGCGGACGTTCTCGGAATTGAGCCAGATCATGCCGGCCTCCAGCGCATCCGCAACCCGCAATGCGCGGCCCATGTCGGAAGTCCAGACATAGCCGGTGAGACCATACTGCACGGCGTTGGCGATCTCGATGGCGTCGTTCTCGTCGCGGAACGGAATTACCGTCAGGAAGGGACCGAAAACCTCCTCCTGCGCAACCCGCATCCTGGCATGCGCGCCGGTGACCAGGGTCGGCTGCACATAGTGCCCGCCGCCAGGGCCGTCATGCGGCTTGCCGCCGACCGCGATCACGGCGCCGTCGTTGCGCGCGACTTCGAAATAGGCGCAGACTTTTGCCAGATGCCGCTCGTGGATCAGCGGCCCGATTTCGGTTGAGGGATCGAGGGGATGGCCGACCTTTAACGCTTTCACGCGCGCGGCAAGTCTGTCGATGAATCTTTCCGCGATGCCTTGCTGGATCAAGAGCCGGCTCGATGAGGTGCAGCGCTCGCCATTGAGCGAATAGATCATGAATACGACCGCATCGAGCGCGCGGTCGAGATCGGCGTCGTCGAACACGATCACCGGGTTCTTGCCGCCGAGTTCGAAATGCACGCGCTTCAGGCTCGGCGCGCCTTGCGCCATGATCGCCGCACCGGTCGCGGTTTCGCCGACGAAGGCAATCGCCTTGATCGCGGGATGTTCGGTCAGCGCCTTGCCGGCTTCCTCGCCGATGCCGTGCACGGTGTTGAGGACGCCGTCGGGCACACCGGCCTGTTTGACGAGTTTCGCCAGCAGGTCGGCCGTCACCGGCGACCATTCCGCCGGCTTGTGGACCACGGTGCAGCCGGCGGCCAGCGCCGGGGCGATCTTCCAGGTCGACAGCATGAACGGCGTATTCCATGGCGTGATCACGCCGACCGGGCCGATCGGCACGCGCGTGGACACGTTCCAGTGTTCCTCGCTCGGCATGTTGAGGCCGTCGCGCACCTCGGCGCACTTGTCGGCGAAGAAGCGAAAATTCTCCGCGGCCCTGATCGCGGCCTTGGCCATGAAGCGGTGGGCCTGGCCGGTGTCGATGCATTCCAGCACGGCGATGTCGTCGGCGCGGTCCTCGATGGCGTCGGCCACCCGATGCAGCAGTTTCTTTCGCATCGACGCCGGCATGTCGCGCCAGGCCCTGAAGGCCTGCGCCGCCGCCGTCGCCGCGCGATCAATATCCTCCGCGTCGCCGCGGGCAACCGACGCCAGCACCGAATTATCGACCGGCGACCTGGTTTCGAAGGTTGCGCCCGAGATCGACGGCACGATCTTGCCGTCGATCATATGCCCGATGCCGTCGGCTTTCAGTTTCTCAAGCAGCGGCGCGGCGCGATCGCGATTGGCCTTGAACACATCGGATTTCGGCGTGACCTTATCCATGCGCAGCCTCCGTCTTCAGAGCCTCGTGGATGTTGTTGCGCTTCCAGCTCATTTCCTTGTCGTTGATCTGCATGTCGAACGACAACGCGAATTTGTGGCCTGCGAAAACCGGGTCGAGATAGCCGGAGAGCGCCTTGAAGATATGTTCGCCGGCCTTCTTGCGGGTCGCAAGATCGCGCCCCTCACCAAGCCGCAGCACCATGGCGAGAAAGCCGAAATGCGCATTCCCGTCGGCGATGGCGTAGTGCTCGCAGCGGATCGCGCGCACGCGAATGCCTCCGAGCGGAAAAATCCCGGTTTCCACCGCGGCCCTGCGGACGACTTCGACGACCTCAGCCATGTCGACGCGGGCGTCGAGATTGGCGGAATATTCGAGCGTGAAATGCGGCATGTCCGGCTCCCAACGATTTCAGGCGAAATAACAGCTGACCGTACCATACGGTCCATAGTCGGCTTGAATCGTGTCGCCTTTGCGGGTCTCGATCGGGCGAATGAACGACCCCGCCAGCACCACCTGACCGGGCTCGAAGGGCAAGCCCGTGGGTTGCGATCTTGTTGGCGAGCCAGGCCACGCTGGTGGCGGGATGATTGAGCACGCCGGCGGCGAGCCCGGTTTCTTCCAATTGGCCGTTACGATAGCACAGCGCGCCGATCCAGCGCAGATCGGCATCCAGCGGGCGCAACGGGCGACCGCCGAGCACGATGCCGGCGTTGGCGGCGTTGTCGGCGATGGTATCGAATATCTTTCGCGTCGCCTTTGTCACGGGATCGACCCGTTCGATCCTTGTGTCGAGAATTTCCAGCGCCGGCACCACGAAATCCGTGGCGTTGAGCACGTCGAACATCGTGCAGTCGGGGCCCGCCAGCCGCGCTTTCATGATGAACGCCAGCTCCGCTTCGACCCGCGTGCCGATGAAACGGTCCGTCGGCACAAGGCCGCCATCGGCAAAGAACATGTCGTCGAGCAGAACCCCGGAATCCGGCTCGTCGATCAGAAGCGCGCTCTGCATCGCCTTCGATGTCAGCCCGATCTTGTGGCCTTTGACGACGCGGCCCTCGGCGATCTTGATCGCGATCCACGCCTTCTGGATCGCATAGGCGTCGGCGATGGTGATGCCGGGATGATCGAGCGATAGCTGCCGGATTTGCTTCCGGGTTTTTTCCGCCTGATGAAGCCGCTCGGCGGCGAGACGGATATCGTCTTCTGTCAGAGCCATGCTGGGTCGCCAATTGCGAAGATAAGGCTGCGGGCGAAAAGGCGGGTGCGGAAATATGATTAACATGTTAAATGTATCGGATCAAATCGAATTGGCTCTTGTTGCGGTGCAATCGCGCCGCGATGCCGGAATTGATTTGGACGGCAGTTGAAAGCGGACGATCGATCATGGCTCGGAAGAAATCGCGTGGCAAAGCGGCGGTCCGGCGAGTGCCGATGCGCGAATTTTCCCGTTCGCTGCCGATGTCGCTGTTGCGCGCGCGCGAGGCCGTGATGCGGCAGTTCCGTCCCTCGCTGAGCGATCACGGCCTGACCGAACAGCAATGGCGGATCCTGCGCGCGCTGGCCTCGGTCGACACCATCGAGGTCACGGAACTCGCCCGGGTCGCGTTTCTGCTGGGCCCAAGCCTTTCCCGAATTCTGCGCGACCTGGAAGCGCGTCACCTGATCGAACGCCGGGTCGCGAAGGCCGATCTGCGCCGCGCCATGATGTCGATCTCGCCGAAGGGTTTGCAACTGATAGAGGCGGTCGCGCCGTCATCGGAGGCTATCTACGCGGCCATTACCAGGCGCTATGGCGCGCGCAAGCTCAGGGAGTTGCAGGATATGCTGCACGCGCTCGAGGGCAGCCTGGCGGGGTTGCGAGCAAGCGGCGAAGCAAACGTGGAGGCTGGCGGATTCGAGTGAGTGCAAATCTGCATGATGATGCCGGTAGGACGCATAGCTCCATCGGACGCATATTGTTTGAGCGCTGGCTCCTTTTTGGCTAAGCCAAACGAGGACGCGCATTGCGGCATGGCCGCCTTGAGTAGAAATCGTCGCGATATCAATTTACTCCGGAGCGGAGAGTCCGTAGATACGCGCTCGGTGTCGCGTCCTCTTGGACTGCAAACATCAAGAAAGGCCGACAAAGAAGCCCGGCCTCAGGGAGGATAGAATGAAGCTTACGAGACGCGACTTCACGGCCGGTCTGGCCGTTGGTATTACCGCACCTTACGTGATCGGCAGCGCGCGGGCGCAAGCGGCGACCATCAAGATCGGCATGTGCGTGCCGGTGACGGGTCCGGCGGCCGAGCAGGGCCTTTGGGCGCAGAACGGCGCCAAGCTCGCGCTGGCTGCGGTCAACAAGGCCGGCGGCGTCCTCGGCAAGCAGGTCGAACTGGTCATCGAGGACGATCAGACCACCAATCCCGGCATCGTGCTGGCGTTTTCGAAACTGGCCGCGCAGCCGGACATCGTGGCGTTTCTCGGCTCGATCCGGTCGACCCAGGTGATGGCGATGGCGCCCGACGTGCTCAAGCTCGGCAAGCCGGTCATGATCGGCGGCACCAACCCGGACCTCACCCATATGGGCAACCAGTGGCTGTTCCGTTTCCGCCCCAACGACAACTATTCCGGCCGCGTCATCGCCGACTACGGCGTCAACACGCTCGGCAAGAAAAAATGGGCGATCGTTCATTCGACCGACGCGTTCGGCACCGCCGGCGGCAAGGCGCTGTCCGATGCCGTGACCAAGCTCGGCGCGCCGCCGGTGCTCGACCAGGGCTATGCCAACCAGAGCCAGGATTTCACTCCCGTCGTGCTGGCGGTGAAGCAGTCCGGCGCTGATGTGCTCGGCACCTATTTCACCTTCGAGAACGATCTCGGCATTTTCGCCCGCCAGCTGCGCCAGCTCGGCGTCAACATTCCCTGGGTCGGCTCGCCCTCGGTGGTGGCGGTGTCATCGACCAAGCTCGCAGGTCCGGCGCTGTTCGGCACCTACGGCGTGGCAGACTATGCGGAAGATTCAAGCGAAGCTTCGAAGGCGTTCGGCAAGGCCTATCGCGACGCCTACAAGACCGCGCCGGACAACCAGAGCGCCTGGCCGTACGACGCCGTCACCATCCTGTCGGCGGCGATCAACAAGGCCGGCTCGACCGATCCCACCAAAATCCGCGAGGCCATCCTCGCCGTCAAGAAATACCCCGGTGCGGAAGGCGAATATAATTTCGACGCGAACGGCGACGGTCTGCACGGCTACAATGTCGTGAGGAACGAGAAGGGGACGATCGTTTACGACAAGCATATCGACTTCAACGATTGATGCCGGTGCCGGCCCCTCCGGCTTAAGGAGGGGCCGGCGCGCATCAGGCGTGCTTCGATATTCGCCACTCGCGTTGCGATTGTCGCCCCCGGATTTCGGCCCGCGGCAGACGCGACCACCATTAACGGCAGAGCCGGCCAGTTTCTCCCACCGGGCGTTTCCATGGATCTCGTACTGCAACTGCTGTTTACCGGTATCGGCATCGGCGCGGTCTATGCGCTGGTCGCGCTGGGCTTCGTGCTGATCTTCCGCGCCACCAATGTGGTGAATTTCGCGCAAGGCGAATTCTCGATGGTCGCGGCCTACCTGATGGTGGTGTTCGCCGTCGATCTCGGCTGGCCGTACTGGCTGTCGTTCCTGCTGGCGCTGGCCGGCATGGCGCTGCTGGGCGCGATCTTCAATCTCGGGGTCTACTATCCGCTGCGTCACCGCACGTTCCTGCCGGTCATCATCGCGACCATCGGCGCCTCCATCCTGCTCGCCAATTCCGTGCTCGCGATCTACGGCCCGCAGCCGCAGGTGCTTGAGGGCTGGTTCGAGACCCCCGGCATCCAGCTCGGGCCGGTCTATCTCGACAGCCAGTATCTCCTGATCATCGCCGTGACGATGATCCTGGTGCTGTTCAACTACTGGTTCTTCGAACACACGATGCTCGGCAAGAAGCTGCAGGCGACCTCGCAGGACAAGGAGATGGCCTCGCTGCTCGGCATTTCCGTCTCCACCATGATCATGATCACCTTCATCTATTCGGCGGTGCTCGGCGGTCTCGCGGGCATCCTGGTGGCGCCGGTCCTGTTCGTCTCGATCCAGATGGGCTCGACCATTGCGCTGAAAGCCTTCGCCGCCACCATCATCGGCGGGTTCGGCGACGTCGCCGGCGCCATCATCGGCGGGCTCGCGCTCGGCATCATCGAGACGTTTGGCGCGGCTTACATTTCCGTGCCCTACAAGGACGGCTTCGCCTTCCTGGTACTGGTGTTGTTTCTGGTGTTCCGGCCTCAGGGCATCTTCGGCGAACGCGTCGCGGAGAAAGCATGAGCGCTCCCAGCGAGAACATGCCGATGGCTGTGCCGGCCGCCCGCGCCAAACCGCTGCTGTTGCGTCACCTGCCATATTTTATCGGCGCTGCGATCCTGGTGGCGCTCGCCGCCACCATTCAGTTCGACGGCTACATCCACAACATCCTGATGCAGGCGACGACCTTCGCCATCGCGGTGTTCGGCCTCTCGGTCGTGCTCGGCCTGTGCGGCCAGATCAATCTGGCGCAGGCCGCATTTTTTGGTCTCGGCGCCTATGCCGTCGGGCTCGGAACCTCGGACTATCATCTCAGCTACTGGCTGTGTCTGGCCGCCGGATGCGTGCTGGCGCTGTTGGCCGGTGCGCTGTTGGGCATGTCGACGCTGCGGCTCGGCGGTCACTATCTGGCGATGGTGACGATCTCGTTTCAGCAGATCGTCACGCTGGTCATGATCAACACCATCTGGCTCACCCACGGCCCGGACGGCGTGTCCCGGATCGGCCGGCCCGACCTGTTCCAGTCCTCGCAATCCTATCTCGCCTTCTGCGTCGCGATGCTGGCGCTGGTCGGCTATTTCGTCTGGCATCTGTCCGACACGCGGCTCGGGCGCGCCATGCGGGCGGTGCGCGATAACGAACTCGCCGCCGGCGTCGTCGGCATCGACGTCTTCCGCACCAAGGTTTCCGCCTTTGCGCTGAGCGCGGTGCTGGGCGGATTGGCCGGCGGCCTGTTCGCGGGCGGTTTTGCCTATGTCAGCCCGGATCAATTCTCCTTTGCCGAGTTGGTGGTGTTCCTGACCATGTCCCTGCTCGGCGGCGTCGCCTCGCCGATCGGCTCGGCCATCGGCACCGGTCTGCTGATCCTGATCCCGGAATGGTTGCGGTTTCTGAAAAGCGTTCCCGGACTGTATCTGGCGATCTACGGCCTGTCGGTGATCCTGATCATGCGCTACATGCCCGACGGCATCTGGGGATTCGTCAATATCGCCACCGCGCGCTGGCGCGCCAAGGCCAGGGTGCATGCCGCGGGTCCCGCGCTGCAACTGGTTCCGGCGACGGTCGGAGGCGACACCGTTCTCGACGTCAAGGGTCTCGCGAAATATTTCGGCGGCCTCAAGGCCGTCGATGATGTCGACATCGCGGTCAGGCGCGGCAGTGTTCACGCGCTGATCGGGCCAAACGGATCGGGCAAGACCACGACGCTGAACGTGCTTTCCGGTCTCTACAAGGCGACCGCGGGCAGGGTGGTGCTCGACGGCACCGACGTGACCGACATGCCGCCGCATCAGCGCGCGGCCGCGGGCCTCGGACGGACGTTTCAGAACATCCGGCTGTTCCGCTCGATGACGGCGCTCGAGAACGTCGTGATCGGCGCCGAGCGGCCCGGCAACCGGCTGATCGGCCAGGGAGAAGACGCGCTCAACGACCGCGCGATGTCGGCGTTGACCTTCGTGGGCCTGGGGACCCGCGCCAACGAATTGATCTCGAGTTTCTCCTATGGGCATCAGCGGCTGATCGAGATCGCCCGCGCGCTCGCCGCCAACCCGACCCTGCTGTTGCTCGACGAACCTGCGGCCGGCCTCAACTCGAGCGAGAAGCTCGAACTCCATGAGCTGCTCAAGCGCATCGCCGCCCAGGGCCTGACCATCCTGATCATCGATCACGACATGACCCTGGTCAGCGAGGCCGCCCAGCACATCACCGTGCTCAATTTCGGACGCCGCATCGCGGACGGCGAATCCATGGCGGTGCTGCGCCATCCCGACGTCGTCTCCGCCTATCTCGGGACCGAATAATGCCGCTGCTCGAAATCAACGATCTGATTGTCCTCTATGGCGAGATCGAGGCGCTGCGCGGCATCTCGCTCAGCGTCGACGAAGGTCAGGTGGTGACGCTGCTCGGCGCCAATGGCGCCGGCAAATCGACCACCTTGCGGGCGATCTCGGGACTGGCAAAACCGGCCGCCGGCGAAATCCTGTTCGACGGCAAATCGATCGCGGGCCTTGGACCGGAGGCCATCGTCCGGCTCGGCATCTCCCACGTTCCCGAGGGGCGGCGGATTTTTCCGGGCCTTTCCGTCAAGGAAAACATCATGCTCGGCGCGTCGAACCGGCGCGTCGCGAAATCGGCGCTGTCGCGCGAAGCCGACGCCATGTTCGATCTGTTTCCGGACATCCGGCCGTTCTCCAACGCGCTCGGCTGGACCTTGTCGGGCGGGCAGTTGCAGATGGTCGCGGTGGCGCGGGGCCTGATGGCGAAGCCACGGCTATTGTTGCTGGATGAGCCCTCGCTTGGGCTGGCGCCAGTCATCGTGCAGGCGGTGTTCCGGATCATCTCGGAAATCCGGCGCAACACCACGGTGTTGCTGGTCGAGCAAAATGCCCGCATGGGACTTTCGGTAGCCGACCACGGCTACGTTCTGGAAACCGGCCGCATCGTGCTCGGCGGCAAGCCCGACGAATTGTGGGGCAACGAAGCCATTCGCGCCGCCTATCTCGGCGGTCACGCCAAGGTAAGCGCCTAGCGCATGATCGTGCGCAAACGAAAATGACAGACGAGGGTCCGATCCAGCGAAGCTGGCGCAGATTCCGGAGAGAGCGACGCATTCATGGTCACGATACAGGTTCAAAATCTCATCAACTTCGTTGCCGAAGTTTTCACGACATTCAGACTCCTCGCCCGAAGAGGCCAGGCGCATCGCGACCTATCTGACGACCGCCAATCTCACCGGTCATGACAGCCACGGCGTGATCCGGGTTCCGGTCTATATCCGGTGGAAGAAGATGGGCTCGGTGGTTCCCGACCAGACCGTCGAACTCGTGGTCGATACGCCGTCGCTGGCGGTGGTCGATGGCAAGTTCGGCTATGGTCAGACCGTCACGCCGCAGGCGGTCAGGATCGGCATCGAGAAATGCAGGAAGGCCGGTCTTGCCGCGGTGGCGCTGCGCAATGCCGGGCACATCGGCCGCGTCGGCGACTGGGCCGAGATGGCGGCGGCCGAAGGACTGGTGTCGGTCCACTTCGTCAACGCCGCAGGCTCGCTGCTGGTGGCGCCCTATGGCGGCGTCCAGAAGCGGCTGTCGACCGCGCCCTATTGCGTCGGCATTCCGCGCCGGGGGCAGGACCCGATCGTGCTCGATTTCGCCACCTCGATCGTCGCCGAAGGCAAGGTGCTGGTCGCGAGCCGCGGCGGCAAGAAATTGCCGAAGGGCGCGCTGATCGATGCCGACGGCACGCTGAGTGAAGATCCGGCCGTGCTGTACGGACCGCACACGGCGGACGGGCCGCGCGACCATACCAAGGGCACCGGCGCGATCCGCGCCTTCGGCGAGCACAAGGGCTCGGGGCTGGCATTCATCTGCGAGTTGCTCGGCGGCGCGCTGACCGGCACCGGCGCCACCGCGCCGGACCGGCGTTTCGCCAACGGCATGCTGGCGATCTACATCGATCCCAGGGTGGTCGACACCAGCCAATTTCTTCGACGGCGAAATCTCGCGCTATGTCGATTTCATCAGGGCGACCAAGCCGGTCGCCGGCGTCGATGCCGTGCTGATCCCCGGCGATCCCGAGCGCAAGATGCGCGCCGATCGCACCAAAAACGGGGTGCCCTTGCCTGACGATACCTGGGCGGCGATAGTGAACACCGCGCGCGAAGTCGGCGTCAGCGAGGTGAGCATCCAAAGGGCCGTGCAGTAATTTTACCGTCATTGCGAGCAGCGAACGCAATCCATGGCTGCCAAGAAAAGATGAATTCACCGCCGCGCTGCTCGCAATGACGGCATGGACCAAGGGAAGGAAACAAAGTGGCAAATAACGTGAAAAAGGTCTGGGCTTCGGGCAAGGCCGTGGTGAACGCCTGGCTTGCGATTCCCTCCGGGTTTTCCGCCGAAGTGATCGCGCAATGCGGGTTCGACAGCGTCACCGTCGACATGCAGCACGGCGTGCAGGATTACCAGTCGATGGTGCAATGCTTCCAGGCCATGAACGGCCATCCGGTGACGCCGATGGTCCGCGTGCCCTGGAACGAGCCCGGCATCATCGGCAAGGTGCTCGATGGCGGCGCCTATGGCGTGATCTGCCCGATGATCAACACCAGGCAGGAAGCCGAGAACCTCGTCGCCTACAGCAAATATCCGCCGCGCGGCACGCGCTCGAACGGTCCGATCCGTTCCGGCATGTATGGTTCGGCCGGCACCTATCAGAAGACCGCCAACGACGAGATCGTGTTGCTGCCGATGATGGAGACCAAGACCGCGGTCGAGAACATGGAATCGATCCTCGATGTCGAGGGCATCAACGGCGTCTATATCGGCCCCTCCGATCTCGGCTTCTCCTATGGCCTGGTGCCGAAGCTCGACCGCGACGAGCCGGAAATTCTCAAGATCTACGAGAAGATCGTGAAGGAGTGCGGCAAGCGCGGTCTCCATCCCGGCATTCACTGCTCGCGGCGCCGAGGGCGCGGTGCGCGCGATCAACATGGGCTTCAAGCTCGTGACGCTGTCGAACGAGAGCGGATTGATGATGACCTACGCCAAGATGCAGGTGGCGCAGACCCGCAAGGATTCCGGCGGCAAGGCGTAAGAAGCGTCAATGGCTGAGTAGCGAGTCGCGAATAGGGGCATTCGCTACCCGCACTTCGCGGGTCGCAGAGGTGAGTCGCCGATTCAAAGGAGATATCCCATGGCGCCGGCACCGGTCATCCGACTGCATCCCGATGATGGCGTGCTGATCGCGCGCTCGAGCCTGCCGCCCGGCATGGTCGTGGCTGAGGGCGTGACCACGATTGAGCGGATTCCGGCGGGCCACAAGGTCGCGATCCGCGCCGATCGCGCTCGGCGAGCCGATCCGCCGCTACGGCCAGATCATCGGCTTTGCCACCGCGCCGATCGCGCCGGGCCAGCATGTCCATACGCAGAATTGCGGCATGGGCGATTTCGCCAAGGACTATGCCTTCGGCGTCGACGTCAAGCCGATGCCGAATTTCGATCTGCCCGCGACCTTCGACGGCATCCGCCGGCCCGACGGGCGCGTGGCGACCCGCAACTATATCGGCATCCTGACGTCGGTGAATTGCAGCGCGCATGTCGCCGGCATGGTCGCGGATATCTTCAAGAAGAATCCGTTCACGCGGCGACAATCCGCTGGCCGATTTCCCCAACGTCGACGGCGTGGTCGCGCTCACCCACAAGACCGGCTGCGGCATGACGCAGGACGAGCCGCTGACCTCCTGCGCCGCACGCTCGGCGGCTACGCGCGACATGCCAATTTTTCCGCCGTCGTCGTGCTCGGCCTGGGCTGCGAGGTCAACCAGATCGGCGGGCTGATGAAGGAGCAGAAGCTCGCCGGCCGCCTGCGCGAACTGGAAATTCAGGAAATCGGCGGCACCCGCAAGACCGTCGAAGCCGGCGTCGCCTTTGTGCGCGAGGCGCTGATCGATGCCAACAACGTCAAGCGCGAGAAGGTGTCGGCGAGCGAATTGACGGTGGCGCTGCAATGCGGCGGCTCCGACGGCTATTCCGGCGTCTCCGCCAATCCGGCGCTGGGTGCCGCGAGCGATCTGCTGGTGCGGCACGGCGGCACCGTGATTCTGTCGGAAACGCCGGAGACCTATGGCGCCGAGCATCTGTTGACGCGCCGCGCGGTCAGCCGCGAGGTCGGCGAGAAACTGGTGGCGCTGATGCGCTGGTGGGAGGAATACACCGCGCGCGAAGGCGCCGAGATGAACGCCAATCCCAGCCCCGGCAACAAGGCCGGCGGCCTCACCACCATCCTGGAAAAATCGCTCGGCGCGATGGCCAAGGCCGGCAGCACCAATCTGGTCGACGTCCTGAACTACGCCGAAGCCGTCACCAAGAAGGGTTTTGTCTTCATGGACACGCCGGGCTACGACCCGGTCGCGGCCACCGGGCAGGTGGCCGGCGGCGCCAACCTCGTCTGCTTCACCACCGGCCGCGGCAGCGTGTTCGGCTGCAAGCCGGCGCCGTCGATCAAGCTTGCCACCAACTCGGCGATGTACCGGCGCATGGAAGACGACATGGACGTCAATTGCGGCACCATCCTCGACGGCGAGGAGACGGTGCAGCAATGCGGCCAGCGCATTTTCGAGCTGATGCTGAAGACCGCCTCGGGCCAACCGACCAAGAGCGAGAGCTTTGACTTCGGCGGCGCCGAATTCGCGCCATGGGTGCTTGGCGCGACGATGTAAGGTGCGGGCTGCGAATGTCGCATCACCCGTCATTGCGAGCGCAGCGACGCAATCCATCCAGACGGCACAAAGGATTCTGGATTGCTTCGTCGCTTGCGCTCCTCGCAATGACGCCGGATTGCGGCCGCTTCGGGGGCTTAGTCCGCCCTCCGCATAGGCAGCCGCTGCCCGTTGTTAGCGCTTGATCCCTGCCGGAACCGGTGTTCTGCTCAAAAAAGCTGCTGGAGTAGCCTGCCTGTGTCGATCTTCGTCGCACTACATCACGTCACGCACTACAAATATGACCGTCCGATCGACCTCGGCCCTCAAACCATTCGTCTTCGGCCGGCGCCGCATACGCGCACGCCGATCCTGAGCTATTCGCTCAAGGTCACGCCATCCAACCATTTCGTGAACTGGCAGCAGGACCCGCAGGGCAACTGGCTCGCGCGCTTTGTCTTCCCGGAAAAGGCCACCGAACTGAAGATCGAAGTCGACTTCACGGCGCAGATGACCGTGATCAATCCGTTCGATTTCTTCGTCGAGCCCTACGCCGACAGTTTTCCGTTCGCCTACACCGGCGATCTCAAGACCGAACTTGCGCCCTATCTCGCGACCATCGAGCCCGGGCCGCTGTTGTCAGCCCACCTTGCCGGCATTCCGCGCGAGGCGGCGAGCACGGTCAATTTCCTGGTCGATCTCAACGCGCAATTGCAGAAGAAAATTCGCTACATTATTCGCATGGAGCCGGGCATCCAGACGCCGGAGGAAACGCTGGCCTCGGGCGCGGGATCGTGCCGCGACTCCGCGTGGCTGCTGATCCAGATCCTGCGCCACCTCGGGCTCGCCGCCCGTTTCGTCTCGGGCTACCTCATTCAATTGCGCCCCGACATCGATCCGGTCGAAGGCCCGCGCGAGGTCGAAAACGATTTTACGGATCTGCACGCCTGGGCCGAGGTTTATCTTCCGGGAGCGGGGTGGATCGGATTCGACGTCACCTCGGGCATGCTGACCGGCGAGGGGCACATTCCCGTCGCCGCCACGCCGCATTATCGCACCGCCGCGCCGATCAGCGGCGCGGTCGGATTTGCCAAAGTCGAATTCGGCTTCGAGATGAGCGTCAAGCGGATCCGCGAAGCGCCGCGAATTACAAAACCGTTCTCCGACGAATCCTGGGCGCGCCTCGACCAGCTCGGCGAGCAGGTCGATGCCGATCTGAAGGCCGGCGACGTGCGCCTGACGATGGGCGGCGAGCCCACCTTCGTTTCCGTCGACGACCTGGAATTGCCGGAATGGAATATCGCCGCGGTCGGCCCGACCAAGCGGGCACTGGCCGATCATCTCATCAGGCGGCTGCGGACGCGGTTCGCGCCTGGCGGCCTGCTGCATTACGGGCAGGGCAAGTGGTATCCCGGCGAAAGCCTGCCGCGCTGGGCGTTCGGCCTCTATTGGCGCAAGGACGGCGTGCCGATCTGGAAGAATTCAGACCTGATCGCCGATATCGAAGGGACGCACAAGGCGCGCATCGAGGATGCCGAGCGCTTCGCGGAAGGCACCGCCAAAAAGCTCGGCGTCGATTCCGAGTACATCATGCCGGCGTTCGAAGACCCGAGCCACTGGCTGCAGAAGGAAGCCACGCTCCCGCCAAATGTCGACCCTGCCGATTCCAAGCTGGCCGATCCCGAGGAACGCTCGCGCATGGCGCGGGTGTTCGATCACGGGCTCAACGTTCCCAGGGGATTCGTTCTGCCGATCCAGCGCTGGAACGCGGACGCAAGTAAATCTTCCTCGCGCTGGAAGAGCGAGCGCTGGAAATTGCGGCGCGGCAATCTGTTCCTGACGCCCGGCGATTCCCCGCTCGGGCTGCGGCTGCCGATCGCGTCATTGCCGCATATTCCCGCCGACGAATATCCCTACATCGTCGAGCAGGATCCGCTGGAGCCGCGCGACGGCGCTGCCGGTGTACGACGCGGCGCCGACCGAGAGCCGCGCCGCATCAGGAGGTGCAGGAACAGCAGCTCGGGGCCGGCGGCGTGCGCACCGCGATGTCGATCGAGATTCGCGATGGCGTTCTCTGCGCCTTCATGCCGCCGGTGGAGAAACTGGAGGACTATCTGGAATTGGTCACGGCGGTGGAGGCGACCGCCGAGGAAATGCAGATGCAGGTTCATGTCGAGGGCTATCCGCCGCCGTTCGACCCGCGCGTCGAGGTGATCAAGGTGACGCCCGATCCCGGCGTGATCGAGGTCAACATCCAGCCGGCGAAAAGCTGGCGCGAGGCCGTCGACATCAGCTTCGGCCTGTACGAAGACGCAGCCCAGGTCCGGCTCGGCGCCAACCGCTTCCTGGTCGACGGCCGCCACACCGGCACCGGCGGCGGCAATCACGTCGTGGTCGGCGGCGGCACGCCTGCGGATTCGCCGTTCCTGCGCCGTCCCGATTTGCTGAAGAGCCTCGTGCTGTACTGGCAGCGGCACCCGTCGCTGTCGTATTTGTTCTCGGGCATGTTCATCGGTCCCACCAGCCAGGCGCCGCGCATCGACGAGGCCCGCCATGACGGCCTCTATGAACTGGAAATCGCGCTGGCCCATGTGCCGCCGCCGGGAATCAAGGCCCCGCTGTGGCTGGTGGACCGGCTGTTCCGGCACATTCTGGTCGATATCACCGGCAATACCCACCGCGCCGAAATCTGCATCGACAAACTCTATTCTCCCGATGGCGCCACCGGCCGGCTCGGGCTGGTCGAATTCCGTGCGCTCGAGATGCCGCCCGACCCGCGCATGTCTCTGGCGCAGCAATTGCTGATCCGGGCGCTGATCGCAAAGTTCTGGCGCGAGCCGCAGGCCGGCAAGTTCGTGCGCTGGGGCACCACGCTGCACGATCGCTTCATGCTGCCGCATTTCCTCTGGGAGGACTTTTTGGATGTGCTCGCCGAGCTGAAACAGTCCGGCTACGATTTTTCGCCGGACTGGTACGCCGCCCAGCTCGAATTCCGTTTTCCCGTGTTCGGCCGGGTCCACCATGGCGGCGTTTCGCTGGAAGTGCGTCAGGCGCTGGAGCCCTGGCATGTTCTCGGCGAGGAGGGCTCGGCCGGCGGGACGGTGCGCTATGTCGATTCCTCGGTAGAGCGGCTGCAGGTCAAGGCCAACGGCTTTGTCGAAGGTCGTCATGTCGTCACCTGCAATGGCCGGCGGATGCCGATGACGGCAACCGGCCGCTCGGGCGAAGCGGTCGCGGCCGTCCGCTTCAAGGCCTGGCAGCCGGCATCGGGGCTGCACCCGACCATCCCGGTGCACGCCCCGCTGACATTTGACCTGATCGATACCTGGAACGGCCGGTCGCTGGGCGGCTGCGTCTATCACGTCGCGCATCCGGGCGGCCGCAGCTATGAGACCAAACCGGTCAATTCCTATGAGGCCGAGGCGCGGCGGCTCGCCCGCTTTCAGGACCACGGCCATACGCCCGGCAAGATCGATCCGCCGAGCGAGGAACGCACAATGGAGTTCCCTTTGACCCTCGACTTGAGGACGCCGCTCCTGCATTGAATAAGCCCTGAGCCGGAGAGTTGGGATGGCGGGACACGACGGCCAGGAAAGCAGGCGGGCAAGCAGTCAGGCAAGCAAGGCCCGTCCGGCCAATCGGCGGGTGGCGCAGTGGACGCGCGACTATGTCCGGCTGCCGGGAATTCCCGATGAATATATCGCAGCAGGACGGGGCGCCGCGTGCGGTCTGGACCCGGTTCTTCGAGGCCTTCGCCGCGCTCGACCCCCGCCGATATCGAGCGGCGTTTCGGATCCGCCGACCGGCATCTGCGGGAAGCCGGCGTAACCTATCGCGCGCCCGGCGAAACCGCCGATCGTCTCTGGCCGCTCAGCCATCTGCCGCTCCTGATCGACGAGGCCGACTGGCAGCAATTGACATCAGGGATCGCGCAGCGCGCGCAATTGCTGGAACTGGTCCTGAACGATCTCTACGGCGAGGGCCGGCTGGTTGCCGAGGGCGCGATCCCCGCTGCGGCGATTGCCGGCAGCACCGAATATCTGCGCGCGGTCTGCGGCATCAAGCCGCCGGGCGGCCGATATCTCAACCTGTACGCCGCCGATGTCGGCCGCGGGCCCGACGGGCGCTGGTGGGTGCTGGGCGACCGGACCCAGGCGCCGTCGGGCGCGGGCTACGCGCTGGAAAACCGGCTGGTGCTGTCGCGCGCCTTTGCCACGCTCTACAAGTCGATGAATGTGGAGCGGGTGGCGCCGTTCTTCGAGGCGTTCCGCGATGCCCTGCGCGCCAGCGCCGACCGCGACGAGCCGCGCATCGGGCTGCTGACGCCAGGCAGCTTCAGTGAAACCTATTTCGAACACGCCACGCTGGCGCGCTATCTCGGATTCCTCCTGGTCGAGGGCGACGATCTCGCCGTCAGCGGCGACCGCATTCATATCCGCACCGTCGCCGGTCTGAAGCGGCTCGACGTGTTGCTGCGCCGGGTCGATTCCAACTTTCTCGATCCGCTGGAACTGGATGCATCCTCGCAGCTCGGCGTGCCCGGCCTGATCGACGTGCTGCGGAAGAACGGCGTCGTTGTCGCCAACATGCCGGGCTCCGGCGTGATGGAGGCGCGGGCGCTGCTGGGCTTCCTGCCCAGCCTGAGCCGGCGCTTCTTCGGCGAGGATCTGAAGATGCCGCATATCGCGACCTGGTGGTGCGGCCAGAAGGCCGCGCGCGAGGAAGTGCTGTCGCGGCTCGACGAGGTGGCGATCGAAGGCGCCTACGGCCGCGGCGTTCCCGGCTTCCCCGGCCATGGGCCTGTGCTGTCAGGCGAACTGTCGGGAAGCGAACGCGAACGGCTCAAGACCGCGATCAGGGATCGCGGCATCGACTATGTCGGCCAGGAACTGGTGCGGCTGTCGACGACACCGGTATGGGACCAGGGCCGGATCATGCCGCGCCCGTTTGTGCTTGAGGGTTTTCGCCACCGCCACGCCCGATGGCTGGACCATCATGCCCGGCGGCTTTTGCCGGATCGCCGATCAACTCGACGCCCGCGCGGTGTCGATGGGAGACGGCGCGCGGGCGGCGGATGTCTGGGTGGTCTCCGACAAGGCGGTTTCCCCCTCGACGCTGCTGCCGGCGGTGGACACGGTGCGGATCAGACGCATCGCCGGCTGGGTCCCGAGCCGGGCCGCCGACAATCTGTTCTGGCTCGGCCGCTATCTCGAGCGCGCCGAGGCGACGCTGCGGCTGGTGCGGGCGCTCGGGATGCAGCGCGATCCCGGCAAGGGCGTCGTCGACCGTGCTTCACTCGGTCGAGCGAATCCAGCGGCTTCTGGTGACGTGGGGCGCGACCTCGCAGGCATCGCGGACCCAGGCCGCAAAGGTCGCCGCCGAAGCGTTGCAGGCCGAGGACAAGTTCGGCTCCGCGCTGTCGCTGGTGCGTTCGGCCCAGCGGACCGCGACGTCGCTGCGTGAACGGCTTTCGCCGGACGCCTGGCAGGTCATTACCGAAATGGCGGAGCGTCTTGCCCAGGAGGCCGAAGATGACGACGGCGTGGTCAGCGCCGCCGAACTGACGCTGCAGGAGCTTGCGAGCTTCGCTGGGCTGGCGCAGGAAAACATGAACCGCGCCGCCGGCTGGCGCTTTCTCGAAATGGGCCGCCGCGCCGAGCGCGCCATCAACACCGCGCGTTTCGCCCGCCAGTTCGCCTATGACGAGGCCGGCGGCGAGGACCTCGACATTCTGCTGACGCTGGTGGACTGCCAGATCACCTATCGCTCGCGCTACCTGGTCGGACCGCTGCTGGCGCCGGTGCGCGATCTCGTGGTTCTCGACCCCTACAATCCACGGTCGGTCGCGTTCCAGGTTTTTGCGCTGAACGATCACATTGCGAGCCTGCCGACCCTGAAAGAGGGAGGATTGATCGAGCGGCCGCAGCGTCTGGCCGTCGCCCTGCAGGCGACGCTGACGACGACGGAGGCGGCAAGCCTCGATACCAAGACGCTGTTTTCGCTGGAGCAGGATCTGCTCAGCCTCGCCGATGCCATTGGATTGCATTATTTTCCGCACGGGCCCAATGCGAGCCGGCCCGAAAAGCTGACGGGCCTCGCGTGATCTACGACATCCGGCACGTCACCACCTACTCTTACGAAAGTCCGGTCAATTTCGCCCGCTGTACGCTGCGGCTGGAGCCGAAGAGCGGCGACGGACAGCAATTGATATCGCACACCGTCGATATCAGGCCGCGACCCTCGGACCGCAACGTTCGGCGCGACTTCTTCGGGATTCATACCGAGAGCGTCTCGATCGAGACCCCGCATCGCAACCTTCGCATCGATTCCCGATCGCGGGTCGAGGTTTCCCGCAACGCCCCCGGCCGCGCGATGCAAAGTCCGGCGTGGGAGTGTGTGCGGGACGTGGCGTTTGAGGCCACCAGTCTCGGCCCCGCTTCGCCGATCGGATACGTCTTTGCGAGCCCGCTGGTGCCGGTGCAGCAGCCGGTCACCCTGTATGCCGCCGCGAGCTTTCCGCCGACCGGCGGCATCCTTGCCGGCGCGGTCGACCTGATGCACCGGATCCGCACCGAATTCAAATACGACCCGAAAGCGACCGTCATCTCCACCCCGCTCGAGGAGGTCTTCGAAAAACGCCACGGCGTGTGCCAGGATTTTGCGCATGTGATGATCGCAGGGCTGCGCGGCCTCGGACTGCCGGCGGCCTATGTCAGCGGCTATCTGCGCACCATCCCGCCGCCGGGCAAGCCGCGCCTGCAGGGAGCGGACGCGACCCACGCCTGGGTGTCGCTGTGGTGCGGTCCTGAGATCGGCTGGGTCGGCCTCGACCCGACCAATGATCTCCTGGTCGAGAACGATCACATTGTCCTGGCTGTGGGGCGGGATTTCTCCGATGTCTCGCCGGTCGACGGCATCATCGTGGGATCGCGCAAGCAGAAGCTCAGCGTAGCCGTCGATGTGCTGCTGGTCGAATGACGCAAGCTCGCCACCATCAACTTGTAACCGCCATCTGCCGTCCGGCTCGAACACCGATGCCTCGCCTTCGCGGACGTCGGACCAGTCCTCGCCGAACGCATCGACGATGTTCGGCTTGTGCGAAACGATCACAAGGTTGTTGTCGGCCGGCGGCCGTCCACTAACGAGCTTGCGAAGCGCCTGTGCGCGTCGATTGTTCTCTTCCGGAGAAACCGCGGGTCCGCTTTCAGTGAGGTCGGGTGTGGCGGTAACCTCGCCAAAGCCCAGCAGCGTTCCGGTGTCGACCGCCCGCTGGGTCGTGCTGGTCAGGACCAGTCCCACAGGAATGTTCAGCTTGCGCATCGACTCTCCGATCGATTTTGCCTGCGTGCGCCCCTGGTCGGTGAGCTGCCGCTCCGCGGCGACGTTCTTCCTGCTCATGGAATCCGTGTTCGCCTGATCCGTGGTGGCGCCATGGCGAAAGACGATCGCATATCCGCCCCAGCGCAGCGCGCCAATCCAGTCAGCCTGCGGCGGCGCAGGCTCGGTAGTGGCCGCTACCTGCAAGAATGCTAGCAGTGTGCACAGCAGAGACACTCGAATGACCGGCATGGATATTTCTCCCTATGGATTGATCAGATAGACCGGTCAGATGATGAGACCGATGCCGGACAGAATCAGCAGCGCGTTGACGACGAGCTCGAATTGCCGATCCGATAGCCGCTTGAAGATGCGCAGTCCGAACCACGCGCCGAGCAGGGCAGCCGGAACGAAGGCGAACGCCTTCCAGTCCAGTTGCGCCTGCGTCGAGGACGACGGCCGCATCAGGTAGATGGCGACTAGTGTCACAGGCTGCATGCTGAGGATGAACGGCTGATACACGCCGCGCTGACGCGCCTTGTCCCATCCCTTCAGGCCGCACCAGATAGTGACGAACGCTCCGGGAAAACCGGCGAGGCCGCCGGTGATGCCGCCAAGAAAGCCCGCGCATGCGTCCGACAGCGGTCCCGTCCGAAACGCGCGAACAGGCCAACGCAGCAGCAGATAGCCGCCATAGACGATGAGCAGGCTTCCGATGACATTCCGGTAGGTGGCCGGTCGGAAGATGCAGCAGCAGATAGACGCCGGCAGGCACGCCGAGATAAATCCGCCGATCAGGAAGATGCGCAGGCTCCGCCAGTCAATTGCACGCCAGAGCGCAGCGACGCTGAGCGATTTGGATCGCGATGCTGCAAATGATCATCACATGCACCGCGTAGACCGGGCTGTCCATGAGGTGAAACAGCAGGGCGCCGCATAGCGCCGAGAAAGCAAATCCCGCGATGCTGGAGACGGTGGAAGCCACGAAAACCGCGATCAAGGCATACGCGATGCCCTGGACGCCCTAGCGCCGACAGCACCGCGCCTTCCGCGATAAGGCAGCCGAGGCCAAGAGCCGCGACGATGATCATGCTTAGCGAGTCTCGGATCGGCGACGTGGCCGAACGGTAATTTGCTGCTGTCAACGAGCTGTTTTGTCATTTCGCGCGTAGCCTCTGCTCGGCCGGGCTGCACGGACCATGGTCCGCCTGCCACGCGCCTTGTTGTTGAATGATCGTTGCGCAGGGATTAGCGCGGACGATGGATGATGCCGCTTTACGGCGGCGAGCGTTCGGCGGGTCGATGGCTACTTCATCGACGCGTGCTCGCAGGTGACCTTCGGATTCATATCCGCGAAGGTGCCGTGTGGGTTCGCCTTCCAGGCCCAGACGTGCAGCTCGTAGAACGGGCCCAAGCCCGTAGCGATTGGGGGCGCCGCTGAAATTGAACAGCTGACCCTCCAGCGAACGCGGGTCCCTTTGACGTGAATATTCAACCGCGATCAGTTCCATTTTGCCGTCGGGCATCGGCTCATACATGACCGCTTGCGGATGATCGATATCGATGCTGTCGCCGATGAGCTTGGCATTGACGCAATAAACGCCCATTGCGCCGCCCTCGATAGCGCCGGCGCAGGGTATCGACGCATAGCCCTCGGAGGCGGCAACCGCGACATCCTTGAACCGGTCATTACCGGCGCGCACATGCTCCCCGAGAGGGTTGTGGTTGTGGCCACCGTCAGCGGCAGAGGCGAATCCAGCTGACAACAGCGACAAACAGCAGGCTCCTGGCCCACAAAACAGTAGTTCAATTTTAATCTCCCTGAGTTCAATCGAAAAAGATGCGCGACCTCGCTGAAGGCGCGCTTTTCGGGTGCAGGCGGCCGCGTCGTTGCAAAACCGCTGGCGGCTCTCTTGCGTTCTGAGAGCCGCGCCGGAGATACAAGGAGCAGAGGCGAAAGACTTTGCCCTTTGCTCTATTTTTGCCCTAGATGCGCTTGATTTTCGATCGAGGAGGCGTCGTCTTCCTCGGAGGGCTCGCGTGCAATTTCTGTTTGCCGATCATACGCTTGATACCGACCGGCGCGAGTTGCGCCGCCGTGGCACGCCGATTCGCCGTCGAGCCGCAAGTCTTCGATCTGCTCATCTACCTCGTGCAGAACCGCGAACGCGTCGTCAGCAAGGACGATCTCTTCGCCTCGGTCTGGGGCGGCCGGATCGTGGCGGATTCGACGCTTGCCAGCTGCATCAACGCCGCGCGCAAGGCGATCGGCGACAGCGGCGAGGAGCAAAGGCTGATCCGCACCCTCGCGCGCAAGGGCGTTCGGTTCGTCGGCGCCGTGGAGTCGTCAGCCCGGATGGCGGTGAGTCGGCGCAGTGCCGCCAATGCGCCGCGGAGTGGCTCCGACCGAGGCCGCACGCCCGGCCTTGCCGCCATCCGACCGGCCCGCGATCGCCGTGCTTCCGTTCGTCAACATGAGCGGCGATGTGGAGCAGGAATATTTTTCCGACGGCATCAGCGAGGACATCATCACCGCTCTGTCCAAACTGCGCTGGTTTTTCGTCATCGCGCGCAACTCTTCGTTCGCCTACAAGGGTAAGTCCGTGCACATCAAGCAGATCGCCGAGGAGCTCGGCGTCGGCTATGTCGTCGAGGGCAGCGTTCGCAAGGACGGCGGCCGCGTACGCATCACCGTGCAGCTCAACGACGCCGCCAACCGGCAGCCATCTCTGGGCGGAGCGTTACGACCGCGATCTCGCCGATGTGTTCGCGGTGCAGGACGAAATTACGGAAGCGATCGTTGCCACCATCGAGCCGAAGCTCTACGCGGCGGAAAACTTTCGCGCTCAGCGCAAGGCTCCCGAGAGCCTCGACGCCTGGGATCTGGTGATGCGAGCGCTCGCGCACTTCTGGCGGGTGACCCGCGAGGACAATGCCGTGACCCAGGCGCTGCTCGAGAAGGCAATCGTCATCGATCCGAATTACGCCCAGGCGCTCGCCGTGCTTGCGGTCAGCCATACGTTCGGTGCTCGCATGGATTGGGAGGATGCGGCAACTGCCAGGCCGACGGCCGAACGCGCCGCATTGGCGGCGGTCCAGGCCGACGGCGAGGACCCCTGGGCGCATCTCGCGCTCGCCTGTGCCCGTGGGTACCGCGACCGTCTCGAGGACTCGCTTGCCGCGTTCGAACAGGCGCTGCGCCTCAATCCGAACTTCGCGCTGGCGCACGCGTTTGAACTTCCATGACGTCATCATCCTCGGGGCAGGGGCCGCCGGCCTGATGTGCGCCGTTGTTGCCGGACGGCGCGGACATCAGGTGCTGTTGCTCGAGCAGTCGCGACATCCGGCCGAGAAGATCCGTATCTCCGGCGGCGGGCGGTGCAATTTCACCAACCTGTACACCAGCCCGGCAAATTTCCTGTCGGACAATCCGCGGTTTTGCACCTCGGCGCTGAGCGGCTATACCCAGCGCGACTTCATCGCGCTGGTCGAGAGCTATGGTATCGCCTGGCACGAGAAAACCCGCGGGCAGCTCTTCTGCGACGGCTCGTCGCGGCAAATCATCGACATGCTGCTGGAGGAATGCCGCAAGGTGCGCGCGCAACTGCGCCTGGGTGTGCGTATCTCCGCGGTCTCAAAGGGAGAAGACGGCTTTGTCGTCGTGTCGGATCAGGGCGAGTTTCGCTGCCGCTCGCTGGTGGTCGCCACCGGCGGTCCCTCGATTCCCAAAATGGGATCAAGCGGGTTCGGATATAAAATAGCCGAGCAATTCGGTCTGAAGATCGTGCCGCCGCGCGCGGGGCTGGTGCCTTTGACGTTCGATGCCGCGCTGCTGGCGCAATTTGCGGATCTGTCGGGCGTGTCAGTCGAGGCGATCGTGAGCTGCGGCAAGACCGGTTTCGACGAGGCCTTGCTTTTTACGCATCGAGGACTGAGCGGTCCGGCCATCCTGCAGATATCCTCCTACTGGCGTGAGGGCCAGGACATCGTCGTCGACATGGCCCCGGGGATCGACGTTCTGGCCGGGCTGAAGGAATTGCGGCGCAAACATCCCCGGCAGGAGATGGCGACCGCCCTGGCCGGCTTCGTTCCGAAGCGGCTGGCGGGCCGCATCGCCGAAGTGGTCGCAGGTCCGGAGCGGATCGCCGATTTCTCCGATGCGCTACTGGCTGATGTTGCCGCGGCGGTAAAACAGTGGCGCGTCAGGCCTGCCGGGACCGAGGGCTATCGCACCGCGGAGGTGACGGTGGGCGGCGTCGACACATCGGGACTTTCGTCGAAGACGTTCGAAGCCAGATCCGTCCCGGGGCTTTATTTCATCGGTGAAGTCATCGACGTCACCGGCCATCTCGGCGGCTTCAATTTTCAATGGGCGTGGTCGTCGGGATACGCCGCGGGCCGGCACGTCCGGGGACGGGCGGCCGGCGAGGTTGCGCCCTCGGCTGGCTAGCTACCGGTCCGCCGGACCTTGCCGCCATCGCGGTCGAGCGGGTCGGCGCGCAGATTTTGAAAGAATTTGTCGACCTCGCGCGACAGCGTTTCCGCCGTGGAAGTAAGGTCGGTGGAAGCCGAGAGCACCGAGGTCGCCGCCTTGTTGGTCTCGCCGATGGCGTCGCTGAGCGAACCGATATTGGCGACCAGGGTCTCATTGCCCTGGGCAGCCGAGTGCGCGTTCGCGGAGATCTCGCGGGTCGCGGCGTCCTGTTGTCCGACGGCGCTGGCGATGTTCGAGGTGACATCGTTGATGTCGCGCACGGCGTGGCCGATTTCGCGCACGGCATCGACAGCATTGCGCGTCGATGCCTGGATCAGGCTGACGTTCTGGCCGATTTCGGAGGTGGCCTTGGCGGTCTGTTCGGCCAGGGCCTTGACCTCGTGAGCAACGACCGCGAAGCCACGACCGGCCTCGCCGGCGCGCGCCGCCTCGATCGTGGCATTCAGGGCCAGCAGATTGGTTTGCTCGGCGATCGTCTGGATCAGATTGAGTACGCCGTCGATGCGCTGGGTCGCCGCGGCGAGACTTTCGATTTCGGTGATCGACTTTTCCGTCCGCAGACCGGCCTGTTCGACGACGCCCGCGGATTGACGGACCTGTCGACCGATTTCCTCCACGGAAGTCGACATCTCCTCGGCGGCGCTGGCGACGGCGTATACATTGCTGGAGGCCTGCTCGCTCGCACCGGCGGCGGCGATGGCGCGTCCGCTTGCATCCGATGCCACCCTGGAGATGGACTGCGCGGTTTCGCGCATGGTCGACGCATTGTCGGTGACCGCGCGCAGCACGCCCCCGATCGCGCCGCGGAAGGCTTCCGCCGAGGTTTCGATATGCCTGGCCCGTTCTTCGCGCGCCCTGGTGTCGAGCAAGACCTGCGAATTGAGATTGCGGTTGCGGTCCATCGCCTCCTGGAAAATCCGGATCGCCCGCGCCAGGCCCCGATCTCGTCGGTCCGGCCGGTATGAGGAACCTCGACATTTTCGTCACCCTCGGCGACCCGCTTGATGGTGGCGGTGATGACCGAAAGCGGCCGCGCGATCGAGCGGGAGATGATCAGGACGCCGATGACGACCACGACCAGGGCCAGGCCGCCGAGACCGGTCAGCAGAAGGGCCATCGCGCGATTGACTTCGCCTTGCCGGGCAAGCTGCTTGCCGCGTTCGGCATAGACCTTGGAAAGCACCTCAAGATCCTTGTTGAGGGCGGAACGCACGGCGCGATTGGCGTCATTATCGCCCCACTCGCGGCCCGCGGCGGCATTGATCTCGACCCCGCGGCGAACCAGCTCCTTGCGGAACTCGACGAATTGTTCGATGCGCTTCTTGAAGACGGCGAACTGCTCGGCGTCATCGGCCTGGACGATGCGATTCCCAGTCTTTGACGACGGCCAGGATATTGTTGTTGAACTTGAGCAGCCCATCGCCAAACTTCTTCACGTCGGCGGGTTGCGTCGACATATAGACGCCCCGGGATTCCATCACGACCGCATAGACCAGCGCATTGACGTGCTCGACGTTGAGCGCCGCGCGGTTCGCGGTTTCGACGGCTTCCGTGAGCTCCGCGCTCCGCTGGGTGTTGTAGTGGGACAGGATGGCGGTCGCCGCGGTCAGAACCGCGATCAGGGCGAAGATCGAATACAGCCTGGCTGCGAGGGAAAACCGCGACGCAATACCGTTGCCGTCAGACGGCTTACCAGACTTCGTTATTTCAGCCATCGCACCCGGCCTCTTCAAGAGACCGGTCAGCGCCGCCGGCCGCGCAAAAACCATGCAGAATGTTAGTGTAAAAATCATTAAACCTTTACCTAATCCGGAAAGGCCTACGCGCTGTCGGACCGGCTTCGGAGGACTTCGCGATTTGCGGCCGGGCCTCCAGCTTCAGAGAGGCAGTTGCCCTGCGGATAGGCAACCTTAACGGATGCTTCGCTCTTTTATGGCCATTCTGCCATTCGCGGTCGTGCGACCGCCCGACTAGCCAATCGATCGGGAGATAGAAACGTGAACATCTGGTTAAGAAAGCCGCTGATTTCCGCGCTTGCCGCCACGCTCGCATTCGCTGGAGCCGCCGCTGCGGCGGATGGTGCAAGCAAGGACGATGCCGTCGCGATGGTCAAGAAAGCGGTGGCCTTCATCAAGGAGCAGGGTCCCGACAAGGCCTATCCCGAATTTACCAACAAGGACGCCAAATTCATCGATCGCGACGTGTACGTCGTCGTCTATCAGCTCGACGGCAAGGTGCTGGCGCACGGCTCGAACCCGAAATTCGTCGGCAAGGACATGAGCGATGCGCAGGACGTCGACGGCAAGTTCTTCGTCAAGGAGCGCGTCGAACTCGCCGCCAAGCAGCCTTCATTCTGGCAGGACTACAAGTTCGTCAATCCGGTGAGACAAGAAAGTCGAGCCGAAGCAGATGTACTGCGAAAGGCTCGATAACACCGCCGTGTGTGCGGGCATTTACAAGAACTGACACGCGACAATCAGCTGTTGCGGACTGATCGTTGCACCGAAGGATTGATATGCTCAGCTGGATCAAGAATATCGGCCTGTCCTGGAAAGTTCAGCTCGCGCCAGCCTTCCTGATCCTGGTCCTGGTCGGTGTCGGCGCCTACGCCTTGCAAGCCTTGCGATCGAACCAGGCCGCGGTCGACGTGCTTGTTGCGGGGCCGATCCGGCAATCGGAACTTGTGAACGATCTCACCACCGCGGCGTGGATGGCGCATGCCAGGCTCTATCGTCTCACGGCGACCGCGGCCAATGAAAAGGATGAGAAGAAGGTTGAGGCCATGGCCAAGGAAGCCTCCTCGGCCGCCGCCAGGATTCCGGAAGCCTTGAAGGAGATCGAAGGCGCTCATGGCGACTTCAAGCCGGAGACCCTCGAGCAGCTGAAAACCGCGGTTGCGGCCTATCTCAAGAAATCGAAAAACGCGATCGAGATGGCCGACGGCGACGCCGGATCGGCGCTGATGTTCATCAAGGGGGCGGAACAGAGTTTTGCCGCCATCGAGAAGTTGACCGACGATATGAACACACGCAGCAGCGACAGCAAGGATCGCGAGATTGCGCGCGCCGGGATGAAGCTGGAGCAGCAGCAGCTGACGCTGATGGCCGTGCTGGCTGGCCGTGGCTTTGGCCGGAATCGTCTTTTCGTTCCTGATCGGCCGGAATATTTCCCGTCCGGTGGTGGCGATGTCGATGGCGATGCGCGAGCTCGCGACCGGGAATTTCGAAGTTCAACTGCCGGGCCTGGACCGGGGCGATGAAGTCGGCCAGATGGCCCATGCCGTCCAGGAATTCAAGGTGCAGGCCGTCGCCAAGGCCGAACGCGAGAGCGCGGAACGTGAAGAAAAAAATCGCGAGCAGCAGGCGGCACGCCGCCTCGAGCTTCATAATCTCGCCGAGAGTTTCGAGACCGCGGTCGGCAATATCATCGAGAACGTCAGCTCTGCCTCGAGCGAGCTGGAGAATTCCGCCGTTATTCTGACCAAGAGCAGCACGGCGACCCAGCAGCTCAGTACGGTGGTCGCGTCGGCTTCGGAGGAAACCTCCGCCAACGTTCAATCGGTCGCCTCGGCGACGGAGGAAATGGCCGGCTCCATCAACGAAATCGGACGCCAGGTGGCGGATTCCAACAGGATCGCCAACGAGGCGGTCGATCAGGCGCAAAAGACCGACGCGCGGATCGCGGAATTGTCACTTGCCGCAAACCGCATCGGCGACGTCACCCAATTGATCACGACGATCGCGGAGCAGACCAATCTGCTGGCCCTGAACGCGACCATCGAAGCCGCCCGCGCCGGTGACGCCGGCCGCGGCTTTGCGGTGGTGGCGCAAGAAGTCAAGGCGCTCGCTGCGCAGACCGCCAAGGCTACCAGCGAGATCAGCATGCAGATTGCCGGAATGCAGGCGGCAACGCATGATTCGGTGGTCGCGATCAAGGAGATCAGCGGCACGATCGGAAGGGTTTCCGAGATCGCCGCAGCGATCGCCGCCGCCATCGAGGAGCAGGGCGCCGCGACCCAGGAAATCACCCGCAACGTGCAGCAGGCGGCCGTTGGTTCCACGCAGGTCGCCACCAGCATCGCCGACGTCAACCGCGGCGCCGGCGATACCGGTTCGGCATCCTCCCAGGTGCTTTCGGCAGCGCAAATGCTTTCGAACGAAAACAAGCGCCTGAAGGCCGAGATGGCCAAATTTCTCGCCACCGTCCGGGCTGCGTAGGGTCTTTCCAGATGATAGTGTTTGCGACGGCCATCGCGCACCCGCGCTGATGGCCCGGAGCCGCCATGGTCTATCGCCACGCCATCGATGCCACGACCCATGTCTTCGATGATTTGCGTGATCTCCTGGCCAAGGCGACGCCGCCGCGCTCGGGCGACCGCCTGGCCGGGATCGCAGCCGGCAGTGCGGCGCAAATGATCGCGGCGCGGATCGCGCTGGCCGATGTTCCGCTCAGGCAATTCCTGCATGAAACCGTCATCCCCTATGAAGACGATGAAGTCACCCGCCTGATCGTCGATAGCCATGACGCGGCGGCCTTTGCGACCGTATCCTCGCTGACCGTCGGCGGCTTCCGCGACTGGCTGCTCTCGGATGCGGCGACGACATCCGTTCTGGCGAAACTCGCTCCAGGCGTCACTCCTGAAATGGCCGCGGCGGTTTCCAAGCTGATGCGCAATCAGGACCTCATCCTGGTTGCGAAAAAATGCCAGGTGACATCGGCGTTCCGCAACACGATCGGCCTGCGCGGGCGGATGAGCGTGCGGCTGCAGCCCAATCATCCCTTCGATGACGCCAAGGGCATTACCGCGTCGATACTCGACGGCATCATGCTGGGCTCCGGCGATGCCTGCATCGGCATCAATCCGGCCAGCGACGATCCGGCCGTCGTCGGCGGACTGTTGCGGCTGCTCGACGATATCATCGCGCGGCTGCAGATTCCGACCCAGGCCTGCGTTCTGGCCCATGTGACGACGACCCTCGGATTGATCGATCAGGGCGTGCCGGTCGATCTGGTGTTCCAGTCGATCGCCGGCACCCAAGGCGCCAATCGGAGTTTTGGCATCGATCTCTCGCTTCTGAAGCAAGCCCACGAGGCGGGACTGTCGCTGCGGCGCGGCAGCGTCGGCAACAATGTCATGTATTTCGAAACCGGGCAGGGCTCGGCGCTTTCGGCCAATGCCCATCATGGCGTCGACCAGCAGACCTGCGAGGCCCGCGCCTACGGCGTGGCCCGCGCTTTCGATCCGCTTCTGGTCAACAGCGTGGTCGGCTTCATCGGTCCGGAATATCTCTATGACGGCAAGGAAATCATCCGCGCCGGGCTCGAGGACCATTTCTGCGGCAAGCTGCTCGGCCTGCCGCTCGGCGTCGATGTCTGCTACACCAATCATGCCGAGGCCGACCAGGACGACATGGACAATCTGCTGACGCTGCTCGCCGCGGCCGGTGTGACCTTCATCATGGGGGTGCCCGGGGCGGATGACGTCATGCTGAATTATCAGTCCACCTCGTTCCACGACGCGCTTTACGTCCGCGATCTGTTCGGTCTGAAGCGGGCGCCGGAATTCGACGATTGGCTGTTTCGCGCAGGCCTTGCCGATGCCGATTTTCGCCTCGCGGGCAATGCCGGGTTGCTGCCCGATTTTGCGTCGCGGCTGATCGCCTGAGGGCGCCAGAAGCTCCGCAGGGGCCGTCCCGTGCAACCATCCCGCCGTTCGTGGGTTGAAACGGCTGCCACAATCTTGAGGAATTTATGGCCCAGCCTCGCAAGGCGTGCTTAAATTGGGCGTAGCCAGTGCAGAGGAAGTTCGATGAGAGCTGAGGGCATTGAGACGGTACGGCGCATCCTGTGCGTCTTTCCGCGCTATACGTCTTCGTTCGGCACATTCGAATACGCCTATCCCCTGACCGACGGCGTCCAGGCTTTCATGCCGCCGCAGGGGCTGCTGCTGATCGCGGCCTATCTGCCCGCGAACTGGCCGGTCCGCTTCGTCGACGAAAACATCCGTCCGGCCTCGGCGGAAGATTTCGATGGGCAGAAGCCGTGTTCGTCAGCGGCATGCATATCCAGCGTCAGCAGATGAACGATATCTGCCGCCGCGCGCACGCGTTCGATCTGTCCGTTGCGATCGGCGGGCCTTCGGTCAGCGCCTGCCCGGATTACTATCCCTCGTTCGACTATCTCCATGTCGGCGAACTCGGCGATGCGACCGACGAGCTGATCGCGCGGCTGGCGCGCGATCCGTCGCGGCCCGCGCAGCAGGTGGTGCTGAAGACCGGCGATCGCGTCGACATGAGCGACTTTCCGATTCCGGCCTATGAGCTTGCCGAGATCAGGAAATATCTCCTCGGCAGCATCCAGTATTCCAGCGGCTGTCCCTATCAGTGCGAATTCTGCGACATCCCGGGCCTGTACGGCCGCAATCCGCGCCTGAAGACGCCGCAGCAGATCATCGCCGAGCTCGACAAATTGCGCGAATGCGGAATGACCGACACGGTGTATTTCGTCGATGACAATTTCATCGGCAACCGGAAGGCGGCGCTCGACCTGCTGCCGCATCTGATCGAGTGGCAGAAGAGAACCGGCTACGTCACGCGGCTCGCCTGCGAGGCGACGCTCAACATCGCCAAGCGGCCCGAGATTCTCGAGAAGATGCGCGAGGCGTTCTTCGTCACGATCTTCTGCGGCATCGAAACGCCCGATCCCGATGCGCTGAAGGCGATGCAGAAGGACCACAACATGATGGTCCCGATCCTGGAAGGCATCCACACCATCAACAGCTACGGGATGGAGGTCGTCTCCGGCATCATCATGGGGCTCGACACCGACAAGCCCGAGACCGGCGAGGCGCTGCTCGCCTTTGTCGATGAATCCCGGATTCCGCTGCTGACGATCAATCTGCTGCAGGCGCTGCCGAAGACGCCGCTGTGGGATCGCCTCGAGCGCGAAAACCGGCTGATTCAGACGACGAAAGCCGCGATTCCAATGTCGATTTCCTGCTTGCCCTATGAGCAGGTCGTCAGTGCGTGGCGCAAATGCATGGAAGTCGCCTACCAGCCGGAGAAACTGTTTGCGCGCTATCAGTACCAGTGCGAATACACCTACGCCAACCGGCTGAAAGTGCCGGTCAGTCCCGAGATGAAGAGCTGGGCCAATATCAGGCGCGGGCTGATCATGCTGCGCAATATCTTCTGGAAGGTCGGCGTGCTCGGCGACTACAAGAAGGTGTTCTGGAAATTTGCGCTGGGACGACTGCGGCGTGGCGACATCGAGGGCTTCCTCGGTTCGGCATTGATCGCGCATCACCTGATCATGTTTGCGCGCGCGGCTTCGGTCGGTCAGCAGAACGCATCGAACTATTCGATCCGGCTGCGCGAGGCGTCGGTCCCTGCCGAGTAGGCAAATGATGAAAACGCCGGCGCCGCCGTCGCGTTCGCTGAAGCGCCTGCGGAACCTCACTCCGGCGCGCGTCGGGCTTGGCCGCGCCGGCGCGAGCCTGCCGACCGAGGCGCTGCTCGACTTTACGCTCGACTCACGCGCGCGCCCGCGACGCCGTTCATGCCGCCTTCGATGTGTCGGCCATCATCGCTGGCCTCGACGATCTCGGTCTTGAGGCAATTGATGTCCGCAGCCGCGCCCGCAACCGGAAGGACTATCTCGGGCGTCCCGATCTCGGACGCAGCCTCGATCCGGCCTCGACGCCGCTGCTGGCGCGCCAGGCCGGCGGTTGCCGGCTTGCGATCGTCATCGGCGATGGCCTGTCGCCGACGGCGGTCAATGCTCACGCCATGCAAGTCGTCCGCGGTCTCGTTCCGCGGCTGGCCGCCGACGGCATCGAAATCGGCCGCGCCGTGGTGGCGACCGGCGCGCGGGTCGCCCTGGGCGACGAGATCGGCGCCATTCTCGGAGCGCGCATGATGGTGATGCTGATCGGCGAGCGGCCGGGGCTGTCGGCGCCGGACAGTCTGGGGGCGTATCTGACCTTCGCGCCGAGGGTCGGCCGCACCGATGCCGAGCGCAATTGCGTCTCCAACATCCACGGCGCAGGGCTTGGCTATGATGAGGCCGCCTTCAGGATTGCGTGGCTGATTCGCGAGGGTCTGGCGAGGGGAGTGACCGGCGTCGCGCTAAAGGATGAAAGCGGGGAGCGATCGCCCCGGTCGCATCGCCGCAAATCCAGCTTGATGTCACAAATTCCCGGCACTTGAGGCCGATATCGCCGCATCCGCGACGATTCTGCGACGGCGCCGCGCGCTTGCGAGATCGCCGTCAAGACCTGCTACACCTGTCGCGGCAAATTTATTGCATGTTTTCAAGGGCTAGCGCCGATCAGACGTGGCCCGTCAAGGCCTCATTCGCGCCCGGGAACTTAAGCTATACAACTGAGCCGATGTGAGAACTGGACAGGGCATGCTCGAAAAGAACAGCGACAGTGAGGTCCATGTCGAGAAGATCGAGCAGCGGCCGACGGCGAGCATCGCCTTCGGGCTGGAGCGGCTCGGGCTGATCGCGGTGCAGGCGCCGATCCTGTCCTGCATCGTTCTCGTTGGCGCTGATTGTCGGCGCGATCTTCGGTATCGACCGCATCAAGATCGACAATTCCCTGAGCCAGCTGTTCCGCTCCAATTCCAAGGAGTTCCGGCAGTACGAGGCGGTAACCAAGCGCTTCCCGGCGACCGAATTCGACGTGCTGGTCGTGGTCGAGGGCAAGACGCTGCTGCAAGCGCGACAATCTCGAGAAGTTGCGCGACCTCGTCACCGACCTGCAGCTGGTCGATGGCACGCGCGGGCTGATCTCGCTGTTCTCGGCGCGCCAGGCGCCGGCGCCCGGCAAGTTGCCGGCGGCGCTGTTCCCCTCCGAACTGCCGCAGGGCGCCGACTACGACAAGTTCATCGAGACCGTCAAAACCAACGAGATCATCCGCGGCAAGCTGTTGTCGGAGGACGGCACGCTGGCGCTGATCGTGCTGTCGCTCGAGCCCGACGTCGTCGCCAGCAACAAGCTCGGCACGGTGGTCGGCGAGATTCGCAAGATCGATGGCCGACGATCTCGCGGGCAGCGGCCTCAACGCGGAACTGTCGGGCGTTCCCGTCATGCAGCTCGAAATCCGCAACGCGGTCGAGCGCGACGGGCTGACCTACAACGTCCTCGGCATCCTGGCCGGCTGCATCATCGCGATCATCTTCTTCCGCCAGATATCGTTCATGATCATCGCGGCGTTCCCGCCGCATCATCGCGATCCTGCTCGCGCTCGGCGGCCTCGGCTGGGCCGATTTCAGCCTCAACATGTTCCTGAACGTGATGACGCCGCTGATCATGGTGATCAGCTTCTCGAACTCCATGCAGCTGACCTTTGCGGCGCGCGACCGCCTGATCGCCGGCGCAGGACAAATACACCGCGTTCCGGAACGCGATGCTGGTGGTCGGGCCGGCCTGCGTGCTGACCCACGGCACCGCGGGCATATCGTTCATCGCGCTGCAGTTCTCCAATTCCGACCTGATCCGCAACTTCGGCGAGGCGGGCCTCGCCGCGACCGTCATCGCGCTGATCGCGGTGCTGTCGCTGGTGCCGGTGTTCGGCGTGCTGCTGGTCCGCAACGAGAAGGTCTTCGCGGTCGAAATTCAAGGGCGCCGACGCCGGCGTCCAGACGCTGCGCAATTTCTGCGCCTGGATCGCGGTGCGCATGGTCGCGCGGCCCGGCCTGTTCAGCCTGATCGCGGTGCTGTTCGTCGGCGGTCTGGCGATCATCTACGCCAATCTGGAGCCGCGCTACCGGCTCGCCGACCAGGTGCCGGACAAGCAGCAGGCGGTGGCGGCGAGCGAGCGGCTCGACGCCAAGCTGACCGGCGCCAATCCGATCGACGTGCTGATCGAATTCCCCAAGGGCGCCTCGCTCTATGCGCCGGAAACGCTGCAGACCATCGCCGAAGTCCATAGCGCGGTCGAGAAGCAGGCCGGCGTCGGCAATGTGTGGTCGCTCGAAACGCTGCGCCGCTGGCTCGCCGAAAAGGCCGGCAGCAGCCGACGTCGCGACCCTGAAGGAATACGTCGATGTGATTCCCGAACACCTGGTGCGGCGCTTCATTTCGGCCGAGCAGGACGCGGTGGTCGTCTCGGGCCGCGTGCCCGACCTCGATTCCAGCGAGATCCTTCCCGTCGTCGAGAAGCTCGATGACGCGCTGGACACGGTGCGCAAGCGAGCATCCGGGCTACGAGATCGCGGTCACCGGCCTGTCGGCGATCGCCGCGCGCAACTAGCGCCAGCATGATCGAAAAGCTCAATCGCGGGCTGACGATCGAGTTCCTGCTGGTCGCGGTCTTCATCGGGCTCGCCTTCCGCTCGGTGGTGGTGATGTTCTCGTGCATCCTGCCGGGCATTTTCCCGGTGGTGATGTCGGGCACCGTGCTGTGGGTGCTCGGGGAGGGGCTGCAGTTTGCGAGCGTCGTGGCGCTGACGGTGTCGTTCGGCCTCGGCCTGAGCGCGACCATCCACTTCCTCAACCGGCTGCGGCTCGAGAACACGCCCGACGTCAGCCCGGACCTGGCGGTCGAGCGCGCGACCGTGCTGGTCGGCCCGGCGCTGATCCTGACCACGGTGGTGCTGGCCTGCGGCCTGGTCGTGACGGTGTTCTCCGACCTGCCGTCGCTGCGCCTGTTCGGCTGGCTCAGCGCGTTCGCGATGGTCGCGGCGCTGGTCGCCGATCTCTTCATCCTGCGGCCGACGGCGATGTTCCTGATCAACCTGTCGCAGCGGATTCGCGGGACGGCAGGTCACGCCAAGCCGGCGGAGGAAACCGGAGCGAACGGGTAGCGCTTCGCCCGCTTTTCAGCTCCGCACCAGACGTTACGCGACAAAGAATTTTGTGAATTTATCATACATTATGTCTGGAATGTCCTCAGCCATGTAGTGGCCACAGTCCATTCCCTCACCGTATTCGAGGTTCTTGGCAAATTTCTTCCAGACCTCGAGAAACTCCTTCGATCGGCGCGGGCGATTGTCCGCGGGCTCCCCACAGCACGATCGCGGGCATCTCGATCTGCCTGTCCTTGTCGGCAGTGTCCATCTCGAAATCGCAGGTCGCGGTCGCGCGATAATCGCGGCACGAACCGGTAATGGTCTTTAGCGTGTAGCATCTGACATATTCGTCGAACACCGCGGGAGTGAGGAAATCCAGACCATTTGCCACCGCGGATAGTCATTCGACTTTTCAGGAAATACTCCGCCGGTACAGCACTCATCAGACGTTCGGGAAACGGTTCAGGCTGCGCCATGAAGGCCCAATGCCAGGTGCCGATCACCCAGGCTTTGGTGATATTCGTCCACACAAAGTAATTGGGCAGGACATCGGCAAGGCAGACCTTGATCACCCGCTCCGGGTGATCGAGGCACATGCGGTGCGCAGTGCGGCCGCCGCGATCGTGGCCCGCGAGAAAATATCTGCCGATAGCCAAGCTGCTCCATCACCTCGACCATGTCCTGCGCCATGGCGCGGAAGCTGTAATTGATGTGGTTGGGGCCGGGCTCAGGAAGCGAGCTGTCGCCATAGCCGCGCAGATCCGGCAACACGACGTGATAGTTTTTCGCGAGACGCGACGCGATTTTGTGCCAGGCGACGTGATTTTGCGGATTGCCGTGCAAGCAGCAGCAGCGGCGGCCCGGATCCGCCATGGCGCAACCGAATGACGGCCCCGCTGGTCCGGATATCGAGATGGTGAAATCCGGGGAATAACGCGGCGACCTCGGCGCTGCCCCAGCGGGTGGGATTGAGCGCATAATCCTCGGCTGAGGCAACGGCTAGCGCTGCGGCAGCCGGTTGCTGCGCAAGCGCCGGGGAGCCGATGACGCCCGAAACTGCGGCGCCCGCCGCCAACCTCTGAAACAGGTGGCGACGGTTCACTCCCTCGTGGGACTCTTGCTCGGTCATCTCGCCCTCCCTGGCCCCAGAACCCGGGGCTGTTTCACGGCAAGGCTACATCACTTCCGCACATTCGGAAGGACCATGGCAGCTTCGAAGGTGTCGAATAAAAGCGCTAAATGCTGCGGTCGACGAGGCCACACCTGGCGCACGGCTGCGTGTCGCTGCCCCGCAGAATTTGGCCGCTACCGGGATATCGTGCAAATCGTCGCACAGTCGTGATCGAGAGGGGGCGCTAGCCCTTCACCATCGTAATGTTCACGCCTCTGATCTCGCCCTTGGAGCTGATCTGTACGGTCTGCCTGTTGCCGGTGGTCGTCAACGTCAGGTTGGCGGCAAATCCCGAAGCCTCGACGAATACCTCGATCCGCCCGCCGCCCGCGGTGCCCTGGAGATAGCCGAATACATTGCGGCTGGCTTCGCTCCAGTTCCCGGAAATCCGGTCGCCCTAACTCGTGACATTGCTGCTCAGATCGAATTTGTAGCTATCGCTGGCGCAACGGAGATTCTGCTGCAGCGCAAGTCCAGTGCCGTCGACCTTGTAATCGGCCTTGCACCTGATGCGCTCGGTCGTCCCGTCGGAAAGCGCCACCGTGCCGCTGCCGGACCATGCGCCGTTGAAACCGGTGAACGGACCAGACTGGGCATGTCCTGCCGACACCGAGAGCATGAACGCGGCGCCGACACCCGCAGTCTTGATCGCTTGTCCAAACAAGCTGGAGCCAAACAGTTTCATTCGCGTCTTCCCGTTCAAATTGACGTTCTCATGCGAGATACGTCTCGCCGCATCGAAGATTTAGTGTTCCCGCAGTGTGTTAGGTTCAATGACAAAATCGGCCACTGCCTGCAATCGCGCTGACCGTTTCGTCACCGCTGGATCGGATATCCGTAAATACACAAACCCATGTACGCTGGCGAACGGCATTTTCGCGATGGCGGAACCGGAAAAACTTCAGGTTCTCGCCGGGTTTCCAACCCATGCATCTAGTTCCTGCCGAGGCCTGGCCGCAACAGGCAACTGCAAAAAAGACTTATCCAGAAATAATACCTTGATATCAACTGGTTAAGAGCTTCATTGAGTTGATCCACAGGGTCCGCTATTCGATTCCGGGTCGCCGTAAATTTGGCCGCATTTGCCAGCGCTTCTGCTCTTTCTGATTGCTGCTGCCTGTGGCTTCTGCAATCCGAATAGCCGGTGTCGGTCATGCCAGAGCCATTCGGAGTTGCAATTCTCTGTCGTCTGAAGAAGGAACACGATGCATAAATTTTTTCTGGCACTCTTCCTGTTGTCGCTATCGGTTTCTACCGGTGCCATCGCCGAGCCGCAGCGCAGTGGCACGCCCGAGGAGCAGAAAGCCTGTTCGCGCGACGTTCAGCGCTTCTGCCGCCCGGTGATCGATCAGGGCGATTTCACCATCCTGGCGTGCCTGCAGGAAAACCGTCCCAAATTGACCTTGGCCTGCAATCAGGTGCTGAAAAACCACGGCCAGTAACAACGAACCTCGCCTCCGTTAGCACGGTCTCAGGCCCGTTTCCGGCCTGATTCGGACGCCGCCGGAGTTTGCGAGAAATCGCGGACAGCATTGGTTTTAGCATCGTATTCCCCTATATGGGGTTCGCGATCTGTCCGCATGCGCGGGCAGCGCCGGGGCGTGTCAAGCCACTGTTTCCAGCGAATGTAGCCAGTTCCTGATGACCAGCGCGAGCGAACTGCGATCCGGCAAGACTCACCGCGACGAGAACTTTCCGGTCGCGTCATGGATCATACACCCGCGTCACCGGGCGCTGATTCTCGCGTTCTACAATTTCGTCAGAACCGCCGACGATATCGCCGATCATTCTGCGCTCGGCGAGCACGACAAGCTCAGGCTTCTCGACCTGCTCGAAGCCGAACTGGAGGGCCGGGGCGACAGCCAGCCCGAGGCGGTCAATCTGCGGCGGGCGCTGGCGGAGCGTTCAATGCCGCCGCGCCACGCCCTCGATGTCCTCATCGCCTTCCGGATGGATGTGACCAAGCTTCGGTATGAGAACTGGGACGAAGTGATTCATTATTGCCGGTATTCGGCGATGCCGGTCGGTCGCTTCATGCTCGACGTCCACGGCGAGAGCACGTCGACCTGGACGGCCTCCGACGCGCTTTGCGCCGGCCTGCAAATCAACAATCACCTGCAGGACTGCGGCAAGGACTACAGAAACCTCAATCGCGTCTATCTCCCGCGCGATGCGCTGGCAGCGGCAGGCGCCTCCGTCGAGGCGCTCGGCGAGACGCGCGCGTCGCCGCCGCTCCTGCAATGCCTGCATTCGGTCGCGGTGCGAACCCAGGCACTGCTCAATGAAAGCAAATCGCTCAGCACCGAAGTCAGGGATTTCCGGCTCGGGCTCGAGATCTCGGTGATCCAGGCTTTCGCCGACAAGATCGTTCGCATGCTGAAAGTGCGCGATCCCCTGAGCCAGCGGGTGCATCTCGGCCCGCTCGAACTGCTCGCCTACAGCCTCGGTGGGGTGGCGGGCGAGCTCACCCGGCGCGCGGTGGGACGGCGGCCCATGTCCAAACCGGCGGCCGGCGCATGACGCTCGAGGCGTCGGCATCCAGCGCGAGTTACGGGACAACCGCGTCCGGCAGTTCGTTTTACGCAGCGATGCGCATTCTGCCGCGCGAGCAGCGCGAGGCGATGTTTCAGATCTACAGCTTTTGCCGGCAGGTCGACGACATCGCCGATTCCGACGGGCCGCGGCCCGAGCGGCTGGCTGCGCTGCAGCAATGGCGCGACGACATCGACGCGCTCTATCAGGGCCATCCGCCGCCGCGACTGCGGGATTACGCCGAATCGGTTCGACGCTTCGATCTGAAGCGCGAGGATTTTCTGGCCATTGTCGATGGCATGGAAATGGACGTGCCGCAGGATATCAGGGCGCCGGATCTTGCGACGCTCGATCTTTACTGCGACCGCGTGGCGAGCGCGGTCGGACGCTTGTCGGTGCGTGTGTTCGGTCTCACCGAGGACGACGGCGTTCTGCTCGCCCATCATCTCGGCCGTGCGCTGCAGCTGACCAATATCCTGCGCGACATCGACGAAGACGCCGGCATTGGTCGCCTCTATTTGCCGCGCGAAGCCTTGCTGGACGCGGGTATCACCTCCACCGATCCGCTCAAGGTGATCTCCGATCCGGCGCTGCCGAAGGCATGCGCGCCACTGATGGAGCGGGCGCGGGCGCATTTCGACAAAGCCGATGAAGTCATGGACCGCAACCGGCGGCGGGTGGTGCGCGCGCCGAGGATCATGTCGAAATATTATCGCGCGATTCTGGAAATGCTGGCCGCCAGGGGGTTCGCTGCCCCGCGCGCGCCGGTTCGTCTCAACAAGATGGCCCGCATCGCCATCGTCGTTCGCTACGCCCTGATCTGATGCAGAACACCGCTCACATCATCGGTGCCGGAATTTCGGGCCTCTCGGCGGCCGTCCGGCTGGCGAATGCGAATTTCAAGGTGCATGTCCACGAGGCCACGCAGCAGGCCGGCGGCCGTTGCCGGTCATATTTCGACGCGGCGACCAACCTCACCATCGACAACGGCAATCATCTCCTGCTCTCGGGCAACCGCCACGCGCTGGCTTACGCACGATCGATCGGCACCGAAGCCGGGCTGGTCGGACCGAAGCGCGCCCAATTTCCATTTGTCGATCTGACGACCGGACAGCGTTGGCAACTCGACCTCGGAGAAGGCCGGCTGCCGCTGTGGGTGTTCGATCGGGCCCGCCGGGTCCCTGACACCGGCTTGCTTGAGTATTTGGCACTGATGCCTCTGATGTGGGCATCGAAAGATAGGCTGGTCGGCGATGCGATCCCGTGCCGGGGAACGCTGTACCGGCGGCTGGTGCAGCCGCTGCTGCTGGCGGCGCTCAACGTCGACCCGCCCGAGGGGTCGGCGGGGCTCGCAGGCGCGGTGGTGCGGGAAACGCTGCTGGCGGGTGGACAGGCTTGCCGACCGCTGATTGCGCGCGATGGCCTCAGCGCGGTTCTGGTCGAACCCGCAGTCAGGCTGTTGCAGGACAAGGGCGCCAGCGTCCGGTTCGGGCACGAGCTGCGCGAGCTCGGCGTTTCGGCGGGAAGCGTCGGCGAATTGAAGTTTGGCGGCGACATCATTGGCATCGGGCCTGATGACGCGGTGGTGCTGGCGGTTCCGCCGCGCCCGGCTGCGACGCTGCTTCCGGGCCTCAAGACGCCGTCCAAATTCCGCGCGATCGTCAACGCGCATTTCCGCTTCGATCCGCCTGCGGACATGCCTCCGATTCTCGGCGTTGTCGGCGGGCTCGTGGAGTGGCTATTCGCGTTCCCGCAGCGCCTCTCGGTCACCATCAGCAACGGCGACCGGCTGGTGGATATGCCGCGCGAGGAGCTCGCGCAGGCGATCTGGCGGGATGTCTGTAAGGCCGGCGGGGTCGAGGGCGATTTGCCGCCATGGCAGATCGTACGCGAGCGGCGCGCCACATTTGAGGCCACGCCGGAGCAAAATGCGCTCCGGCCGGGCGCCTCGACGGCCCTTAAAAATCTGTTTCTCGCAGGCGACTGGACTGATACGGGGTTGCCGGCGACCATTGAAGGATCGGTGCGGTCCGGAAACCGCGCCGCCGACCTGGTCCTTGCCATGCGGCAGGCCTGATCGGCAGATAGCAGGCGGCTCCCGGTTGAGGGGGCAAGGCGAATACAGGAGATATCGAGCCAGATGCATTCCGGCAGCAGTACGGTTGGAATCGAGACCGGGGAGGCCCTGGAGGCGAGCATCGCATCGGCGACGCGCGCGCTGCTTGGCTATCGGCAACCGGACGGACACTGGGTGTTCGAGCTGGAAGCCGATTGCACCATCCCCGCGGAATATGTGCTGCTTCGGCACTACCTCGGCGAGCCCGTCGACACCGTGCTGGAAGCCAAGATCGCGAACTACCTGCGCCGGATTCAGGGCGCGCATGGCGGCTGGCCGCTGGTGCACGAGGGCGCTTTCGACATGAGCGCCAGCGTCAAATCCTATTTCGCGCTGAAGATGATCGGCGACGCCCCGGACGCCCCGCACATGGCGCGCGCGCGCGAGGCGATTCGCGCGCGCGGCGGCGCCGTCCACAGCAACGTTTTCACCCGCTTCATGCTGGCGATGTTCGGAGTGATGACCTGGCGGAGCGTGCCGGTGCTGCCGGTCGAGATCATGCTGCTGCCGATGTGGTCGCCGTTTCATCTCAACAAGATTTCGTACTGGGCGCGCACCACGATGGTGCCGTTGCTGGTTTTGGCGGCACTGAAGCCGCAAGCGAAAAATGTCAGCGGCGTCGGAATCGACGAGTTGTTCCTGCAGGCGCCGCATTCAATCGGAATGACGCCGAAAGCGCCGCATCAGAGCTGGGGCTGGTTTCTCCTGTTCCGCGGGCTGGACAGTGTGCTGCGGGTGATCGAGCCGTACTTTCCGAAGAAACTGCGCGCGCGCGCGATCGACGCCGCCGTCGCCTTTGTCGAGGAACGTCTGAACGGTGAAGACGGGCTTGGCGCGATCTATCCGCCGATGGCCAACGCCGTGATGATGTACCAGGTGCTCGGCAAGCCCGCCGATTATCCGCCGCGCGCCATGACGCGAAAGGGGCTCGACAACCTGCTGGTGATCGGCGAGCACGAGGCCTATTGCCAGCCTTGCATGTCGCCGGTGTGGGACACCTCGCTGACCTGTCACGCCTTGATCGAGGCCGGCAGCGAGGAGGCATTGCCTCCGGCCAAGCAGGGTCTGGACTGGCTGCTGCCCAGGCAGGTGCTGGACATCAAGGGCGACTGGGCCGCCAAGCGGCCGCAGGTGCGTCCCGGCGGCTGGGCGTTCCAGTACAACAATGCCTATTATCCCGACCTCGACGATACCGCCGTCGTGGTCATGGCGATGGATCGCGCCCGGCGCGCCAGTCGAAGTCCTGAATACGATGATGCGATCGCCCGCGGACGCGAGTGGATCGAGGGCATGCAGAGCCGCGACGGCGGCTGGGCCGCCTTCGACGTCAACAATCTCGAATATTATCTCAACAACATTCCGTTCTCCGATCATGGCGCGCTGCTCGATCCGCCGACCGACGATGTCACCGCCCGCTGCGTCTCGATGCTGGCTCAACTTGGTGAGACCGCTCAGAGCAGCGAGACGGTTGCGGCCGGGGTCGCCTATCTGCGCCGGACCCAGCTCGCGGAAGGATCGTGGTATGGCCGCTGGGGACTGAACTACATTTACGGCACCTGGTCGGTGTTGTGCGCGCTCAATGCCGCAGGCGTCAGCCACCAGGACCCCGTGATTCGCAAGGCCGCGAACTGGCTGGTATCGATCCAGAACAAGGATGGCGGCTGGGGCGAGGACGCCACCAGCTACCGACTCGACTACAGGGGTTACGAAGGCGCCCCCTCGACCGCCTCGCAAACGGCATGGGGCTTGCTTGGACTGATGGCAGCGGGCGAGGTCGGGCATCCGGCGGTCGCGCGTGGCGTGCAGTACCTAATAGCCACACAGGCCGAAAATGGGCTATGGGACGAGCAGCGTTACACGGCAACGGGCTTTCCTAGGGTGTTTTATCTGCGCTATCATGGCTATCCGAAGTTCTTTCCGCTCTGGGCGTTGGCGCGGTATCGGAATCTGAGGAACACCAACAGCAGGGCGGTAGCAGGGGTCGGGATGTGAATTTGGGGGCGGGGGACGACGCGTCCGTGGACAATCGAATAGATCCGCGGCCGGTGCTCATTGTGACCGGTCTGGTGCAGGAGGCCCGCATCGCGGCGGGGCCCGGCATGACCGTCATCTGCAGCAGTAGTGACCCGCAGCAATTGCGGGCGCTGCTCACGGTCTTTGACCCCACGACGATCAGGGGCGTCATCAGCTTCGGCGTCGCTGGCGGACTGGATCCCACGCTGAAATCCGGCGACGTCGTGGTAGCGACCGAGGTTATGGCCGGCGACGCGCGCTGGCTGGCCGGTCTGACGCTGAATGAAGACCTGATCGCCCGCGTCGCGCTGGGCCGCAGACGCGTGATCAGGGGTCGTCTGGCGGGGGCGGAGCAGGTGGTCGCCGGCCGGCATGTGAAGGCCGCGCTGCACTCCGAGACGGGGGCGGCCGCCGTCGATATGGAAAGCCATATCGCCGCCGCCTACGCCGAAGAGACAGGCCTTCCATTTGCCGCCTTGCGCGTCATCAGCGACCCCGCCGGCCGCGCATTGCCGGCGCTGGCGATGGCGGCGATCAAGCCCAATGGCGACATCGATCTGCGCAAGGTATTGCGCGGGGTAGCGCGCAATCCGATGACGCTGCGCGCGCTCGTCTCGACCGGAATCGATTTCAATCGCGCGCTGCGCAGCCTACGCGGCTGTCGAGGCTTTCTGCTGGGCGGCGAGGGCCTCGTCACGGCGGATATCTGACAGCCGCTTCTGCACTTCCGCCGAGAAGATGTACTGCGCCGGCCGCTGATTTTCGAGGCTGATCTCGGGCGCCATCGGTCCCGTCGTCCGCACGCCGCGCAGCGCCACCCACATCGCCTTGAGCGGATTTGCAAAGGCGGCATTGGCCGCGGTCGGCTCGTAGCCGCAATGTGCCATGCAATTGGCGCACTTCTCATACTTGCCGGTGCCGTAGGTCTCCCAGTCCGTCGTCTCCATCAGCTCCTTGAAGGTCCTGGTATAGCCCTCGCCGAGCAGGTAGCAGGGCTTCTGCCAGCCGAAAATGTTGCGCGCCGGCATGCCCCACGGCGTGCATTCGTAATTCTGGTTGCCGGCAAGGAAGTCCAGGAACAGGCCTGAATGCATGAAATTCCACTTCTTGCCCTTGCCCAGCGCAAACACGTCGCGGAACAGCTTCTTGGTCTTGGTGCGGTTGAGAAAGTGCTCCTGGTCGGGCGCGCGCTCATAGGCGTAACCCGGCGACATCGAAACGCCGACGCCCAGTTCTGTCGTGAAGTCGAGGAATTTTGCAATATCCTCGGCCGCATGGCCGTCGAAGATCGTGGCGTTGACGTTGACGGTGAAACCTCGCGCCTTGGCGGCCTTGATCGCCGAAACCGCGCGGTCGAACACGCCCTTCTGCGAGACCGCCTTGTCGTGGTGCTCTCTCAGGCCGTCGAGATGCACCGAAAAGAACAGGTACGGCGACGGCTCGAACAAATCGAGTTTCTTCTCCAGCAGCAGCGCGTTGGTGCACAGCGACACGAATTTCTTGCGCGCCACGAGGCCGCGCACGATTTCGCCGATCTCCTTGTGGATCAGCGGCTCGCCGCCGGGAATCGCCACCATCGGCGCACCGCATTCGTCGGCGGCATCCCAGCATTCCTGCGCCGACATGCGGCGGTTGAGGATCGCGTCGGGATAATCGATCTTGCCGCAGCCGACGCATGCGAGGTTGCAGCGAAACAGCGGCTCCAGCATCAGTACCAGCGGATAGCGTTTTCGGCCCATCAGCTTCTGCTTGACGAGGTAGCCGCCGATACGCATTTCCTTGAAGAACGGTATTGCCATTACAAGTTTTCTTTCTGCATTCTGTGGAGTAGGAGATCAGCCCGCGGCCAGTTCTGCCGGAAGCCGGAATTCGATATTTTCTTCCCGGCCAGGCAGCACCGACACCGCAACCGGGCCGATCCGTCTCAGGGCCTCGATCACGTCGTCGACGAGAACTTCGGGCGCCGAGGCGCCAGCGGTGATGCCGACGGCCCTGGCGTCCTTCAGCCAAGCCGGGTTCAGTTCGCTGCCGTCGGCGATGAGATAACTCGCGACGCCGGCTTCGGTGCCGATTTCGCGTAAGCGGTTGGAGTTGGAACTATTGGTGGCCCCCACCACCAGGATAACGTCAACGAGCTTGCTAAGGTCCCTTACCGCAGATTGGCGGTTCTGTGTCGCATAGCAGATATCCCGGATGTCCGGGCCCTGAATATCGGTAAAACGCTGCTGTAAGGCCGCAATAATGTCCTTGGTGTCATCCACGCTGAGCGTGGTCTGGGTGATGTAGGCGACCGGCGTATCCGCAGGCAGCGTCAGGGCCGCCACGTCGTCGACATTCTGGACCAGCAGCACCGGGCCGGGAACCTGACCCATGGTTCCCTCGACCTCGGGATGCCCGGCATGACCGATCAGGACCAGCGTCCGGCCCTTGGACATGTAGCGTTTGCCCTGGTTGTGGACCTTGGTCACCAGCGGGCAGGTCGCGTTGAGGACCGGCAGGCCGCGGGCGGCGGCTTCCTCCTCCACGCTCCTCGCCACGCCATGGGCGCTGAACACGGTGACGGCCAGCGGGGGAACTTCCGACAGGTCCTCGACGAAGATGGCGCCCTTGTTCTTCAGGCTTTCGACCACGTATTTATTGTGAACGATCTCGTGACGGACATAGACCGGAGGGCCATATTTCTCGAGCGCGCGCTCGACGATCTCGATGGCGCGCACGACCCCCGCGCAAAACCCGCGGGGCTGCGCCAGATACACATCCATGGGACGCCCGTCAGGCAAGTTGCACCAAGCTCATTTCCGCCGCTCCGTTCGGCCGGGATATCTGCAATATTCGCACCACGCCCGTCGCTGTTCCCAAGCACATGAAGGCACAGGACTTTGTGTCAAAAAACGATCGGCTAGGAAAGGCGGATCGCAAAAGACCCGCCAAAGGGGGGCATCTTAATCGGTAATATGGTACAGTATCTGGTAAATCGGGGCGAAGATAGCCCCTGAACCCTCACTTGTTCGTCACTTTACCGCTGGCCAAGGCTGGCTATATCAGCCTCCCGGCGCGGTTTCGGCATGGCTCGGGGCCGCGTATCCGCGCGCCCCGGGGAAAACCGTTAAAAAGTGGCATTAGATCGGCTCGTGGAACTCCGGTAGACAACGCTCGTTGCCGGGGCCGCCGTTAACATTAGAAAGATAAAATGTGCTGACAAGTATTGTCGTATCGATTGTTAACGCCTGCACCCGGTTTGCCGCCTTCATTGTCCTGATCGCACTCGTCCTTGCGGTAGCGGCGGGCTTCTACACAGCCCGGCACTTCTCCATCAACACCGACATCAACACCTTGATTTCGCCCAACCTGGATTGGCGCAAGCGCGACAACCAGTTTGGCGAGGCATTCGATCGCGAGCGACTGATCCTTGCGGTGGTGGAGGCCCCGACGCCGGAACTGACCGGCGCGGCGAGCAAGGCGCTCGCCGAGAAATTGTCGGGCGATACCGCGAATTTCGAATCGATTCAGCCACTCGGTTCCGGGGAATTCTTTGAAAAGAACGGGCTGTTGTTTCTGCCCGTAGCGGAGGTCGGCCGGCTGACGGGACAGTTCGAAAACGCCGCTCCGCTGATCGAAATCATCGCCGGCGATCCCAGCATCCGGGGATTGACCGGCGCGCTGGAAACCGGCCTCGCCGGCGTCAAGCGCGGAAAGCTCAAACTTGACAGCACCGAGCGGCCCTTCAACCTGATCGCCCGGACCGTCGAGAACGTGTTGAGCACCGGCTCGGCGACGTTCTCCTGGCGCGAACTCACAAGCGAAAAACCGCTGACCGATTCCGATCGGCGCGCCTTCATCGAGTTCAAGCCGATCCTCGATTTCAATGCGCTGGAGCCGGGCAAGGATGCGACCGACGCGATCCGGCAGGCGGCGAGCGATCTCAATCTCGACGGTGAATATGGCGCGCGGGTCAGGCTGACCGGACCGGTTCCGATCGCCAATGAGGAATTCGCAACCGTGGCCGACGGCGCTGTCGTCAACGGGATCGGCACCGTTCTCGTCGTGCTGTTTATTCTCTGGATGGCGCTGCGTTCGCCGAAGATCATCTTCGCGGTATTCGCCAATCTCTTTATCGGACTTTCCATCACCACCGCCGTCGGCCTGATGATGGTGGGTTCGCTGAACCTGCTCTCGGTCGCGTTTGCGGTCTTGTTCGTCGGATTGGGCGTGGATTTCGGCATTCAGTACAGCGTTCGCTACCGCTCGGAGCGCTTCAAGAGCGACGATCTGCGGGCCGCTTTGGTGCAGGCGGCCGAACGCTCCGCGGTGCCGCTATCGCTGGCCGCGATGGCGACGGCGGCCGGTTTCCTCTCGTTCCTGCCAACCGACTACAAGGGCATTTCCGAACTCGGCGAGATCGCCGGCGTCGGCATGCTGGTCGCCTTTACCTCCAGCATCACCGTGCTGCCGGCGTTGCTGAAGCTGCTCAACCCGCCCGGGGAAATGGAACCGGTCGGCTACGCGTTCCTGGCGCCGGTCGATCATTTCCTCGAAAAGCACCGCGTCGTCATCATCGTCGGCACCCTCGTGATCGCGGTTGCCGGCCTGCCGCTGCTATATTTCCTGCGCTTCGACTTCAACCCGATCAACCTGCGCAGTCCCAAGGTCGAGTCGATCGCCACCTTTCTCGATTTGCGCAAGGACCCGAACACCGGCGCCAACGCCATCAACGTGCTGACGAACTCGGAAGCCGACGCGAAACAGATCGAAGCCCGGTTGGAGAAGGTGCCGGAAGTTCTCCGCGTCATGTCGCTGGACAGTTTTGTACCCGAAGACCAGCCGGCGAAACTGAAGCTGATCGCGCAAGGCGCCCAGGTGCTCAACCCCGCGCTCAACCCGGACTCCATCGATGCGCCGCCTTCCGACGAGGAGAATGTCGAGTCCCTGAAGGGGGCGGCGGAGAGCCTGCGCAAGACCGCGGGCGATGCCACGGGGCCGGGCGCGGTAGCGTCGCGGCGGCTGGCCGATGCGCTGTCGAAGCTCGCCGAGTTCGAACCAGGCCACCCGTGACAAAACCCAGGCCATCTTCGTCAACCCGTTGAAGGTGATGCTCGACCAGCTCAAGAATTCGCTGCAGGCTCAGCCGGTCAGCCTGAAGACCTTGCCGGCCGATCTGGTGAATGCGTGGAAGACCAAGGATGGCCTGCAGCGCGTCGAGGCGCTGCCGCGCGGCGATCCCAACGACAACGACACGCTGCGCAAGTTTGCAAGCGCCGTTCTCGCCGCTGAACCGAATGCGATCGGCGGACCGGTATCGATTCTCAAGTCGGGCGACACCGTGGTAAAGGCCTTCATCCACGCCGGCATTACGGCGCTGATCGTGATCGGCTTCCTGCTCTGGCTCGCGTTGCGGCGAATAACCGACGTGCTGCTGACGCTGGTGCCGCTCCTGGTGGCGGGAGCGGTGACGCTGGAAATCTGCGTGCTGATTGGAATGCCGCTCAACTTCGCCAACATCGTCGCGCTGCCGCTGCTGCTCGGCGTCGGTGTCGCGTTCAAGATCTACTATGTCACGGCCTGGCGGTCGGGCAGAACCAACCTGCTGCAGTCGAGCCTGACGCGAGCGATATTTTTCAGCGCGATGACGACAGCCACGGCGTTCGGAAGCCTGTGGCTGTCGAGCCATCCCGGCACGGCAAGCATGGGCAAGCTGCTGGCGCTCTCGCTCGTCATGACGCTTGCCGCGGTGCTGCTGTTTCAGCCGGCGCTAATGGGGAAACCCCGCGATGTCGGGGAGTAGACAGATATCGCCGACCGGATCGGCTGGCTGCGCGGCCGTTGCCAGTTTCTGGCCTTTGGCGGCCGGGCTGACCGAACCGGTGGTCCCCGGTGCGGCGGCGATCTTCGGTGCGGCGGGCCTGGGAAGCGCAGCGGCTGGTCTTCGGCGCGCTCTTGGCCATGCTGTTGACGGGGCTCGACGGAATCGGACCGGCGACGCGGGTCCAGGTTTCGCCGCCGCAGAGGAAACCCAGCACGCAGCCTTGAATCTCGAGATGGTCGGGATCGACCGGCTTGATCGTCGAGCTGTAATACTGGCCGTCCTTGGCGTTATAGACCCGGCCTTCCCAGATATCGGCGCTGGCCTTCTTCTTCATGTCGATCAGGATCGGCATTCCCAGGGTCGGCCTGTTCTGTTTTGACACATCGGGATTGTGCGTGTCGCGTCCGCCGGCGTCTGCTCCCAGGCAACCGCGCCCCACATGCTGCCGTTGCATTGCGCGACGCGGATGTTGGCGACACCGTCGGCCACCCGCCAGTCTCCGGTCGGATCCAGCGCCAGCGGCCGGTGCGAGCCCTGTCGCCAAGAATATTCCGGAATAAACCGCTATACGCACGATGTTTCGCGGGCAGTGCAACATGGTCTAACCCTATGCTTAAGTCGATGATCCGAGCGGAGGCAAAACGCCGCATTCGGCGTTTGCGGCTGACGAATTCAGTTGACGAAATGGCTATCAACCGAAGTATGTAGACGATGCTATATCCAAATCTAGACGTTTCCGAGATGTTTGTGGACCGCCAGTCGCAGCGAAGTTCCATGCATGCGCGCCACTTAAATGAGCAACTGGTGCGGGTCCTCAGGACAATCGGTTACGATGTCGGCTTTCAGAAAGGCCAGGGCCAGTATCTCTACGATCGCGACGGCGCGCGCTATCTCGATCTACTCAGCGGTTTTGGCGTTTTTGCGATTGGCCGGAATCATCCGGCGCTGCGCCGGGCCCTGAAGAGCGTTCTCGATAGCGACCTGCCCAACCTCGTGCAACTCGATGTTTCGACGCTTGCCGGCGTGCTGGCGGAACGTCTGCTGGATTACGTGCCCTATCTGGACAAGGTGTTTTTTGCGAATTCCGGGGCGGAATGTGTCGAAGCTGCGATCAAATTCGCCCGCGGCGCGACCGGGCGGCCGGGCATCGTGTACTGCGCCCACGCCTTCCACGGGCTGTCCTATGGCGCGCTGTCGCTCACCGACGATCCCAATTTCCGCGCAGGCTTCGAGCCGCTGCTGCCCGGATGCACAGCGATACCCTTCAACGATCTCGCCGCGCTGGAACAGGCGCTGTCGTCGCGCCAGGTTGCCGCCTTTATCGTCGAGCCGATCCAGGGCAAGGGCGTCAACATGCCCACCGATGAATTTCTGCCGGGCGCCGCCGCGCTCTGCCGCAAATACGGCACGCTGCTGGTCGCCGACGAAATTCAGACCGGAATCGGCCGCACCGGGCGCTTCCTCGCGGTCGAGCACTGGAATGTCGAACCCGACATGGTGCTGCTGGCCAAAGCGCTGTCCGGCGGTCATGTTCCGGTCGGCGCGCTGCTCACCCGCAAGAGCATCTTCGACAAGATCTTCAACCAGATGGATCGCGCGGTCGTGCACGGATCGACGTTCGCGAAAAACGATCTCGCGATGGCGGCCGGCATCGCCACCCTCGAGGTGATCGAGTCCGAAAAACTGATCGAGGCCGCCGCCAAGCGTGGCGCGGAACTACGGCTGGCGCTGACGCGGATGGTTCCCGGCTATGAATTGCTGAAGGAGGTTCGCGGCAAGGGACTGATGATCGGGGTCGAATTCGGGCCGCCGAAGTCGCTGCGGCTGAAGGCGTCGTGGAGCATGCTGGAGACCGCCAACAAGGGCCTGTTCTGCCAGCTCATCACCGTGCCGCTGTTCAAGGATCACAAGATCCTGACGCAAGTCTCCGGCCACGGCAGCCACACCATAAAACTGTTGCCGCCGCTGACGATCACGGAAGCAGACTGCAACTGGATCGAGACCGCGTTCGACAGCGTCATCGCCTCCAGCCACAAGGTTCCCGGCGCGATCTGGTCGCTGGGCAAGACCCTGGTCGACAACGCCGTGCGCAGTACGGCGTAGGCCGCAGGATGGTTGAGTTGCGAAGCCCGTCGCCTTGCCGCGCCCTCACGGCCGTTCCAGACCCGCTTTTTCGAGACGCCGCCAGCCCGATCCCCAGGAAAGATATCGCGGCCGCGCGCCATCATCCGCGCGTTCGAATTTATTCCCGCCCGCCAAATGAAAAATTCCGATTGAGCGCCAACGGTTTTTCGCCGACCATTGAGCCGAATAGCGGCCGGATCATTGGCGGAGACCGAACATGAAAACTTTGAATGCCATCGTAATCCTGATGATTTTGACCGTCGGCGCCGGGGCGGCGATGGCGCAAAATGCGCCTCCGGTTTCAACGACAAAGGTGGACGGCACCGATAACGTCTATGTCTTCCGCTATGGCGGCCATCAATCGATGTTCATCGTGACGCCGCAGGGCGTCATAGCGACCGACCCCATCTCCTACCTGCGCCCGGCCAAGCCCTACATCGATGCCATCAAGGCCGTTACCGACAAGCCCATCAAATACGTCATCTACAGCCATCATCATTACGATCATATTGCCGGCGGCAAGCCGTTCAAGGATCTCGGCGCTACCTTCATTTCGCACCGGCGCGCGAAGGAACGTTTGCTCGAACTGAAGAAGCAGAACGCGCTTTTGCCTGATGTCGTGATTCCGGATCAGGTGGTCGATGGCAAGAGGACCATCACGCTTGGCGGAACCGCGCTCGAACTCAGTTTTGTCGGCCGCAACCATTCGGACAATTCGCTGGTGATGCGGTTGCCGAAGGAAAAGCTGGTGTTCGTTGTCGATTTCGCGCCGATCGAGTCGATCCTGTTTCGGAATATCCCGGACAATGCCTCGCCGCTGGAATATATCGATTCACTGAAGAAGCTTGCCGCCCTTGATTGGGAGCAGGTTGATTCCCGGGCATCCCTATGCGGGCGGACGTTTACGGCACGAAAAAGGATGTTCAGGCCGACATCGCCTACATGGAGGATTTGTCGGCCGAGGTGAAAAAAGCGGCGGATGCGGGCAAGTGCTTTGACCCCGCGATGAAGGAGGTCAAGCTGCCGAAATACGAAAAATGGGCCAACTACGAAAACGGCCTGCCTGCCAATGTTGAACGCCTCTGCTATTGGTGGGCGACGGGGCTATTGATCCGAACGCCGGCTCGATTTAAGCCCGAGCCGAGCAACTGTCCGGGTCGAAAGCGGACCATTGCTCATTCGGGAAGACCCGCTTCGCGAAATGAATCCATCATCCTCTCGGACCAGTCCTTATCCCGCGTATGGCAGAGCTGACGCGCATCCGATATTTTTGCGGTGGGTCTCAGTTCCAGCATCTTTCTGACGGCGACGCGCGCCTCTTGCATTCGTCCCGCAGGAACGGCGTTGATGACGAAATACGCAAGTGAGTACATCTGCCGTTTCGGCTTCGACAGCCCGGGTCGCCCATTCATAGCCCGCTTCAAAATCTCCGAGAACATTGTGCGCACAGGCGAGGCCAGCCCAGGCTCCTGCTCTGGCTGGATCGATCGGGTCGAGGCGAAGCACTGTTGTAAAACTCTCAAGGGCGCATTGGCCCTCTCCACGCATAACCGAAACCCAACCCCTAATTTGCCAGGCAAAACCGAGATTTGGGTTGACGACTACCGCGCGGTCGACCAATTCTTTCGCCAAGTCGTATTGCTTGCCAAGGTTCGCCAGAACATGCGCTGCTCTCGCCATCGCATCCGCGTCCTCCTGCGCCAGCTTCGCAGCCATCCTGGCCAACCGAATGGCCTCCGCGCGAGCATCGGGTGACAATGCCCCTCGGCTGTTTTGGTGGAAAAGCAGGCATTGAGCCGCCATCGCATACGCGGCTGCATAGTTCGGATCGAGCGCGAACGCCTTGGTGAAAAGGTCGTAGGCTTCATCGAAGCGACGGTCATATCGAACCAGAGCCACGCCTTTCAGATATAAGTCGTAAGCATCGAGGCAGCGTTGTCGGCTTGCTCCTGGCCTTGTCAATTTCCGCCTGCTCTAGCCTGTTGGACACTGAGCTGACGATCTTCATCGTCAATGTGTCCTGAAGAGCGAAGATGTCGCTCAAGTCCCCATCCAGCTTCTCCGCCCACAGATGCTTGTTTTGAGCTGCCTCGATCAACTGAGCCGGTGATGCGCACCCTGCCGCCGGCGCGGCGCACGCTGCCCTCGAGCACGTAGCGAACGCCCAGTTCGCGTCCGACCTGCTTGATGTCGACGGCCTTGCCCTTGTAGGTAAACGAGGAATTGCGGGCGATGACGAAGAGCGATTTTGACTGCGACAGACGCGGTGATAATGTCCTCGACGATCCCGTCCGCGAAGTATTCCTGCTCGGGATCGCCGCTCATGTTCTGGAACGGCAGGACGGCGATGGATGGTTTGTCGGGAAGCGCAAGCGGTTGAGCAGTATCGGATGCAGCCTTCGAGGATACGACCGAGAAGGGAATGCCATTAAGTTCCATCCGCCACGCCCGCATCGGCTCGGCGATATTCTTCAGGGTTGCAAACCCACATCCTCGAAGGCGATATCCACCTTGCCGCGAATTTGGCGTTGTGCGTCGTCGGAAATGCAGACGCCACCGGGTTCCGCAATGCCTTCGAGCCGTGCGGCGATGTTGACACCGTCGCCGAATATATCGTTATCGTCGATGATGATATCGCCGACATGGATGCCTATCCGAAATTCAATTCGGACATCTTTCGGGAGGTCGAGCGTTTTGCGCGACCATACCACGCTGGACTTCGGCCGCGCAGCGCGCGCGTCCACGGCGCTGGCAAACTCAACCAGCATGCCGTCACCGGTCGTCTTAACGATGCGACCTCGATGGGAGGCGATAGCGGGGTCAACGAGGGCCTTTCTGACCACCTTGAGCCGGGCCAGCGTGCCTTCCTCGTCGGCACCCATCAGACAGCTATAGCCGGCGACATCCGCCGCCAGTACCGCCGCCAGCCGCCGTTCCACGCGCGCGTCGGTCAAAAGAGCCCCTAAATCAAAAAATTCAGCCCATTCCATCAAAGCATGGACCGCCACGCTACCGCTAGGGCCATGTCCGAGTTGGGTCAATCGCGTCGCTTTGACCCTGGACCGGCCAATTCCGGTCTTCCCCTAACAACAGACATTCTCGGGGGCGGCCGGCATGCTCCGAAGGGTGCCAACGCCGGAAGCGAACGCGCTTCACTCGATCACCTCGTCGGCGCGGGCGAGCAATGCAGGCGGGATGGTGAGGCCGAGCGCTTTGGCGGTCTTGAGATTGATGGCCAACTCAATTTTCGTAATCTGCTGCACCGGCAGGTCGGCAGCTTTTTCTCCCTTGAGGATGCGACCCGTGTAAACACCAACCTGACGGACCCCCTCCGGCTGGGGCGTTCCGTAGGACATGAGACCTCCGGCAAGGACGAACTCGCGGGCCGCGTAAATGGATGGCACTGCGTGGCGCGCTGCGAGCTCGATCATCAGGCCATGCTGGGTCAAAAAGAAATTTTCACCGCTTACGACGACAGCTCCTATCCGTTCGCTGACAAGGGTCTCGAAGGCGGACACGATCTCGCTGGGACTACTTGCATTTAGAACTAGAATGCGCGTGCCGAGAACATGTTCCGCATTCTGTATGTTGCCTCTTTCAGCCGCAGTTTGGGGGATGTTGGTCGGGTTCAGGAGTGCCGCGATCCTGGTGTCTGGAGGCATCAGATTGTGCATCAGCTCAAGGGTCTTTGCGAACAATTCCACGACCAGGGCCGTAACGCCTGTGACATTGCCGCCGGGGCGAGCGAGGCTCGCGACGAGACCAACTTTGACGGGGTCGGTACCGATAAAGAAAACGATCGGAATTTCTTGGGTCGCCGCCTTGGCGGCCAGCGCTCCCGGTGTGGTCGACACTGCAGCGATTACGGCTACCTTACGACGAACCAGCTCCATAGCCAGCGCAGGCAGCCGATCGTTGTTACCCTCTGCCCATCGGTACTCAATCGCTACATTGCGCCCCTCGGCAAATCCTTCGTCGGCTAGTCCCCTGTGAAATGCAGCGACGAGCGGGCGCATCGTTTCGGACGATGCACCGCAGAGAAATCCGATCGCCAGCATCGCCGGCTGCTGCGCACGCGCCGGAAGCGGCAATAACGCCGCGCCGCCGAGTAGCGTGATGAACTCGCGCCGCCGCATGATGGCCTTCCATTGAAGGCCCCGCAGAATGCTGGGCCTCCGGGCAACCAAATTCGTTTTTGAGACCGGGTCTCGTGCCTACCGAGGGCACCAGGCTGCCAATTGTTAGAAGCGGCGACTTCGGTAGGTTGCCGTTTTCTAGGCAGCTCTCAGACAAGCAATGCGCTCGACCGTGTAAGGACGTTACATCGATTTCGGTTTAATGTCTCAGGCGTTGTATGTCCGAATCGGATCAAAAACGGTCCTCGCGGCTCCGAATTGCCACTGCCGCTCTACCCCGATCAACAGACATCGTCACACCGGCCCGGCATCGCTCAAAGGTGCCACGAGCTGACACGGTCGGCCGTGCAAAAAAATGAGATTTTAGGTCGATCCGAGAGTAGCCGCTAAAATCTATCTCTCGATGGTTGGGGGACGGAAGCTTCGCGCGCTGCCCTTCCGTTTTTGACGATTCGGAGCAGCGTCGTTCGAAATCACATCAAGAAACGCCTGCTCCGCGCGGCTGACGTATCGCTCCTTGTGTCGAAGGGCGAAGAAGCGGCGATGCAGAAGAGGAAATTTGACGGGAACGAGGTTGCCTGCCTTGATCGAACTCGCAACCACCAACCCGGATATCACGGTGACCCCGGCGCCAGCCTCGACTGCGGCGCGAACGGCTTCGTTCGATGGGAGCACGAGCGCGACGTCGAGATCCTTGCTCGTTAAACCAAGGCCGGGCAGCGCACCCTCGAAGACCGATCGCGTAACTGAGCCTGGCTCGCGCAACACCCAAGGTCCGGGCTTCAATTCTTGCGCCGATCGCGGCGTTCTTGCTGCCCAGGGATGGGTTAGCGGCGCAACAAGAACGAGTTCGTCTTCCGCAACGGGAGTTATGACGAGGGTCGGATCATCAATTGCCGCTTCGACCAAGCCGAGATCGGCGCTGCCTTCGTGAACCATGGCTGCGACATATTCCGAGTTGCCAATCGTCGTGCTGACGATGACGCCCGGATATCGCAACCGGTAGCTCTGAATCGCCGCGGGCAGCCAATAGTTCGCGACGGTTTGACTCGCCGCTAGCGCTAATGAGCCTCGCGTCAGGTCGGCAAGGTCGGTCAACACCTTCGCGGCGGCGGACGCACGGGCAAGCACCGCCTTTGCTTCCTTCAGGAATAGCCGCCCCGCCTCAGTCAGCGCGATCCTACGACCGATCCGATCGAACAGCTTGGTCGCATAACGCTCTTCGAGCGCCGCGACTGCGGCGCTCGTCGCCGATTGGGTCAGATTAAGCTGTCGCGCGCCTTGGGTGACGTGCTCGCATTCGGCCACGGCAACGAAAATGCGAAGCTGCTCAAGGGTCATACCGGCAATCCTTTTCCATCACCCATGCCGTTCAATCGATTTTGTCGATTGAAATGACATAAATTATTCGTTGGATCGATCATTAGTCAAGCGTCATCTTCTCTCGCATCGAAGCAGACGAAGGAGACGACAAATGACCGCCCAAGACGCCATCCACGCATTGTGGACCGCTTCGATCGCAACACCCATTGACTTGAAGACCAATGGTGCGCGTGACATCGCCGTCGCGCTTAAACTATCGCTCGCGGGTATCTTCGTGCTGTACCTGAAAACGCATATGTCGGGAGCGCACTTCCGGGATAGTCATCTCCTCGCTCAGATCACTGCGCCAATCGAGGTGAGATGAATGGCGCGATGTGCGGCCGTATTCCCACAACCCGCACGGCAACATCTCTGTCGCGATCAACCCGGGTCCACGTCGGACCAACAACCAAGGAGATTGACCAATGGATACAATCAAGAAGTCCGAAGAAATCAACCAGTCGCGCCGGCGTTTTGGGGCACTGCAGCTCTGACGATCGCTGCCGCTCAGTTGGCCTTGAACAGCTTTGCCGAGGCGCAACCAAGCAAAGCGGAGCAGACAGGTGTGCGCTCGATCAAGCCGGGAACTAACACGTCGTTTGGCCCTTTGAAGCAGATCGACGCTGGCCTTCTGAGTGTCGGATACGCAGAAGCTGGTCCTGCCGATGGTCCAGCGATCATTCTTCTGCACGGCTGGCCCTACGACATTCACAGCTTTGTAGATGTCGCGCCCTTGCTGGCGCAGGTCGGCAATCGCGTGATCGTCCCCTATCTGCGTGGCTATGGCACGACACGCTTTCTTTCTAGCGAAACGTTCCGGAACGGCCAGCAAGCGGCGGTCGCGATGGATATCATCGCTCTCTTGGACGCGCTCAAGATCGAGAAGGCGACCCTCGCCGGATTTGATTGGGAGCGCGGACGGCCAACATCATCGGGGCGCTCTGGCCGGAGCGCTGCAAGGCCATGGTCTCCGTGAGTGGTTATCTGATCGGCAGCCCTAACATGGTGCCGTTGCCGCCAAAGGCTGAACTCGCATGGTGGTACCAATATTACTTTGCCACGGAAAATGGCCGGGCCGGCTACGACAAATACCGGCACGATTTTGCGAAGCTCATCTGGCAGCTCGCTTCGCCGAAATGGGACTTCGACGATGCCATATTCGATCGCAGCGCAGCGTCCCTGGATAATCCGGATCAAGTCGCCATCGCAGTCCACAATTATCGCTGGCTAATTCGGCCTCGCCAAGGGCGAGCCCCAATACGACGATCTAGACAAGCGACTTGCGGAATCTCCCGTCATCACGGTTCCTACCATAACGATGGAGGACGATGCCAATGGTGCGCCACATCCGGAGCCCACCGCCTACGCCAAGAAGTTCACAGGTAAATATGAACACCGGACTGTCAAAGGCGGCATCGGACACAATTTGCCGCAGGAGGCTCCGCAAGCGTTTGCCGAAGCCATCCTCGACATTGCTGACGCTTAGTTATTTTTCGTTCAAGGAGGACCTTCCGTGAACCAAGTACTTGCAGAGATCATTGATCCCCACGGATCGAGGAAGTCCTGCGCGGGATAGATGATCTCGTGCGGCAGGGCAAGGTCTAGTCAGAAACAATTGAAAGAAGGAACTGAATCTATGAGCAACACTTCCATAGACTTCAACCGTCGTCGTGCTCCCGCAGGCGGCACCGAGCACGCGCTGCGCACTCGCCTCATTAATTGCGTCTGCGCGTTCGTTCTCATGTCGGTACTGGGGTCGGATGCCGCGTCGGCTCGCACGAGCCATGTAATCCCGCGGAACATCGCAATGGACGCCAATGCGAGCACATACCCCACCACCCGCTATGTTTATCGCGCTATCGGCATCCTCACGCCGCGCGTCGGCGCATTTACTATGTCGCCCACCCCTTCGGACGGAGAAAATTGCGACGTCGGCGATAATCCCCGTATTTGTTGAAAGACCGCGCAAGGCAAACGGATGGGTCCGGGTCGCAATGCGGCTTCACAAGTCGGGAGCGGTACAGGCGCACCGAGACAGGGATCGGTGGCACTTGTGCGGCGGAAATTCTCTCCGACGAAAGGCCCTCGGATAGATTGGGAGAAAGTAGATGGCTAGACCCTTTCTAAAATCGCATCGAGACGTGGTTGCGATAGGGTGGCCAGCCTCGCCGACCGGCTCATATTGACCGAGATCGCAGACCTCTTGGCCTAGGTCTCGCCCATGGATCGCTAACCCACGGTATCCACAGCGACGACGCGCTGTAGCTCCATTTCGCGGCGTGCCCCAAGGGATTGATAATTTGTCGACCGTGCGCCACCGCGCTTAGATCGCCTGTATGAGCGCTAAATCGCGAGAGACAATCTACGGCGGTTCGATCCACGCATCGGCGGAACGCGCGTCGACAGGCTGCCTACCGGTCCAGGGCATGCAGGAATAGTTTCTTTTGCGCCCGCTACGACGGTCTGCACGTCCGTTTTTTATCGCATAGTGGACTTCAAGTAGGATATCGCGCCATGTTCGAAGAGTGTTGCTACTGACGGACTCATGCACTGCAGCAAAACATCTAGTCGTCGTCAGGACCTGCATTATTCCCTCTGGACTTGAACGGGGGCTCCGTGGGTATCGGGTGTGCCGGGAAGAATCACGAGGTAGCGACGCGGGGCCTTGTCCTCGCCACGTATTAACTGGCGGATTGGTCCGATCGTATTAACGACGGCTGCGCCCGCGGGGTTGGTCATGAAGCCTTGCAGTGGTTCTAGAACGCCAGTGCCCGACGGCTCACTCGCAAGCGCAAGCAGGTATGGCTTTCCTGGCTCGAGACCAGTGACCGCAGCCTCCAATACTTGCACTAATCCCTGATCGGACAGCGATACGCTGGTAGGTGCTTTTTCCCCCTTCTTCGCCCCGGACGGCGCCAGCCACAGGTCCGCCGATTGGCCGGCGATGCCGAGCGGCTGCAGGTTGCTGGTTCCGAGACCTTCGGGGACGACCATCATCCTGGTCATTGCCGCGTTGACGGTGCCGCTCACCGCGGGCACGGCATCGGGTACGTAGACGAGGGCTTGCGGAGCTTGGCCGACTGGACTGGTCGCGATGACTTCGTTCTTCAGTGTATCAATCGCGATGACCTTGTCCTCGTTCTCGAGGCCGACATAGACTTGCGTACCATCCCCGGACGGCCAGATACCGTGCGGCAATTTGCCGACCGGGATAGTCGCGACCTGCTCGAAATTGTCAGTGCGAAACACTTTAATTTCGTTGAGCCCGCCGATCGTCAGATAGGCGAACATACCGTTGGCATTACGCACGATATTGACGTGGTTGGTGATCGGACCGGTGTCGAGGGTTTTCAAGAGCGCAAACGGCGGCTGCCCTTCGAACACTTGGGCCTTGCCGCTGTCCTTCAGGGTAAACCAGACCTGCTTGCTGTCCGGCGTTGCGGCGATATTGGGACAGAACGGGCTCGCTTGCGCAACCTTGCCGACGATTTTGTGATCGGCGACGCTGATGACTTCGGTCTCCGGGGTAAACGACGAGCAGACGTAGCCGTATTTGCCGTCGGGGGAGAAGATCGTCATGCCCGGACCATTGGGAACGGTAATCCGCGTCTTCTCCTCGTATGTTGTGCCGTCAAGCACGGAGACATAGTTCTCACCGCGAACGACAACCCACACTTCTTTGCCGCCCATCGTAAAGAACGCTTCGTGTGGTGAACGCCCAACATAAGTAATGTGCTTCACGCTATTGGTCGCGGTATCGATGAAGATCACAGCATTCGAACCAATTGCGACAACCGCGATAGTGCGATGATCAGGCGAAGACCCCATGCCATGCACCAACAACTGGCCCTTGTAGAGCGGACTGAGATTGGCAGGCAGCGGATCGCCAAGGCGGATGGTGCCAACGAGCTTGTTGTCGACGGGATCGGTGACGGAGACCGTGTTTGAGTACTGTTCAGCGGAGAAGACGCGATCTTGATGGCTGATGGGAATACGGGGTCGGACGCGGCCGCGGGAGCCTGTCCGGCGACAGCATGGCGTGCACCGACGAGAGCTATTGCAAGCAACAGACCAGTTAGTATCAAGCAGCGTTGCATGTCACGGCTCCTTTATTAGGTGTGTTGCATTATCGTATTTCAGAATTGTTCGTTGCCGCGGGGGGGGGGGGATGATCTGAAAGCGGGTGATGATACGGAGGGCGGTTGGCCGAGCGCCAATCGAACGCGGCTATCTCCTGCAGTTGGGTCACGATGATTTCCTGGGCCATGCGCTTAAGCTGTTCGTTGTGCCCGTAACGCGAGTCCCGGCCCGCGCCATCTCATCGCGCCCTGATGGTGCGGGACCATAATCGCGACGAAATCCGGCGTCGACATCGCCGGACGGCCGGATGCCCATGTCGATCATCATTTTCGTCATCGCGGCGACGTTCTCGGCGAGATACGGCGCCTCTGCGGGGGCGAGCGGACAAAGGGCGTCGAGCAGATCGCGGCGATATAGCTCGCGAATGACACCCGCTCCCCCGAGCAAGGCGACCAGCGATCCGGCGGCAAGCAACGCGGCGAGCAACGCCGTCTGGTCCGCCGATCAGCGAACGACGTGGCCTGGGCGAAGCGATGCCCCATGAAGGAAAGCATGACCCACCTATCGGTCAGGGCCTGTGCCGTTGCGAGCTATTTTCGCGAACGCGCGGAACAGGCCAAGGTTCAACCGCTCGGAAACCTGAAAATTACGGGACGCCGGTAATTGCGGGACAACCGCTTGGGGTCAAACTCGGAACTACTCGCTAGGAGTAGAGGTTTTCCGGAAGCAGACATCTGGCGCGCGGGTTGGGATGTCCGAGTTGTGCCCGAAATCGGAAGTCGGCGTGACGTGCTGCCCTCGTCCGCTCTGTCCATGCCGGCTCAACCGGTCGATTGATTTGCCCGTCGGGCGCTTTGCTCAACGTCTGTCCAGCCCCTTTTGCAAAAATATTTCTGTTTTTCCGAAACCGCAAATCACGTCTATATCGTCAGCCGTCCCGTCCCTCAGGAGGGGCGTTGCGCAATCGTCACGAACGCGGGGCGGGATGCGGTGGACGCTGATGGTGCCGAAGACGAGAGCGCGCGAGGCGGACGGCGAAGTCGTGTGGTCCTGACGCCCCGACGCTGGCGTCAAGTCTGCGAGAAGGTATCCGCGAGGCGACGGTGGCAAACAAGCCCGGTCACCGGGGAGAGCTCGAAGGAAACCGTTAAAACCATTGCGCGGGGAATGCCGGGTGATTTCCGGTGTGACCTGACTAACGCGTGTGCGTTCTACCACTACCATTGCACACGCGGCTATCGGGCGCATCGGGCGCCCGGCATTCCCTGCGCCCTCTGATTGGAGGGGGCGGGAAGTTCAGAGCAAAACTCGCGCGAAAGCGCGCGGCGAGATCGCGAAGTCGTGTCTGTGAACGGCGGGCTGTTTGAAATTCGAATTGTAACGCGGATGAGCGAACGCGATCACTGTGCGTCATCCCGCACCCCGTGATTCCCGGGCGATGCGAAGCATCGAACCCGGAATCGAAGCCTTCGATGCGTGGATTGCGCGTCAGACCTGGTGCTAACGCGACGTCCCGGAATGACGGCTTCGGCCGTGGCTCGCGATGACGGTCTTGAAACTCACCCCGCCGTGCTGCTCTTCATCGCGGCCTCGAATTTCTCGCCGAATTCGGCGAGTTCGTCGGCGGCGAGATCGCTGACCGCCCAGAAGTTCAGTCCGCCCTCGCTCCAGCTTCTGATGTTGAAGCCCTGGAACGTTTCGGTCTTCGGCCGCGCGCGGCTCGGTGCTGGCGGTCTGCGCCACGAACAGATTGATCACGTGCAGGCGGCGGCGATAGACGATGGCGCCGATGGCGCGGGCATCGACATAATCGAGCCGGCCGCCGATCAGGGTAAAACCCTGCGCGGTGAGGTCGATCACCGGCGGCGCCACGTCGAGCTTGCCGTTGAACCACGGTTTTACGGTGTGCTGGTCGGTGGAGATCACATCGGTGAGATGTCCGGCCTGCAGCGAGCGCAGATGCGCCGAGACGATCTCGGACTTGATGCGCTGCTTCGTCATCGCTGCGCAGCACGATGGCGACGAGGCCGGTCGCCGCGATCGCCGACACCGCCGATCCCATCGCAAAGCCGCGCAGCACCGCGCGCCGGCTCGGCGCCTGCGTGCTGCGGCAGCGCACGCCTCGATGCGCCGGCGCAGCGCTGGCGGCGCCGTGTAACGCAGATCGGCGCCGGCGATCGCCTTGCTCATCTCGCGATAGGCCGCAAGCTGCGCGGCGCAGCGCGGGCAGCCGGCGATATGGTCTTCGACCTCGCGCGCGTGGCCGGCGTCGAGCTCGCCGTCGATCAGCGCGTGAAGAAGAACTTCGGCCTCGTCGCAGGTCATTTCGGTTGCTCCTCTTCCGCCATCCATGCCGACCGCAGCATGGCGCGGGCGCGCGCGAGACGGGACATCACGGTGCCGACCGGCACCTCGGCGACATCGGCGATCTCGCGATACGAAAGATTGTGAATTTCACGCAGCACGAATGTCTCCCGGAACGGTTCGGCCAGCGCCGCTCACCAGCCGCCGGATCGTGGTCGGCGTCCCGTTGGCGCAGCATCTGCGCCTCCGGCGTTTCCTGCGGCCTCGTGCCACAGCGGCGTCTGCTCGGCGCTCATCGGCCACGTCCTCGATGGCGTCGGTCGGCGAACTGGCGCGGCGGGCATATTCGGCGCGGCAGACATTGCGCAGGATCGCGAACAGCCACGGCTTCATCGCCGGCCCGCGATAGCTGTCGAAATGCTTGAGCGCGCGCAGATAACATTCCTGCACCGCGTCCTCGGCGTCGCTGGCGTCGCGAAGCAGATAGCGCGCCAGCGTATAGACGTCGTCGAGATGCGGCAGCGCGGCGTCGCGAAAACGCCGCGCCTTCTCGGGATCGTCGTTGGCAGCGTTGACCGGCATCGCCCTTGGTCCGGCTTTTGTGGAAAGTGCCTGGTGCCCGGCCGGCTTCAATCCACCGGCCGGGCATCGCAGTGATGCCTTGGTTTCGCTGCGCTACTCAACCTTGATCATTCCGGTCATATGCGGATGCAGCGAACAAAAATACTTGTAATCGCCCGCTGCCGTGAACGTGAACGAAAAGCTGTCGTCGGTATCCAGCGTTTTCGACCTGAACTTGCCCGCGGAGACCACCGTGTGCGGAATGTCGTCGTGGTTTGTCCAGGTCACGGTGGTGCCGACCTTCACCGTCAGCTCCGCCGGCGAAAAGGTGAAATTGTCGATCGTCACGCTGGTGTCCTCGGCGTAGGCGTGAGCGCCGCCGAGCAACAGGGAGAATCGCCGCGGCGATGGCCAGCCGGCCAAGGCTGCGCAGAGTGACTGATATCATCTCGAATTTCCTTTAGCCCTGCAGCGGCGTGTCGATGATGGCGAGGCGTTGATCGCCGGGCTTGAAGTTGATGCTGGCGACGCCGAGCAGGCTGCGAAGCTTGTCGTCGTCGACCTTCATCGGCCCGGGCGAGGGGGCGGTGCCCGGCGCCGGCTGCGGGAACGCGGTCGAGCGCGCGGTGTGGAAGGTGACGTTGCCCTCGACCTTCTGCATCACCTGATGGATGTGGCCGTTCAGCACCGTCACCGAGCCGAAGCCCTTGAGGTAATCCAGCGCGCGGGCGCCGTCCTCGGTGCCCCAGCCCCATTGCGGATAGACCGTCCACAGCGGGATGTGGGCGAACACGACGATCGGGCGTGGATTTCGATCGTCCCTTGAGGTCGTTCTCGAGCCATTCGAGCTGCTCGGCGCCGAGATTGCCGAGGCCGCCGGCCTTGAGGTCGACCACGTTGACGAGGCCGATGAAGTGCACGCCGCCGGCGTCGAAGGAATACCAGCCGGCGCCCTTGGTGCCGCGGCCGTAGCGCTCGCTGTAGAACTTGACCTCCTCGTCGAGGAAGTCGTGCTCGCCCGGCACGTAATGCACGTCGAGCTTGGCCTGCGAGATGATGCGATCGGCGTCGTCGAACTCGGTCGCCTTCGACAGATGGGTGATGTCGCCGGTGTGGATCATGAACGACGGCTTTGTCGGCATCGCCTTGATCCTGTTGATCGCCTCCTCCAGCGTGCCGAGCGCGTTCGGATTGGCCGGCTTGTCGAAGCCGACATGGCTGTCGCTGATCTGCAGGAAGGTCAGCCCGGCCGGCTCGGCGGCCAGCGCGGAATCGACCAGTCCGAGCGAACGGGGCACGCCGCCGGAAATGGTCCAGAGCACGCCGGTGCCGGCCCAGGTCATGCATTCCAGCACCCGGCGGCGGCTGACGCCGCCTTCGCCTCATGATTGTGGTCGTGATCGCTCATGGCAAATCTCCGTGGACCCTTGATTGGGTTCCAGGGACGTGATCGGGCGAGGGCGGGGTTTATTCCCGGGACGTGGATTGCGGGCCGGGCGATGACGATTTCGTGAGCGGGGAGCTGACGATCGGAGTTGATCGTCAGCGCGAATCCTCAAGGATCATGCGGCGCCTTTTTCGGCGATCATCGCGGTCGGCGTGTTGGTATTGCCCGAAGTAATCGTCGGCATGACTGAGGCGTCGACGACGCGAAGTCCGGCAAGCCCATGAAAACGCAGGCGTTCATCGACGACCGCCAGGGGATCGCTGGCCGTCCCCATCTTCGCGGTGCCGACCGGATGAAAGATCGTGGTGCCGATATCGCCGGCGGCTTTCGCCAGCGAGGCATCGTCGTCGCCGACCGCTGGGCCCGGCAGGAATTCCTGCGGGTGATACGGCGCGAGCGCCGGCTGCTTCATCAGCCGCCGCGTGGTGCGGATGGCGTCGGCGGCGACCTGGCGGTCTTCGCCGGTCGACAGATAATTCGGCGCGATCGAGGGCGCCTCGGCAGGCTCAGCCGAGCGGATGCGCACGGTGCCGCGCGAGGTCGGCTGCAGATTGCAGGCGCTTACCGTGATCGCGGGGAAGCGGTGCAGGGGATCGCCGAACTTGTCGAGCGACAGCGGCTGCACGTGGAACTGGATATTGGCGCGCTCGCGGTGCGGATCCGAGCGGGTGAAAATCCCGAGCTGCGACGGCGCCATGGTCAGCGGCCCGCGGCGGCGGAACGCATAGTCGAGGCCCATCAGGCCGCGCCGCACCAGCGAATAATAGGTTTCGTTGAGGGTGCGAACGCCCTCGACCTTGTAGATCGCGCGCTGCTGCAGATGGTCCTGCAGATTGCGCCCGACGCCCTGCCGGTCGAGCACGCATCCGATGCCGAGCGGCGCCAGCCATTCCGACGGGCCGATGCCGGAGCGATGCAGCACCTGTATCGATCCGATCGAGCCGGCGCACAGGATCACTTCGCCCCTGGCGCGGGCCTCGACGGCCTGGCCGTCCCTGACAAAGCGCACGCCGGCGGCGCGGCCCTGCTCGACGATCAGGCGATCGACCAGCACGTCCTTTTCGAGCCGCAGATTGGGACGCTTCAGCGCCGGCTTCAGAAAGCCGCGCGCGGACGACCAGCGGCGTCCGCGCTTCTGGTTGACGTGGAAATAGCCGATGCCCTCATTGTCGCCGGTGTTGAAATCCGCAATCTTCCGAATCCCCATTTGTTCCGCGGCGTCGCCGACCGCGTCCAGTATGGCCCAGGACAGCCGCGGCGCCTCGATCCGCCAGCCGCCGCCGGTGCCGTGATGCTCGCTTTCGCCGAGGAAATGATCCTCCAGCCGCCGGAACGCCGGCATGACGTCGTCGTAACCCCAGCCCGTCAAGCCCGAGCTGGCGCCAGTGGTCGTAGTCGGCGGCCTGTCCGCGCATCGAGATCATGGCGTTGATGGCGGAAGAGCCGCCGATCACCTTGCCGCGGGGATAGGCCAGCGAGCGGCCGTTGAGGCCGGCTTCCGGCTCGGTCCGGAACATCCAGTCCGAGCGCGGATTGCCGATCGCGAAGAGATAGCCGACCGGGATGTGAAACCAGATCCAGTTGTCGTTGCCGCCGGCCTCCAGGATCAGCACGCGGTTCTTGGGATCGGCCGACAGCCGGTTGGCGACGATGCAGCCGGCGGTGCCCGCGCCGACGACGATATAGTCGAAATCACCTTCAAGGCTTTTCGGCATGGGGGATCACCGCAAGTCCCGGAGCACCATGGCCAGTAAAGCCGGTCTTGCCAGTTGTTCGCCGGCTGTACAGCGCCGAAGGAGAGTTGGGCGGATCGCAGACGCGTGCTAGACAGGACAAGACACTCAAACCCGTAACCGAGAATCCCCATGCCCATCGTCAACCGTGTCGCCGATCTGCAACCCGATATTCAGGCCTGGCGCCGCGATATCCATCAACATCCCGAATTGCTGTACGACGTGCATCGCACCGCAGCATTCGTGGCGGAGCGGTTGCGGGAATTCGGTTGCGACGAGGTTGCCACCGGTCTTGGCCGCACCGGCGTCGTCGGCGTCATCAAGGGCCGCAAGCCGGCCAGCAACGGCGACATCAAGGTGATCGGGCTTCGCGCCGACATGGATGCGCTGCCGATCGAGGAGGAAACCAATCTTCCATACGCCTCCAAGACAAAGGGCTTGATGCACGCCTGCGGCCATGACGGCCATACCGCGATGCTGCTCGGCGCCGCGCGCTATCTGGCGGAAACGCGGAATTTCGCGGGCGACGCGGTCGTGATCTTTCAGCCCGCCGAAGAGGGCGGCGCGGGCGCCGCCGCGATGATCAAGGACGGGCTGATGGACCGTTTCGCCATCGACCAGGTCTACGGCATGCATAATGGTCCGGGCATTCCGATCGGCTCGTTCGCGATCCGCTCCGGTCCGATCATGGCGGCGACCGATGCGATCGATATCAAGATCGAAGGGCATCGGCGGCCACGCGGCGCGTCCGCACAAATGCATCGATTCCGTCCTGGTCGGCGCGCAACTGATCACGGCCCTGCAGTCGATCGTGTCGCGCAGCGTCGATCCCCTCGAACTCGGCCGTTATTTCGATGTGCGAATTCCATGCCGGCAACGCGCGCAACGTGATCCCGCAAACCGCCGAACTGAGGGGCACCGTGCGCACCCTGACGGCGGAAGTGCGGGAACTGGTCGAGAAGCGGGTGCGCGAGGTCGTCGCGGGCGTGGCGCAGATCACGGGCGCCAAGATCGACCTGGTCTACGAACGCGGCTATCCGGTGACGGTCAACCATGCCTCGCAGACCGATGTCGCCACCCAGGTGGCGAAGCAGATCGCCGGCGATGCCAATGTACACGAGACGCCGCCGATGATGGGCGCGGAGGATTTCTCCTACATGCTGGAGGCGCGGCCAGGTGCGTTCATTTTCTGCGGCAACGGCGACAGTGCCGGCCTGCATCATCCCGCCTACAATTTCAACGACGAGGCGATCGTTTACGGCACGTCCTACTGGATCAAGCTGGTCGAGAACACGCTGGCGGCGTGAGACAGGGCCGGTCGCCGTTACCGGATCTCTTCCGGCGGCTTGGTGTGACGGAACATCCAGAGCAGGGCGAGGTCGTAGCCGATCTTCAGGCAGCCGCACACCACGAGCGGCAGGCCGGAAAACGGTCCGGCCAGCATGAAGCCTGCCATCGCCGGACTGATCGACGATGCGAGGCTGCGTGGCACCGCAGTCACGCTTGCCGCCGCGGTGCGCTCGGCCGGTGTCACCACCGCCATCACGTAGGATGAGCGGGTCGGAACATCCATCTGCGACAGCGCCGAGCGAACCAGCAGCAGCGCCAGCACCACGGTCAGGCTTGAAGAAAACGCCGCGGCGATCAGGCAGAGACTGGACGGGATGTGCGTGAACACCATGGTGTTGATGAGGCCGATGCGCCCGGCGAGCCAGGCCGCCACCGGAAACGAAAATGCGCCCAGCAGGCTCGAGCAGAAGAAATACAGGCTCGCCGCTTCGAGCGACAGGTTGAATCGCTGAAACAGCCAGAGCGCCAGCAGCGACTGCACGACGAAGCCGCCAGCGAAGGCGTCCAGGCTGAACAGCGCCGCCAGCCTGTAGACGATATTTCGGGATGGCCCGAGCGCGGTCTTCGGAGCGTTCGCCGCATGGCTGTGATCGCGCGGCAGGCGCCGGTACAGAAACGCCGCCAGCAGTCCGAGCGCGGCATACGCATAAAACATCAGCTTGATGGCGGTAAGCCTGTGCCAGCCGTGCGAGGCGAGTATCTCCGGCAACGCCGCCGCCAGCGATCCGACCGCTGACGTCAACGAGCCGATCAGGCTGTATCTTGCAAAAACCGACGTGCGGTCCCGGTCGGCGGTTTCCTTGGTCAACAGCGCATGCTCGAGCGGAACCAGCATGCCGAGATCGCCTGCGGAAGGATTGATGCTTCCGATGAAGGCGACCAGCAGAACAGGCGCGATGGTTTCTGCCGCCGGAAATACCAGGCCCGTGAAAACGATCAATCCGGCGCCGGCGAGAAAAAGATTCCTGAGTTCAAACCGCGGTGCGATGAAGCCTGTGATCAATGTCAGCGCCGCCGTTCCAAGCAGCGAGGCGCTGGCGACGATCCCGATCTGCTGCGGCGAGAAGCCGATCGCCGAGAGATAGACCGGCAGGATGATGATCGCAAAGCCATCGCCGAATCCGCGCAGTGCCCGCGCGCCGTACAGACACAGAATATCCGGCAGCGTTTTCGCCGAGGAGAAAAGCGTCATCGCTGGAGCCGCCACATGGTCAGGCGGATCCAGGAAGATTTGCAGGCTTCCTCGACAGCATCTTCCCGAGACAGGCCGATATCGGCAAGCAAGTGATCATTGAGTTCGAGAAGTTGTCGTCGCTGGTGCCGTCGCTCGCAACCGCGGCTTACTTTGGCTAACCATAGGGATGACGTCTGCCAGAGCCGTTCGAACCCGGCGAACGGCTTCGAAGCAGGTAGGTCATATGAGGTCGATGTGCAGGTGGTGCTGCCGCAGGACATGTCTCACCTCCGTAATGGAGCGAGACAACGCTTGGCTGCGTGACAGCTGACCGGGCGGTTGCCGATGGCCCGGACATCAATCCCATATCACGCCAGGCCGGAACTAGCAACGTTCCCGGCGTGTCAGGCCGCGTGCGCCGATTTTCGCAACAGCGCGGCGGCAATCTTCAAATCATCGACGAAGCGCCGATATTCCCGCGCCTTGGCGTCCGCGTCGGGTAGCCGCAGCAGATAGGACGGATGCACCGTCACCAGCGCCTTGATGCCGTCGTCGAGATCGATCAGGCGTCCGCGATTCCTGTTGATCGGCGTGATTTTGCCGAACACGCTTTGCGCTGATGTTGCGCCCATCGCCACCACCAGATCAGGTTTGATCGAGGCCAGTTCGCGTTCGTACCATGGCCGGCACGCCTTGATCTCGGATGTGGTCGGCTTCTGGTGCAGGCGGATTTTTCCGCGGGCTAAGAATTTGAAATGTTTGACCGCATTGGTGACGTAGACCTTCTTGCGGTCGATGCCGGCTTCCTCCAGCGCGCGGTCGAGCATCAGCCCGGCCGGTCCCACGAACGGTTTGCCGGCAAGGTCTTCCCTGTCGCCGGGCTGCTCGCCGACCAGCATCGCGTGCGCGGCTTGCGGGCCTTCGCCGAACACGGTCTGTGTCGCGTCTTTCCAGAGCGGACAGGCGCGGCAATCGGCAGCCTCTTGGCGCAGGGTTTTGAGGCTGGGTGACGCAGTTGCCATGGGCATTTTTCGCTTCCGGTGAAGAATATCATTGCAGCGGGTGGGGCTCAATGCGGGCAGGGCGTTGAGAGTTCCCCAGATCCCATTGGGATTGCTCACGAAAAACGTTACCATCAATCCCGATTGACTCCTCGCGGCCATGTTAGCTTTATATTAGAACATATCATGAACAAATGAGCCGGCCGCGGGTTCACCCAGAGAGCCTGTGACGGCCCAACCCTTAAGGAGCGGCGCATCATGACCGGCGCACGCACGAACACGCTTGCGACTTTGCGCGGCAACATCGAGCGCATCGAGTCGCATGGCGATGCGTACGCACCTTGCAGGGTGGCGCTCGGGCATGCGGACGCCGATGCGGCGCTGCAGGGCGGTCTCGCCATGGGCGCCATGCACGAGGTGTTCGCCGAGGCCGGACGGCAAAGCGCCGCGGCGACGGGTTTTGTCGCAGGGCTCGCGGGGCGGGCGTCAGCACGGCGGCCGCTGGTTTGGGTACGCCAGGATTTCACCGAAATTGAATCGGGCGCGCTGTCGATGAGCGGACTGGCCGAACTCGGTCTCGATCCGCGGCTCGTCGTGACGGTGCGCGCAGCCGACGTGGACATCGCGCTGCGGACCGCCGCCGACGCGCTGGCCTGCGATGCGCTTGGCGCTGTGGTGCTGGAAGTCTGGGGGCAAGCGCGACAGTTCGACCTCGTCGCCAGCCGCAAGCTGACGCTGGCGGCGCAGACCTCGGGCGTCACCGGCCTGGTGCTGCGGATGGCGGCGGAACCGTCGCCCTCGACGGCCGAAACAAGATGGATCGTGCGCGCGGCGCATTCGCCGCCGGCTGCGTCATGGAGCAGCGCGTGGGGCGCGCCGGTGTTCGACGCGCAGCTTGTCCGCAACCGTCATGGCCCTGTTGGCCGGTGGATCATGGAATGGAAATGTGATGAGTGCCTTTTCAGAAAGCCGGCGGCGTATCCTCAGCCTGTGGCTGCCGCGCCTGCCCATCGACCGCATCAAGCGCCAGCGCGTGCGCGACAACGCCGTACCGGTTAGCGATGATCCATGCGTCGTCGTCGCCAAGCAAAACAACGCGCTGCAGATTTTTGCGCTCGACGACGCGGCCGCTGCCCTCGGTCTTGAGGTCGGCCTGCCGCTTGCGAACGCCCGCGCCATCTGTCCGCAGCTGGGGGTGTTCGATGCCGATGAAGCCGCCGACGCGCACGCGCTGAATGCCATTGCCTGTTGGTGCGACCGCTTCACGCCGCTGGTGGCGCTGGATTCCCCGCATGGCCTGTTGCTCGACATCACCGGCTGCGTGCATTTGTTCGGCGGCGAGGCCGCGATGATGCGGCTTATGTGCGACGTGCTGACCGCGCAAGGGTTTGCGGTCAGCGCCGCGATCGCCGGCACGGCGGTGTGCGCGCGGACGCTGACCCGCCACGTCCATGGCCGCATCGTCAGGGATGGCGAGGAAGCCGATGCGGTCAGGCCGCTGCCGGTGTCCGCGCTGGGCGTCAGTGATGCGATAACCACCGGCCTGCGCCGCGCCGGGCTGAAAACCATCGGCGATGTCGCTTCCCGCGCGCGGCATGAGATCACCGCACGATTCGGCGCCGGCTTTACAAGTTTGCTGGAACAGGCGCTGGGACAGAGCGATGCGCCGATCAGCCCACTAAAACCGCTACCGGATTACATCGTGGAGAAGCGCTTCGCCGAGCCGGTGGCGACGGAAGCGGTGATCTCCGCGACCTTGTCGGGGCTGGCCGGGATGCTGGTCGCGGCGATGGCGCAGCAGGGCAAGGGCGCGCGGCGGCTGGAAGCCCGTTTCTTCCGCACCGATGGCGCGGTTCGCACCATCATGGTCGACACCGGACAGCCCGTGACCAAGGCTGAGGTGATCGATCGTCTGTTTCGCGAGCGATTCAGCGCCTTAAGCGATCCGCTCGATCCCGGTTTCGGATTTGATCTCATTCGCCTGTCTGCCAGCCGCACCGAAATCGTCGTGCAGCAGCAGCGCGATCTCGATGCCAATGTGCACGACAATGACGAACTGGCCGCCCTGATCGACCGCATCGCCGCGCGCATCGGCGGACGGCGCGTGGTCGTGCACCTGCCGCAGGACACCCATATTCCGGAGCGCGCGGTGATGGCGGCGCCGGCGCAGCATCATCTGGCCGCTGTCGCGCATGCGGCCTGGCCGGCGCGCGCGGAAGGGGAGCCGCCGCTGCGGCCGCTGCGGCTGTTCGAGCGGCCGGAACAGATAAAAGTCATCGCGCAGGTGCCGGATGGCCCGCCCGCCCGGTTTGTCTGGCGCCGCGCCACCCACGCCGTGGTCCGCGCCGAAGGCCCCGAGCGCGTCGCCATGGAGTGGTGGCGCGCGCAAGGAGAGATGCTGACGCGCGATTATTTCCGGGTCGAGGACGAGACCGGCTTGCGGTTCTGGCTCTATCGCGACGGACTTTATGACCGCGAGATCGTGCAGGAAGAAGGCAAGGCCGTTCAGCCGAACTGGTTCATGCACGGATTGTTCGCATGACCACGCCTGCGTATGCGGAGATCGGCGTCACCACCAATTTCTCGTTTTTGCGCGGCGCCTCGCATCCGCAGGAATATGTCCATCAGGCCGGCGAATACGGCCTGCATGCCATCGGGATCGCCGACCGCAATACGCTGGCCGGCGTGGTGCGGGCCTATGCCGAACTGAAAAATCCGGAACTGTTATCCCGGCCGAAGCTGCTGATCGGATCGCGTCTCGTCTTCACCGACGGCACGCCGGACATCCTGGCCTATCCGCGCGACCGCGCCGCCTATGGCCGGCTCTGCCGTCTGCTGAGCAAGGGCAAACTCGCCGCTGACAAGGGCGAGTGCCATCTGCGCTTCGAGGATCTTGAGGGAATTCAGCGAAGGGCTGCTGCTGGTGCTGATGCCGCCGTACCGCCTCAAGGCCGACGCGCTGACGCGGATGCTGGAGACGATGCGCGGCACATCGGCTGACGGCGTATGGCTCGCCGCCAGCCTGTTTCATCGCGGCGACGACAAGCGCCGTCTTGCCGGATTGCAGCGCCTCGCCACGGCAGCCGGCGTGCCGCTGCTCGCCACCAATGACGTCCTGTATCATGTCTGTGAGCGTCGGGTGCTGCAGGACGTCGTCAGCTGCATCCGCGAGAAGACCACCATCGAAACCGCGGGCCGCCTGCTGGAGGCTCAACGCCGAGCGGCATCTGAAATCGCCGGCGGAAATGGCTCCGGCTGTTTCGCGATTATCCCGATGCGATCGCCGAGACGCTGCGCTTTGCCGGCCGCATCACGTTCACGCTCGACGAATTGAAATACCGCTATCCGGACGAACCGGTGCCGCCGGGCAAGACCGCGCAGCGGCATCTGGAGGATCTGACCTGGCAAGGCGTTGCCAAATATTTCCCCGACGGGATCGATGCCAGGCTCCGCGCCACCCTGCAAAAGGAATTGGCGCTGATCGAAAAACTCGATTACGCGCATTATTTTCTCACCGTGCACGACATCGTTCGCTATGCGCGATCGCAGCACATCCTGTGTCAGGGCAGGGGATCGGCGGCCAATTCGGCGGTCTGTTTCATGCTGGGGATCACTTCCGTCAATCCGGCCGAGGTCGATCTTCTGTTCGAGCGGTTTCTCTCCGAAGAGCGCCGCGAGCCGCCCGACATCGATGTCGATTTCGAGCATTCGCGCCGCGAAGAGGTGATGCAATATGTCTTCAATCGCTATGGCCGCCACCGCGCCGCGATTGTCGCCACCGTCATTCACTACCGTCCGCGCAGCGCGATCCGCGATGTCGGCAAGGCGCTGGGACTGACCGAAGACGTCACCGCGCTTTTGGCCGATACGGTCTGGGGAAGCTGGGGCGACGGCCTTGACGAGATGCAGGTCCGGCAGGCCGGTCTCGATCCGCACAATCCCATGATCCAGCGCGCGGTGCGGCTCGCGGCCGAACTGATCGAATTTCCGCGCCACCTGTCGCAGCATGTCGGCGGCTTCGTGCTGACGCAGGACCGGCTCGATGAATACGTGCCGATCGGCAACGCCGCGATGGACGACCGCACCTTCATCGAATGGGACAAGGACGACATCGACGAAATCCGGATGATGAAGGTCGATGTGCTGGCGCTGGGCATGCTGAGCTGCATCCGCAAATGCTTCGACCTGATCGAATTGCACAAGGGCGAACGCTGGGAGCTTGCCACCATCCCGCGCGAGATCCCCGAGGTCTACGACATGCTGTGCCGGGGCGAATCGCTCGGCGTATTCCAGGTCGAGAGCCGCGCGCAGATGAACATGCTGCCGCGGCTGAAGCCGCGCACGTTCTATGATCTGGTGATCGAGGTCGCGATCGTCCGCCCCGGGCCGATCCAGGGCAATATGGTGCATCCCTATCTGAAGCGGCGGGGAATGAAGCCGGAGGAGATCGAATATCCCTTTCCGAAATATGGCGACCGGAACGAACTCCGGGACATCCTCGGCAAAACCCTCGGCGTTCCCCTGTTTCAGGAACAGGCGATGCGGATCGCCATCGAGGCCGCGAAATTCACCCCCGACGAAGCCAACCAGTTGCGCCGGGCGATGGCCACGTTCCGCCATGTCGGCACCATCCATAAATTCGAAGAGAAGATGGTCGGCAATCTGATCAGGCGCGGCTATCCGGAAGAATTCGCGAAGAACTGTTTTAACCAGATCAAGGGCTTTGGCGAATACGGCTTTCCCGAAAGCCACGCCGCCGCCTTCGCCCAGCTCGTCTATGTCTCGTCATGGCTGAAGCATTTTCATCCCGATGCGTTCGCTTGCGGATTATTGAATTCGCAGCCGATGGGATTTTACGCGCCGGCGCAGATCGTCGGCGACGCCCGCGACAACGGCGTCGTGGTGCGCGAGATCGATATTTCCTTCAGCCATGGCGACAACATGCTGGAGGAGAAAAGCGGCAAATATCACGCGCTGCGGCTCGGCTTTCGCCAGATCGATGGCTTCACGCTGGGTCGATCCGGACGAGGAGCGGTTGAAACAAGTTCAATCGTCATTCCGGGATGCGCCGCGAGGCGCAGACCCGGAATCTCAGAATCCCCGATGCGCAATTGCGCATCGTGGTTCGTCGCTGCGCGACGCCCCGGAATGACGGTGGAGAGGCGGAAGACTGGTGCCGAGCGCATTGTCGAGGCGCGGCAACGTCGTCCCTTCACCTCGCTGGAAGATTTTGCCCGCGACACCGCGCTTCCCAAGCGCGCGCTGATCCTGCTGGCGGATGCCGATGCGTTTCGTTCCATCGGGCTCGATCGCCGTGCAGCACTTTGGGCGGTGCGGCGGCTGCCCGACGACGTGCCGCTGCCGCTGTTCGAAAGTGCCGCCGCGCGCGAGCAGCCGGACGAGCATGCGCAGCCGTTGCCCGACATGCCGCTGCCGGAGCAGGTGGTGGCCGACTATCAGACCATCCGGCTGTCGCTGAAGGGCCATCCGATGCAATTTCTGCGGCCGATGTTTGCGCAGGAGCGCGTCATCGCCTGCGAAGCGGTTTCCGATGCCAATGACCGGCAATATGTCCGCTGCGCCGGCGTGGTGCTGGTGCGGCAGCGCCCGGGCAGCGCCAAGGGCGTCGTCTTCATGACGCTGGAGGACGAAACCGGCATCGCCAATATCGTGGTGTGGCCGAAGGTCATGGAGCGCTTCCGCAAGGAGGTGATGGGCGCGCGGCTCATTCTGGTCGAGGGATACATTCAAAGCAGCCCGGAAAAGGTCGTGCATCTCGTCGCCGAAAAATTGTTCGACCGCTCCCGCGATCTCGTTCGTCTTGCCGATGACGCGCTCGGCCGCAAGCATGCCGTGCCGACAGGTCCCGCCCTGATCGAGCCGCTGCATGACGACCGCGCCAGCATCCGGACAACCCGGCCCAGAAAATCCGCCATCCCCGCAACGTGCGCATCCTGCCGCGCTCGCGGGATTTTCATTGAGCGATTTGCCCGCCACATACGCGATCGTCATACCCGCGAAAGCGGGTATCCAGTACGCTGCGGCGTCTCGATTCGTCACCGATCCTCTGGAATGACTGGATCATCCGCTTTCGCGGATGATGACGGCAGTGATAATGTCGCGACGCTCAAGGAATCCCCCATGCAAACGCCCCGCGAAATTCTCGCCGATCTCTGGACCTTGGCCGGCGGCGAGCCTGCCGCGCTCGACGCGGTCACGCTGACCGGAGAAGAACCGCAGCTGCCGTCGTCGTTCCGCGTTGCCGCCGCGGCGCAGACCAGCATCGCCGCGGCAGGACTTGCCGCCGCCCAGATCTGGAAACTGCGCAGCGGGCAATCCCAGGATGTCGCCGTCGATATGCGCCATGCCGTCGTCGAATGCCGCAGCGAGCGCTATTTGCGGGTCGACGGCAAGCCGCCGGGGCCGACCTGGGACGCGATTGCCGGGATCTACAAGACCCGCGATCGGCGCTTCGTGCGGCTGCACACCAATTTTCCGCATCACCGCGCCGCCGTCTGCAAGGTGCTCGACTGCAAGCCGGAACGCGCCGACGTTCAGGCCGCGCTGATGTCGTGGGACGGCGAGGCGTTCGAGACCGCGGCCTATGCCGCCGGCGGCGTGGTCGCGATGATGCGTTCGTACGACGAATGGTCTGATCTGCCTCACGCCAGGGCGCTTGCCGCGTTGCCGACGATCGAAATCGAAAAAATCGGAGAGGCGGCGCCAAAACCATGGCCCGCCGGCGACCGCCCGCTCGCAGGGTTACGTGTGCTCGATCTGTCGCGGGTGATCGCCGGTCCGGTCGCGGGCCGCGCGCTGGCGGTGCACGGCGCCGACGTGCTGCTGGTTTCCGGCCCGGATCTGCCGGCGATTCCATGGCTGACCATCGACACCGGGCGCGGCAAGCTGACGAGCTTTGCCGACCTCAAGGCCGAGCAGGGGCAGGGCGTGTTGCGCGATCTGCTGACCAGTGCGGATATTTTCTCGCAAGGCTATCGCCCGCACGCGCTCGCGCAGCCTCGGTTTCTCGCCGCAGGATGCGGCGCGGATCAGCCCCGGAATCGTCTATGTGTCGCTGTCGGCCTACGGCCATGCCGGGCCGTGGGCGGAACGCCGTGGCTTCGACTCGCTGGTGCAGACCTCGACCGGCTTCAATCACGCCGAAGGGCTGGCCGCCGGGGTCGAAGGTCCGAAGGAATTGCCGGCGCAAATGCTCGATCACGCCACCGGCTACCTGATGGCGTTCGGCGCGATGATGGCGAAGGCGCGCCAGTCGCGCGAAGGCGGCAGCTGGCATGTCCGTGTCTCCCTGGCGCAGACCGGGCGATGGCTGTGGAATCTCGGCCGCGTGGCCGATGGGTTCAAGACCGAGGATTTGACGGGCGATGCGGTCAGCCCCTTTGTCGAGGAGGCGGCTTCCGGCTTCGGTCCGCTGCGGGCTGTCAGCCATTCGGCGTCGCTGTCGAAGACCCCCGCATTCTGGGCGCGCCCGGCGATGCCGCTCGGCAGTCATCCGCCGCGATGGCCGGCGCGCGATTGAACTGCGGGGTTAGCCCCTCGAAAACAGGGCTCGCCTCGCAAAATTTTAACTTTAAAGGCTAGCGCTATAGGCGTTTTTAGGTTGTTTGAAACATCAAATGGGCACTATTAGCGCACCGATGAGGCAGTCATTGCCGGAATCATCGCCGAAGTGACTGGATCCATGTTGCCGGAATTTATCAAGCAATTGCAGATGCTTAACCGGCAACGGCTGACCGTTGGCGCAGCCCTGCTGGTGCTTGCGGGCGCTGCTTTGTACGGGCTTATGCATATCGGCGGGGCGACGCACGGATTCTCCGAGATGTCGAGCCAATCCCGCAAGGGATTGCAACACTACACCCCGACCCCGGCCGAATGGGCCAGCCTGACCATCGAGCCCGTGACCGAACGAACGTTCCGGGCAGAGACCGTGACCGAAGGCAAGATCGCGGTCGATGAGGATCGTTCGACGCCGGTGTTTTCGCCCTATGCGGGCCGGGTCATGAAGCTGCTGGCCCGGCCGGGCGACAGCGTCACGCAGCGGCAGCCGCTGTTCGTGATCGAAGCCGCCGATACCGTGCAGGCGCAGAACGAGCTCGTTGCGGCCATGACCGCGTTGAACAAGGCCAAGTCGGCGCTCGACCTCGCGCAGATACAGGATACGCGCGCCAAGGATCTGTTCGAGGGCAAGGCCGTTCCGCTGAAGGATTACCAGCAGAGCCAGGCAACCCTGATCCAGACGCAGAACGACCTGCGCTCGTCGCAAACGGCGCTGGAGGCGGCGCGCAACAAATTGCGAATTCTCGGCTTCACCGACGAGGCCATATCGGCCTTCCAGGAAAAGCGCAGCATCAATCCGGACACCACCATCTTCTCGCCGATCGCAGGCACGGTGGTGCAGCGAAAGGTCGGCCCCGGCCAATATGTGAACGCCGGCGCCAGCGATCCCGTATTCGTGATCGGCGATCTGTCCACGGTCTGGCTTACGGCCTTCGTCCGCGAATCCGACGCCTCGAAGGTGTCGGTGGGGCAGCAGGTCGCCTTTAACGTGCTGGCGCTGCCGGGCCGCACGCTGACGGCGCGCATCGACTACGTCGCCGCCGCGATCGATCCCGCCACCCGCCGGCTTCTGGTCCGCGCCACGATCGACAACAAGGACGGTCTGCTGAAGCCGGAAATGTTCGCCAACGTCACGATCTATTCCGCCGGCGATCACCCGGCGGCGGGCGTGCCGAAGCAGGCGTTGATCTACGAGGGCGATCAGGTCCGGGTCTGGGTCGCGCACGAGGACAAGTCGATCGAACTGCGCCAGATCAAGACCGGGTTGACCAATGGCGACCTCGTCGAAGTCGAGGGCAATTTGAAACCCGGCGAGCAGATCGTTACCAAGGGCAGCCTGTTCATCGACCGCGCCGCATCCGGCAGCTAACTTAACTCAGCCCATTGAAAGCCTCGGTCTGAATGGATCGTCTCGTCGCCATTGCCGTCAGCCGCCGCTATCTGATGGTGGGCCTGCTCGCCGTCGTGATGATCGGCGGCCTGATCGCGTTCAAGCAGCTCAATATCGAAGCCTATCCCGACCCGACGCCGCCGATGGTCGACATCGTGACGCAAAGTCCGGGATTGTCGTCGGAAGAGATCGAACGCTACATCACCATCCCGATCGAGACCCAGGTCGCCGGCATCAAGAACGTGCGCACGATCCGGACGATTTCGCTGTACGGATTGTCCGACGTCAAACTGCAGTTCTCGTTCGACTACACCTATGACGAAGCGCTGCAGCAGGTGCTGAACCGGCTGTCGCAACTGGCGCCCTTGCCCGGCAACGTGCAGCCGGGGATTTCGCCGCTGAGCGCGATCGGCGAAATCTACCGCTACCGGCTGGCCGGGCCGCCGCATTACAGCGTGCTCGACCTGAAGACGCTGCAGGACTGGGTCTTGCAGCGCCGCTTTCGCGCCGTGCCCGGTGTGATCGACGTCACCGGCTGGGGCGGCAAGACCAAGACCTATGAGCTGCAGGTCGACTTCAACAAGCTCGTCGCCTACGGCCTGACGCTGCCGCAGCTGCTGCAGGCCGTCAGCAATTCCAACATCAATGTCGGCGGCAATACCGTCGACATCGGCTCGCAATCCGCCGTGGTGCGCGGCGTCGGCCTGATCCGCTCCATCGACGATCTCGCCAACACCATGGTGTCGCAGAGCGGCGGCAATCCCGGTGCTGGTCAAGGACATCGCCACCGTGACCGTCGGCGAGAAGCCGCGGCTCGGCATCGCCGGCCTCGATCAGGACGACGACATCGTGCAGGGCATCGTGCTGATGCGCCGCGGCGAGCAGAGCTCGCCGACCATCCTGCGCGTCGAACAGCTGGTGGCGTCGATCAACAATTCCAGCATCCTGCCGCCGGGCGTGCAGCATCGAGCGCATCTACGACCGCAAGGACCTGATCGACATCACCACCGCGCACCGTGCTGCACAACATGGTGCTCGGCATCCTCCTGATCGTGCTGCTGCAATGGATTTTCCTCGGCGACCTCCGAAGCGCGCTGATCGTCGGCGCCACCATTCCGTTCGCGCTGTTCTTCGCCGTCATCATCCTGGTGCTGCGCGGCGAATCCGCCAACCTGCTGTCGGTGGGCGCCATCGATTTCGGACTGATCGTGGACGCCACCGTGATCATGGTGGAGGCGATCTTCCGCCGGCTGTCGCAGACGACGGCGCTTTCGGAAGCCGAGCAGAGCCATATTTCGACCGACACCACGATGGGCATGAAGAGCCATGCCATCCTGTCGCGCCGCCGCCGACGTGTCGCGGTCGATCTTCTTTGCCGCCGCCATCATCATCGCGGCGTTCCTGCCGCTGTTCACCCTGAGCGGCGTCGAAGGCAACATCTTCGGACCGATGGCGCGGACCTATGCCTATGCGCTGGCGGGCGGCCTGCTCGCGACCTTCACCGATCACGCCGGCGTTGAGCGCGATCATCCTGCCGGCGCACGTGCAGCGAAACCGAGACCTGGATCATGGCGTTCCTGCATCGGCTCTATGTTCCGGTGCTGAACTGGGCGCGTCGGCAACCGGAAGCTGGTGATGGCCGGGCGCCGTCGGGCTCGTGGTCATGACCGTCGTGTTCGGCCGCCTGCTCGGACTGGAATTCCTGCCCAAGCTCGAGGAGGGCAATCTCTGGATCCGCGCCACCCTGCCGCCGACCATCTCGCTGCAGGAAGGCAACGCCTATGTCAACGAGATGCGCAGGCTGATCCGCAGCTTTCCCGAGGTGGAGTCGGTGGTGTCGCAGCATGGCCGCCCGGACGACGGCACCGACGCCGCCGGCTTCTTCAATGCGGAATTCTTCGCGCCGCTGAAGCCGGCCAGCGAATGGCCGGATACCCACGACAAGGATGAATTGACGGCTCGATTGCTGGCGAAGCTGCAGGACAAATTTCCCGGCGTCGAATTCAATTTCTCGCAGTACCTGCAGGACAACGTTTCCGAAGCGGTGTCCGGCGTGAAGGGCGAGAACTCGATCAAGTTGTACGGCAACGATCTGCAGGCGCTCACCGACACCGCCAACAAGATCAAGTCCGTGCTCGCCACCGTGCAGGGCATCACCGATCTTGCGGTGTTCACCTCGCTCGGCCAGCCGACGATCCAGATCGATATCGATCGCGCCAAGGCCGCCCGCTACGGGCTGTCCCCCGGCGACATCAATGCCACCATCAAGGTGGCGATCGGCGGCGACACCGCCGGCGATCTCTATGAACCCGGCAGCGACCGGCATTTTCCGATCATCGTCCGCCTTGCGCCGGAGTATCGCAAGAGCGCCGAGGCGATCCAGAATTTGCGGATCGGCGCGAGCGGCCCGAACGGCACGATCACGCAGATTCCCCTGAGCGAAGTGGCCTCGATCAACCTGGTCTCGGGTGCGGCCTATATCTACCGGGAACAGCAGGAGCGCTACCTGCCGATCAAATTCTCGGTGCGCGAACGCGACCTCGGCGGCGCGGTCAGGGAAGCGCAGCGACAAGGTCGCAGCCCAGGTCAAGCTTCCGCCGGGATCGCGGGTCGAATGGGTCGGCGAGTTCGGCAATCTGCAGGACGCCATCAAGCGGCTGTCGATCGTGGTGCCGATCAGCCTCGCGCTGATCGCGGTGCTGTTGTGGTTCAATTTCGGCTCGATGGTGGACACGCTGCTCGCCATGAGCGTGATTCCGATGGTGATCTTCGGCGGCGTGCTCGGGCTTCTGGTAACGGGCATTCCCTTCAGCGTGTCCGCCGCCATCGGGTTCATCGCGCTGTTCGGCGTTGCCGTGATGGACGGCATCATCATCCTGTCGCAGTTCAATCAGCTGATCGACGAAGGCCTTGACCGGGTGATGGCGGTGATCCGCACCGGCGAGCTGCAATTGCGGCCGGTGCTGATGACCTGCGTGGTCGCGGGCGTCGGGCTGTTGCCGGCGGCGCTGTCGATGGGGATCGGCTCGCAGGTGCAAAAGCCGCTGGCGGTGGTGGTGGTCACCGGCATGACGCTGGCGCCGCTGGTCATCCTGGTGACGCTGCCGGTGCTGATCTCGTTCTTCTCGCGCCGGGCACGCTGGAGGCGTGCGCAAGGCGCGTCGCTCAGAACCGGCCGCGCCGGATTGTCGACCAGAATTTTCTTGCGGATCTCCGCGTCCGGCGCCCATACCGGGAGCTGGTTGAGCAGACGGCCGTCGTCGATCTGGAACAAGGGGCGACGTCGGTCGGCTTCCTGCCGGGCAGCGTCGAGGAGTCCGGATGCGGCCAGTCGGTGCCCCAGACGATGCGGTCGGAATTGGCCGCAATCAGCGCGCGCGCCAGCGGCGCGGCGTCGGGATAGTCCGGTGCGAGTTTTGAGGCCCGATAGGCGCCGGAAATTTTCACATAGGCCTTGCCCGACTTCACGAGTTCGAGCAGATCGGCAAAGCCCGGCTGCTCCACGCCGAGTGCGGCCTGCGCGCCGCCGAAATGATCGAACACCACCGGCACCGGCGAGGCGGCGAACGCATCCTTGATCGCCGAGATCATCGGCAGGCCGGTGTACAGCTGGATATGCCAGTTGCGGTTCTTGACCGCTCGACCGCCGCCAGAAAGCGCGGCCGGCCGACATTGGGATCGGTGACGCCGCCGGTCGCCAGATTGAGCCGGATGCCGCGGACGCCCGCCTGGTTCATGGCGTCGAGATCGGCCTCCGGCGTCTTGTCGTCGATCACGGCAACGCCGCGCGCGGTCGCGCCGCGCGCCTTCATGCCGAACAGCGTGGCGGAGTTGTCGGTGCCGTAGACGCTTGGCGTCACGATCACCACGCGCTCGATGTGCAGCGCCTTGTGCAGCGCCGACATTTCCTCGGGCGACGCCGGCTCCGGCGTATAGACGCGCCCCGCGAAGAACGGAAATTTTTCGGAGTCGCCGTGAATGTGGGTGTGGCAATCGCAGGCGCCGGCGGGAACATCGAAATTCACCGGCGTCGACGGTTGCGACGCCGTCGCGTGGGCGTTTCGGTGTTGCATTGTCACTCCGGCGGCAATGGAGGCAAGCAGGATACCGCGTCTAGTGAACATCGTCTTCACTCCCTCATGTCTGATTTTGTCGTTTGGTGTGGCGATGGTGTAGCACGTTCCAGCTCGGCAGCACACGCCGCGACCAGTTCGGGTAACGGCCGCGATCCATCGAGACGCAGGACAGGGCAGGACATTGCAGCAAGCCAAGCCTGATGCCGCGCAACATTGCGGCCTTCGCGATCTCCTTCATCATAGCGCGATGCCCATTCGATGAACTCTTCGGTCTCCTGGTGACGCCAGCCGTCGGGAGCCACCGCGTCCGCACCGAAATGCCTGGCCTCGCGGGCGCGCAGGCGTTGCAGGCGAAGCTCCTTAGGAGTGGTCAGGAAGACCACCAGATCGAAATGCGGAACAACAGGGTCGCCCCAACCATCGAGCGATCCGCTCAGCACCCAATCCGCACGCGGCAGGAACACCTCGCGCATCAACCGAAGGCGCTCGGCTATATCGCGCATGACCCGATAAGGCGGCGTGGTCGGCTGCCAGAAATAATCATCGGTGTCGTGATGCGGGACGGCCAGAGCGTCCGCCAATGCACGGCCGAGGCTTGTGACCCCCGCGCCAGACGCTCCCATGACATGAATGCGGCGGCTTTTCATGGTGCTGGGTTTAAGCTCATTGCCCCGACGGCGTGCGCAGGCCGTGCCAGGCGTCGCGCACCTGATGGTAATGTACCTCCGGCAGATAGTCCGGCGTGTTGAGCGCCAGCGTCTTGACGTCGAGCCTGCCGATGGCGCTGAGCAGCGTATAGGAGGCGATGACGCGATCGCGCTGCGCGCCGATCAGCCGCGCCTTTGCCGAAATCAGGTCCTGCTGCGAGTTCAGGACGTCGACCGTGGTGCGCTGGCCGCCCTGCGCCTCCTTCTGCACGCCCCGCAGCGCGATGGTCGCCGCGCGCACCTCGGATTCCGATGCCGTCACCGCGATCTTGGCGCCTTCATTGGCGACCCAGGCGCCGACCGCCGCCGTGCGGGCCTGATTGCGAACCTGATCGAGCACCAGCCGGCTTTGCGTGGCCAGTTCCTTGGCCTGCCGGATCTGCGACGGCGCGGTGCCGCCATCGTAGATCGGCGCGTTCATCTGGCCTATCACCGAAGCCTGATCGGTCCTTAGCGTGCTGATCGTGGGATCGGCCTCGCTGCTGTGGCTGACGCTGCCTTGCAGGGTGATGGTGGGCAGCAGGCTGCTTTCGGCGACATGGATGGTGGTGGAAGCGACGTCGACGTCGAAGCCTGCCGCCATGACCGCCGGATGTTCCTTGAAGGCCATGGCGGTCGCCTCGTCGCGGCTGCGCGGCAGATACCGGTCGACAGGTTCGGCGGCCTTTAACTGGCGCGGGTGGGTTGCCGACGACCTGGGTATAGGTCGCCTGGCTGATCGCGAGGTTGACCTCGGCGGCGTTCAGATCCGCAAGGCCGCGGCTCAGGCGCGCTTCAGCTTGCGCCGTATCGGTCGGGGTCACGTCGCCGGCGGTGAGGCGCTTTTGGGTGACGCCAAGGGTTTCCCTCAGGAACGCGACATTGGCGCGTTGCGCTTCGACCAGCGACTGGTTGGCGAGGACGTTGGTGTAGGCGGTGGCGGCGTCGAGCAGGACGCCCTGACCGACATTGCGCAGCGCTTCGCGGCCCGACCGCACCTGCAGTTCCGCCACCCGGACGCTGTTGGCGGTCTTGAAGCCGTTGAACAGCGTCTGTGTCACCGTGACCCCGATGGTCCAGGGTTTCAGGGTCGCGGATTGAACGGTGTTGTCCGGCAGCAGGTTGCGCACCGCCTGCAATCCGGCGCTGAGGCTGGCGACAATCTGGGGCCGGTAGCCGGCGAGCGCCTGCGGCACGTTCTCGTCGGTGGCGCGCTGCCGCGCCCGTTCGGCATTGAGCTGCGGATTGGACTGATAGGCCTTGGCCAGGGCCTCGGGGAGGGCCTCGGCCCGGGCCGCGCCAGCGGCAAGACCGACGCAAGTCGCCACGCCAAGACAAATGCCCCATCGAAGCACGCGCCTTCCCACGTGGCCAACTCTAGCGGCACGCCCAGTCATTTGATCCCGAACCAACCCGGCCGTCCGCCCCCGCCGACGACACATCTACCTGTTTAGAGCGCGCTGCCGCCCCAGGCAAACCGCTGTTGCCGGTTCGTCACAGAGAATATCAGCTGCAGATGCGCTATAGCTCCAGCCGGCTGCGCCCGATTCCCGGCGTTGGCTGTTCCGATTGCGCTGGGTCTGCACTTGATGCCGAAACTGTTTTCCGATCCCGAAGCGATCGCAGAGGATATCATCCGCGACGTTGGAACCAATCTGGTGGTAGGATTGCCGCTCGGGCTCGGCAAGGCCAATCACATCGTCAATGCGCTCTATGCGCGCGCCGCCGCCGACCCCACGATCAACCTGACCCTGTTTTCCGCACTGACGCTGGAAAAACCGCGGCCTTCTAACCTGCTCGAACAGCGCTTTATCGAGCCTGTGATCGAGCGGCTGTTCGGCGGCTATCCCGATCTCGCCTATGCCGATGCACTGCGTGCGGGTGCGCTGCCGCCCAATATCCGGGTGATCGAGTTCTTCTTTCTGGCCGGAAGGTGGCTGCACGTGCCGTTCGCGCAGCAGCATTATATTTCCGCCAATTATACCCATGCCTCGATGTATCTGTTGGCGCGCGGGCTCAACGTCGTCACCCAATTGGTTGCCAAGCGCGTCGTCGACGGCGCCGCGCGCTATAGTCTGAGCTGTAACACCGACACTACGCTGGATATATTGCGCGCCCGCGCCGGGGGCCGCGCGTCGTTCAAACTGGTCGGGCAGGTCAACTCCGAACTACCGTTCATGCCGGGCGAGGGCGACCTGCCGGCTGAAGAATTCAGCGCGGTGCTCGACAGTCCCGAGACCGACTTCCCGCTGTTCGCGCCGCCGTCCGAGCCGATCACCGACACCAGATACGCCATCGGTCTGCACGCCGCCGGTCTGGTGTGCGACGGTGGCAGCTTGCAGATCGGGATCGGGCAGATCGGCGACGCGCTGGCGCAGGGATTGATCGTCCGCCACCGCGACAATGCGCAATTTCACGGGATCATGAAGCGGCTTGCGCCCGAAACCGACCAGCTCGCGGCGCTGGAAACCGGGTCATTCGAGCATGGACTCTACGGCGTCAGCGAAATGGTGACCGAGGCGTTTTTAGGCCTGATCGACGCCGGCATTCTCAAGCGCGAGGTCGATGGCGTGGTGCTGCACGGCGCATTTTTTCTCGGGCCGAAATCGTTCTATCGCGCACTGCGCGAGATGACGGCGAGCCAGCTCGCGCGGATCCAGATGACGGCGGTATCCTTCACCAACGAACTCTATGGCGAGGAGGCCGCCAAGCGGCGCGCCCGCACTGAGGCCCGTTTCGTCAACACCGCGATGATGGCGACCCTGATGGGGGCAGTGGTGTCCGACGGCCTCGAAAACGGGCAAGTCGTGAGCGGTGTCGGCGGCCAGTATAATTTCGTCGCGCAGGCGTTCGCGTTGCAGGGTGCGCGCTCGATCCTTACGCTCGATGCGACGCGACAGGCCGGCGCCAGGGTGCAGTCCAACATCCGCTGGAGCTATGGCCACGAGACCATTCCGCGGCACCTGCGCGATGTCATCGTCACCGAATACGGCGTCGCCGACCTCAGGGGGAAATCCGACGCCGAGGTGATCGCGGCGATGCTGCAGGTCGCGGATTCCCGTTTTCAGGACGAACTCGCGCGGCGGGCCAAGGACGCCGGCAAGCTGCCGAAAGACTTTGAAATTCCGGCCGCGCACCGCGAAAATGTACCGGAACGCATTGTGCGCGCGCTGAAACCTGCGCGCGAGGCCGGCCTGCTGCCGTCGTTTCCGTTCGGCTGCGATTTCACTGCGACCGAGCAACGGCTGATTCCGGCGTTGCAACTGCTGCAGGACGCGCAACGCGCGCCGCTGCAGTTGACACGATTGTTGTGGCAAGGATTGACCCGCCGGCCGGATGCCGGGGAGCAAGAATGCCTGGCACGGCTTGGCCTCGACCAGCCGGCCACCTGGCCCGAACGCGCCTATCGCGCGCTGGTCGGCGCGGCGCTGGTGAAGAGCCGGGCGACGTCGTCGTGAGGACGGCCGTCAGCGATTTTTGTTCGCCGGCTTCCGCTTCTCGATGAAGGCCGCCATACCTTCGGCGCGATCCTCCAGCGCGAAGGTCGAATGAAACAGGTTGCGTTCGACGTTGAGGCCTTCCGACAGCGGCGTCTCGAAGGCGCGGTTGATGGCGCTCTTGGCCATCTCGGCCGCGGGACGCGACATCGAGGCGATCTTTTCCGCCGCCGCGAGCGCTTCATCCATCAATTTGTCCGCCGGCACGACGCGGCTGACGAGGCCCGATCGTTCCGCCTCGGCGGCATCCATCATTCGCCCGGTCAGACACAGATCCATCGCCTTGGATTTGCCGACCGCGCGCGTCAGCCGCTGGGTTCCGCCGATGCCGGGGATGGTGCCGAGCGTGATCTCCGGCTGGCCGAATTTCGCGGTGTCCGCGGCGATGATGATGTCGCACATCATCGCCAGTTCGCAGCCGCCGCCGAGCGCATAGCCGCTGACGGCCGCGATCGTCGGCTTGCGGCAGTTGGCGACACGGTCGCCGCCGATGGCGGTGAAGTCGCTGGAAAACATGTCGATGAAGCTTTTCGGCTGCATTTCCTTGATATCGGCGCCCGCAGCGAAGGCTTTCTCGCTGCCGGTGAGCAGGATGCATCCGATCTTGTCGTCGGCTTCGAGATCGTCGACCGCGGCGGCGATTTCTCTGAAGACGCCGAACGACAGCGCATTGAGCGATCTTCGGCCGATTGAGCCTGATGATGCCGACGGCGCCTTTGCTTTCGACAATGATGTGTTCGAACGTAGTCATGGTCCACCCCGGCTGATTTCGCGGGCAATGTGCCCGCTGGCGGGTTGGGCATCAAGTGGGATCGGCACGATGCGTCATTGAGGAGCGCATGCGACCGAGCCGGCTTGCCGCTGGATCGTCTTGCGCAGCCTGTCGTCGGGCGCGCATTCGCCCGACCCGTTGGCTCGCAATGGCGAACGGCATTGGTTGTCGGCTATGCCATGAACATGCGCGCGGCGGAGGCCATCGTCAGCAGCGCGCCGAAACCGATGAAGATCTTCCCGATCAGGGTAGTCTGGTCCCAAGCGGAGTGCCCGCTGCTGTTTGCCATTACCGGCGCGACAGGTGCGACAGGTGCGGCAGGCGCCTCGGCCGAAGCCATCGCAAGGGGCGACGCGGACGGCGTCCGTGCCGGCGGCGCGCTCTCGCTCAGCGCGCGATCGAGGTCGTTGAGTTGATCGGGGGAAACGACAGGGGTGTTGGCGGCGGGCTGGGCGTCAGCCAGCTTTTCCGGCGCGGCGGCCTGCAGAATGTCACTGGCTCGCGCCGACATCGCCCTGGCAGCATTGCCGGTTGGCGTATCGGCGAACATCAGCCGCGCATTGGCGTCGGCCACCGAAGGCGGAATCGCGGATGCAGGGTCGCCGGCATCGGACGCCTCGGCCTTGTTGTCGGCAGAGGATTTCACCGCGACCTTGCTGGATCGGCGATGCGCATATCTTTTCCAGTGGTGCGAGCCGTGTTTGGCGTATTTGTTAAGCACAACAGGTGCCCCGGCAGTTTCCGATTTCGGACCAGGGGTCGCAATGTCTGCGTCGTCAGCCGCTTGCGAAGGCGTCGCGAAACACACAAAGAGGCCTGTTGCGAGGATCAATGCCGCGCGGCCACTGGCTTTGACAGTCATTGGCAATCTCCTCATTCGCCAGCCCCCGCGGCGAAAAGAGACCGGGCGGCGTGTCCGCAACGGGGCAAAAAAAGGGAATCTTCGGGCTGCAGCGGGCGAAAGCAGGGCGGTGGACAAGCCTCTCCCGACTTTGTGGCCGCGAAATCTCCTGGGATCAAAGCGGCGGGTGTCAGCCGAACCGATCAATGTTATGAGCCTGCCGGTGTGCAGGCCGCTGAGTCTCAAATCGGCGGCGGTTGTCGCAAAGCTTTCCGGTAGTGTTGATCACGAATTCGTGATCAAAGCTTTCGGCTGTAACAAATTGAAAGATCGACCGAATTGCAGTGTAGGAGCGCGCGTGCGCGAACGTGATGACGAATGGACCGGCCTGATGCGGTCGGCCCTTTCCGGCGACAGCGCGGCGTACCATCGCTTGCTAGGGGCCGTCACGCCGGTGCTCCGGGCGGCGGCGCGCCGCGGCCTGGCGCGGGCAGGACAACCGGTCGATCAGTCCGAGGATATCGTGCAGGACATTTTGTTGGCGGTACATCTGAAGCGACATACCTGGGACGCCAACGCGCCGTTCGCGCCGTGGCTGTTTGCGATCGCGCGCAACAAGCTGATTGACTCGCTGCGCCGCCGCGGGCGCCGGGTCTTCGTCAACATCGACGATTTCGCCGAGACCATCGCCAGCGAGCCCGCCGCCGAGACCGTGCCTGCGAGCGAGGTCGCAGCCCAGCTTCAGTCGCTGCCGGCGCGCCAGCGTGAGGTTCTGCAATCGATCGCGATCGACAGCGCATCGATCAAGGATACGGCGGCGAAATTCGCGATGAGCGAAGGCGCGGTGCGCGTGGCGCTGCATCGCGGGCTTGCCAGTCTCACCGCCAAACTCCGGGAGCAGTGAGAATGGAAACCGATCAGCTCATTCGAACGCTTGCCGCCGACAACGCATACCGCGCCCGGCCGGTCGGGTTCGTGCTGGCGCTGGCGCTTGCTGTCGGCAGCCCCGGTTTCGATGGCGATGTTTTTCGCGGGGTTGGGCGTGCGTCCGGATATCATGACCGCGATGCATAATCCGCTCTTCGATCTGAAGTTCGTGGTGACGATGGCGCTGGCGATCTCGGCCATCACGATCAGCCTGCACCTGTCGCGGCCGGAGGCCACGCTGCGGGGCTGGGCATGGTTGCTGCTGATTCCGGTCGGACTGCTGGTCGGCGGGATCGCAAGCGAAATGATGCTGCCGCAGCGGCTGCCGATGATGACGCGCCTTGTCGGCAGCAATTCGCGGGTTTGTCTGACCGCAATACCACTGATGTCGCTGCCGCTGCTGGCTGCAGCGCTGATCGGCTTGCGTCACGGCGCGCCAACGCGGCCCGCGGTCGCCGGCGCGATCGCCGGATTGTTGTCGGCAGGGTTGGCGGCGACACTTTACGCCGCGCACTGCACGGATGATTCGCCGCTATTCGTTGCAAGCTGGTACACGACAGCCACGGCGCTGGTGACCGCGATCGGCGCGCTGGCGGGGTCGCGGGTGCTGAGGCTCTAGCGGCGAGACTTACTCCGCCAGCGCGGGCGCTACGGTCTGCTGCATGCGGTGGAAGCGCAGCACCTGCTGTGCGGTCGAGGGCCGCAGCCGTTCATAGGTAGCCTTGCAGGTCTGAAGGTCGGTCGGCTTCATGCCCGAGAGATCGTCGCGCAAATTGATGATCGCCTTGACCGTCGACCAGGACATCCCTGCGACCTTGGCCAGGATCATGACGCCCTCGGCGCGGGTTTCAATCATCATATTCTCGGCGATCGACACCGGCACGTTGGCGAGCGCTGCGATCGCGGCATTGGCTTCGTCGAATTTGCCGGCCTCCGCAAACGTCGCCACCTGATCCTCGTCGAGCCTGCCGTCCGCGTATAATGATTTGACGAGCGCGTGCGCGATTGCCGTTTCCTGCGTGATGGACGAGGGCGAGGTGCGCGCCTGCCGCGTCGCCTCCTGTACCGCGATCGGCACGTCCGCTGCCTGCTGCGGATTGGCGGCCTCCAGCCGCGCCCGCACGGTCACCGATGCCTTCGCGATCAGTTTCAGATAGAGATGCCGCGGGATCGTCGGACGCAGGCCGAGGCAGGTCGCGAGATTGTCGTCCCCCTCGGCGCGATTGACCAGCCGGGTGAAGCCATGCTCGGAAAATACCGCGCCGGGATTGTTGACGGTGCTCTGGATCACGTCGTCGTCGCCGCGCTGCACCAGTACGTCGGTGACCTCGCCGCTCAATACCCTTCGTATCGAAATCGCCAGCAAATGCGCCTGGCTCTTGTTGCGCGCGGTCTCGATCAGCGTCTCGTCGTCGAGCCGCTCCGATCTGGACAGCACCGGGGCCGCGACCTCGATTAGATCGTCCAGCGCCAGCGCGCGAATGGTGCGCGGCGGCGCGGTGTCGATCGGTGCGAGACGATTGGCAAGCAGCGCCTTGGCTGAGGTCTCGATGTGCACGATCAGGCACTGGAAGACGTCGTCGAACAGGCCGATCTGCTCGTTCGAGAAATCTACCGCGCCGTTGATAAAAAGATCGGTCACGCGGCGCAGGGTCTCGACCCGTCGTGCCACGGTGCCGTGCGCAAGCGTGGTCTGCAGCTCGTCGAGCAGATTTTCGGAGGTGGCCGCGGATTTCGAACTCATGACTCTTTCCTGGAGCGTTCGGGCATTCTAGACCGGCGACGGCTTCTTCGTCCCCGGAAACGGAAGTGATCAAGATCAGGCGCTGGCGATGCGGTTGCGTCCCCGTGCCTTGGCTGCGTAGAGCGCGCTGTCGGCGCGAGCGAGAAACGTGTCCGGAGTTCTCATGCGATGCCAGCGTGGCGACGCCTGCGGAAATCGTCACCTTCATGCCAGGCGAGAATGCGCTCCAGTCGAGATCGGCGATGATCGCCCGCAGCCGGTCCAGGATGCGCGCGGCGCGGCCATTTGGCGTATCGGGAAGCACCAGCAGGAATTCCTCGCCGCCGTAACGGCCGAAACTGTCGATGTTGCGGATGTTCGCAAACACGGTGATGGCGAACGTCCTGAGCACTTCGTCGCCGGTGGGGTGGCCGTAGGCGTCGTTGATACGCTTGAACCAGTCGAGATCGATCAGCGCGATCGAGCAGGGCGTATTGGCGCGATGGGCGCGGGCGATCTCGTCATCCAGCAGCCGCATGATGCAGCGGCGGTTGAACGAGCCGGTCAGCTCGTCGAGTTCGGCGAGTTCTTCGATGCGCTTGTTGGCAGCCTTGAGTTCGATGCTGCTCCTGTAGAGCGAATTACGCAGCGAGCTGGAGAATATTCCGATGAACATGCAGCGCCCGATGGTGAGGATGAACACCAGTCATCGTCGCGAAGCGCTCGAGATAGTTGCCGCATGGTATCGAGATCGGCTTGTCGGTCAAAAGAAACAGCCCCGCCAGCCCGAGCGCCATCGCGGTCCAGACAATTGCGGTCTGCCGCGGGGTCGATCGCAGTGAGCCGAAACTGAAGACCACGAACAGCGTGCAGAGAAACATCACGCCGACTTCCGGCGCGATATAGGCGAAGGCCAGCATGATCGACATGCTGATGATCGACTGCGGCGCGACGAGATAGTGATCCTTGAAGCGATCGTTGAACCCCGCCTCCGAGGCTGCGATACAGCAGCCGACAAAGAACAGGCCGCAACCGGCAAACGCCGGTCCGATCGTTTCCGGTATCGTACCGGCATGGGCGTAGATCAGCAGGAGGAACGCGTCGATGACATAACTGGCACCGATCATCGCCAGAATCTCACGGCGCTGCCTGGCACGCCGCGATAGGGCCTTTGCCGTCGGCTTGGAAGCCACGCCTTCCAGTTCAGCCGCAATTGGATTCAGGAAGGGGGACGCAGCGGTGCCCATTGTCTCGCCATTGGTGGAATTGAGGCTTTCAAAAATCTAAGTGGGAAAGCCTTTAGGTTTGGTATCTTTTGCAACCGAATCCCTGCCGCCGGGGGCCGCCTTTGCCCTTGTTTGACAATGGAAATTAGCCGAATCCGGCTGGTACGGCGCGATACCGGATGGCACTTGCGATCGCGTCGCAGGGATTGGTCGTACGAGGACTGTTTTGTAGGCCAAGCCTTGGTAAGGTGCCGAACGGTCCGGACGCGAAGAAAGCATCGCTGTATTATGATACCAATTGTGGGGATCGGTTTGTTTCAGTACGCCGGGCGGCTGCCGGAAAATCGCGTTCTGTGTGGCGCATCAGCGATGCAATCGGGCGCTTGCGATAATTTCAAAAATCTTGCCTGTGCAATCGAACCGCCGGCCGACCTGATCCGACCAACCTTGCGAGACGGCCATTGAGTGCGACACAGGCGGCTTCGGACGACGTCCTGATCGCTCGCATCGCTCAAGGCGACCGCCTCGCCATGCAGGTGCTGTACGGACGGCACCATGTCAGGGTGTTTCGTTTCGGGCTTCGGCTCGTGCGGGACGAACAGGTCGCGGAGGACCTCATCAGCGAGGTTTTCCTCGATGTGTGGCGCCAGGCTGGCAAGTTCGAAGGCCGATCCGCCGTTTCCACCTGGCTCCTGGCAATTACGCGATTCAAGGCCCTGTCTGCGCTGCGGCGCAGGAAGGACGGTGAACTGGACGATGAGGCCGCCAACGCGATCGAGGATACGTCCGACGATCCGGAAGTGGCGGTGCAGAAGAAGGATACCAGTGAAGTGTTGCGCAAGTGCCTGACCGCACTTTCGCCGGAGCATCGGGAGATCGTCGATCTCGTCTACTACCACGAGAAGTCCGTGGAAGAGGTGGCTGAAATCGTCGGCATTCCGGAGAACACTGTGAAGACGCGCTTGTTCTATGCGCGCAAGAAACTGGCCGAACTGCTCAAGGCAGCCGGCGTCGAGCGAGGCTGGCCATGATGGCGACGAGCAAAAAGATGCTGGAGCAAGAGCCCGGTGAAATAGAGATGCTGCTGCCATTTCATGCGGCCGGCACCCTGAACGCGCGCGATGCTCGCCGCGTCGAAGAAGCGCTCGCCCGCGATCCCGAACTCGCCAAGCAATACGCGGTGATCCGGGAAGAGTATGCCGAAACCATTCATCTCAACGAGAGCCTCGGTGCGCCGTCCGCGCGCGCCATGCAGAAGCTGTTCGCGGCGATCGACGCCGAGCCGGCGCGCAAGCCGTCGGCGTCGCGCAATTTCTCCGCGCGGTTCGCCGGGTTCTTCGCGAGGCCTGTCGCCGCGGACGCTGGCCTGGTCGGCGAGCCTGGGCGCACTGGCGCTGTTGTTGCAGGCCGGCGTGATCGGCGCGGTGCTGGTGAAGAACCAGCCGACGTTCCAGACGGCGTCGCTAAGCATGAACGAGCCCACGACCCGCGATTTGGGAGCGGGCGCGCCGCCGCGCGCGCTGGTGCGGTTCGCGCCGGACGCGCGCGTCGCCGACATCATGTCGCTGCTCGACAATTATCAGGCCTCGATCGTCGACGGCGCCAAGGGCGGCATGTTTTGGCTGCAATTCGGCAACAGGCCGATGACGAAGGACGAAGTTGCCGGCCTGATGAGCAAGCTGCAAAACGAGAAGATTGTCAGTCTCGCGGTGGCTACGCCCTGAAGCGGCGCGGCGCCATGCGCGCCGGCGCATAACCCGAGGTCCCATGGTCCACGATCGTGCGAATTGGCGGATGAAGGCGTGGCGCGCGGCGTTGGCGTTGCGCGGCATTGCCGTTTGCGTATCTCGATGGCGCGGCCGTTCATGCGCAAAGCATCATGCGCTCGCCCAACCTCAACATCGAGTCGCGCGTTCCCAGCATCAGTGTGGCGCCGCGGATCGACCCGAACATCGCCGGCAGGGCGGTGATCGGGATTGGCAGAACGACACCCAATCTCAGGACGTATCCGGCCTGCAGCTACGCCTATCGCGACAGCGACGGCGAATGCACGGCGCAGCCGGTATCGTCGGCCGATGGCGGCGGCGCCGGCGGCGCGTCGGGCAAAAAAGGCAGCAACGGCGAGCGCCGCAACACCGCGCTGACGGCGCTCAACCCGGGCGCGATCGCCAACCAAATCGTGGCTGAGATCGACGGCTCGCTGACCGAGGCGCAGGCCGACGAACTGGCGCGGCGTCACGGGCTCGTGCGTCTTGGATCGCAGAACTTTCCGCTGATCGGCGCCACCATCGGCCTGTTCCGCATCACCGACCGCCGCTCGGTTGAGATCGTCAGCCGCGAACTTGCCGCCGATGTCAGCGTTCGCTCGGTGCAGCGGAACTTCCGCTATTTGCTGCAGGACCAGAAGGCGGCATTGACCGAAGGCGATCCCGCGCAATACGCGCTCGCGAAACTTCGATTGCCGCGAGGCGCATACGCTGGCCCACGGCGCCAACGTCACCGATCGCCGTGATCGATTCCGGAATCGATCGTCAAGCATCCGGAACTCGCCGAGCGCGATTGCGGACAGCTTCGATGCGCTCGGCAGCAAGGAAGGTCCGCATGTCCACGGCACCGGCGTCGCCGGCGCGATCGTGGCGCATGCGCGGCTGATGGGAAGCGCGCCGGCGGCGAGGATCCTGGCGATCCGCGCGTTCGGCGCGGCGCCGAATGGTGCGGAAAGCACGTCGTTCGTCGTGCTGAAGGGGCTCGACTACGCCGCGGCGCACGGCGCGCAGATCGTCAATATGAGCTTCGCCGGTCCGAAGGATGCGTTGATCGAACGCGGTATCGCCGCGGCCGCCGCCAAGGGCATCGTGATGGTCGCGGCCGCCGGCAATGCCGGACCGAAATCGCCGCCGCTCTATCCCGCCGCCAATGCCAACGTGATCGCGGTCAGCGCCACCGACGCCCAGGACAGGCTGTTTGCGGCATCGAACCGCGGCGGCCATATCGCCGTCGCCGCTCCCGGCGTCGATATCTTCCTGCCGGCGCCGGACGAAAAATATCAGATGACGTCCGGCACCTCGTTTTCCGCGGCCTACGTCAGCGGCCTCGTCGCCCTGATGCTGGAGCGCAATCCTGCGTTGAAGCCGGACGAGGTGCGCGCAATCCTGATGAAAACCGCCCGCGATCTCGGCGCGCCGGGCCGTGACGATCTGTTCGGCGCGGGCGAGGCGGATGCCTATGCGGCGGTCTCGGCCGTCGCCGCCGCGTCGGCGGTGCCGGTTGCCGCGGCGTCGGATGCTCCCGCCGCCGAAAAGGTTTCGGACCGGCAGGATCCTCCCGCGACCAGGGCCCTGAGCCGCCTGCCGGCGGCCATGGCCTCCGATAAGCCGGCCGCCGGCGAAGCCAATCGCCCTGCCGCGCAATAATTTTCCGTTTTCCGTTTCGATTGCATCGAAACGGGCTTTGGGTCTTGATTTAATGCATTCTCAACGCGACCGGCCCCCATTTCGCTTGAAAACGCTCTGAAAGTTCCGGCCAAACAGTTAAAAAATGGCTGGCAGGTTTGAACGTGCGGCGGCCCTTCCGCGACCAATACATGTGGGAGCGGTTATCCCTCCCCATCGAGGCTGTATTCGGCGCGAGCGCCCATCCACCCCAAGCGCCCATATGGCTTGACCCGTCCGGTTGTCCCCCCGGACGGGTCTTTCGTTTCTGGCGGATGTTTCGGGTGCTTCCGGTCACAAAATCAGCCCTCGGTCCCGTGCGTCGCGCGAAGCTGCGGCCTCCGCAACTCCGCCATGCCGCATGGCGGCTTGACTGGGGATAGCCAGGAAAACCCCGCATTCTACGGCTTTCTGTCGATGCCGGCGTCCAGTAAGGTCGCGCGCTAGACAACGTTAAAGTTTTCCACAAAATATATCTGTCACGTCTGATTGATTCGTGCCGTTGCGTCCGCGTCCGTTTTTCTCCTTGCGGGCTGGTTCATGACACATCGTTTAGACGTGGCACGCGGCCGCGATATCGTTGCGCGCTGGTGCGCTCTGGCCGAGCAGCGGCTGGAATACCTCACCGAACTGTTCGAGACCGGCCGCTGGCGCCGCTATCACAGCGAACTCGCCTTTCTCGAGAATATCCAGGAGGCCAAGACCGCGGTCGAAATCTGGCGCGATCTGTCGATGCGCGAGGCCTCCCGCGACAATTCCGCCGTCGACATGTCCTGGCTCGGTCGCACCACGGTGTCGCCGCGCGAAAGGTCGAGCGATCAGGTTCATCGGCTGGCTCCGAGCCGCAGCCGGCGCAGATCCCGGCCGAACCGCCGCCATCGGCGATTTCGATCGTCCCTGAGACCGATCTCGTTCGTGCGGCCGAAGGCACCCTCGCCACCGGCGATGGATCTGGATGACGACGTCGGAGCTGATGCCCGGACATGACCGCGATCGCGGAACGCTATCCGCTGCTGCGCAACGCGCTGTAGGGTCTACCTTCTCACCGCATTCGTGCCGATCACCACCTGGGCAAAACGTTGCGCGCCCTCGGCGGACAAATCCGGCGTAACCGGCCGCGCGTGATCGAGCCCGACCACGGCGCCGCGCGGCGTTTCCGAGATCATGTTGTTATTGACCAGCGCCGTGCCCGCGCCCGGCGCCACCGACACGCCGATGCCGACGAAGGCCTTGCGGATCACGTTGCCCGAGATCGCGACGTCGCGCAGATATTTGCCCCAGCCGGCGACGATCCCGAACGACGGCGCATTCTCGATCACATTGCCGGTCACCGACGGTATCGGCCTCGACATAGATGCCGATGCCGGCGTCGTCGTCCGGCGCGGTGCCGATCGGGCGCTTCGGCAACAGGTTGCGGATGATGTTGCCCTGCACGACCGCGAGGCGTCCGCCCTCGTTGAAATTGCAGACCGAGACGCCGAAGGCCGCGCCGTCCACGGTGTTGTTGGCGATCACGGCGCCCTCGAAGGAAAATTCCGAATACAGCGCCACCTCGCGGACGTCGCTGACGCTGTTGCCCGTGATCTGGATGTTGGACGCCGAATTGCCGCGCACCGCGGAATAATCGCAGTTGCGGATGCGATTGCCCCGCACGATCACATTGCCGGCGCGAAACGCGTTGATGGCGTTGCCGTATTGTCCGGAGCCGCCGGGACCGGCCTTGATGTCCTCGATGCGGTTGTCGAGAACCAGCGTGCCGTCGTCGCCGATGGTCGGTGCGCAGGATTTCGATGCCGTTGTCGTTGGTGCCGAGAATGGTGTTGCGCGAAACCAGCAGGCCCTGCGCGTCGAACGACACGATCGCGGTCGTGGCTGTCCTGGTGATGATGTTGCCGCTGATATCGCCGGAGACGTTCTCGAGCCAGATGCCGTTGCCGCCGCTGCCGATGATTTCGCAATCGGTGATGCGGATATCGCGTCCGCCGAGGCAATGCACGAGGCCGCGCCGCGTCGGCAGCGGGATGCCGCCGCCGTCGAGCGTGATGTTGGCAAGACCGAGGCTGCCGGCGCCTTCGCCCTGAAACATCGACGCGCCGCCGTTGAAAACGAGCCTGGTCGCGCCGCGCACGCCGATCAGTTGCGTGCCGCTTTGCAGGCGAAGCATCGAGGTGCGATAGACGCCCGGCGGCAGCGCCAGCGGCACTTGCGCGCGCGCGGCGTCGTCGATCGCGCGCTGCAGGACTTTGGTCTGATCGTCGGGGCTGCCGGGCCGAACGCCATATTGCGTGGCGTCGCGCCCGAGCGCCGAGGTCAGCGGCGCCGCGCGCGCGGCATCCGGCGGCATCGCGAGCGCGCCGGCAACGCCGGCGGCGGATGCTCCAATGAGATGGCGGCGATTGACGTCCATGATTTGCGTCTTCCTGCCGACGCGCGCGAGCGCGTCCGCGTCGCTGGAGTAACGCAAAAATGCGGCGGCGCGGGGTGGAGGCGAAGGGCGGGAGAGCGCGATTGTTGGGGGTAGGGTTAATCGTTACCTCGCCCGGAGGAAGTGCGAGGGGAGTAGGGATGATTTGGCCTCTCGCACCGCCTGCCTTGTCAGCCTCACCATTTCCAGCAGCATCGCTTCGCCGGCGTCGACCAGTTCGTTCCAGCGTGATGCGGTGCGCCGCGCCCTTGCGCCGTGAAGTGTCGCCGCGCGCGAGCAGCGGCACATGCACGAAGGCGGCGAGGCGGGGACCGTCTGTCGCCTGCAGGTCGCCTCGATCGCGCGCCAGCTCAGATAGTTGCAGAGATAACTGCCGGCGTCGCGCGAGGCCCGCGCATCGATGCCGGTGCCATCGCCGCGCGCAGCAGCTTTGCGGTGTGCGGGCCGAACATCATGGCGTCGGCGCCGCCCGATATCGATCCCTTGCGCACCCGTGCATGGTCGGCATCGGGCCACAGCGTGGTGACGGCGTTGCGGGCGCGGGTCTCGATCCGCAGATAGGGCGTGCGGGAGGCGAGGCCGAACATCAGCAGCGCGTGCGGCCGGTGCTTCGTCAGCAGCTCCGGCAATTCGCGATCGACCGCCTTGTAGGTCACCGGAAAGATGTGGCCGACAGTTCGACATCGCCGAGCGCCGGGCGGCGCAGCCGCAACAGCCGCGCCACCAGCGGCTCGGTCGGATTGAACGGCGCGCCGGGAAACGGGCCGAAGCCGGTGATGAGGATGCGGAGTTTTTCGCTCATTTCACCTCAGCATGTCCGCGATCTGCTCCGCCGCCAGCGCCGGCGTGATGCGGCCGTCGGCCACCTCGGCTTCGATCTTCTTCACCTTGGCGCGGATCGCCGGATCGGCGCGCAGCCGCGCCATCATCCGCTGCTCCAGCATCGACCACATCCATTTTACCTGCTGCTGCCGCCGGCGCGCGGCGAATTCGCCCGAGGCATTCATCGCGGTGCGGTGATCGAGAATCTTCTGCCACAGCGTATCGATGCCGGTGCCCGTCAATGCCGAATAGGTCAGGACCGGCGGATGCCAGTGCTCCGAGCGCGGCGTGAGGATATGCAGCGCGCCGCGATATTCGGCGGCGGCGAGATTGGCGCGCTTGATGTTGTCGCCGTCGGCCTTGTTGATCGCGATCATGTCGGCGAGTTCGACCAGACCCTTCTTGATGCCCTGCAATTCGTCGCCGGCGCCCGGCAGCATCAGCGCCAGGAAAAAATCGGTCATGTCGCAGACCGCGGTCTCGGACTGCCCGATGCCGACGGTTTCCACCAGCACCACGTCGAAGCCGGCGGCCTCGCACAACAGCATCGCCTCGCGGGTTTTCGCCGCGACGCCGCCGAGCGTGCCGGAGGCCGGCGAGGGCCGGATATAGGCGCGCTCGGAGGCGGCGAGCCGCGCCATCCGGGTCTTGTCGCCGAGGATCGAGCCGCCGGTGCGGGCGGAGGAGGGATCCACCGCGAGCACCGCGACCTTGTGGCCGCGTTCGATCAGGAACATCCCGAGCGCGTCGATGGTGGTGGATTTGCCGACGCCGGGCGAGCCGGTGATGCCGACGCGGATGGCCTTGCCGGTATCGGGCAGCAGCGCCTGCACCAGATCGCGCGCCGCGGCCTGATGATCGCCGCGCCGGCTTTCGATCAGCGTGATGGCGCGCGCCAGCGCCGCGCGGCTGCCGGCGCGGAGGTCTTTGGCCAAGGCTTCTGATGTCGACTGAGGCAGTTTTCGGCTGGGTCATGCCTTCGTTTACAACGGCCCGGCGTGACAGGCGAGGGGAACGGCTACTCCGCCGCCTCGCTATGCCCGAGCCGCGCGTTGAGCTTGTGGATCAGCTCCTCGGCGGCGTCCGCAATCACGGTGCCGGGCGGGAAGATCGCCTCGGCGCCGGCCTTGTAGAGCGCGTCGTAATCCTGCGGCGGCACCACGCCGCCGACGATGATCATGATGTCGTCGCGGCCCTGCTTCTTCAGCGCGGCCTTCAGTTCCGGCACCGCGGTGAGATGCGCCGCCGCCAGCGACGACAGCCCGAGAATATGCACGTCGTTCTCGACCGCCTGCCGCGCCGCCTCCTCGGCGGTCGCAAACAACGGCCCGATATCGACGTCGAAGCCGACATCGGCAAAGGCCGAGGCGATCACCTTCTGGCCGCGGTCGTGGCCGTCCTGGCCGATCTTGGCGACGAGAATGCGCGGCCGCCGGCCTTCGGCGTCCTCGAACGCATCGATCAGCGCCTGCACTTTTTCGACCCGGTTGGACATGGTGGACGCCTCCCGCTTGTAGACGCCGGTGATGGATTTGATCTCGGCGCGGTGCCGCCCGAACACCTTTTCCAGCGCGTCGGAAATTTCGCCGACGGTGGCCTTGGCGCGCGCGGCATCGATCGCCAGCGCCAGCAGGTTGCCGTTGCCTTCGCCGGCGCTGCGGGTCAGCGCCGTTAGCGCGTCGTCGACGTCCTTCTGGTTGCGCTCTTTTTTCAGCCGCGCCAGCTTGTCGATCTGCAGCCGCCGCACCGTGGAGTTCTCCACCTTCAGCACGTCGATCGGCGCTTCGTTGACCGGCCTGTACTTGTTGACGCCGATCACCGCCTGCTTGCCGGCGTCGATCCGGGCCTGGGTCTTGGCGGAGGCTTCCTCGATCCGCAGTTTGGGAACGCCGGCCTCGATCGCCTTCGCCATGCCGCCGAGCGCCTCGACCTCCTGGATGTGGCCCCAGGCCTTCGCCGCGAGATCGCGGGTCAGCCGCTCGACATAGTACGAGCCGCCCCAGGGATCGATGATGCGGGTGGTGCCGCTTTCCTGCTGCAGGAACAGTTGCGTGTTGCGCGCGATGCGGGCGGAGAAATCGGTCGGCAGCGCCAAGCGCCTCGTCGAGCGCATTGGTGTGCAGCGACTGGGTATGGCCTTGCGTCGCCGCCATCGCCTCGATGGTGGTGCGCATCACGTTGTTGTAGACGTCCTGCGCGGTCAGCGACCAGCCCGAGGTCTGGCAATGCGTGCGCAGCGAGAGCGAGCGCGGGTCCTTCGGGTTGAACTGGCGTCAGCAGCTTGGCCCACAGCAGCCGTGCCGCGCGCATCTTGGCGACTTCCATGAAGAAGTTCATGCCGATCGCCCAGAAGAACGACAGCCGCGGCGCGAAGCGGTCGACGTCGAGGCCGGCTTTGAGCCCGGCGCGGAGATATTCGACGCCGTCGGCCAGCGTATAGGCGAGCTCGAGGTCCTGCGTCGCGCCGGCCTCCTGCATGTGATAGCCGGAGATCGAGATCGAATTGTATTTCGGCATCTTCTGCGAGGTGTAGGCGAAGATGTCGGAGATGATCCGCATCGAGGGCGCCGGCGGATAGATGTAGGTGTTGCGCACCATGAACTCTTTCAGAATGTCGTTCTGAATGGTGCCCGAGAGTTTCTCCGGCGGCACGCCCTGTTCCTCGGCGGCGGCGACGAACAGCGCCAGGATCGGCAGCACCGCGCCGTTCATGGTCATCGACACGCTCATCTGGTCGAGCGGAATGCCGGCGAACAGCGTGCGCATGTCGTAGATCGAATCGATCGCCACGCCGGCCATGCCGACGTCGCCGGTGACGCGCGGATGGTCGGAATCGTAGCCGCGATGGGTGGCGAGATCGAACGCGACCGAAAGGCCCTTTTGCCCGGCGGCGAGATTGCGGCGGTAGAAGGCGTTGGAATCCTCCGCCGTGGAGAAGCCGGCATATTGCCGGATGGTCCAGGGCTGGTTGACATACATGGTGGGGTAGGGGCCGCGCAGATAGGGCGCAATGCCCGGCCAGGTCTCGAGGAAATCGATGCCTTCGAGATCGCCTTCGCGAATAGCGGGATTTGACCGGGATGCCCTCGGGCGTGAGCCATGGCTCGGCGCCGTCGGCGGGTGCTGCGCCGGCGGGCTTCTCAAATGCGATATTCGCAAAGTCGGGTATGCGGCTCATGGTTCCCATCATAGCACATGCGGCCCTCGGAGGTCGCCACCTCTAGTCATGGTCCGGATGCTGGTGGCTGACGATGCCGCCAAGCTTCTCCGGGCCGTAGTTCTGCAGCGTGGTCTGGCTCGGCAGGTTGGCGATGCCCACCACCCAGCCGAGCCGGGATTCCGATGCCGAACTGCTGGGTCGGTATCACCCGGTCCGGGCGGTCGAAGGCGCCGGTCATGATCTCGATCCTGGGGCCGTCGATGCGGCGAAAGCTGAGCGGCGTGCCGCAGTCGGCACAGAAGTCGCGCTCGGCGATGGAGGAGGAGCGGAACGCGGCCGGCTTGCCGCGGGTCCAGGCGAAATCAGAGCGGTCGATGTCGGCGAAGGACGCGAACGGCGCGCCGGACGCCTTCTGGCACATCCGGCAATGACAGATGCTGACCTTCACCGGCGCCGCCGACAGCGCAAAGCGGATGGCGCCGCATTGGCAGCCGCCGGTCAGAACGGGTTTTGTCGCCGATGTCATGCTCACTCCGTCAGCCGATAGGCTTCCTGCAGGACGGTTAGCGCGTCGCCGCCGGCGAAGATGAAATCGCTAACGCCCGCGGCACGCAGCGCGGCTTCCTGCTCGCCCGGGCGTCCTGCCAGATAGATATGTCTTGCGCCCGCGGCTTGCAGGGCCTTCGCGGCCGCGGCCGCCTGCCCGGCATAGACCTTGTCGGACGAGCACAGGCAGGCCAGATCGCGCCCCGGAAGACTTGAAGGCGGCGGCGAGCGCCGCGGGGTCGGTAAACCCTTCGGTATCGACCGCCTCGATGCCGCCGGTCTCGAAAAAGCTCTTGGCAAAGGTCGCGCGCGCGGTGAAGTCGGCGGGCGTGCCGAGATTGGCGAGAAAGATTTTTGGCCGCGCGCCTCTGTCCCTGAGAATTTGATCGGAGCGGTCGCGCAAGGCTTCGAACGGCGCCGCCAGCCGCATCGGCGGCAGCGCGTCGAATTTGAATCTTGGCTTCGCCATAAGGCGCAAGTGCGACCGGTTTTGCGTTCAGCACCGCCACCGCCGCTTCGTGCAGATTGGGGAATTCGGTGGCGCCGGTCAGCACTTCCTTGCGGCGGGCGATGTTTTCTTCGCGCACCGCCCGCGTCGCCGCGACCTTGCGCTGGATCAGGTTTTGCTCAAGGGAAGCGAAAACGCCGCCGGCCTTCTCGATCTCCTGGAACAGCGCCCACGCCGCTTCGCAAAGCGCTTGCGTCAGGGCTTCGATGCCGCCGGAGCCGGCCGCCGGATCGGACACCTTCGCCAGATTGGATTCCTCCAGCAGCACCAGCTGCGTGTTGCGCGCCACGCGCCGCGCGAACGGATCGGGCAATCCCAGCGCCAGCGTATGCGGCAGCACGGTGATGCTGTCGGCGCCGCCGAACCCGGCGGAGAATGTCGCCATCGTCGCGCGCAGCATGTTCACGTAAGGGTCGCGCTGGGTCAGCATCCGCCACGCGGTATCGGCGGCGATGAACAACGGTTTTGGCGTCAAGGCCGCAAGCCTGCTCGACGCGCGCCCACAGCAAACGCAGCGCACGGAATTTCGCCATGGTCAGGAACTGATCGGCGTCGGCGCTGAGCCGTGCGTAGATCATGCTCCGCGCATCTTCCAGCGCCACACCGGCGCCCTCGATCGCGCGCAGATAGGCGACGCCGCTCGCCAGCACGAACGCCAGTTCCTGCACTTCCGATCCGCCGGCGTCATGGATCACCCGGCCATCGGCAACCGCGAACGGGCCCTTGAATCCCATGGCCGCGAGGCCTTTGATCGCGCCGGTGACCGCGGGCACGATCTCGGGCCAGGCATAGGGACTGGACCCCCAGACCGCGCAGGCGCCGATCGGGATCGAGACCGAAACGGATATCGCAGGCCGCAGGCGCAAGGCCCTTGCGCTTCACATATTCGGCGAGGTGGATCGCGGCCATGCGCGACTGCGGACCGACCTGAAGTTCGATCGATATCCCGGCGTCGATGAAAACGCCGTCGAGAACTTTCTCGACCGCCTCCGCCGATGGTTCCAGTCCAAAGCCATAGGCGCCATTGGCGCCCGCGAATACCAGCGTCAGGCCGGTGGCGCCGTTCTCGAGATCGTGCAGCGCCTGCGCGTTGGCCTCGCCGCGTCCGGATGATCGATCCGCTGCATGATCTGCCAGGGCGCGGCCGCCGGCCGCCCGGCAATCGGCGCGGCGCCGTGGGCGCGCGGATAGATCGGCTCGATCTTCAGGCCATCCGCGGTCTTGCCGACCAGCTTCTCGAACGGCGCGCCCTTCAGCACGCCATCGACCAGCTTGCGCCAGTCGTCATAGGTCGCCGGCGCGAAAATCCGCCGCCAGCCGCAGTTCGTCAGTTACAGATGTCATTCGGCAGGGTGCTCCCTGAAGCCGTTTTCGTTGTTGGCCCGAAATTGCCACGTGCCGACCGCCAAGCCAAACGGTTGTTTTTGGGCTCAAGCGGCGGCTTTCGGTCAGCCGAGGTCAGGCAAGCGCTCGATTCCCTCGGTCGATAGCTGTGCCAGCGCCGATGCCACGCTGCGCCCGGAAATCAGGCGGTCGGGCGCGATCTCGGCGAGCGGCACCAGCACGAAGGCGCGTTCGAACAGCCGGGGGTGCGGCAGCGTCAGTTCCGGCTTTTGAATTGAAACGTCGTCATAGGCGATCAGGTCGAGGTCGAGGGTACGCGGACCCCAGCGCGTTTCCTTGGTGCGGTCGCGGCCGAATTTCTTCTCGATCTTGTGCAGCGTGAACAGCAGCGCATGGGGATCGAGGCTGGTTTCGATTTCGATGCAGGCATTGATGAAGCGGGCCTGCTGCTCGTCGCCCCAGGGCGGCGTGGCGTAGTCGGACGAGCGTGCCAGCAGCGTTCCTTGCGTCATGCCGCAGATATTGGCGATCGCTTTCTGAAATGTCGCGCGGACGTCGCCGACATTGCCGCCCAGCGCGATCAGGACATCAGCCATGCGACGGTGCTTGCCGCGTGCGCGTCAGGACCACGCCGACATCGTCGAAAATCGCCGCGATCGGCGCGTGCGGCTTGTGAACGGTGACCTTGATGGCGCTGACGCGCGGAAACGCCGCCAGGATGGCGTCGGCCACCGCGCCGGCGGCGCGTTCCAGCAGTTTGTAATTGGCATTCTTGAAGGCCGCCGTCGCTGTCGCGACCACGTTGGAATAGGACACGGTATCGACGAGACGATCGGTGCGCGAGGAGTCCGACAGGTCGGTGGAGAGTTCGAGATCGATCACGAAGCGCTGCCCGACCTCGGTCTCATGTTCCATAACGCCATGGCGGGCATGGATGACGACGCCGGTGATGAAGATCGTGTCGGTCATCGTCTGTCCCAGATTGCCGCGGCCACCCGCAGCGCCTGTACGGTTTCCGGCACGTCGTGGGTCCGGATGATCCGCGCGCCGCCTTTTGCCGCCACAAGGTGCGCGGCGATCGAGCCGCCCAGACGTTGATGCGGCTCCGATGGCGACGACCGAACTGATGAAGCGCTTGCGCGATGCGCCGACCAATAGCGGCAGGCCGAATTCCCCGAGTTCGTCCAGCCGGGCCAGCGCCGTCATGCTCTGCTCAGGCGTCTTGCCAAAGCCGATGCCGGGGTCGAGCACGATATTGCCCGGAGAAATGCCGGCCTTGTCAGCGATCTCGAGCGAGCGTGTGAAGAAGGCGGCAATATCCTGCATGATGTCGATGGCGGCATCGATGTTACGGCGGTTGTGCATGACGATGACCGGCGAATGGCGCGCCGCCAACAGGCTGGCCATGCCGGGATCGCGCTGCAGGCCCCAGACGTCGTTGGCGATGGATGCACCTGCATCGAGCGCCCAGGCGACGACGGCCGATTTCATGCTGTCGATGGATACGGGAACACCGAGGGAAACGACGTCGGCGAGGATCGGCTGCAGGCGTTTCAGTTCCTCCTCGACGGAGACCGGTTCGGCACCATAGGGCCGGGTCGATTCCGCGCCGATGTCGATGATGTCGGCGCCGTCGGCGATCATGCGCCTGGCCTGCGCCAGCGCGCGCTCCGGCGTGACGAACTGTCCGCCGTCGGAAAATGAATCCGGCGTGATATTCAGGACGCCCATCACGGCCGGATACGGCTTGGACAACAGTGCCGGCAACACCGGATGATCTGCCGAGGCGGCCGCCGGGGCGGATCTGGACGTGGTCGCGATCATGCGGTCGCTTTGCGCGGTCCGTGCATGGGAGTCAAGATGCGAGGCGCATCCGCGCGGAGGCGCCGGCCGAGCCGCTTCGGGCCGGACCGGTCAGATGATCTCTTTAGTAGGTGATCTTGGGCTGAAGCTTGCGGGCTTTCGCGATCAGCTGCTCGACCGACTTCTCCGAAGGCAGAACGCGGACGAGTTTGCGCCTGGTATTCACTTCTTTCATGTTCTGCGCCAGGCGCGCCGGGTTGCGAAGGGCGAGTTCGCGAACCGTGGTGACGCCGGCGGCGCGTACCAGCCCGACCTTGGCCTTGCCCATGCCGGGAATCCGCATGTAGTCCGAAACGTTGGCCCATTCGAGCAGTTGCTGCTCGCTGATGCCGGTTTTCGCCGCGAGCGCTTTACGGCCCTTCACGGTCCGGGCCGCCTCGAGCAGCCTGTCCGTGGTGCGAATGCCCAGCGACTTCAGTTTGGAAGCGGCGAAGGATGGCAAGCCATCAATCTCGGAGATTGGATATGTCATGGTACTCGATATGAAAAAGGTGCTTCAGGCGAACTGGCTGAGGCCCGGTGTCCCCGCGATGATCTCGCCCATCTTGATCCGCCCCGATTTTGTCGCGGCCGAACCCGAAAAGTTCACGCGCAACATTCTGAATCTCGCTCATGCCCAGACCAAGGCCCATCAGCTTGGTGCCGAGCGCCATCAGGCCGCCGCCCATCAGCCTTCCGAAACCGCCGTTGCTGCTGGAGGCCGCGATCGCGGCATCCGCGCCCGGGATCTTGTCGATCAAGGCCTGAACTTTGTCGGAAGGACCCTCGTTGCGGAGAAAATCCAGAATGATGCCGATGGTTTTTTCAGCGACAACATTGTCGATGCCAGCCTTTACCGCCAGCCGTCCAATCAATTCGTCCATATTAGCCCCGCCCTCATCCGGTTACGCGCCGGATCCTTGCCTATCGAATTTATCTTGATCTTCCGCGAAGCGAATTACAAGCGATGACCGCATTCGAAAGTGCGATTCTGCTTCGATCGCGTGGCGAGTGTTGCAGCAATGCAAGAGCGGGAGCGAAATTCACGGCCAATTCGCCGCGGCAGCACATCGGTTCCGACTTTTGGCGAAGCGAACCGTTCGATCTCGGTCCACGAACCGGGCCTGTAATCCTTCAGGGGCGTTGACCGGGTTCAATCGGCTTGCAAGATGCAATATGATGCTGGCGCCGGCGGCCGAAGCCCCGTGCGCGCAGAGAGGCGATGCCATGGCGACTTCCGACAACAAGTTGGCCGATACCGACGAGAAAATTTTCATCGGAAAGGGTGAGCAGCCGGCCTGGCTGACGCTTGGGCTTGCAAATCGCCATGGCCTCGTCACCGGTGCTACCGGAACCGGAAAAACCGTCTCGCTGCAGGTGATGGCGGAAGGATTTGCGCGGGCCGGCGTTCCCGTGTTTGCCGCCGACATCAAGGGAGACCTCTCCGGCATCTCCGAGGTCGGCGAAGCCAAGGATTTTATCGTCAAGCGGGCCAGCGATATGGGCCTCAGCTTCCAGCCCGACCAGTTCTCGACGGTGTTCTGGGACGTGTTCGGCGAGCAGGGCCATCCGGTGCGCGCCACCGTCTCGGAAATGGGACCGCTGCTGCTGTCGCGCATGATGGATCTGAACGATGTCCAGGAAGGTGTGCTGAACATCGCGTTCCAGGTCGCCGACGAGCAGGGTCTTGCTGCTGCTCGATATGAAGGACCTGCGGGCGATCCTGTCGCTTCATTGCCGAACACGCCGCCGACCTGACCACGCAATATGGAAATGTCTCGAAGCAGACCGTCGGGGACCATCCAGCGCCAGCTTCTGGTGCTGGAAAACCAGGGCGGCGCCAAGTTTTTCGGCGAGCCGGCGCTGGCGCTGAAGGATTTCATGCGCACCGACAGCGACGGCCGGGGCATGGTCAACATCCTGGTGGCGGACAAGCTGATGCAGAGCCCGCGGCTCTACGCGACCTTCCTGCTGTGGATGCTGTCCGAACTGTTCGAAGAGCTGCCGGAGGCCGGCGATCCGCCAAAACCCAAGCTCGTGTTCTTCTTCGACGAGGCGCATCTGTTGTTCAACGATGCGCCGAAGGCGCTGATGGACAAGATCGAGCAGGTGGTGCGGCTGATACGCTCGAAGGGCGTCGGCGTCTATTTCGTGACGCAAAATCCGATCGACGTGCCGGACAAGGTGCTCGCCCAGCTCGGCAACCGCGTGCAGCATGCGCTGCGGGCGTTTACCCCGCGCGACCAGAAGGCGGTCGCGGCCGCGGCGCAGACCTTCCGGCCCAATCCGAAGCTCGACACCGCCCAGGTCATCATGGAACTGGGCAAGGGCGAAGCGCTGGTGTCGTTTCTGGAAGGCAACGGCACGCCGGCGATGGTCGAGCGCGTCATGATCCGGCCGCCGACCGGCGCGGATCGGACCGATCACGCCAGAGGAACGCAAGGCGATCATGGACAACAGCCCGGTGAAGGGCAAATACGACACCACCATCGATTCCGAATCCGCCTATGAGGTGCTGCAGAAGCGCGTGGCCGGAACCGCGGCGCCCGCGGGCGGCTCCGCCGGCGGCGGGGGAATTCTCGGGCAGATCGGCTCGATCGTCGGGACGATCTTCGGCACCAACGTATCGCGCGGAAGATTGTCGACCGGCCAGCTCATCGCGCGAAACGTCACGCGCTCGGTCACCAACAAGGTGGTCGGCGGGGTGGCGGCCGATCTCGGCAAATCGGTCGGCGGCTCGCTCGGCGGTTCGGTCGGCCGCTCGCTGGTGCGCGGCGCGCTCGGCGGCTTGCTGCGACGATAGAGTTCGTTCAATCGCTGCGGCGTGATCTCCCTCTGATTTTTCGGAAAGGTGCGTGTGCTGAGATATCCGTCGCTGCGAGCGCCGCTCGATATTCTGTTTCTGATCTGCTGCATCGCGCTGACGGCCGACGTGCTCGTTCCGGAGATCTGGGGGAACGGAAAGACCAAGGACTATCCGCTGTGGTTCTGGGCCGGGCCAGCAGGTGCTGCAGGGCAGGGATCTCTACCCCGGCGATCCCAACGCCTATTTCGAATTCATCTATCCGCCGCTGCCGGCGGTCCTGCTCGCGATACCCGCTTATTTCGGCAAGATACCGCTCTATGTGTGCCTGTCGTTCCTGAACGCGGTCGCGTGGTGGATGACGGCGCAATTCTCGAACGCGATGACGGGCTCGGGGCGGACACCCGGCCCGTGGCTGTTTGCGCTGCCGGGCTTCGTCACGATATCCTTTGTGTTCGACATGTTCGACCTCGGGCAGCCCAACCTCGTCCTGCTGGCGATGATGCTGTACGGGTTCTGGTTGCTGCAGCACGAGCGGCCGTGGATGGCCGGAAGCATGTTTGCGCTGGCCACCGCGATCAAGGTTTTCCCGGTGGCGGTATTTCCATATCTGCTTTGGCGAAGGCAGTGGGCGTCGGCCGCGGGCATGGTCGTCTTCCTCTGCGTTTTCCTGTTCGTGGTTCCCGCGCCGGTGCGCGGTTTCCAGCACAATGTTTCCGAACTGAAGACCTGGTTTCAGGGCATGGTGGGATCGAGTTCGGAGCAGGGGTTCGGACAGCGCGGCGAGCAGAACTGGTCGTGGGTCAATCAATCCATCATCGCGGTGACGCATCGGCTGACGCGTCCGGTCAACTACAACCAGGATAACCCGGCGAAGCCGCCGGCCTACATGAATTTGCTCGATCTCGACTTCAAGACCGCGAATTGGGTCGTGCTGGCGATATCGCTCGCGATCGGGCTCGGATACATCGCCGTGATGCCGGCGCGCGCGAGGGCAACGCCGCGCTCGAATGCCGAGGAACTCGGGATCCTGTTCTGCCTGATGACGGTGGCCTCGCCGCTGGCCCGGCAGTATTATTTCATGTGGCTGTTCTTTCCGATCACCATCCTGATCCACCGGGCCGCCTATGATCCCCGTGCGGCCGTGCGGGCCGGCACATGGGCCGGCCTGGCGATCGCGGGGCTCCTGATGTGCCTGTCATTTCCGGTGTTTCCGAACGATCTGCAGGCCTTCGGGAACAATCTCGCGGCAACCGCCGTCATCGCCGGGGCACTGGTCTGGCACATCCTGCATCCGCCACCGGATGAGACGGCTGGCTCCGCTGTCGCCGACAAAGCTACAACCCGATATGAAGAACGACCCGTCGCTAGCCCAGGGAAAATCGAAATGTCCAACGCGCCGCAATTGCAGCCGGTCCTCGACCGCATCGATGCCGATTTCGACAATCAGCCTCGAGCGGCTGTTTGCCCTGCTGCGGATCAAGTCGATCTCGGCCGATCCGGCCTTTGCCGGAGATTGCAAGGCGGCTGCCGATCATCTTGCCCGCGATATCGCGACGCTCGGCTTTGCGACCGAGGTCAGGCCGACGGCCGGTCATCCCGCCATCGTCGCCAAGAGCAAGGGCAACGGCGGCGGCGCCGGCCGCACGTGCTGTTCTACGGTCATTACGACGTGCAGCCGGTCGACCCGCTCAATCTCTGGCATCGCCCGCCGTTCGAGCCGGAAGTCACCACCCATGCCGACGGACGAAAAATCATCGTCGCGCGCGGCGCTGAAGACGACAAGGGCCAGTTGATGACCTTCGTCGAAGCCTGCCGGGCCTGGAAATCGGTCACCGGCGCGCTGCCGCTCGACGTCACCATCGTCATCGAGGGCGAAGAGGAAATCGGATCGAAAAATTTCGTTCCGTTTCTTGAAAAGAACAAGGACGACCTCAAGGCCGACTTCGCGCTGGTATGCGACACCGGCATGTGGGACCCCAATACGCCGGCGATCACCACCTCGCTGCGCGGACTGGTCTACGATGAAGTGAAGATCAAGGCCGCCAACCGCGATCTGCATTCCGGCATCTTCGGCGGGGCCGCGCAAAATCCGATCCGGGTGCTGACCCGTATTCTCGGCGGCATTTTTGATGAAAACGGCCACATCACCATCCCCGGCTTCTATGACGGCGTGAAGGATCTGCCGCCCGACATTCTCGCCCAGTGGTCGAAGCTCAATCTGACGCCGGATTCCTTTCTCAGGCCGATCGGGCTTTCGATTCCCGCCGGCGAAAAAGACCGCCTGCTGATCGAGCAGATCTCCTCGCGCCCGACCTGCGACATCAACGGCATCATCGGCGGCTATACCGGGGAGGGCTCCAAGACGGTGATCCCGGCGGAAGCTTCCGCGAAAATCTCGTTCCGGCTGGTGGAGGGCCAGGATCCCGGCAAGATCCGAAAGGCGTTTCGCGACTACGTCACCGCGCGGCTGCCGGGGGATTGCACATGCGAATTCGGCGATCATTCCAGCGCACCGGCGATCGCGCTCGACTGGAACATGAAGCCGCTCGCCGCCGCCAAGCGGGCGCTGACCGAGGAGTGGGGCAAGGAAACGGTCCTGATGGGCTCGGGCGCCTCGATCCCGATCGTCGCCGATTTCAAGCGCACGCTCGGTCTCGATACCGTGCTGGTGGGTTTCGGGCTCGACGACGACAACATCCATTCGCCGAACGAGAAGTACGACCTGAAGAGCTTTCACAAGGGCATCCGTTCGTGGGCGCGGATCCTCGGCGCGCTCGCGGACGCGCCGAAGGGATAGGGCGCGGTGGCCGGCGGTAGCATCCGTAGGGCGGGTTTAGCCCAACGGGTCCGCGCAAGGCGCGGCCCGATGACAGGCTCCTGCGTAACCCGCCGATGCCAGAAGAAAGATGCGCGACGGGCTACGGGCTGTCACCGTATTCCGGGTTCTCCTCGGCGGTGTGTTTACAATGACGTGATTGCGCCCGCTCGCTCAACAAGATGCGCACGCGAGGGTGCAGGGTCGAACCGATCGGCGAAATATTGCGTTTCGTTGGCCACCAGTCCTTCGCGGAATTCCATGATGCTCACCGCGTAAGATGGTTTGCCGTCATAGATAAGTACGAATTCGGTGAGCCAGAGATCGCCGCTGCCGATAATTCGCCGGACCGTAAAGCGCTTCTTGTTTGGCTGGAGGAACCGGCTCTCTTGAATGTTGTAGCGGCTGCGGATCCGCTCGCCCGATTGCGGATAATCAAGGACAGCATCCTCGCGGTAGATTTCATGTTCGACCTTGAAATCGCCCGCGTCCGAAGCAGCCCAATGGCGCTCAAGCGCCACCCGCACGGTTCGATCATCCATCTCAATCTCCCACCGATTTGGACAAGTGGTGGCCTGAGCAAATGTCACCCTTGGCTCATGAGCGCCGATTTTGGCATGTCCGCCGTATGTCCGTGAAGGGTGCCGGCAATCTCGGAAACGTCAGGATTTACGAAACATTGTAAAATAAAAACGCCGCCCGGAATTGGGCGGCGTTTTGATTTCCGATAGTGCAGAGGTCGTTGCGCGCGATACTACACCCGAATTCTGAAATCTCAAGTCTTGTAGCTGGGATCGATCCGGTCGAGCTTGCGCAGCAGCGGCGGCCACACCAGGTTGGTCGAGCGCATTTCGGCGCGGTCGGGATTCGAAAACAACGTTTCGTTTCGGTCGACCACCGCCTGTTCGACCGGATAGGCTGTCGGCCCCAGCATGCGGGTGCGCACCTGCATGGTGCAGGCCCGCTCCAGATGGTACATGCGCTCGAAGGCGGAGGCGACCGAGCGGCCGACCGTCAGCGTGCCGTGATTGCGCAGCAGCATGTGGTTCTTGTTGCCGAGATCCTTCTGCAGACGCGGGCGCTCGTCATGATCCAGCGCGACGCCTTCATAATCGTGATAGGCGAGATCGTGGGTGACGAAATGCGCGGTCTGGTTCAGCGGCAGCAGGCCCTCCATGCAGCTCGCCACCGCCGTGCCGTCGGGCGTATGCAGATGCAGCACGCAGCCGGCATCCTCGCGCACTTCGTGGATTGCCGAGTGGATGGTGAAGCCGGCCGGGTTGATGCTGTAGGGGCTCTCGGTGAGCTGGTTGCCGTCGAGGTCGACCTTCACCAGGCTGGACGCGGTGATTTCGTCGAACATCAGGCCGTAGGGGTTGATCAGGAAATGATGATCCGGTCCGGGCACGCGCGCGGAAATGTGGGTGTCGACCAGATCGTCCCAGCCATAATGCGCGACCAGGCGGTAGCACGCGGCGAGATTAATGCGCTGGGTCCATTCGGCCTCCGTCATGTCAGACGGCACTTCCTTCAGGCGCGCTTCCGCTGGCGACATCACCGGTTTCTCCCGTTCGAGCCATTGATTTCGCTTTTATCGTAGCATGCGAATGATTTGCAGCAAGGCGCGCGTTCGCGCGGCTGTCATGCTTTGCTGAGCTGTGTTCGCGCTTCAGGGCGCCGGAATGGCCAGCAGGCTGGAAATGCTGCGGCCGCGGATATCGTAGACACGCGCGAACACCACGTCATCGCGCTTGATCTCGACCATGACCGGCGCGGTCAGGCCCTTGCAGTAAAATTCGCCGAGCGTCATCGCGAAGTCGGCGGCATGGCTGTCCCAGCCGATCGTGAAGTCGGGACCGAGCGCGACCTGCGCCGGGCGCTGCGGACCGCACACCGCGACCTTCCATTTGCGTCCCTTGGGGGCCGCTTCCTGCCGTTCGGCGAGTTCCTCGCGCAGGCCATCGGAGGCCTGCTTCAGCGCAAGGCCCCAGTAATCCAGCATGTACAGATCGTCGGCGGCGCGCACGGTGCCCGCGATGTGATTGAAATGGGTGTATTGGTAGGGGTGCAGCCGGATCATCTCGCCGAGCGGCAACAGCAGGCCGAACGCGAAGACGGCCACGGCGGCGGGCTGCCAGCTGCGGCGATTTTCCCCGAGCCGGTTCATTCCCCACGCGAACGCTGTGCCGGCGAGCACCGTCATCGGCGGGATCACGAAAATGAAATGCCTGATGCCATTGTAGAGCGCCGGGCGTTTCACCATCGCAATCAGAAGCGGCAGCGTCGCCGCCAGTGTCAGCATCAGCAGGATGGTCTTGCGGCGGCCCGGAACATCGCGGCGCGGCAGCGCCACCAACGTGCCGACGACGCCGGCGAAGGCAAGACCGAGCAACACCTCGGGAAGCTGCAGCGCAAACAGGGTCGGCAAATACGACCACGGCATGTCCGGCACCGACACCAGCGCGCCGTCGAACATTTCCTTCCATGGCTTCTCGAAGAAGTGCGAGAAATAGGTCAGCGCGCGAAACGGATTGTCCACTTCCATGATCGACCATGGCCAGATCAATCCCATCACGAGGTAACCGAGGATCAGGCCGGGCAGCAGCACGTAGACAGTGCGCAGGAAACGCCTGATGGCTTCGCGTGCGCCATGGTTGCGAACCTCCTCCAGCAACAGCGGCACGAAGCCGGCGAGCGCGTAGATCAGGGCGAGCCCGCCGAGAATACGCGAGCCGATCGACAGTCCGGCGCCAAGGCCGACGATCAGGATGGTCCGCGGCGAAGGCTGAGGATACTCCTCGGCGAGACGGACAAGGCCCAGCATCAGGATCACCATCGCAACCGCGAATGGCGCATCCTTGGGGTTCATGAACATGTGCCCGTAGAAGGTCGGGCACAGCGCCAGCAGCAGCAATGTCGCGAGCCCGGCAAGCGGACCGCCGACGCGCCGGCCAAGCCGCCAGGTCACCGCAAGGCCGATGATGCCGACGATGGCGCCGAGCAGGCGGCGGGTTTCAAACAGTTCGAGCGGGATGACCTTGTGCAGCAGCGCGGCCACCATGTCGAAGCCGCCGCCATACATGTAGAGATTGGCGAACGACAGCGCGCCGGTATCCTTGAAACCGGAACCATACATGCGCAGCAGGAGGTCGGCATATTCGGCGTGGGTGTAGTCGTCCCAGCCCAGCCCATAATCGCGAAATGTAAGGCCTGCGACCAGCGCAACGACGGCCAGCACCAGCATGGCGAGATCGTCGCAAGTGTGCGCTACCGAGCGCCGCTGCGGGCGTATCGATGGCCGAAGTCGTAATGGATGACATGGCTATTGGTAACCCGGCGTCCCGTTGGCCCAGCTAGAGCGCTTTTGGGGCCTCATTCCCTGGCTTCCATATAGCGCAGTTCCCTTTCCAAGTAAGTGGCAATTGTGGCGTATTTTTCCTGTTGCATCGCGGCAATCGTCGGAAAACCAAGAGCTTTACACGCAGGGATGACAAGCCGGATGAAAATGCTAATCGCTTGCGGGAACGGTCCCGGCAATTGCCCGTTGGCGCTGTGCACAATATGACGGTATTGTGGCGGGAATGATTTGCGCATTTCGGGCGCGGCCCGGGAATGAGGTCGATGATGGCGGTATTGTTGATCGGCGGGATTGGCCTGCTACTGGGCGGCCTCCTGACGATCGGTCTGGGAATCGAACTCGACCTCAGCTTCGGCAACACCTTGATTCTCGCGGGTGCCATTGTGGCTTGCACCGGCGTGATCATGCTGGGTCTCTGGATTGCGCTGCGGGAACTGAAAGCGCTCGCGCGGCAGCTTGACCTCGGCATGTCAGCGCGCGCGGCAAACACGCTTCAATCCGCGGACTTGAACGCGGCGCCGGCCAATCAGGCGGCGGAAGACAGCGGATTCCTGTTCAACCGCGACCAGCCGGCACTGGAAAATCAGGGCAATGCGGAATCGGCGGCGCAGTCGCCATCGCCGCCGCCATGGCGTGCGGAGGCCGCCTCGCGCGATCGCGCACCGGCCGCGCCCGAGGCCGCCCCGGCGGCCAAGCCGCGGCGCAATCTGGTGTTTTCCTCGACATCGCGAAAGGAACGCGAGCGCGCCGCAGGCGCGAGCGATCGATCCATCCGCGCTTGATATTCCACCTATATTGCCTGCCGCGCCGGCAACCGAACCGAGCGAGCCCGCGCCCGCGTCGTTCGACGACGCATGGCCAAAACCGGAGCGCGCAAGGACCGCCGATGCACCACTGCCGCGGCGAAGCAGCCGGGCGTCATCGAGCTTTACTGAACCCGCCGCCGCCGCAGCCGGGGCACCGGCGCCGCGCGCCCCGAGGATCAGCCGCAGGTCACGGTCCTCAAATCGGGCGTCGTCGATGGCATGGCCTATTCCCTGTATTCCGACGGCTCGATCGAGGCGCAGATGCCCGAAGGCATGATGCGGTTCGCCTCGATCGACGAACTGCGCGCGCATCTCGACCATCGCCCCTGAGCGGGCCCTGCTGGTTCTGCGAGCCCGCCTGAAAAATAAAGCTCCGTCGTTCTTGTCACGTCGGCAGTAATCCGTTCATATTCGGCAAGTAGTGGAAGGTTCCGAAAGCGTATTGCCGTTGCGGGATACTGTGAGATTTCGATGTTCGAAAGGTTCAGACCATGACCGAGGGTGCCGGCAAGAGTTTCATCGACCTGACTGCGAATATCGTGTCGGCCTATCTCAGCAATAACCCGACGCCGGCTTCCGAAATTCCGAACCTGATCAGCCAGATTCACGCGGCCTTGCAGCGGGTTTCGACAGGCCGGATCGAGGCACCCGCGGAACCCGCCAAACCGGCCGTCTCCGTGAAGAAATCGATGACGCCCGACTACCTGGTATGTCTCGAGGACGGCAAGCGCTTCAAATCGCTGAAGCGCCATCTGCGCACGCAATACAACATGACCCCGGAACAATACCGCGACAAATGGGGCCTGCCGGCCGACTATCCGATGGTGGCGCCGAACTATGCCGTGGCGCGTTCGGACCTCGCCAAGAAAATGGGACTGGGCCAGCAACGGCGGCGGCGGAAATAGCTCAAGGCGCGTGTGAGGCCCGGGCTTCAGGAGGCGGCGGCAAGCGCCTCGCGCGCGTCGGAGCGAATCCGCTCGACCATGGCGCGCAGCCCGTTGGAGCGCTGCGGCGTCAGATGT
>CAVTNA010000047.1:0-53319 GCA_963735835.1 uncultured Alphaproteobacteria bacterium | reverse complement strand
TAGACCCCCCACCCCCGACCCCTCCCCACCACGCGCAAGAGCGCGTGGAGGGAGGGGGGATTACTGCGCATGACCTCGCGATCTCACGGCGCATCGCGCCCGAGTCTTGTTTGGAAATTCCCGCCCTCTCATTCAGAGGGCGCAGGGAATGCCGGGCGCCCCCCCCACGGTCTCGTGTGCAAAATCGCTTTAAAAAACGCACACGAGCATACAGGTCACACCGGCATCGCCCGGCATTCCCCGCGCAATGGTTTTAACGGTTTCCTTCGTAGCTCTTGTGTCCGCAAAATCTGCCAGAATGTGCGAACGGGCGGGTCTCGACCAACCGCCCGTCGCTGGATCTGAGCCCGTTCGTGCTCAAAGGCCGCAAGAGCCTGACGGGGAGCGTGGGACAGACCCGGTGTCTTCCTCAACCCGAACAGTTGCATGGGCTTAGAGCCCGGACCGAGCAAGGAAGGGAGCTGGATGATGGCACAAAACGGTTTGATTGTCGCCGGTATTGATATCGCCAAGGACAAGGCGGATGTGAGCATTCGCGCGCTGTCTCAACGGCAAACGTTCGCAAGCAACTCGCGGAGGGACGTCGGCAGTTGATCACTTGGCTTCGCAAGCACAAGGTGACCAAAGCAGTAATGGAGGCAAGCGGAGGATATGAGCGCGAATGGGCCGAGGCGCTGCGCGAGAAGGATATCGAAGTTCGTATTGTTGATCCCAAGCGGGTGCGCCACTTCGCCCAGTCCGCTGGGCGACTGGCCAAGAATGACGTCATCGACGCTGACACGATCGCCTGGTTTGCCGAGACATTCGGCGAGACACCAAGCCAAGCCCACGATGCCACGCGCGAGACGCTTCAACAGTTGGTGAATGCTCGTCAGGGATTGCTCGATATCAGGACCGGGCTGAGCAACAAAGGCGAGCACGATGTACCGGAACCCGTGCAAAAAAGCCATGCGCGACTGCTGAAGACCATAGCCGTCGAGCTTGCCAAGCTCGAGGCGGCGATCACCGCCACGATCAAGGCCACGCCGCATTTTGCCGCGCGCGCCGAGATCATCGAGAGCGTGCCGGGGCTTGCCGGCACGACGTCTGCCGGCCTCATCGCAGCCATGCCGGAATTGGGTCAGGTGAGCAACGAGGCCATCTCCGCCTTGCTGGGCGTCGCGCCTTACGATGATGATAGCGGCAAACGGCAGGGCGAGCGCCAGATCAAGGGTGGACGCCGCAAGGTCCGCAATCTGTTCTACATGGCTTGCCTGGGTGCTGCGACCCGGCACAACCCGGTGCTCAAGGCGTTCTATCGCCGCCTGATCGCCAAGGGCAAAAAGGCCAAGGTTGCCCTGGTCGCCTGCATGCGCAAGCTGATCGTCATTCTCAACATCATGATCGCCCGCGGCGAGAAATGGGACGCCAGTCGCTACGCGGTGGATTAACGAGCGCGGCAGAATACAGTTGCTCCCCGGTGACCGGCTTTCTTGCCACCGTCATCCCTGAGAAGCTTGCTTCTCAAGAACTTGACGCCAGCATCGGGGCGTCAGGACCACACGACTTCGCCGTCCGCATCAGGCGCGCTCGTCTTTAGCGCTATCAGCGTCCACCGCATCCCACCGCAACGTTCGTGATGATCGCGAGCCGCCCCTCTTCCGGGTGAGACGCGCGAAGCTATGCCTCTGATTTGCCCGACGGGTTAAGCGGAATATTTTTGCGCGCGAGGATGGACAGCGGTTTTCAAAAATGGCGAGTGATTTGCCCGTCGGGCAAATCAGGGCAGCGGCGGCCTAGGAAATTGCGGCGAGCTTCCTCTCATCCAAGGCGACATCATCGATCACCTCGTCGGCGCGGCCTGACAAGGGCAGCGGAACGGTAATGCCAAGCGCCTTGGCGGATTTGCGTTGATGAATAGTTCAAGTTTGGTGCCTTGCTGGACCGGCAGCTCGGCGGGCTTTTCACCCCGAGGATGCGAGCGACGTAAACGCCGGTCAGCCGGTAGGAATCGAGGGGATTGCCGCCATAGCTCGCCAGCCCGCCGGCTGCGGCGAACGAACGGTTCTCAAAGACGGCGGGCATCGCGTGGCGCGCGGCGATTTCGCCGAGCTGGCGCTTGTGCTGGTAAAGAGGGGATCGGCGCCGACGACGAGTTCGCCCGCGCCCAGTTCTGTGAGCTTGGCAAAGACCCCCTCGAAATCACCCTCGCTGCTGGCATGCAGCACATGAAGCGTGATGGAAAAGCTGTGAGCCGCGGACATGGCTGTGTTGGTTTCGAGTTCCATCAAGGCGGGTTGATCGACGAGGAGGCCCAGGACCTTGGCCTTTGGCACAAGCTCGTGCAGCAATTCCAGCCTCTTGGGACTGACGAGCGCATCGAGTTGCGTAACGCCCGTGATATTTTCGCTTGGTTTATAGAGGTTTGTGACGAGGCCGAGTTTGATCGGATCGAAACCGGTCTCTAACACGATCGAATGGTTGTTTTCGCGGCCTTCGCCGCGAGCGCGGCCGGCGTGCGGTCGCGGCGATCACAGTCGCCTTCTTTTCCACAAGATCGGCCATCAAGGCCGGCAACCGATCGGGATGGTTGTCCGCCCAACGGTATTCGATTTTCACATTTTGGCCGTCGACGTAGCCCGCTTCGCTGAGCCCGTCGAGAAAGGCCGCCAGCTGGCGTTGGTAATCCTGGGCCGATTGGAGTTCAATCCGGCGATAGGCATGACGGGCTGCTGCGCCTGCGCTAGCAGCGGCCATAGCGCGGCACTGCCGAGCCCTGCAATGAAATCCCGCCGTCTATCGCCCCCCCTTGCGGCCGCCGCGCCGCCGACGATCGTATCTGAACCTGCGCCGATGCATGTGTCCCACAAGCCGAGATATGGCATGCTTCGACCGGGTCTCTGCTTGGTAAACACCACCGGGGTCGGGCTTCTTCCGGCCGATCGTGAATTTCGGGTTTGCGGTCAAAAGCTGAAACTCATCGGGGAAATGTTCCAGTCTGCTTCAGCGACGGACATAGAGCGACGATGGCGGCATGTCCGTTTGAGCGGACCTTATCAGGCCGAGCGCCCAAGGTCCGTTCAGTGCCAATGGTCATCAGCCGGTCGCTTTGGCTCCGTCGTTTTGAAGGGCTCCAGCGTAAGCAATTGATGCTAACGCGTCACGGTGCGCGTTCCAGCGGAAATAATGCAGGTCTGTCTCCACCTCGGCAGGGCCGCCAGAAGCTGGAGTGAAGCCACGATCGCTACCGCACCATTCCCGCCAGCATCGCCGCGACCTTCCTGCACCCCTCAGCGTTCAAGTGAATCCGGTCGGACAGCACCATGCCGGGCTGTTTCAACACGGATAGGATAAGGCCCATCGCGTCCACGATCCTGACGCCCTTCGCTCTCAACTTGCTCTTGATCGCCGCAATATTTGTAGCGGCATTGATGGAGCCCTCCTTCAGCCGATGGGCATCGTTAAATCCGTTGATGGCCAGAATGACGATCCTGGTGCCGGCGGGCACCGCGCTGTCAACCCGAGCCAGCAGTTCTCCCGTCGTCTCGCCGTTAACACCGGCATTGATGACGCGGACCTGAGAGCCCTTCGCGCGGAGCATACTCTCCAGCACGGCCGGCCACATTTCGTTCTCGGCGACATGCCCCCGAACCGCACTATGGCCGAGCGCCACGATTTGCGCCGAAGCAACGCTGGTCGAGGCAACAATGATGCCGGCAAGGGCCAGCAGAAACCTGCGCATTTTCGAGCCGTTCAATTGCTTCCTCCCTCGATTCGTCGGCAACCTCTCCGAAGTCCAACCGGCATTAGAGCAAGCGAAGTGGGGCCGGTTCGCGTGAAGAAAACGAGTTCAAAACGAGACTAGAGCTTCGGTTCCGATTCAGCCAGAACCGAAGCGCTCTGTATCAACAATTTCAGTCCAGCACATCAAAGTGTAACAGGCCGCTGTTGGACTAGGGGCGACTTCCGTTCAGGGTCAAAAGCTGAAAAACTCATTGGGGCAAATGTTCTCCGCCCTGCTCCCAGCGACGGACATAGAGCGACGATAGCGGGATGTCCGTTTCGTGCGGCCGAAGTCTGCGTTACCCCCGAGAACGGACATGCTCACGTCGTCCAGGCATGCTCGTTTCGTGCCAAAATTTTTCCGATCGAGGTCATCGCGGAGATCAGTATTTCCATGGCCGTAATCTCGATGCCGAGGGTCTTGGCTCAGGCTATTTCGTGCGACGATAAAGTCCGGTGAACGCCACCCCGGCGCCGCCGCACACGCCGTTGTCCTCGATGAGGAGCCACGGGCCGATGCGCTGCATCCGCACGCGGCATCCGTCGTCGTACTCGTCGGCGAACCAGAGGGTGTCGCCCTTCGGCGCGGCGTCGCCCTGGAAGCCGCCGTTATGGAAGTCGCGCGCGGTGGGAACGAGTATCCCGGCGTCGACGTGCAACTTCCCGCCGCCGTTCAGTTTGATCTCGACGAGGCCGCCGCCCACATAGCGTTGACCCTGGCGCCAGGTGCCGACCCAGTCGGTTGCCTTCGGTGATGGCATCGGCGCGACCGGCGTCAGCGCCGCGCTGGATAGCCAGTTCATGGCCCAAATCCGCTTGTTCGACACCGGCGAATGGTAGGAGACGCAAGTGAACTCCCCCCGGGTACGGCCGGTGAGCACGAGGTCGCCCGTCACTAAATAGGACTTCTTCCTGCAAGTCTCGGTCGCGGCGGGGCAGTTATCGGCCTTGAAGTCGTCATCGTACGGGCTCTTGACGAAATTGACGCGCGGCCCGGCCGTTACCCTGGACACGACCAGCGCGCGCTTGTCGTCCCACTCGACACCACCATTGCAGTTTGCCGGATCGTAGGGGTCGTAGGCCGACGCAGGTCCCGCCAGGAGGACCACACTCAAAAGCAAACCGAAGACTTCCGCTCGCATCTTTGCCACCGGCGGCGCGGCCGGCCCTCTGCCTGTAAGTCGCATTGTCCACCGGAGCGGTTCAAGCCCGCATCAGACCGCGCCGGCATGTCTCAAACGCGCCCGGACGGAGAGAGTTGAAGTTCGGCAGTGTTCCGGTACATTTTGATCGGTTCGACCTTTACTGGACGCAACGATCTGTACATGGAGGGAAACTCTGTGGTCCGCTCGACGGCAATGCTTTCCGCAATGGCGGCTGTCCTTGTTTCGACATCTTCCCCGCCGTGCTATGCGGATCAACAATCCATCCCCCGGCGAAAGCGATCGAATTTGACGGCGATCTTCCCTTCACTCCAAAGCCACTCACATTGCGAGGGTTATCTCAGGCAACCTGGCGGCGCGGGCCGTTATCCAGCCATCAGTTCTTCTGCACGGCTGCGAGGAATCCGCCGCCGAACGACTGGATCAAATTTGGGGAGAGAGAATAGCGTCGTGGACGTCACGCTGACGCCGGCATTGAGAATTGCGCGCTCGACTTTTTACGATAGGCCCAACACAGGCACGGACGATGCGACCATCGTTGCGCAGATGAAGTCGATTTGCGACGAGTTCGAAACTTATGGCTATCGGCGTGTTGACGCTGAGCTTCGTCATCGTGGCCTTGTGGTGAACGCCAAGAAGGTCCGCCGGCTGATGCGCGAACATGCGCTCAATCCGAAGCCGCGCAGGCGGTTCATCGCGACGACAGACAGCGATCACAACGATCCGATCTGCCCCAACCTAGCGACGACCATGACATTGGATGGTCCCAACCAGCTTTGGGTGGCTGACATCACCTATGTCGCCATCACGACCAGCTTCGTGTACGTGGCTGTCACCCTCGATGCGTGGTCCCGTCGGGTCGTAGGTTACGCCATCCGCCGCTCGATTGATGCGCGGCTGGCTGCTGCTGCGCTCAAGGCCGCCATCAGCGCCCGCAATCCCCCGCGGGGCTGCGTGCATCACTTCCGACCGCGCGGCATCGGAAATATCTGCGGCAACCGTTTTCCCCGCGACCAGGACTTTGACGCTTATCGGGGCCTGAACTTCCTCGTTCGGCAGCCATTTGTTGACGCGAAGCGAGTTGTCGTAATCAGCTTTTCGCAGGGTGGCTTGACTTGCCCTGCTTGTCTGTTGAACGTGGCGCAATTGAACAGACCTACGAGAACAAGTTTCGAGCGGCGGTCGCCTTCTATCCTGTTTGCGACGGGCTGAGTGGGAATACGACGGTTCCCTCATTAATTTTGATCGGCGAGCGCGATGAGTGGACGCCGGGCTGTCGCGCCATGGTAAATGGCCGGGACGATTGGGACAAATCCCGGAAGACGAATTCCGCGCTTCGACTTGTGGCATATCCGGATGCGTATTACGGGTTCGATGTGCCCAGATTCAAGGTCCGTTTTAAATATGGAGGCAAGAACGTCGAATTTCAACCAATCGGCATCAGACCAATCGACCGATGACCTCCGCGAATTTCTAAAGGCAACATTTGGAGATGTTCGGTAAGCGGTGTCGAGCTGGTAGCGTCCCGATCGACCATCCACGGAATGCTGGCGGATGTCCGTTTCGGGGCACAAGCAGACCTGACCGCCCAAAATCCAACTTCCGCTTTACCCCCGAAACCGGACTCAAGTCGGACATCGCACCATGTCCGAAAGGTGCCATAAGCAGGCTTCCGTTCTCCGAAAACAGAAGAATTGCTGATGACAAAAATGTAAACGGGTCAAGAACCTGGCTTGCCGTCTGCCGCGCCAAGGTCGTGACCCGCAAACAAGTGCTTTAGCGCCGCACCCCAACGCGATTGACGCCGCCATTTAAATTGCCACCGGCGTTATGACGGACCGCAGCGCGCGCCACCGGACGAGGCCTGAGCACCACGCCGGCCCGGGCAACGCAACCGTGCGGATATTCGACGTACTGGCAGTACACGACCGCCTTGGCTGGCGCTGGATTGAGAGTGAGACCTGCAAGCCCCAACAGGACGCTAGCAGCAATCCCGGCAACTGTCGCTGACTTGATCGAAAGACGCTTCCTCGAATGCATCACGGACTCCTCTTCGCGCTTGCGGAACTGAAAGGTGACGGGAGCCGCCTCGGGTGCGGCTGAACATAGCATGAGCGCCAAAGGATCGCTGACGTTGACCTAGATCAACGGAGGGTCTGCCTAGCGCCAAGCCATGAGACCGAGCGTCCGCTTCGGGTCAAAACCGGAAAAGCTCGCTTTGAGCATATGTTTTCCGCTCTGCCCCCAGCAACAACGGACACAGAGCGACTACTGCGGCATGTCCGTTCAGTGCCGCCATTAGCAGATGCCATGCTAATGGCCGAGTTCGTATGCATTCGTAGGGCGCTCTCCGTCGCTCGTAAGCGGCTGGAAACTGGTCCAGCCTAGCTAGCTCTATTCTGAATGGCCGTTGGTAGAGTGCGGGATTTATTCTTCTTGCAATACGTGACGACCGCACTGGAATTCCTCTGCAGGCGGTCGTAATCCAATACACTGTTGCTTGCCGCCGCGTTGTAGTAGCCGCTCATAAAATATCTTACAAAATCTTGATCCTCTGGACCGTACCCCAACCAAGTTCCGCAAGTGATCTTGTTAAAATCCAGCGTAGCGTTAGGCACCGCGGTTACGCCTATCGATTTTTCCAGGCCTACCATCACACTGGCACTCGGGTTGGATTGGCACCACCCTCTTACGTTTGTGACATTTGTCCGATGCAGGTCAAAATCTACAAACGTCCTCCGACTTTGATAACTAAACCAGCCGGTCATCCAAGCCGAGAACTTGCTCGACGGTGCAGCCGGCATGGCGAGATATTCGCTACAGGTGATGCTGCGAATATCGACCGTCGTGGCAAGCGCTTCACTAGCGAACGCTGGGACAATTAAGATCGCGAACGTAAGGATAATCAACCTGCATCTCATTGTGATGACCTCCACAGTAACGAGTGACCGACCAGACCAATCGCGATTTAATGTGATCGCAAAACCTGCATCCCGTGACCCCCTTAATGGCGAGTGCAAGGTTTCTAGTTGATCTAGATCAACGGCGGCGGACCCAACTCTCTGTCCGCATCGGGTCAAAAGGCGAAATACTCGCCGTGAGCAGATGTTTTCCGCCTTGCCCCCAGGAACGGACATCCCTCAAGAGGGTCGGCATGTCCGAAAGCTGCCAACAGCAGACCTGTCAGATGCTTCGATATATCCCGTCGATCTAAGTCGGATACCGAACAGACGATTAAGTCTCCAACGCCTAGTATTGAACTCGCGAATAGCGCCCTCTCTTTTTCTTGCTTGGCCCATGAAAAAGTTCATCCAAGAAGAGAACGTCAAGCTGTTTCGGAAGCGGCCGGCGGAAACCACCGATCCAGAGAAACGCCAGATGCTTTTGAAGCTGCTGGCGGAGGAAGGCGAAGAACGACCCGTCGCCTTCAGGACAAACGTTGTCTGGTGAGCCACTCCCCCTCTGATTTGAGATAGATCAATGCGACTGGGGCAACGGCCGCGCCACCGTAGTGGATGGCGCACGTCATCATTCGGTGCCCCCGGACCGGCATGAACGTCCAGATTTGGTTGGCCAAGGATCCGGCAACCGATCAAGCGAACGACTATGAAGCCGTGACTTGCCCGGCCTGTCTGCGCACACATTTCGTCAACAAAACCACCAGCGAATTGTTAGGCGATAAGGAAAAGTAGGCTGCCAGCAGTGGCTAGTTCACGTCCGTTTTTATGCGCATAACGGACTCAAGTCCGACATCGCGCGAGGTCCGTTTGATGCCAATGGCGGACCTGCGATTGGCACCGGCCTTCACGGGCAGCCTTTGACGGCCGCCACCCGCCAGATTATCGGCCGGTTGCCGCCATTAGCAGAGCCGGTGGATACGTCGATGAGCCACGTTTGCATTGTGTTCTTTTCTGAATCGTGAAAACGTGATGACTGCGATGATGGAAATTTCCCACCAGCCGCAATTTCTGCTGGCAACCCTGCCACCGTCGCGTGGGCAGATTCGGCTGGCGCTCGGAATTGCTGCAGCTCTTGTCGTCGTATTTTTTATCGCGGCTCCGTTTGCGACGATTCAGCTGCAGCGTGTTGACGGTTTCGTTCCAGCCTACCAAAGCATTTATGCTGTCAATGATCTCATTACCTCTGCACTAATCTTTGCGCAATTTACCATTGTGCGTCGGTGGTCACTTTTCGCGCTTGCAATGGGCTTTTTGTATACTGCGCTGATTGCCATTGCGCATGCGCTCGTCTTTCCGGGAGCGTTCGCGCCGACGGGACTCTTCGGGGCCGGGCTGCAGACCACCGCATGGCTCTATAATTTCTGGAAAGTCGGATTACCGCTGGCCGTCATCGTCTATTCGCTGCTGAAAGACGATGAAACCGCGACAAACGCGTCCCAACGCTCGCCGGGATTTATCATCTTCTCTGGCGTCGCAGTTGTGATCGCAATCGTGTGCGGACTGACCTGGAGTGTGATTGCCTGGGAACAGTTTTTGCCTTCCCTTATGGGCGATGCCGTTCAGTATGACCAAGGTATCGTGCGGCTGGCTGCCGTATTGCAAGAGTCATTGTGTATCGGCGCGCTTTTGCTTTTGTGGTTTCGGCGAAACTGCGTACTTGATTTATGGCTGGTGGTTCTGTCTTTCACGCTTGTGCTTGAGGTTACGATGAGTAGCCTGCTTGCCGTCGGTCGTTTCGATGTCGGCTGGTATGCATCCCGGGTCTTTGCGTTAACTGCCTCAATCGTCGTACTGATTGTTCTCCTTTCAGAGACGACCACCCTCTATGCAAACCTGGCACGTTCTGTCTTGAGGCAGCGTGGCGCTCGCGAGGCGCGGCAGGTCGCCATGGACGCGATGGCCGCTTCAATCGCCCACGAGATCAAGCAACCTCTGGCAGCAATCTCCCTCAATGGCGAAACGGCTTTGCTTTGTCTCACTGGGGCGACGCCCGACCTTGAAGAGGCGCGTGCCGCGTTGAATTGCGTGGTCGATGGCAGTCACCGTGCGAGCGCCTTGATCAGCGGCATCCGGTCTATGTACAGGAAGGATAGACACGGGAGAGCATGGCTTGACGTAAACGGCCTCGTTCGGGAGGCGCTTACAGCCACTGAAATCGAATTGCGAACTCATCGCGTATCGGTCTCGATGGAGCTGCACAACGAACTCCCGCAAGTGTTCGCTCATCGAGGCCAATTGCTGCAAGTCTTTCAGAATTTGATCCTGAACGCGATCGAAGCCATGAACGCTACCCCCGAACGTTCTCGCGTGTTGCGGATGAGGTCAGATATCATTCAAAACTCGAACCAGATTGTGGTCTCCATTGCGGATTCCGGTGCCGGAATAAGTGAGAAGGACAAGGATCGTATCTTCGAGCCGTTCTTCACCACGAAGTCCACCGGGACCGGAATTGGGCTTACGATTTGCCGGTCGATTATCGAATCCCACGGCGGCGTGCTTCAGGCGTCTGCGAACCGTCCCTACGGGACGATATTTGAAGTTATCTTGCCGATTGAAGCCGCAGGGTAGCAGTTGAGGTAGCCACCGAGCTTTCGGCCTAATGTCCGCTGTGTGCCGATATTGTTGAAGAAGTCGGCGGCCCGACTGTTTGCGATCCTGCAAGCAATCAGACGCGCATGAGCTTGTTTCTCAGGCCGGCATTTGGGGCGGGCAGCGGGATCAGCTCTGCCGGCTTTCGGAGGTTTTGGACTGTAGCGGCAAGGAGGAACTCGTCTTGAGCACGCGGACCCATCATCCCTTCCCAGCGCGCCTACGAGAGCCCGCCGATGCTCGCTTGAGCGGCTCGATCAGGGACTTCGCCGAGAACCGCTTTTCGAGATACGCGAGGCATCCGGTTTGAAGCGCAGCCGCGCGAATGGCAGGGGTGTCGTTCGCAGTCATGTAGATAACCGGCACGTCAATCCCAGCGACTTTTAGACCACGCCGCAACTCGATGCCTGATCCATCGTTCAGGTTGACGTCCAAAATGATGCAGGCCGCCCTCTCGTAGTCGTTGTGGCCTTTGAAGGCCTCAGCAGACGCGAACAGGTTGGTGTCGTACCCATGCTGTTTCAGCAAGCGCGCTACCCCGCTCAACATTGCGGGGTCATCATCCACGACAATTACGAGGTCTCGATTAGACAAAGATAAAAACCCTAGCATGATGTTCGGCGAAGCCGCTTGGAGGTGCACTAGTAGTTGGGAACAACAACCGCACTGGTCCAGCGTTCCTCTATGAGTGGATTGCGCGGCACGCATACCACGCGGGCACCAAACTGACGAGCGAGCGAATTGTTGAAGTACGCCAAAAAGTTGTTTTGCATTGCCAATAAAGCCTGTGAATTTCTGTTGCTAGATCATGTCCGCCATAGGTCAAAACCTGAAAAGCTCAATGGGAGCATATGTTTTCCGCTTTGCCCCCGAAACCGAACATAGGGCGACCATGGCGGCATGTCCGGGTTGTGCCAATACCGAAAGTCGGGTCCACTTCGTCTGGGTCGCGCCACGGATCACCAACTATCGGACAAGAGGAAGCTTGATCCGGAACGACGCGCCGCCGTGAACCCGATTTTTTGCCCATATCTGCCCATGGTGCGCCTCGATAATGGTCCGCGCGATGGACAGTCCCATGCCCATGCCTTCCGCCTTGGTGGTGAAGAACGGTTCGAAGACCTCTTTTATTTTGTCTTCGGGAATGCCCGGACCGCGGTCCGACACGGATAGTTCGGCAAACTTTTCGACGCGCGAGGTTCGGATGCTGATGATGCGATTTTCGCTAGGCGTATCCTTCATCGTGTCGATCCCGTTCACGACAAGGTTCAGAATGACTTGTTGAAGTTGGACGCGGTCGCCAAGGATCGGAAGCGCATCCGGTGTGATCAAACTAGTCAGTTCGACCCTTCGTCCGCCGGCAGGAGAAAAAATAACTCCAATCGTTTCGTGAACAACGTCATTTAAGTCGAACTTTTTTCAGTTCAAACGGTGCTTTCTTCAGCAGGCTCCTCATCCTCCGGATGACTTCGCCCGCGCGCCGGTCATCATGCAAAATATCGTCCACGATCTCGTTCAGTTCCGCGACGTCAGGGCTCGGAGATTTCAGGATTTCCTTTGCGGTTTCGGCGTTGGTCAGAATAGCGCCGAGTGGTTGGTTGATTTCGTGAGCGATGGAGGCGGTCAGTTCGCCAGCGGTCGAGAAGCGCATGACACGGGCCAGTTCTGCCATGCGCTGCCGGGACTGCACTTCGGCCAGACGACGCCGACGATGCTCATGCAGCAGGGCCGAGATAAGCCCGGCCTGCAAGAGAAATAACGGCGGTGATCAGCGCGATTTGCCACGAATAACGCTCCCATGCCGTTGGCTCCCGAAACAGGATTTCGCTTCCCGGCGGAAGGTTTTTCTCGCTGATCCCCCAGCGCTGCATTTCCCGCCAGTCGAACTTTGGAGTTGCAAATCTGGTTGGTGGAACCTTGATGTCACCAGGCGACTCACCGTTTAGGATGCGAATGGCAACGGCAGCCGTCTCTTGAGCCTCTTCGAGCATTGAGTGCATCGGCCCCCCGACTGTCTCGCCGTCGAAAAAAACATCGAACAAAGAAAACATTGGTGCATTGGCAATTGCGTGAAGTTTTTTCAGGGCACTGTCACCTTCGTGCCCGACACCTGCTCCGTCAACGTACATGGTATGCCAGAAGATAGCCGAGTGCGGCGGAAGCTCGGATGCGAGTTTCAGGATTTCCTCGAACGAGAGGTGACTAGTCCATGTAAAGGCGACACGGCTTTCGAGGGGCCTCACCTCGCGACGGATCTCCTCTAGCCAAAACCTCTCATTAGGAGAATATCCGTTCACCACCATGACGCGTTCTTGGTGTCCGGTAAAACCCGCAGGATGTTCTCAATAGCTGCAGCAAAGTCGTGCTTCATCGCAACGACGGAATCATATTCAGTAAGAGCGGCGACATCAATCCGACGCTCTTCCATCGCCGTGAAAACCATCGGAGCTTTAGGAAAGATTTGCTGGCGGTGCTGCTGGACAAAGACGGCCGCCGGCGCTCCGATACCCACAATTATGTCAGGCGGGTTTTTTCTATAGAGAGCACGAAGGTATTCGATGAACGGGACTTCAGGGTCTTCATTGCTGGAACGGGCGCTTACAAGCGATTGGTCCGTCAGCGGCCATGGTGATTGGCGCTCCAATTCCGAACGGATGGTTGAGGCATAGTCCTTCCAAGGCTTGAAATCTCGGCCGAACGAATAAAGCATCAGTATTCGCTTGGGCTGCCCGTCTGCCTGACTTTGTGCCTGCGTGGTCAGCAATAATGCGACGGCCAGCGCAGCCGTGTAGGCCCGCGCGCAAAAAGACCGCCATCGTAAGGCAGCCAGGCAGAAACGCATTGCTGTCAACTCCGGGCGTCCAAGCCAAGCAGAGCACCGTAACGCTTCGACCAGATGATTAACAGGCAAAACGAGGGCTGTTACGAGCGTGCCCTCGGGCTAGGCCGATGTCCGTTGTGGGTCAAAAGCTGAGCTGACGGCCCAGAAGTCCGACTTCCGCTTTGCACGCAAAAGATGGGGTAATCGGCCGGCCCAGCTTGTGGATAGCTGAAGATTTTTGGTGCTGCGCTTCAGGCTGATGGTGAAACGAGGTCCGTGGTTACGGCCTCAAGCATCAGAAGGAGAAGCGCAGCATGGACCATTTTGCCGGATTGGACGTATCGGTCAAGGAGACCAGCATCTGCATTGTGGATGACACGGGCAGGATCGAGAAGGAAGTGAAGGTAGCGAGCGAACCTGCAGCCCTGCTGAAGGTTCTGGCGAACCCCACCTACAGCTTCAAGCGGATTGGACTGGAAGCCGGACCGCTATCGCAATGGCTGTTCAGCGCTCTCGCCGAAGCGGAGTTACCGGTGATCTGTGTCGAGACGCGGCACATGCAGGCGGTGCTGAAGGCGCAGATCAACAAGACCGACCGCAATGACGCGCGCGGCATCGCTCAGATGATCCGGGTGGGACTGTACCGACCGGTGCATGTGAAGACGCTCCGCAGTCAGAAGCTGCGAATGCTGCTGACCCATCGCAAGCTATTGCAGTCGAAGGCCATCGCCATCGAGAATGATCTGCGAGGTACCTTGCGCAACTTCGGCCTCAAGGTCGGAATGGTTGGCAAGGTGAGGTTCGAGGCCCGCATCCAGGAAATGGTCGAGAACCAGCCCGATCTAGCCGTTCTGGTCGAACCACTGCTCATCGTCCGGCGGGCGCTGCGCGAACAGGTTGTCATTCTGCACCGCCGCTTGCTGGCTATCGTGCGGGAGGATGAGGTATGCCGGCGCCTGATGACGACCCCCGGTGTCGGCCCCGTGGTGGCGCTGACTTATCGCGCTACCGTCGATGTGCCAGCCCGGTTCCGCAAATCCAAGTCAGTCGGGGCGGTGTTTGGGTTGACCTGCTCCAGGTATCAATCGGGCGAGATCGATTGGAGCGGCAAAATATCGCGCTGCGGAGATGAGATGATGCGGACGATGCTCTACGAAGCAGCTCAGAGCATGATGCATTCAAAAAAATGGTCCTGGCTCAAGGCCTGGGCGATGCAGATCGCCAGGCGCCGCGGGATGAAAAAGGCGATCGTGACGCTGGCGCGCCGGCTGGCCGTGATCATGCACCGGATCTGGGTTGACGGCACCGAGTTTCAAACAGCCTATTAGAGAAGCGGACTCAAGTCGGACATCGCGTGAGGTCCGGTTTGTGCCGATGGGCGACATCGCGCCGTCTCATTCGATCACCTCGTCGGCGAGCTGCTGCAACTGCAACGGTACCTCAAGGCCAAGCGCCTTGGCGGTCGTGAGGTTGATAACCAGATCGAACTTCGTCGGCCGCTGTATCGGCAAGTCATTTGGGTTGGCACCGTGCAGGATTTTCCCGACATAAACCCCGGCTTTTTGTTCCATTGCGTCTACATTCGGCCCGTAAGCGATGAAACCGCCGGCCCTTGCAAATTCCTCGAACAAGCAAATGAGAGGGAGCTGATGAGTCACCGCAAGCTTGGCGATTTGTTCCGAACTGGCGAAGACAACAGGCGACGACAACAAAATACCGGCTTCGACCTTTCTTGTTTTGGCGGCCTCCAAGGCGCGCGCCCAGTCATCCGCGCCCTTCACCTCAACAATCTCAGCTTCTACCCTGGCCGCCCGGAGCGCCGCCGCCGCCGCTGCGAATTGCGCCGCGTTGAGACTGGGGATGCCAAAGATTGCTACGCGAGAGAGCCCGGGAACAACCTCCTTAAGCAACCCCACGTGTTTCCCGCTCAACTCCGGAAGATCAAGATACATCCCGGTCAAATTGCCGCCCGGGCGGGCAATACTCTTGACATATCCCAGCGCAACGGGATCGCCCTCGAAGTCCAGTCCAACGATCGGAATGCTGCTCGTCGCGTTCCTGGCCTCGGCAACCGCGTCCGGAGTTGATGCGAAAATGACGTTCACCTGGAGCCGAACAAGATCGCCGGCAGCCTCATGCATTAGCTCTGGTCGGAAGGCGGTAAAGCGGCTTTCGATTGCGAGGTTTTTACCCTCCTCATAGCCCTCGTCAGCCAAACCCTGCCGGAAGGCAGCAATTATGTGCGGGATCCCGGGCGCCGGCGCCGGGTTAAGATAGCCCACCACCGGAACCCGCTCCGCCCGCGCTCTGAGCGGCCAAGTTGTTGCGGCGGCAATCAGCGTTACGAACTCGCGTCTCCTCATTGCTGCCCTCCCGGCCGACCATTGTAATGAACTCGCGCTCATGGAACCCAGACCCGGTACATAGGCCTGTACCGGCTTTGAGCTACAACACCCGGACAGGCTGAATATGCCCCTTCAAAAAAACGGCCTTGCATGTCCGTCAGAGCCGGAAAAGCTCATTGTGAGCATATGATTCCGCGGCGATCGGCCGCCGGGATCAGGGAGCGCAAAGCGATGCGGCGGATGGGGGCTAGAGCGGGATGGGTTTAGGTTTGGTCATATCCGGCGTTGGCGAAGTAATTGGCGCATTCGGCCGGTGAGACGGTGTCGAGGATCGGGGCGATGGCATCGTAGACGGCCTCGGTTGTTCGCTGGGCGGCTTTGCGTAGCCAGTGTTTGAACTTGGCGAAGAACTGCTCGATTGGGTTCAGGTCGGGCGAGTATTTCGGCAGGTAGAAGAGCCGGGCGCCGGCGGCACGGATGGCGCGACGCACGGCGTTGGCCTTGTGTGAGCCGAGATTGTCCATGATGACGATGTCGCCGTGCCGCAGGGTCGGGACTAGAACCTTCTCGATGTAGAGAAGAAAGGCTTCGCCGTTGATCGGCCCCTCGATGAACCATGGAGCGGTGATGCGATCGTGGCGCAAGGCGGCCATGAAGGTCATGGTCTGCCAGCGGCCGTGCGGCACCTTGGCTTTGATGCGTTGACCGCGCGGTGCCCAGCCCCGCAGCGGCGCCATATTGGTTTTGGTCCAGGTCTCATCGATGAACACCAGCCGAGTGGGATCGATCCGATCCCGATACTTGGTCCACTGCGCTCGCCGCCGCGCGACATCGGGACGGTCCTGCTCGGCGGCAATCAGCGTCTTTTTTTATAACTGAGCTTCTCAGCGTGGACGAACTCCCACATCGTGCGGTAATCGACCTTGAGGCCGCGCTCAGCGAGTTCGGCCACCAGCCCTCGCACGGTAAAATCCTTCCGGCACCGTTGCATCAGCCATTCGCGGTGCGGCCCCGTAATCTTCTTTGGCCTATAGCCGCCGATCCGATCCGGTTTAACGCTGCCGGTCTGGTGGAAGCGCTGCACCCAGTTGATCGCCGTGCTGATGCCCACTCCGAATTGGGCCGCCGCCTGGTGCCGCGACAGCCCGCCTTTGATGACAGCCCTCACCACCCGCTCACGAAGGTCGTCCGAATAGGCTCGTCCCATCCATGCTGGCCTCCTGCCCAGTCAGCATGTTGAATCAGAAGCCTTCCGATTTGGGAATCCCCAATCAATTCAAACTAGACCCATCCCGCTCTAGCGACACGGATAAGTCTTTTTCAGAAGAAGAAGCAGCGGAACGACAATGATCGTGTCGTCTTCGCCATTCGTCTGCTTCTTGGCCCAGTCCAGGATCAAATGAGCCGCCTCCTCATGGCTGACAAGTCCGCCCTCTTTGCAAAACAGTTTGACGGGGGCCGCCATGTTGTAGGCCGTCAGTGCGTCCATCGCGCCCGCCAGATATATTTCATTGAAGACGCGGATCCCATCGTTTTCCGGGTGCAGATAATTTTTCAATCTCAGGCTCTGTGCATTTGCCGCAAAAGAAAGAAGCACGCCCAATACAATCACTGCCATGCGGACCATTGGTTAGCCTCCCGATTTCCGATCCGGGCGCATCTTCACTCTTGGTCCTTCGATCCTCAAGTGCACTGGCGCTGCCGCGCCAGGCCGAATTGGGGAAGGCTGTCGGCAAGCGCCATCTCTGTTTCGTGCCAAGCGGGAACTAAAACCGACCTCGTCGGTTGGCGCTTTGAGATTCAACTTATGGAGCGCGCGCCATGGACAAGGATCGGTTTGCCGGCTCGGCGAAGGATTTCGCCGGTAAGGTCGAGGGCCGCGTCGGCGATATCGCCGGCGACGCAAAGACCCAGACAGCAGGCCGCGCCCGCGAGGCCGCAGGCACGGCGCAGAACCTATACGGCCAGGCCAAGGATGCAGCGCGCGACGCCACCGATGCTGCCGCTGGCTACGCCAGGGATGCTTATGAAAACAGCGGCGATACTTTCCGTGACGGCTCGCAAGCGATCGCGAAAAGGGTGCAGGACAACCCGCTCGGCTCGATGTTGATCGCGGGCGGGATCGGTTTTGCGTTGGCGCTATTGATGACGCGCCCGCCGCGGCGGCGCGGGCGATATTACAGTTGAGATGACCGTATCGGAACAATTCATGCTCCGATTGATTGGTTGTTTGTTGGCTTGGAGATCAGATCGTGAGTGATGACAGCCCGTTAGCTCCTTTCGTCTACGAGGGCCTGGATCCCGTGCCAGAACCGAAATCCACCATGGCGGAAGTGTCCGACGCCGTGAAAGGTACAGTCAATCGAGTTAGCGGCGCGATAGAAGCGGGCCGGAAGCCCGGCATGCCATTGAGCATCTTGAGTAACATCGCGCGCGAAGCGCCTCTTGGTTCGCTGTTGATCGCGTTCCTGTTGGGAGTTGCCGTCGCCCGCCGCCGATGATGGTTTGGGGCACGCTAGTCCTCGCGGACTGAATAGGCGATCTGCTGCCGCTGGCGCATGTCTTGTCGGCGGCGGCCAAGACTTCCATCCGGAACATTCGGCTTTTGCAGCCACTAAAATCATCGTCACAGCTCACGGATCTGCAACTCAAAGTCCAACCGACCGAACGGCGGACGTCGTTGGAGGTCCGTTTGGTGCGATGAGCTGCCGCTCGCTTGCACGATCGTGCCTTTGACGCCTCGACGAATTCCTGCCTGCCTCCCGCCAAAATTAACTCGGCGGATTGTCTGAAGAGCCTTGCGAAACCGGGTGTCGCGAAGGATGCTTGCAAGCACCGTTCATCAAAGGGACAAGTCATGTCTGTCGACGCTCAAGCCGCCACCGACCGCCTCATGCGCTTCCTCGCTGTCGAGGGCGTCACCGGAAAGGAGGCGGCGATAGGGCGCGAGCTTGCCGCGGCGCTGCAGGAAAGCGGAGTGCCGGCGGACGCGATCCGCCTCGACGACGCCAATACACGCATTCCCGTGCCGACAGAGACCGGCAACCTCATTGTCGACCTGCCCGGCCGCGGCGCGATGCACAACCAGCCGCGGATCATGTTCATGACCCACATGGACACCGTGCCGCTGTGCGCCGGAGCGAAGCCGAAGCTCGCCGGCCGCAAGATCGCCAACGCAGGCGAAGACCGCGCTCGGCGGCGACAATCGCTGCGGCTGTGGCGTTCTCGTGACGCTGGCGGCCGAGCTGGCGAAGCAGAAGCTTGACCATCCGCCGATAACGCTCCTGTTCTGCGTGCGGGAGGAGAGCGGGCTATGGGGTGCGCGCCACGTCAAGACCCAGGACCTCGGCTCGCCGGTCATGGCCTTCAACTACGACGGCGGCTCGGCCTCCAATGTCACCATCGGCGCCGTCGGCGCCGATCGCTGGCAGGTCGAGATTTTCGGCCGCGCCTCGCATGCCGGCGTCGCGCCGGAGCGCGGCATCAGTTCGACCATGATCCTTGCGCTTGCGCTCGCCGACGTGAAGGCCGGCGGCTGGTTTGGCAAGGTGGTGAAGGGCAAGCGGCAGGGCACGAGCAATGTCGGTCCCGTCACCGGCGGCGACGGCCGGCCGGCCGGAGACGCCACCAACGTCGTCACCGACTATGTGCATGTGCGCGGAGAGAGCCGTAGCCACGATCCGAAGTTTTTCAAGGAGATCACCAAAGCCTACAAGACGGCGTTTGAGAAGGCGGCCAAGCGCGTCAGGAACAGCGAGGGCAAGTCAGGCCGCGTCAAGTTCAAAGCCGAGACCGACTATTATCCGTTCCGCATGAAGGAAAGCCTGCCGGTCGTGAAACGCGCGATCGCGGCCGTGTCCGCCATCGGCGGAACGCCGGCCGTCCGCGCCGCGAATGGCGGCCTCGACGCGAACTGGATGGTCCGCCACGGTATTTCGACCGTGACCTTCGGCGCGGGGCAGAACGAGCCGCACACGATCGACGAATGGATCAATCTCGACGAGTACGACCGGGCGTGTGTGCTCGCAGTACAGCTTGCGACGATGCGGTGAGCTGCTTACGCTGATAATTCAAGAGAGCGGCGCCCTACCAGCTGAGTGCTAACTGCTCCAAAACCCCGGCAGCGTCGGCTCCAGCCTTCCGCCTGTTCGCACCGGCGCGATTCTGAGCGCCAGCCCGGTGGCATCGTCGGTCTCGACCGCGACGCCGCTCAGGGTGGCTGCGCCCAGCGCCGGTTCGAAACGGTTGGAGGGAATGCCCGTCGTAAAACGCCGCAGCGGCTCTTCCTTCTGCATGCCGATGATCGAATCGTAATCGCCGGTCATGCCGGCGTCGGTCATGTAGGCGGTGCCGCCGGACAGAATCTGATGGTCCGATGTCGGCACATGGGTGTGGGTGCCGACCACCAGACTGGCGCGGCCGTCGCAGAAAAAACCGATGCCCTGCTTTTCGCTCGACGCCTCGCAATGGAAATCGACCACGATGGCGTCAGCCGCCTCGCGCAGCGGACAGGCTTCGAGTTCGCGGTTGATGACGGCGAACGGATCGTCGAACGGCGTCATGAAGACGCGGCCGATGGCGTTGATGACCAGCGCGCGCTTGCCGTTCTTGGTGTCGACCAGCGCCGTGCCGCGGCCCGGCGTGCCCTGCGGAAAATTCGCCGGGCGAACCAGCCGCGGGGCGCGCTCGATGAACACCAGCGCCTCGCGCTGATCCCAGGCATGGTTGCCGAGGGTGACGGCATCGGCGCCGGCGTCGATCAATTCCTGGTAGATCGCCTCGGTGATGCCGAAGCCGCCGGCCGCGTTCTCGCCATTGACGACGACGAGATCGAGCGCCCAGTCGCGGATCATGCCGGGCAAATATTCGGAGATGGCGGTGCGGCCGGACCTGCCGACGACGTCGCCGACGAAAAGAATGCGCAAATCACGAACTCCGGAAATCGAACACTTTCGTTTCCGTTAGCACATAATCCAGCGCCACGTCGTGCGACAGCGCCGGAACCAGCTTCGATTTCCTGCACCGAAAAGCCAAGGCCGATGGCCGCGATGGCCTTCATCTTGCGCAAATGCGCCAGAGTGAAGTCATAATGCCCGGCGCCATAGCCGATGCGGTGGCCGGCGCGGTCGAACGCCGCCAAGGGCAGCAGCACGATGTCGGGTATGATTTCGGCGGCGGCGGGCGACGGCTCGAGAATGCCGAGCGGTCCCTGCGTCAGCCGGTCGAGGGGAGACCAGGCACGAAAGGCGAGCGACTTGCCGCGCGCCATCACCGCCGGCAGCGCCAGCCGCGCGCCCCGCGCGGCGAGTGCTCGCATCAGGGGAAACGGATCGATCTCGTTGCGGATCGGCGAATAGCCGGCAACAACGGCGCCTTGCGCGATTTGAATCGGCAGGCCGCGCCGGGCGAGCGCCTTCGCCGCGGCGGCGCGCTTTCTGTCGCTCAACGCGTCGCGCGCAGCCAGTGCCGCGGTGCGGAGTTCGGCCTTCGAGGTGGGATCGGTGGCACGGGACATGCGACGTCACATTTCGCTGTCACCGCCCGCTTCGCTGTCATCGCCCGCGAAAGCGGGTGATCCAGTATTCCAGAGGCGCCGGCGATAGAACCGCAAGGCTGCGGCGTACTGGATACCCCGCTTTCGCGGGGTATGACGGGAAGTGTGGGCTGAAGCTACGAAAATACTCGGCAAGCAAAAAAGAAAAGTGCGAAGCCGCGATGGCCGTTGGAGCGCTCGATCCCGGAGTTCCCTACGAAAGTAGGTGGGCACCATATGACCGGATCCACGGACCCGGCCAGGGACAGTTCCCTGAAGGATCGATAAGGCCCCGGGGATATATGGCTCCTGACGCGCGACGCAGCTTCGCACAGCCAATGTAACCATGATGGCCTCAAACCGCCAGCGCTAACGCGGGCAATGTCCTGGTTCGATGGTGTCAGGGTGAATAACAGCGCTTTGATGGTTCGCGGGAGGTGAAAGCCGAACGACTGAAACACCGCCGCCGGAGATAGACCATCACCCACCCCGCCCGCACCGGACGATGCTTCGCATCGCCGAGCGCGGCGACCCTCCCCCTCAAAGGGAGGGTGGGATTGTGGTCAGCCGATCGCCACGCCGCCGCCGATGGTGCGGTTCAGCACCTGCGTGGTCTTTTCGATGCGATCGGCGGCGGCGTTCAGCGCGTTGGCCACCGCGGTCTGCGTCGCCCGGGCGCGATCGGCCGCCGCCACGCGGACGTTGCGCAGGGTCTCGAGTTCCTCCTCGAGGGCGCGGATGCGCTGGCCGGCGTCGAGCAATTCGTCGCACACCGTCAGCGCCGCCATCACGATCAGCCGCGCATCGCCGATCTCGCCGAACTTGCCGCGCAGAACGCCGATTCGCGATTCGAGGCTCTCGGCGAGCTTCAGCAGCCGCACCTCCTGCCCCTCCTCGCAGGCCATCCGGTATTGCCGGCCGTTGATGGTGACGTTGATGTGGCTGTTGATATGGTTCATGAGTCCTCTCCGGCATCGAGTACCGAGCGGATGGTGCCGATCGCCGCATCAAGCCTTTCCGCGATCTCGCGATTGGCGCGCTCGAGCCGGCGCGATTTCACCAGCGATCCGTCGAGTTCGTCGGCCAACCGCGACCGATCCGCACCCAGCGCCTGAATCCGGCTCGCCAGCTCATTTTCGTCGCGATCGGCCTCGCGCCGGCGCTCGGCCGCGCTCTCCAGCGCCTCAAGCGCCGTCATCAGCCGCCGCGTCGCGGCGTCGATATCGGCAGATGATGGTTCGGCGTTGCCCGAACCGTTGACGGGACGATCGCTCATCAGACAGCGCGGACCTCCATTTTGAGCCGGCCGCCCCGAAAAATTTGCGGTTCGGCAAACCTTTAGGCGACGAAATTTACGTGGCAAGCGAGGCCAGCGCAACGTCGCTTCCAAGCTATGCACCACAAAGCAACTTTTCGCCCCTGCGCCGCGTTGCACTGCCTTGGACTCCGGGAACCGAGATGCTATCCAGCCCTCAGTTCCCGTTGCCCCAAGGCTTGTGCCGAGGCCGCCCGCTTCACCGGCGGATCGCCACCAAGCATCTCATTTCAGGCGGATTTTCATCATGACGCGCGTCGATCATTCCCGTATGGCCAATGCGATCCGCGCGCTGGCCATGGATGCTGTCGAAAAGGCCAAATCCGGGCATCCCGGCCTGCCGATGGGCGCCGCCGACATCGCCACCGTGCTGTTCACGCAGTTCCTGAAATTCGACGCCGCCGATCCGCACTGGCCGGACCGCGACCGTTTTGTTCTTTCGGCCGGGCATGGCTCGATGCTGCTATACGCGCTGCTCTACCTCACCGGCAATGCCGACATGACGCTGGAGCAGATCAAGAATTTTCGCCAGCTCGGTTCCAGGACGCCGGGCCACCCGGAAAATTTCCTCACCTCCGCCGTCGAAACCACGACCGGCCCGCTCGGCCAGGGCGTCGCCTTCTCGGTCGGATCGGCATTGGCCGAGCGGCTCTTGGCGGCGGAATTCGGCGAGGACATCGTCGATCACCATACCTATGTGCTGTGTTCCGACGGCGATCTGATGGAAGGCGTCAGCCATGAGGCGCTCGTCGCTCGCCGGGCATTTGAGACTGAAGAAGCTGATCTTCCTGTACGACGACAACGGCATCACCATCGACGGCCCGATCACGCTGACCGACAATGTCGACCAGGTCGCGCGCTTCAAGGCCCATGGCTGGAACGCGGTGCGGATCGACGGCCACGATCAGCAAGCCATTGCTGCCGCGATCACCAAGGCGCAATCGTCCGACCGCCCCTCGCTGATCGCCTGCAGGACCACCATCGGTTTCGGCGCGCCGACCAAGGCGGGCACCTCGAAGGCCCATGGCGAGGCGCTCGGCGCCGAAGAACTCGCCGGCGCCAAGAAGGCGCTGGGGTGGAATTACGGCCCGTTCGAGATTCCCGACGACGTGCTGACGGCCTGGCGCAATGTCGGCAAGCAGGGCGCCAGCGCCCACGCCGACTGGCGCAGGCGCTTCGAGGCCAAGCCCGATGGCTTGCGCGGCGAATTCACGCGCCGGGTGATCGACCGCAAGCGCCCGCCGGATCTCGACGCGGTCATCCGCAAGCTGAAGGAAAAAATGGTCGCCGAGCCGCCGACGGTCGCCACCCGCAAGGCGAGCGAGATGGTGCTCGAAGTGCTGGTGCCTGCAATGCCGGAATTGCTGCTCGGCTCGGCCGATCTCACGCCGTCCAACAACACCCGCACCAAGGGCTTGAAGGAAGTAACGCCGGATGATTTCAGCGGCCGCTACATCCACTACGGCATCCGCGAGATGGGCATGGCCGGGGCCATGAACGGCATCTCGGCCCATGGCGGCTTTGTGCCGGCGGGCGGCACCTTCCTGTGTTTTACCGATTATGCCCGACCCTCGATGCGGATCGCGGCGCTGTCGCACACCGCGGTGGTCTATGTCATGACCCATGATTCGATCGGTCTTGGCGAGGACGGGCCCACGCACCAGCCGGTCGAGCATCTCGCCGCGCTGCGCGCGATGCCGAACATGCGGGTGTTCCGCCCGGCGGACGCGGTGGAGACCGCCGAATGCTGGCAGCTGGCGCTCGAAAACCTGACCGGCCCGACGGTACTCGCCTTGTCCCGGCAAAACCTGACCCCGCTGCGCACATCCGCCAAGTCAGACAATCTGTGTCGCCACGGGGCTTATGAGCTGGTTGCCGCCAAGGGCGAGGCCAGGGTGTCGCTGTATGCCTCCGGCTCCGAGGTCGAAATCGCCGTCGCCGCGCAGAAAGAGCTCGCCGGGCGCGGCGTCGCGACGCGGGTGGTGTCGGTACCCTCGCTTGAACTGCTGCTGGCGCAACCGGCGGACCGGCGCAAGGCGATCATCGGCCCGGCCCCGATCAAAATCGCGATCGAGGCCGCGGTCCGGTTCGGCTGGGATGCGGTGATCGGGCCGGACGGCGAGTTCATCGGCATGAGCTCTTTCGGCGCCAGCGCGCCGGCGAAAGCGCTTTACAAGCATTTCGGGATCACCGCCGAGGCCGTGGTTGAGGCCGCGTCGAGGCGGGTGAATGCAAAGTAGCGTTATCGGAACATTCGGGATTATGATGCATTGCAACCAACGCCGGTTCAGGGCATGAAACGGCCCAAAAATACGCTGATGTCAGCCGAGAACCGCGGAATTTTGGAACCTTTGAGGAGAAGTTGAATGGCAATCCGGGTCGCGATCAACGGATTTGGCCGGATTGGCCGAAATGTGCTGCGGGCCATCGCCGAGTCCGGCCGCCGGGATATCGAGGTGGTCGGAATCAACGATCTCGGCCCGGTCGAGACCAACGCCCATCTCCTGCGCTTCGATTCCGTCCACGGCCGCTTCCCCGGCACCGTGACCGTCGATGGTGATTCGATCAGCGTCGGCAACGGCAAGATCAAGGTCTCCGCCGAGCGCGATCCTTCCAGGCTTCCCTGGAAAGACCTCGGCATCGACATCGCGCTGGAATGCACCGGCATATTCAGCGCCAAGGCAAAAGCCTCGGCCCACCTCACCGCCGGCGCCAGGCGCGTGCTGGTTTCGGCGCCTTCCGATGGCGCGGACGCGACCATCGTCTTCGGCGTCAACCACGACAAACTGACAAAGGATCATCTCGTCGTTTCCAATGGCTCCTGCACCACCAACTGCCTCGCGCCGGTGGCAAAAGTCCTGAACGACACCGTCGGCATCGAGACCGGCTTCATGACCACGATCCACGCCTATACCGGCGACCAGCCGACGCTCGACACCCTGCACAGCGATCTCTATCGCGGCCGCGCTGCGGCGATGTCGATGATCCCGACCTCCACGGGCGCCGCCAAGGCGATCGGCCTGGTGCTGCCGGAACTGCAGGGCAAGCTCGACGGCGTCGCGATCCGCGTGCCGACCCCGAACGTCTCGGTGATCGATCTCAAGATCGTGGCTTCGCGCAAGACCGACGCCAAGGAAATCAACGAGGCGATGAAGCGCGCCTCCGAGCAGCAGCTCAAGGGCATCCTCGGCTACACCACCGCGCCCAACGTCTCGATCGACTTCAACCACGACCCGCATTCCTCCACCTTCCATATGGACCAGACCAAGGTGCAAAACGGCACGCTGGTGCGGGTGTTGTCGTGGTACGACAATGAATGGGGTTTCTCCAATCGCATGGCCGATACCGCCGTGGCGATGGGGAAATTGCTCTGATTTGCTGGCCTCATGGTTCGAGACGCGCGCCGCGAGCGCGCTCCTCACCATGAGGGGAGACCTCATCCTGAGGAGCCGAGCGTAGCCGAGGCGTCTCGAAGGATGAGCTGCGCGAGACCGAAATGACCAAAGCTTTCCGCACCCTCGATGACGTCGACGTGAAGGGCAAGCGCGTGCTGTTGCGCGTCGACCTCAACGTTCCCATGGAGAACGGCCGCGTCACCGACTTGACCCGGCTCGAGCGCATCGGCCCGACCATCACCGAGATATCCGGCAAGGGCGGCAAGGTCATATTGCTCGCGCATTTCGGCCGGCCGAAAGGGCGCGACCCCGGGGAGTCGCTGAAGCCGGTCGCATCGGCGCTGGCGCAGGTGATCGGAAAGCCGGTCGCGTTTGCCGATGACTGCGTCGGCGAGGTGGCGCAACAGGCCGTCGCCGCGATGAAGGACGGCGAGATCCTGTGTCTGGAGAACACCCGCTTCCACAAGGAAGAAGAAAAGAACGATCCGGCATTCGTGGCGGAACTCGCAAAGCTCGGCGACATCTGGGTCAACGACGCCTTCTCGGCGGCGCACCGCGCGCATGCCTCGACCGAAGGCCTCGGCCACAGACTGCCGGCCTATGCCGGACGCACCATGCAGGCCGAACTCGATGCGCTGGCTAAGGCGCTGGAATCCCCGACCAAGCCTGTGATTGCGATCATCGGCGGGGCCAAGGTGTCCACCAAGATCGATCTGCTGGAAAACCTCGTCAGCAAGGTCGACGCGCTGGTGATCGGCGGCGGCATGGCCAATACCTTCCTGCATGCGCAGGGCGTCGGCATCGGCAAGTCGCTGGCGGAAAAGGACCTGGCGGCGACCGCCTTGCGGATTTTCGACAAGGCGGAAGCGGCCAATTGCGCCATCATCCTGCCCGTCGACGCCGTCGTCGCCTACCATTTCGCCGCCAATGCGCCGTCCCATGCCTACGGCCTCGATGCGATACCGGCCGACGGCATGATCCTCGACGTCGGCCCGCAATCGGTCGCGCGGATTCATGCCGCGATCGACGACGCCGCGACGCTGGTCTGGAACGGCCCGCTCGGCGCCTTCGAGATGCCGCCATTCGACCACGGCACCGTGGCGGCGGCCAGGCACACCGCGGCGCGGACCAAAGCGAGAAAGCTGATCTCGGTCGCCGGTGGCGGCGACACCGTGGCGGCGCTGAACCAGGCCGGCGTGGCCGGCGATTTTACCTATGTCTCGACCGCGGGCGGCGCCTTTCTTGAATGGATGGAAGGCAAGCCGTTGCCGGGTGTCGAGGTTCTGAGAATACGCTAAATTCAAGCCTAACGCGGAGAACAGGACAGATGGCTCGCATTACGTTGCGTCAATTGCTCGACCACGCGGCGGAACACGATTACGGCGTGCCGGCCTTCAACATCAACAATATGGAGCAGGCGCTCGCCATCATGGACGCCGCCTCCGCGCTCGACGCGCCCGTGATCATCCAGGCCTCGCGCGGCGCGCGGTCCTACGCCAACGACATCATGCTGAAACACATGATGGACGCGGTCACCGAAATCCATCCGCAGATCCCGGTCTGCGTGCACCTCGATCACGGCAACGGGCCCGACACCTGCATGACCGCGATCCAGGCCGGCTTCACCTCGGTCATGATGGACGGCTCGCTGAAGGCCGACGGCAAGACGGCCGCCGACTGGGACTACAATGTCGGCGTCACCAGGAAGGTCGCCGACATGGCCCATCTCGGCGGCATCTCGGTGGAAGGCGAACTCGGCGTGCTCGGCTCGCTCGAGACCGGCATGGGCGACAAGGAGGACGGCCACGGCGCGGAGGGCAAGCTCTCCCACGACCAGCTGCTCACCAATCCCGACGAGGCCGTGAAGTTCGTCAAGGAGACAAAAGTCGACGCGCTGGCGATTGCGATGGGCACCTCGCACGGCGCCTACAAGTTCACCCGCAAGCCGGACGGCGACATTCTGGCCATGAACGTGATCGAGGAAATTCACCGCAAGCTGCCCAACATGCATCTGGTGATGCACGGCTCATCCTCGGTGCCGCAGGACCTGCAGGACATCATCAACGCCAATGGCGGCAAGATGAAGCCGACCTGGGGCGTGCCGGTTTCCGAGATCCAGCGCGGCATCAAGAACGGCGTGCGCAAGATCAACATCGACACCGACAACCGCATGGCGATGACCGGACAGATCCGAAAAGTGCTGAAGGACAATCCGGAGGAATTCGATCCGCGCAAATATCTCAAGCCCGCGATGGAAGCAATGGCCAGGCTTTGCAAGCAGCGGCTGCAGGAATTCAACACCGCCGGTCAGGCGAGCAAGATCAAGAAGGTTCTGACCACGGCCGAGATGGCGAAGCGTTACGTCAAGGGCGAGCTTGATCCGAAAGTCGCATGACAACGCGTCACGGCAAAGCGAGCCGACAGCCTCGCTTGGCCAGCCAGGTTTTCTGACCGGGGTTTCTTGGGAATTGCCCGAGAACCGTCTAGTTTGAATTGCAAAGCGCTCATGCTCCGGAGGCATCGATGAATCTCGCCGATCTCAACAAGGTTGCAGCAGCCATGGTCGCGGGCGGCAAGGGCATCCTCGCCGCCGACGAATCGACCGGCACGATCAAGAAGCGCTTCGACGCCATCAACGTCGTATTCGACCGAGGACAGCCGCCGCGACTATCGCGAAATGCTGTTCCGCTCCGGCGAGGCGATGACCCGGCACATCTCCGGCGTCATTCTCTACGACGAGACCATCTGGCAAACCGCCCGGGACGGCACGCCGCTGATCAAGATCATCGAACAATCAGGCGCGATCCCCGGCATCAAGGTCGACGAGGGAACCCAGGCCTTGCCGCAGTGCCCGGGCGAACTGGTCACCGTCGGGCTCGACAAGCTCGCCGAGCGTCTGAAGAAATATTACGAACGGGGCGCGCGGTTCGCGAAATGGCGCGCGGTGATCGACATCGGCAGCGGCACTGTCGGCCGGGGTATTCCCGACCATGACCGCGATCCACGTCAATGCCCACGCGCTCGCGCGTTACGCCGCATTGTGCCAGGCCGCGCAGATCGTTCCGATCGTCGAGCCGGAAGTGCTGATGGATGGCGATCACGACATCGACCGCTGTTTTGAGGTGACCCAGCGCGTGCTCAACAAGACGTTTCAGGAATTGCGGGTTCAGCGCGTCGCGCTGGAAGGCATGATCCTGAAGCCCAACATGGTGATATCGGGCAAGAAAAAGTCCGAAACAGGCCTCCGTCGAAGAGGTCGCGGAGAAGACCATCCGGCTCTTGAAGGCTTGCGTTCCCGCCGCGGTGCCTGGCATTGCCTTCCTTTCCGGCGGGCAATCCGACGAGGACGCCACCGCCCATCTCGATGCCATGAACCGGATCGGCGGTCTGCCGTGGTCCCTGACCTTTTCCTACGGCCGCGCGCTGCAGGCCGCGCCGCAGAAGGCGTGGTCGGGCAAGGCCGAGAACGTCGCCGCCGCCCAGCGCGCCTTTACCCACCGCGCGCGGATGAATTCGCTCGCGAGCAAGGGCGAATGGAAGGCCGATCTGGAAAAGAAGGCGGCATAGAGTTGGCCAACCAAACCTGCTCCCCCGCGCCCGGTGCCGCGTCTCTATCTCGCGACGCCCGAGGTGGACGATCCGTCGCCGTTGATCGCAAGCCTCCCGCGCCTGCTCGCCGGCGTCGATGTCGCCGCGGTGCTGCTGCGGCTCAAGCCGACCGACCAGCGCACCATGATCTCGCGGGTCAAGGCGCTGGCGCCGGCGATCCAGGACAGTGGCGCGGCGCTATTGCTCGACGGTCATGTCGAACTGGTCGCGCGATCCGGCGCCGACGGCGCGCATCTGACCGGCATCGCGGCCCTGGAGGACGCGCTGCCGTCGCTGAAGCCCGACCGCATCGCCGGGGTCGGCGGCCTGGCGACGCGACACGATTCGATGGCCGCGGGCGAGCTAGGCGCGGATTACGTGTTGTTCGGCGAGCCCGACGCGAAGGGACAGCGGCCTTCGCATCGAGGCGATCGCCGAACGCCTGCAATGGTGGGCCGAACTGTTCGAGCCGCCCTGCGTCGGCTTTGCGGCCTCGCGCGAGGAGGCGTGTGAATTCGCAGCCGCCGGCGCCGATTTCGTTCTGGTCGGCGATTTCATCTGGACCGATCCGCGCGGCGCGGCAGCGGCGCTGACGGATGTCGAGCAGGCGATCCGGCAAGCGCATGCGGCAGCGCCCGGAAAAGCCAAAGCCGGACAGGAATAGCGCTGGAAATGAAGATCCTGCGTCCCATCTCGATGCTCGTGAGCTGCCTGATGTGGACGGCAGGCGCGGTGGCGCAGATCTCGCTGACGCCTCCCGGCGCTGAAACGCCGCCCGCGCAGGCACCTTCGAAGCCGAAAGCAAAACCGCAGACGGCCGCCAAAAAGCCCGCGGCTCCCGCCGCGACGCCGAAGCCGGCGACTCCCGCCGCGCCAACCGCGACGATCACGCCTGCCCCCGCGCCCGACGATCCCAATGTCGATCTGGTCTACGGCGCCTATCAGCGCGGCATGTACAAGACCGCGTTCGATCTCGCGACCAAGCGCGTGCAGGACACCGGCGATCCCAAGGCGATGACGATGCTCGGCGAACTCTACGCCAATGCGCTGGGCGTCAAGCGCGACTATGCGAAAGCCGCCGACTGGTACAAGCGCGCCGCCGACGGCGGCGACCGCGAGGGCATGTTCGCATTGGCGATGTTGCGTCTGGCCGGTCGCGGCGGGCCGGTCAACCGCGAGGAGGCCGCGAAAATGCTGGCGTCCTCGGCCAAGCTCGGCAACCCGAAGGCGGCCTATAATCTCGCGCTGCTCTATCTCGACGGACAGACGCTGCCGCAGGACGTCAAGCGCGCGGCGGAACTGTTTCGCGTCGCCGCCGACGCCGGCAATCCGGAGGCGCAATACGCGCTGGCGACCTTCTACAAGGAAGGCACCGGCGTCCCGAAAGACATCGAAAAGGCGGTCCGGCTGTTGCAGGCGGCATCGCTGGCCGACAATGTCGATGCCGAGGTCGAATACGCCATCGCGCTCTATAACGGCACCGGCACGCCGAAGAACGAAGCCGCCGCGGTGGCGCTGTTGCGCAAGGCCGCCAAGCAAAACAGTCCGATCGCGCAAAACCGGCTCGCGCGCGTGCTGCTGACCGGACAGGGCGCGCCGATGGACAAGATCGAGGGCCTCAAATGGCACCTTGTCGCGAAGACCGCAGGCAAAGGCGACCCCCTGCTCGACGAGGCCCTGGCGGAATTAAGCCCGGAGGATCGCGCCAAGGCGGAAGCCGCCGCGCGCAGATGGCTCGGCACCAAATGATCCGCCCTTGACGGCACCACAACCGCAGGGCACCCAGTCTCGGCTACCGTCTTACCTCTCCCCGGCGGGGAGAGGTCGGCGCGTAGCGCCGGGTGATGGCGTCCGATCCTCACTGAAACCGTACCCCCTCACCCCAACCCTCTCCCCATGGGAGAGGGAGCGCACTTCCAGCGTCGAACCTCAATCGCAAGCCGAGATCATGCTGCATTCAGCCCTTATCAACGTCATGGTCAAAGCCGCGCGCCGCGCCGGCCGCAGCCTCAAGCGCGACCTCGGCGAGGTCGAGAACCTTCAGGTGTCGCTGAAGGGGCCGGCCAATTTCGTCACCATGGCCGATCGCGCGCGCCGAGGAGATGCTGCACTCCGACCTCACCAAGGCGCGGCCGGGCTACGGCTTCATCGGCGAGGAAGGCGGCATTCGCGACGGCGACGACAAGACCCACACCTGGATCGTCGATCCGCTCGACGGCACCACCAATTTCCTGCACGGCATCCCGCAATTCGCGATCTCGATCGGGCTGCAGCGCGAGGGCACGATCATCGCCGGCCTGATCTACAATCCCGCCAATGACGACCTCTATATCGCCGAGCGCGGCAAGGGCGCCTTCCTCAACGATCAGCGGCTGCGGGTCGCCGGCCGGCGCCAGCTCAGCGATTGCGTGATCGCCTGCGGCCTGCCGCATATCGGCCGCGGCGACCTCGAATTGTCGCGCAAGGAGATGACCGAAATTCAGGCCAGGGTGGCCGGCCTGCGCCGGTTCGGCGCGGCCTCGCTCGACATGGCCTTCGTCGCCGCGGGCCGCCTCGACGGCTATTGGGAACGCAACCTGCAGCCATGGGACATGGCGGCGGGGCAGATCATCGTGCGCGAGGCCGGCGGCATCGTCAGCGGCATCGAAGGCAGTGACGACCCGCTCAAGACCGGCAACGTGATCTGCGGCAACGAATTCGTCCATGCCGAGCTGGTGAAGATTCTGAAGCCGCTGGGAAAGTAAGTTTCGCTGCGCTCGGCGTTCCCTTCTCGCGAGCCCAAGCGTCCCGCGATTGCATGAGCGCCCAATTAGGGCATTCCTCGGTCGAAAATCCGGCATTTCTCCGGAGCTGACGCTTGAGCCTCTGCCTGGCGTCGTCGGGCGTGATTGCCGCGAAGTCGCGATGTCGCTCGTGTCCCGTTCCAATAAATGCTGATCTCAACGTTGTTTTCGATGCACACGCCGCGCGCTGATCGAGAGACAGCGCCCAGCCCAATCACGACATCGCCGCGCGAGCAGGTGACGCCATAGCATCCTGGTCAATCCGGCATCCGGAGCTGGAATTGCTGCCGAAACCGGTCGCCATGTTGCGTTAACCGCCATAATTGCAGGGTTGCCAGGCTCGGGCCGAAGTAGTCGTTGGGGGCGGCACGTAGGTAACGGAGCGACCCCATGCGTGTCGCGGTTATCGTTGTGACGATGATGGCGGTGACAACGCCATCAGAAGCGTCATCAGTCCTGCATGAGCAAGACTGAGGCGCGTCAGCATTTTGGCTCGGCGCATCTTTACTGGCATGGCGCGGATCATTGCTGGGACGCGACACGCTCCCGGACACCGTCAAATCCAGGTCCATCAGCGACCTCCGATCCGGGAAGTTCGGCGACCGAGTGAGCCCAAGTGGCATGAGGCGATGTCGGCGATGTTGCCTGACGACGAACCGGGGCAGTTGCTCAGGACGGCCACGTCACTGGATATTGAGCGCCAAAGCGATGATGCCGTCATCGGCATGTCGTGGGCGGATCGCTGGGTAGAAATCGGGCCATCACAATCGCCGCTTGTCGCGCGCCCGATCCGTATCGTTCGGCTTTCGCCACCGCCCGTCAACAAGCTCAAATTCGCGCCGATGGTCTCCACACATGACGTGTTGGTCCTGGCGTTCATCGCCTTCGTACTGACACTAGGAACTGTTGGGGTCCTGTACCGGCAGGACCTGTAATCGCCCAAGACAATAAAGATCCTGACTGCCCGTTCGGCACCAACCGGACATGCCGGGCCGGCCTGACGGCTGGACAGAGGGTCGAAACGGCGCCTTGCCGGCGCCTCGAAATGCCAACGGTCATGCGAAATCCCGCTAAAGGCGTATGACGGCGAAACATTTTGAAATACGCTCAGGTCCAAGCCGGGTTTCACGCCGAAGTTCCAGTTTCCGTCCCTGACGGACCGCAACCGGTCTTTTTTCCCGGCACCGCTGTGCCATATTGGCGCCCGCACGCGGTCCCTCGCAAACGGATGACACCGGCAATGCCCACAGGCCCCTCTTCCCGCTCCGCGATGGAGATCGAACTGAACAAACTTTCCTCACCGCGGATTTTCCTGGTGCGGATGCTGGTGTTCCTGGTGCTGTGCGCGCTGGTCATGGTGGTGCTCTACAAGCAGATCATCACCGCCTTCTTCGCCAATCCCGGCCTCAACGCGCTGATCGGCGCGGTGCTCCTGATCGGCACCATCCTGTCGTTTCGCCAGGTGATCCGGCTCTATCCGGAAGTCGCCTGGGTCAACAATTTCCGCATCGCCGATCCCGGCCTCGCGGTCGAGCGGCACCCCACCTTGCTGGCGCCGATGGCGGCGATCCTCGGCGGCGAGCGCACCGGGCGGATGACGATCTCGCAGCAGACCATGCGGCATCTCCTGGATTCCATCGCCACCCGGCTCGACGAGGCCCGCGACATTTCCCGCTACATGACCGGCCTTTTGGTGTTCCTCGGACTGCTCGGCACCTTCTGGGGCCTGATCGAAACCGTGGGCTCGGTCGGCAAGGTGATCGACGGGCTGAAGGTCGGCGGCGACGCCGGCGCGTTGTTCGACACCCTCAAGGAAGGCCTCGCCGCGCCGCTCGGCGGCATGGGCATTTCGTTTTCGTCCTCGCTGTTCGGCCTCGCCGGCTCGCTGATTCTCGGTTTTCTCGATCTGCAATCGAGCCAGGCGCAGAACCGGTTCTATACCGACCTCGAAGACTGGCTCGCTTCCACGGTGCGCGAATATTCCGGCGAGGCCGGCCGCGGGCGCGGGCGGCGAGCTTCAGGCCGCGGTCGAGCGTCTGCGGCGTGAGCTCTGGAAGAGGGCGGCGCGAGCCGCGGCACCACCGTGGCGATGGCCAATCTCGCCGAAGCCATTCAGGGTCTGGTCGCGCATATGCGGACCGAGCAGCAGATGATCCGCGAATGGGCCGACGGTCAGGGCGAGCAGAACCGCGAAATCAGGAAACTGCTCGAGCGGATCGCGCGCCAGCCCGAGAAGAACTAGACTGATGTCGATTTCAGATGCAAACCGCGGACGCAGCTCACCTCTCCCATCGGGAGAGGTCGGATCGCGTCAGCGATCCGGGTGAGGGGTTACAGCCTATCGATATGACGCGTAACCGCTCATCCGGCGCTACGCGCCGATCTCTCCCGATGGGAGAGGTGAACCTCACGCCCGGTCGGCATTATTTAGCGGAGAAACTAATGGCCCTTGCCCGTGCACGCCGCAACGAATCCGGCTTCAATTACTGGCCGGGCTTCGTCGACGCGCTGTCGACGCTGGTGCTCTCGATCGTGTTTCTGCTGTCGGTGTTTCTGGTGGTGCAGTTCTTCCTGTCGCAGGAAGTCACCGGCAAGGACAAGGCGCTGGAGCAACTCAACGCCAAGATCGCGCAGTTGAACGATCTGCTGTCGCTGGAAAAGCTCGGCAAGCTCAATCTCGATGACCAGCTCTCGCAGGTGCGGGCCGGACTGGCGTCGGCGGAAGCCGAGCGCGATCGCGTCAAGGGGCTCTATGAAGGCCTTGCCGGCGCCGGCAATGACGCCGCCGGCCGCGCCAACGAACTCAACAAGGCGCTGGATTCCGAAAAGCAGGTAGCGGCGCGCGCGCTGGCGCAGATCGAGGTGCTGAACCAGCAGATCAGCGCCTTGCGCCGCCAGCTCGCGGCGCTCGAGGAGGCGCTCGACGTCTCGGAGAAACGCGACAAGGAATCGCAAGGCAAGATCGCCGATCTCGGCCAGCGCCTCAATGTCGCGCTGGCGCAGCGGGTGCAGGAACTGTCGCGCTACCGTTCGGAATTCTTCGGGCGGCTGCGCGCCATTCTCGGCAACCGGCCGGACATCCGGATCGTCGGCGACCGCTTTGTATTTCAGTCGGAAGTATTTTTTGACACCGGACAAGCCTTGCTGTTGCCCGAGGGCCGCGCCGAGCTGGAAAAGCTCGCGACCGCGCTGATCGATCTGGACCGGCAAATCCCGAGCGAGATCGCCTGGGTGCTGCGGGTCGACGGCCATACCGACATGCGGCCGATCTTGAACAGCCCGGTGTTCAAGTCGAACTGGGAATTGTCGTCGGCGCGCGCAATCTCGGTGGTGCAGTATCTGGTCTCGCTCGGCGTGCCGCCGCAGCGGCTGGTCGCGGCGGGGTTCGCCGAATTCCAGCCGCTCGATACAGCGGCGACCGAAGAGGCCTACAAGCGCAACCGCCGCATCGAGCTGAAGTTGACGGAACGCTAGGGATGATGACGTCGAAAAGTCCGCCAACGTCATTGCCGGGCTTGACCCGGCAATCCATCGAGGAAGATTTTCGCGAAGTGGATGGATGCCCGGATCAAGTCCGGGCATGACGGCATTTCCGGATGAGCACCGCCTTTCACCTCCGCCCCTATCGCGCCGAGGACGAAAACGCCGTCATCGCGCTGTGGCTCGAGACGCTGGCGGCACGCTTATCCTTCGATCGACTTTGCGGCGCGGCTGGATTGGTGGCGCGAGCGCTGGCGCAGCGAACTGGTGCCGAAGGCGGCAATCATCATCGCCGAGCAGGCGGGCGCGCCGGTTGGCTTCGTCACCATCGACGCGTCAGGCTATCTCGATCAGCTGGTGGTCGCGCCTGCTCACTGGGGCTCGGAGATCGCCACCGCGCTCGTCAGCGAGGCCAAACGCCGGTCGCCCGGCGGCATCACGCTGCTGGTCAACAAAGACAACGCCCGCGCCATCCGCTTCTACGAGCGCAACGGCTTTGCGCATGCCGGCGACGACGTCAATCCGACCTCGGGCCGGCCGGTCTGAAGATGGAGTGGAAGCCGTAGAGATCGTCGTCGCCGGGCTTGACCCGGCGATCCATCGCGCTTCGAAAAGCTTCTTTTGAAGAAGATGGATGCCCGGATCAAGTCCGGGCATGACGAGCGGGGTCCTAAACCCCCTCGAACTGCAGCCGCGCCAGCCCCGCCCAGAGCCCGTTTCGTGGCTCAGTAGCGTGCCGTCACGACGTCGTTGCCGAACTTGTAATTCAGGCCGGCGCGGGCGATCGCAAAGCGCTCATGGAAGTCGGCCCAGAACCCAAAGCCGAGGGCGGGGGGCACGTTGGTATGGGTGCGGATGCCGGTGTCGATGTAGAGCGTCTCGATTTTTGCGGACCAGTGCGCGTCGAGCGCCACTTCGGTACCGCCGCCGACCGTCCATCCGCTCCGCGTTGTCGAGTCGAGGTCGCCGGTGACCAAAGCACTCGGTGGCACGATCGGGCCGAAATCCGTCCGCCATATGCACCCACGCCGCACCGCCGGTGACATAGAGCAGCGCCGGGCCGGTGCTGACGCCGGCCCGGACGCGCGCGGTGCCATACCAGTCGGTCTTCACGGTGAAGTTCGCCGAGGTGTCGAACCAGTCGAACACGTTCTGCTGCATTCCGAGGTAACCGATGTCGCCTTCGACACCGACGAAGTACCTTGGCGTGATCATGTAGTTGTAGCCGGCCTGAACGCCGCCGGCGAAGCCGCTGCCGTTGACGTCATTCAGGCCGAAGCGCGGGTTCAGGGTTCTTAGGGTCCGGCGCGCCACTGGCCGATAAAGTTAGACATGCCACCGCCGGCATTGATACCGACATAGACACCGCCCCAGTTGTGATTTGAAGGCAGCATCGCCGAGTTGAACAACGACGATATCCCGTCACCCGGGCCGCTGAGGTTGTAATTCAGGCCGGTCTTGAACACATGGATATTGTGATTGAAGGTCGTCGTTGCGTTCGTGCCGAACGGGTTGGCCACGAACGTATCGGTACCGGTATCGATGTAGAGGTATTCGGTTTTGGCCGACCAGTTCCGCGAAAGCTTGGTTTCGATACCGCCGCCGGCGGTCCAGCCTGTTCGCGTGGTTGTGGAAGTCGCAAGCGGAATGTCAACCGGGAGGCCGACGGTAATGCCGCCGAATTTATCGGTGGTGTGGACGAATGCAGCGCCGCCGGTCACGTACAGCAGCGAAGGGCCGGTGAGATAGCCGGCGCGCGCGCGCAAGGTGGCGTACCAATCGGCCTTCTCTCCGACGGAGAGGACCTCATTGTATTCCCTGAAGGTGCGGTCGAAACCGAGATAACCGACATCGCCTTCAATGCCGACGAGGAAGTTCCGAACCAATTTTGTTCCCTGGGTTTTGTAGTCTGGGACCGGCGGCGGAAGTTGAAGCCGGAATATCATGGGCTGGGCGGCGATAAGATTCGCGACCTGCGGCTAGGCGGAACTGAAGTCACCGCCGAAGTGCGCGTTCCCGCTGGTGGCTTACTTTGGCGATGCGCCCCCGGGGGGCTCGATCGCTGCCCCGCGATGTACGAAGCCCGCGTGCTGATTACCGAGTTGACGTTCATTGCACCGTCGCACCGCAAGGAAAAAATCCACAAATTCGGCCACATCCATTTGGACGATCTGCTGGAACGTCGCAGCAAGTTTCGAGAACGAACTGATCATTGCCTCGCACTTTAGTGCACGATATTCGCCGTACCAATTGCGTGGCGGATGATTTCGCGCAAGTTGCCCGACATGCTCGGCGGCCGCCTGCACTTGTGGACGTGATGGCAATGAACGGCTCTTCGGCAATTTCGCCGCGTTCGGCTTACATCCACGTGCCGTTTTGCCGTCATCGCTGCGGTTATTGCAACCGCCCTTGATCGCCGGCCGCGACGAGTTGATCCCGCGATTCCTCGCCGGGCTGGAAAAGGAATTGGGTTGGCTCGGCGAGCCGCGGGGTGGACGTTACTCGGCGGCGGAACGCCCGCCGCACGCCTGCGCGGCGAGGATCTGCGTCAACTGTTGGACACCGTGCTGAAATGGCACCCACAGGTACGGCCGATTGAAGGGAATCTGTTCGAATTCAGCGTGGAAGTTCAGAACCAGCCCAACATCGACGCGGAAACGATCGGCGTCTGGCCGATCACGGCGTGAATCGGATCAGCCTCGCACCAGCAGTCATTCAATCCTGAGAAGCTCAAGCTGCTCGAGCGCGATCATCGGCCTGGCGACATCGCACAAGCGGTCGGTTTGGCTCGGAACCGAGGATTAGACGTTTCACTCGATCTGATTTTCGGCGCAGGGCCAGGGACGCAGATCGCTGGAAAGTTGGCAACACGATTTGGATGTTGAGATTTCGCTGGTGCCGGATCATATCTCGACCTACGGATTGACTTTCGAGCAAGGCACGTCGTTTTGGACCCGGCTCGAACACGGGGCGCTGTCAGGAAGAAGTAGATGAAAGTTTCGGAACGCCAGATGTATGCCGCAGCGATCGATCAAATAACCGCCGCGGGATTTGAGCATTACGAAGTTTCGAACTTCGCCCAGCCCGGAAAACGCTGTCGGCACAATGAGAATTATTGGCTGGGGGGCGAATATTTCGCCGCCGGACCGGAAGCTGGTCGGGCGCATCGGCGGAGTTAGCGAGACGAACCATCGCAGCGTGCTTGGGTGGCTGCATTCGATCGAGGCTCATCGATCGCCGGTGGCCGAGCGAATCTACGGCCGACAGACAAAGCCCGCGAGTTGCTGGTTTTTGCACTGCGGCGATTGGAAGGAATCGCCCGCAATTGGTCTGCGGCAAAGACAGGGCTGACGGTCGATGCACTTGTTGGCGAACCGTTGCAACGATTTGTCGCCGTGGGACTGCTGATCGACGACGGGCAGCGAATTCGACTTCCGCGAGGGACTTTTCGTCAGCGATTCGCTTTGGCCGCATTTTCTCAAGTAGCGGCGTCTCTCCGAGACGCGATGAGAGTTTTCACCACGGCGAATCTGCGATCGGAGAACCGCCTACTCTTTGGCGGCTCCAACTACATATTGCTCCATTCGGAAGGTCGAAATGCTGCGTTTGTCGCTTGGCCAGCGAACGATTGCGAGAATTTGCCGTTTACCAACTTACCGTCCACTCCAGATCACACTATGCCGCGTTACAACCCCGCCGTCGTCGAGCCGAAGTGGCAGCGTTACTGGGAAGAAAACCGCACGTTTGCCGCGCGGTTGCCGACCGGCCCGAAAATGTACGTGCTCGATATGTTCCGTTACCAGCGGCGATGGCCTGCACGTCGGCCATCCCGAGGGTTACACCGCCACCGATATCGTGTGCCGCTTCAATCGCATGCGGGGCAAATCGGTGGTCCACCCGATGGGTTTCGACAGTTTCGGATTGCCAGCGGAAGAAGCGGCCATCAACAAAGGGATTCCGCCAGAGGATCACGAAAAAAAACATCGCGAATTTTCGCCGCCAATTAAAACTGTTGGGGTTCAGCTACGATTGGGATCGCGGAACTGGCGACAACCGACCCGGCCTATTTCAAATGGACGCAGTTCATCTTCTGGTGTTGTTCGACACCTGGTTCGACCCGATCCAACAGCAGCGGCCGGCCGATCAGTGAACTTCCGATTCCCGATGAGGTGGCGGCACGACGGTGAGGCAGCCGTCGCTCGGCATATCGCGACAGTCAGCGGCTGGCGTATCAACATGAAGCGCCGGTGAATTGGTGCGAGAAGCTGGGAACGGTGCTGGCCAACGAAGAAGTCGTCGGCGGTGTGAGTGAACGGGGAGATTATCCAGTCGTGCGGATGCCCCTTCGGCAGTGGATGCTGCGGATCACCGAATACGCCGACCGACTGGAAAATGACTTGGCACTGGTCGACTGGTCGGAGAGCATCAAGCACTTGCAAAGCGATTGGATCGGGCGGAGCACGGGGGCCGAAGTCGATTTTTCATCGGCGACGATTGTCCCCGTTACGACGGCCGGTCGCCGAGGCGATTATGCAAGGTGGAAACTGCGACCGCACCGATGGCCGGATATCCCGACGAAACCGGCCGAGCAAGTGATCCGGCGTGTCTACACCACCCGGCCCGACACGTTGTTTGGTGCCACCTACATGGTGATTGCGCCGGAGCATCCGTTTGATCGAGCGGCTGACCACGCTTTATTAAGTCGCAGGCCGTTGCGGCCTACTGTCCAACGGCCGCGCGAAAAGTGACCTCGATCGGACCGAGCTGTCAAGGTAAAAACAGGAGTGTTCACCGGTGCCTATGCGATCAATCCGGTCACTGACGACCGCTTCCGATCTGGGTTGCCGATTATGTGTTGTGGGGCTACGGCACCGGCGCAATCATGGCCGTCCCCGCCCACGACGAACGCGATTTTCTTTTTGCAAAAAAATTCGGATTGGAAATTGTTGAAGTAGTTGTTCCGATTGAAAATAATTCCGTCGAACAAAACCAACCTCTTCAAACGGATTCCACACAGGCATTCACTGCGCCGGGAAAAAATATTAATTCAAGTAACGAAACCGTTTCTTTAAACAACCTGCCCACCGCCGACGCGAAAGAAAAAATAATTTCGTGGGTGGAAAAAAATCGGCTCGGCAAAAAAAGAATCCAGTTCAAGTTGCGCGACTGGCTCTTCTCGCGGCAGCGGTACTGGGGCGAGCCGATTCCGATCATACATCTCGAAGACGGTACGATGAAAGCGTTGCGCGAAAGCGATCTGCCGCTGGTGCTTCCCGAGCTTCAAGAATTCAAACCAAGCGGCACCACCGAATCGCCCCTCTCGCTCGCAACCGATTGGGTGAGCACTATCGATCCCGACACCGGCAAACCCGCGCGCCGCGAAACCAACACGATGCCGCAATGGGCCGGCTCGTGCTGGTACTACATGCGCTATCTCGATCCGCACAACGCAAACGTTTTTTGCGACGCCGCGCTCGAACAATATTGGATGCCCGTTGATCTTTACATCGGCGGCTCCGAGCACGCCGTGCTGCACTTGTTGTACGCACGCTTCTGGCACAAAGTGTTGTTCGATCTGGGCTTTGTTTCCACCGACGAGCCGTTTACAAAACTCGTGCATCAGGGAATGATTTTGGGCGAAATGGAATTCACCGGGTATCAGAACGCTGCCGGCGGTTGGGTTAGTGCGTCTGAAGTGAAGTTGAACGAAGACAATAAGCCGATCGAGAAAAAATCGGGCTCGCCGGTCACCGCCGTGAAACTGCAAGCCGAACAAACCGAAAAGCAAGGCGAAGGTTTCGTGCTCATTGCCGATCACAAAATCCGCATCGACAGCCGCGCGTACAAAATGTCGAAAAGCCGCGGCAACGTCGTCAATCCAGATCACGTCGTCAAGGAATACGGCGACGCCCTGCGGCTCTACGAAATGTTCATGGGCCCGCTCGAAGCCACGAAGCCGTGGAGCATGACCGGCGTGAACGGCGTCCGCGGTTCTTGGATCGCGCCTGGCGGCTCATCGTTTCCGACCGTGCCGAAGAAATCGAACTCAATCCGGCACTGCAAAAAGTTCCGCCAACCGACGAGCAGAACCGGATTCTGCACAAAACCATCGCCGCGGTCACGAAAGACCTCGAACAACTCAGCTTCAACACGGCAATCGCAAAGTTGATGGAGTTCACTAACTTTTTCACGAAGGAAACCGTGCGCCCTGTGGAGGCGATGGAAAAGTTCGTCCTGCTCCTTTCGCCCTTCGCCCCGCATTTGGCGGAAGAGTTGTGGCAATCTTCGGCCACAAAAACACGCTCGCTTACGAGCCGTGGCCAGTTGCCGACGAGCACTGGTTGAAGGACGACACGATCGAAATTCCCGTCCAAGTAAACGGCAAGCTGCGGCAAAATCACCGTGCCCGCCGGCAGCGACCGAGCGGCCATGAAGCAGCCCGGCCGCCCGCGCCGACGAACATGTGGCGAAGCTCTCGCGGGGAAGACGATCGTCAAGGTCATCGTCGTTCCCGGCAGGTTGGTGAATTTTGTGATAAAATAGGTGGGCTTGTTATGCCAACCGTACTGCGCCCTGGTCGATATCGATTCCATTTTTTCAGCAACGAAGGCCGGGAACCTCGCGCACATTCATGTAAAAGCCGGCGACGATGAAGCGAAGTTCTGGCTTGATCCGATTCAATTGGCGGCAAACAATAGCTTCCACCAGCAAATTGACCGAGATTGTCGTTCTTATCAGCCAACATCACCGCGAACTTTTAAACGCCTGGAATGAGCACTTCAACCAATCCTAAGGGCTTTAGACCCGCATTTGTTCCACCGCACGTGGCGAAGGTGGTGGAGTGCGATGACGAAATGTTGCGCATTTCGTTGCGGATGGTCGGATTCTGTCCGTCCCACTCATCTGGTTTCCGCTGCTGTTCCATGCTACTCCCGACCAGCGGGCAAAATGCGAAATCGGCGGCGATCTCACTGCATTGGCCAGAGCTGGATGAGGACCTTTCCATCGCAGGGCTGATGGCCGGTGTTGATAACCGGACGGGTTGAATTCTGTAAAACCGGCGGAGTTCGCACTTGAAACAGCGCGAAGTTTACCGCCGGAAAAAGCCATCGCCCCAGCCATCGTCGTTTCCGGCAGGTTGCTGAATTTTGTGGTTAAATGAGCGATACAGTATAATTTCCACGGATGCCGGCAACACTCAGAGCGTGGGGTGATCTATGACTCGATTGATTTTGAACAGAGACATTGGCACGAATTGGACCGTTCGATAAGCCACTTCAAATCTGCGATGAAACAGGCCATCTTCTCGGCTTTTTTCAGCCGCTCGATCCAAAAGACTTGGAGCCGACCATTAGCCGCGAGGAAATCGAGCGGCACCGCCAGGAAACAGGCGGTCGGACTCTGGCGGAATCTTCACGATCTGGAAGGTCGCCCAGAAATGAAGTATTCTGTCAATTGGCTGCCAGCGCCAAGGAGCCAACTTGGCGGCGATCTCAACATCACCGGCGCGGCGGTGACGAAAGCTGCACAGCAGATGGACCTCCCAGCTTCTGACAAATCCCAAAGACGCCGGCGAATCGCGGTGGGAGAACGATCGGATCGTGTAAAAGCGCCGCATTAATCGCTTTGATCGAGGTTTTGGAAACGCAACAGGCGGGTCAACGTATTGCATGTACGGCACATGCGAATGCATTGAAGTTATCAATTGGAATTCAAACATGCGAAACGTGCTGGCCCTGGTTCTCGGCGGCGGTCGTGGCACACGGCTTTATCCGCTGACGAAATATCGCTCGAAGCCGGCGGTGCCGTTGGCGGGGAAATATCGATTGATCGATATCCCGCTTTCGAACTGCATCAACAGCGGGCTCAACCGGATGTACGTTCTCACACAGTTCAACTCCGTGAGCCTGCATCGCCACATTCGCCGCACTTATGTGTTCGACAGTTTCAGCGGCGGTTTTGTCGAGATCCTCGCCGCCCAGCAAACCAACGAAAGTTCCGGCTGGTATCAAGGCACCGCGGATGCGGTACGCCAGAATTTACGTACGATCGAAGAGTCGGGGGCGGATTACGTTCTGATTCTTTCCGGCGACCAGCTCTATCGGATGAACTATGCCGATATGCTGCGGACGCATCAAACATGCGGGGCCGACGTCACCATCGCCACTATGCCGGTTGCCCGCGATGCTGCACACGCTTTCGGAATCCTGCGTGCTGATGATTCGGCAGAGTTGGAGGCTTCCTGGAAAAGCCGAAAACGCCGCGAATGCGAAATGGTTCGCACCGATCCGGCGTGGATCGACGGGCGCCGTCTTGCCAGTCGAGGCCGCGATTTGCTGGCCAGCATGGGCATATATCTGTTCAATCTCAAAGTCTTGATCGAAGTGCTGACCAAGACCGACTATCACGATTTTGGCAAAGAAGTATTTCCCGCCTCGATGCGCTCCCGCAAAGTGTTCATGCACTTGTTTGACGGCTACTGGAAGACATTGGCACAATCAAATCGTTTTTCCAGTGCAATTTAGACCTGGCGAAGACCAAACCGCCGTTCGAATTGCCATCGCCCACCGCGCCGATTTACACCACCCGTTTCTCCCGCCGACGATTATCAACGGCGCCACGATACCCAACAGCCTCATCGCCGATGGCTGCGTAATAAAGCGGCACCGCCATCGAAAGCAGCGTCATTGGCCTGCGCACGCACATTCACCGCAATGCGACGATTCGCAACAGCGTGCTGTTTGGCAATGATGAATACGAAACGGCGGGCGGAAAATGGTCTGGTTCCACTGGGCATCGGCCCAGATACCGTCATTGATGGCACATCGTCGAGAAGAACTGCCGCGTCGGCGCCGGTGTGCGAATTGTCAACGACCAGCGGACGGATTCGAGTCCGGAAACCCCGGAGGCGATGATCGTCGACGGTATTCTCGTCGTTCAGCGCAGCGCACCTGCCCGATGGTTGGCGATTAGCGTGACGGCGTGCGGGCTGGCATTGGCTGGCGTTGTGCCGATGGACTCGACCAGGTTGTTGGCGGGACCGGCGCGGAATCGCCGTCGATCACCGTGGCCTCGGTCGGTGTCATTCGTCACCGGAGCGTTTCGAGTAATTTGCTCCGCTAGGGTCGCACCCATCGCTGGACCGGCGCCGGGGTAACCGCAGCAGTCGGCATCCAGCCCGGCCCGCAATAATCGTAGGGACTCGAGCACATGCGGCATCCGCTGGCGGCGATGACCAACGATAGCAATGTCAACAGGCGGCATAGGAATGCGACCTTTCCGCGATCGGCGGCACAGTGGATGACGAGGACTCGTAATGTGCCTGCGAAGAGACCGTGCAGGCATCAGATTTCATCGGGCGGAAACGCCGGTGGAGTTTAGCGATTCTTCCGGCTGGGAGGGTTCAGAGTTCGGGGTTTGGTGCAAACCAACCGCACGTGGCGTTCACCCGTGTGACTTTCAATGCGCGGAACCGGCGATACCATCGCCGGCTTTCTCGGAACCCTGAACCCCGTCTTCACACCGCTTCCGCTGTGCGATTCAAAACCGCCATTCGCTGGCCGAGCGGGTTGATGATCCAATAGCGTTGCGATCCGCTGGTAATCGTGATGCTCGGGATCGAGTGCGTCGAAAATCGTCTGCATGTGCTCCCAATCTTCTTCTCCGCCGATGGTGAGCCGCAGATCGTCGCGATCCAATTCAGGCGGCACAGGAATCAGCCGCAACTGGAACCGCTCAGGATGAGCGTGCAAAAGTGCGGTAATGCTGTTCGCGGGCCAATTCGTCGGTGGCTTCGCGATGCGCCGCAGCGCTGCGGCGCGAACCATGCGCCATCAGGCCCAGCGACGACATGGTCGCCGGTCGACCGCTCCGCGACGAATAGCCAATGTAGTCGGCCTCGGGATGATTGGCGGCCGTGCTGACCAATCGATCGACGAGCACGGGATCGACAAACGGATGATCTGCCACCACATGCACGACTTCTTCGGCCGGAAATTCGTTAGCGCCGCAACGAATCGCGCAGGCCAATCGGGTCGATCGCTGAAGACGAGCGGCACGTCCCGCGGCACCATTTCGGTGAGTTCGGCGCACTCAGGAGTTTCGGGGGCCAATGATGCTTAATCGCCCAACCGCCAGGCTCTCCGTCACCCGGCGAACGACCCATTCCAACAGCGATTTTCCGCCCAGCCGACGCCCCGGCCGTCAAGCGGCCGTTGCAGAGGATTGGGTCGCACTTCGACGACCCAGTGTGTTACGCATTCTGTTCAGAACTCCATTTCCGAAAGAGGTGTCGGCATGCCGCGAGTACCGCGCACCGTTTCGAGTGCAAATTTCGATGCACCGAGTCTAGCAGCGGGCGTAAAAACGGGTCAAGGCGAATACAACAGCACTGCTAGCAGCGTCGGTTTTTGCCGGCGATTGCAGGACTCTATCGACGCTGGGCCGCATCAAACTGTATGAGAAATCAGGCGGCGTAAAGCTGGGCAACTCGCATTGGACGCAGCAACCCCCGGCGATAGAATTCGCCGCCTTGTTCTTCCGGATTCACGAAGGCATGGAGGCCACGCGTGGATAAGCTGCTAATTGTAGGCATCGATACGTTGGTCGGCGGCAATCTGGCGAGTGCGCATTGCCGATCGCTGCGAGGTAGTTGGATTCGCCGCGCAGCCAGTTCGAATCGCCGGTTGCCGCACCTTGCCGGTGAGTTTGATTCGGGGCCGCAGTTTCAGAGGCGATCGTCTCTGAACAGCCGGCTTGGATCGTATATTGCGGGCCAACGGCGCGATCGAGCTGGGATTCGACCGATGGTCACAGCAGCTCAAACGAGCCAAAACAAATCGCCGTCGTCAACCGCGCCGCGAGGCGATGTGGCAGTCATCTTACGTTCATTTCCACCGACGCTGTTTTTCCACGGTCCACGACTGTTTCACCGCGAGGCTTTTCCAAGGCAACCGATCAGCCGGCGGCAATCGAGGCCATCGAAGCGGAAAAAGCGATTACTTCCGAGAACGCATTGATCGTCCGCACCCACGCATTCGGCTGGAGCGGCACGGCTGAAAGTTACGCCGAGCGGTTGTGGGCCGCACTCACCGACGAACGAGCCGTGGCGCATCCAGCACGCGGTACGCCACGCCAATTCTGGTTAGTGATCTAGCCGAACTGCTGTGGCGTGCCCATCGGAAACGATTGAGCGGCGTGTGGCGTGCCGGCGGCACGAACGCACAGCATGTGGCGATTCGCAACGCTGCTGGCGGCGGAGTGCGGCACGAGTGTGAAGGTGTTGCAGTTGGCATCCAGCAACCGCGGGCAAGATTTGGCGATGCAGGGGCAGGCGCGTTGCGGCCAGGAAACATCGCTCGACAGTCGCAAATTGCAGCGCACCGTCGAATTGCCGTTGCCATTGTTGCGTGAGGAAGATGCAGATCAGCAAGCGCACAACGGCCAGCGCAGCCGGTTGACGGCGGCGATGAACGTGCCGGGCGTCGGGACCGCGGCGGCGTAGCGGCGAACACCGTTTGAGATCCAACCCCCCGGCGGAGCCAAGGGCTAGGGTGCGGTATCGATGGCCGGGGCCGGCAGGCGAAGGGCGGCGTAAATTCGTGGATCGCGCACGATGTGTTGGCCACAGGCGAAGCGCCGGGAAATTCGTGTCCGCGGTTGTGCGGCCCCGGTACCGCAACGGCGAACGCCGCGGCTGCAATCGCCGCTTTACAGCCATTCTGGCTGTCTTCCAGCACCATCATTTCCGTGGGCGAAATCTTCAAACCGCTCGGCGGCGTGCAGATAAACCTCCGGGTCGGGCTTTCCGCACTTCACGTCTTCGCACGTCAGGATGAACGAGAAGCGGGGCAGCAATACTCGCAGTCCAGCGCGTTCCACGTAAAGGTCGGCCCGCTGCTCGTGGCGATCGCTTTGGGAATGTTGGCGGCTTCCAGGGCACCGAGCAATTCGCTCGCTCCCGGCATGAACTCTAACCGCTCGCTGCGAATTTCGCCAAAAACCTGTTCCCGTTTCGCGGGCGAGAGTTTCTACCGTCGTATCGAGCCCGTGCCAATCGATCATCATCTGCAGCACCGCCGCTGGTTGCGGCCGGCCCATCACGCGGTGAATCAATTCCTCGTCGTAGGTCTTGCCGCGTCGCCGCATCAATTCGGAGCCGACGAATTGATAAAGCTACCTCGGTGTTAAACAACAGGCCGTCGAGGTCGAACACAACGGCACGCAGCGGCGAAGTCGGCATCGTGAAAATCAAGGAGATGTACTGGCGGGTGAACGCGGACGGGGGTCAGACACCTCCGAAACGGTATTAGTTCTCCGCCAATGTTATGCGTCGACCCCGGTGACCGGCAAGAGGACGGATTGATCCGCTCCCTCTGAGGCGGGAGTTTGATTGGGCGCCGCCACGATTTTCAAATCCGCCGCAGCGTCTTGGCCTCGTATTTTTCGCAGCGCACGGCGAGTTTTTGATACGACCACAACTGCATGCGACCGACGTTGCCGGTGGCGACCACCAAGCGCGAAATCGGATAGGTTCTTGTTGTCCACTTCGCGGTGGCTTCCGCAAGCGAGCCGAAATCGACGGCCCCACGGTCAGGCGCGAAAGCATCCTTTAGAACCAAATATCGCAGCAACTGGCCGGGAGTGAACCGTGAGAATTCATGTCGAACCCTGCCTTGGGCGTGTAATACACGCCGCCCACGACCAGCCGTACTCAAACGCAATAGCAGACCGGATGCCGCAAAAACGCCAATTCCAATTCGCCCCATTGAGCCAACTCAGTCGCCTGACGCAAATAAAACTCCCACATTTCGGGACGGCCACCACCGAGCTTCCCGCGGCCCCTTCCAACTGCGGTGCTCGACCTCAAAGCCTTCGCAACAGCTATTCCAATTCTTTCGCAGACATGCGGCCGGCACAATTCCAGCTCCACGCCCCCTTCACTTTCGGCCCGACGAGGCGCGTCCCGCAATGCCGGCGATGATTGCCGCTCCACGCCGCTTCGTAAGCGTCCCAATCGCGATCGAACTGCTCGACGATTCGAACCCTGCCAATCCAAAACCGCTCGTGCTGCGCGTGGGAGAAACCGTGCTCCTCCAGCACACCAGAAATTGCCGCCAGCTTTCCGATTCCAACGGCGTCATATCGAACCACAGCAGCGGCCATGGCAGCCGACGGACTTCCGACAACATCGTTGCCAAAAGCGCCTCGGACATCAGCCGATTGATCGACCAGCAACTGGCCAGCCCAACAGTGCGCATTCGATGGGAGCGATCCCGCTTTGCTGAATCTCAATACTCGCCGTTGCACCAGCGGCAACCCTGCGACGAGTTGGCCATCCTGTTCAACTGCCAAGGCGACGAATTTTGCCTGTGGTGCGAACTGTTCCAGCCAATCGGCGATTAGCTCGGCGAGGCCTGTCGGCAGTGCGCCGGCGGTGCGTTGCCGCGAGTAGTTTCCAGTCCTCGGCGGCGCTACGCAGGGCGGCAATCGATTGAAAGCGAACAATGTGCGGTTGTGCCATAAAAAAAGGCTCAATACAAAAGTGGATTTGCGCAGTGTACAAACATGCCATACTCCCAGCGTCCAGGTAATAACGATCCCATCAATTATCCGGCCCCGTCACCAAACGGTGGCCAACCGGCGGCGGATCGCAACGAATTTGCCGTCGTTTTCAGACGCTGTCTCGCACGACGGCCACCAATTCGGCCAAAATCATGCTGGTGGCGCACCCAAATGCGATGCTCCCGCCACGAAAAATGCGGGGCCATAAATCGCAGCGTCCCCGCGCTGCTGAACGTGCTGGCCGCGGCCGGTGGGCGAAAGCAAATGCGGCAACGGCACCTGGAGAACCTCTTCCACTTCCGAATCAGTTCGGCGAAACTCAACCTCGCTGCGAACCACCGCCACCCACGGCGTGATCAGGAAGTTGCCGAATAAATATAACGGCGAAAGCTGCCCCAGCAGCAGCGAACGAAATCGATCGATGCCCAACTCCTCTTCCAGTTCTCGCAGCGTGCCTCTCTCACTGCTCTCTCCGGCTTCGATCACCCCGCCCGGCAAACTAATTTGGCCCGCATGATGCCATAGCGACTTGGGCCGTAACATCAGCGGCACGAACAACCACTGATTGTCGACCTGATGCAGCAACACGACAACCGCCGCCGGACGAGCATCGGGCTTCACCGGCCCGGCGTGGCGACCAAAACTCAACTGAGCTGCGTTCTTCGCTGGGCGACGGCCGCCGGGCAGTGGCAGATGCAATTGACGCGTCAAGAGTTCCGGCGAATCCTCGCGCATGTTTTGATCGCTATGGTTCATCGAATCGATTTACTTTGCCAGCATTTTCCAAGTGATAAACCCGGTACGCTCCGTTTGCATACACAGGCTGCCTGCCTCGAAAATCGGTTGCCGATCGAGCCACAGCAAGTTGTCCTGTTCGACGATCGCGTACCGCGTGCCGTATTTGGAGGATAAATCCGCGCAAGCCGTGGAGGTCGTACAGATCGTCAAGACGACGATGCCACTCAAGCACACCGGGTGCATCTTGCGGCATGTCTTTCCAGGTTGCTACCTCATCGCGTCCGGAATACCACTTGAAGGAGTTGGAACGTTTCGGCGTGATGAAGATCGTGCTTGGCGGGGTGTGCTCAGCCGCCCATCGGCAAACATCGCGCCAATCCGCATCGACCATGAACTTATCGGCCCGTGATGTCACTGGTGTCCAGGCCGGCGGCCGCCAAGGAAAGTGCCGCGCCTGCGTCCACAAATCAAACACCGACACGGCAATTAAAGCGGCGTACATCCAGCATACGAATGGCTTCTTTGTCGCCCGCTGTTGCACGAGAAACTCGATCGCAACAACCGCTACGCCAGCCGGCACCAGAATGTCGGTCATGCGGAACCAATAAAATCGCAGGATCGAAGCAGCCAGCAGTGGCACATCGACGCCAGCAAACCCAGCGCAAATCCAACCAGCGCAGCCCCATCGCCGCAGCGACAAACCGACGGAAGAATCGATTTCCTTCTGCCGCCGGTGTCATCAAACACAACACGGCAAACAGTGCCCACAACAGTAAATGCCGCGGCACATAACCGGTTTGAAACGCCGTTGGTAGCAAATGGTGCGGCAGGCGTTCGAACACCTGAATGCGGTTGGCTTCGGCAATGGTGGATGCTTGAGCACCAGCATTCAAAGTTCCCGCGAAATATAACCCTGGAATCGCTAACACGGTGCCAACGATTGCTCCGACCAGCGGCAGAGCAGGCCGACGCCCCGGTGGAAAGAACCAAACCAGCACAGGCAAATCGCTCCCCAGCCACCGACCAGCACGTGCAGCGACGTTGCGATCCCCAGCAAGACACACGCCAATTCCAGCGCCCTTAAAACCAACGCCTGCAGCACCACAACACAAACGCCCAGGCAAAGCCTTTCGCCTCGACGCCCCCCACAATCCACTCGCCGGCCATGTGCATTGCTCGGTGAGCATCACGAAAGTTCGCCGCCGATGAGCGCGGCCAACGGCGCGGTATCAGCGAATAACTCAGTGCCACAGGCAATCGCCAACAACATCCAGGTGACCACTCGACCGATCCAGGCCATGGCGTCGAGCGATAATCCCAAATTTGTAACCAACCGAACGCCCAGTAATAAACCGCATGGGCATCGCCGGTGCTGCAGAAAAAATCGTGCTCAAACGCCTGCGGATTCCAGAAGTGCTGCACTTTGCACAGGTAGCCCGTTTCATTCACATCCAGCATGGCCACACTCCGTGCAGAAAAAACACGACAAACACCAAACCAATTTCCAGCACCAACCGCCATCACCGCGGCAAGCGGGATGGGGGCACATCTGCGGCGTGAAATTCGGTTTCTGCCATCGGTACGAACGAACCTGTCGGTGTTGAGGCGATATCGTGCATTGTGCACCCAACCCGGCGGTCTTGCCAACCGGCTTCCGGGGCCTTTATATTCGCGGTTTCGCCATTTCGAGTCGAATCGGCTCTGTTGAAAACCCCACCGGGGACTGGCTCATTTTTGCGTAGTCCGCGGAGTCCCAGCACACCAGGATGCTCCTTCTCTGAGGTGGGGATTTCAACAGAGCCGATCGAATCGCCTTTTTGAGCGGGGGATTTCACCGTGCCCGATGCTCGCCTGGTCAGATGCTGGCCGAGGCGGTAACCGGCTCGACCATCAAGTACCAGCGCATCAAACGCGCTGGTCGGTCGGCTGGATTGAGCAGGCCGGGTACGATGCCGTTTATCTCTCCGGCGGCGCAGACTCGGCCGGGACAATGGCGCTGCCCGATGTCGGCTTGTTCACGCTCACGGAATTGGTGGCAAGGCGCCGTTATCTCGCCCGCAGCGTAAGTATCCCGGTGATTGTCGATGCCGACACCGGCTTTGGCGAGGCGATCAACGTCGAGCGCACCGTCGGCGAATTGGAAGTTGCCGGTGCCGCGGCCGTGCAAATTGAAGATCAACGCCTGCCCAGCACTGCGGCCATTTATCGGGCAAGGTGCTCGTCGAATCTGCCGATGCCGCAGAATACCGCCGCAGGCAACCGCAGCACGAAGCGATCCCAGCCTCGTGATCGTGGCCAAGCCACCGATGCCCGCGGGGTCACCTCGGTCGACGACGCCATCATCCGGGCCAGAAGCGTATCTGGAACCGGGCCGGCGACTCGAATTTTCCCGAAGCCCTGCGTGGTCCGGAAGAGTTTGAACGGTTCGCCCGCGAAATCGAGGCACGCTGGGTCGCCAACATGACCGAGTTCGGCCAAAGCCCGCTGCTCACCTTCGACGAACTGGCCGATTCGGGATACGCCGCCGTGTTGTATCCGGTCACGATGATGCGCATGGCGATGCAGGCGTCGAAGCGGCGCTGGCAATTTTGGCAGATGAAGGCACGCAGAAAAGCTTGCTCGACCTGATGCAAACGCGTCAAGAGTTATACGACATGTTAGGCTACGCCGACTACAAAGCGCGACCGCCGATATTTTGGCGGGCAGATTGACGAGAAATAGACGGCCCATCAATTCTTTCTCTGATCCTAAAATTTCATGACCGAATCTTTGTACCGCCCAGGCTTGGAAGGCATTATTGCCGGCGAAACCTCGGTGAGTTCGATCACCGGCGGATTGCTGTATCGCGGCTATCCCGTGGAAGAACTGGCCGAGCATGCGACGTTCGAAGAAGTGGCGTATTTAATTCTGTATGGTGAACTTCCCAAGTCCGGCGAGTTAGCCGCGTTTGACGATCGGCTGCGGCAATACGCCCCGGTGCCGGCCGAGGTGATCGAGATTTTGCGTCATATTCCGCCGGCGGCCGGCATGATGGATGTCATGCGAACCGGGGCGAGTTACTCGCGCATTGGGACGCCGATCAAGCCGATAACAGCCACGATGCCGATTGCGCAAAGCCGAACGGCTGTTGGCGAAGTTGCCGGTCATCATGGCGGCGCGTCATCGACTGGTGCAGGGCAAAGAGCCGGTGGCGCCGGATCAACAGTATTCGCTTTCCGAGAATCTGCTGCGAATGCTGCGGCAGCGCGATCCCAGCCCGGCAGCGGTGCGGGCGCTGGAAGTTT
>CAVTNA010000046.1:0-6364 GCA_963735835.1 uncultured Alphaproteobacteria bacterium | reverse complement strand
CCACCGTCATGCGAGGAGCCAATCGTCGCAAATGGCGGCTAATTGGCCGGAAACCGCGCCGCCTTTTCCTCCAGCGGCAGAGCCAGCCCGTTCGCGAGATACGACACGGTGCGATAGAAACCGCAGAGCAGGATGATCTCGAAGATCTTGGCATCGTCGTAATGCGCCGACAGCGCCTTGAACTCGGCCTCACTGAGGGTCGCGCGGGCATGCAGCGCATCGACAACCGCGATCAGGGCCTGTTCGGCGGTCGACCAGCACGGCGCATCGGCTTTCTCCAGCACTGTCGCGCGGACCTGCCCGTCGGTCAGATGCGCCGCGGCCGCAAATGCCGCGATATGCACGCCCCATTCGTATTCGCAACCGGTCATCGCGCAGGTGCGGTCGATGACGATTTCACGCTCGCGCAAGGAGAGCGGCCCGCGGTCCAGCAGGCTGCCGGCGCGGAATTTCTCCCAAGCGCGCCCATGGCCGGCCATCACCCGGAACAGCATCAGCGGCGGCGCGCCGCGCATGATGCGGTCGAACTGCTCCTGAATATCAGGCGTGTAGGGCGGCGCCAGCGGCGGAATGCGTGACATCGGCAACTCCTGTGCTACAATAAACGTAGCGACATGCTACATTATCTGTAGCAGTCCGCAAGCGCACGATTGGTCGATGCAAAAGAAGCCCATAGCCGTGAAAAAACAGAGTGTTCGCGGCTCCACGTCCGGCCGGCCGATCATGGCACTGCTCGACCTCCTGGGCCGGCGCTGGAGCTTGCGGATCATCTGGGAGCTTCGGGATGACCGGTCGCTCACCTCGCGCGCCCTGCGCACGGCCTGCGACGAAGCCTCGCCCACCGTGCTGCAAGCGCGCCTGTCCGAGCTGCGCGAGGCAGGCTTTGTCGAACTGAATGCCCGCCAGCGGCTATCGCCTCACCGGGTTGGGAAAGGACCTGTTCGAAAATTTCCTGCCGCTGCATCGGTTTGCGGAGCGATGGAGCAGACTGCGCTGAGCGAGAGCTGATCGCCTTGGGTTAAAGCGCTGCGCGATGACCGGCGCTTCTCCCTCGCCCCGCTTGCGGGGAGAGGGTCGGGGTGAGGGGCTCTCTCGACAGCCTCGAACTCGCGGATAGTCCCCCTCACCCGGCGCTACGCGCCGACCTCTCCCCGCAAGCGGGGCGAGGTGAAACTACGCCGCCGCCACCGTCAGGCTGGCGCCGTCGGCCTGCACGATCCTCACCCGGCTGCCGGCCGGCGCATCGGGGCCGGCAACGCGCCAGATCGTATCGTCGATTCTGACCGTGCCAGCCCCGTCGATGATCGGCTTTTCCAGCGTAAACACCCGGCCAACCAGCGCATCCGCGCGCTTGTTGAGAAACGGATTGCTCTGGCTCGCCGCCTTGTTGCTGCGCGCGACGCGCCGCCACAGCGGCACCGCGGCGGCCGCGAAAACCGCGAACATCAGGATCTGCATCTGCCAGGACGGATGGATCGCAAACGACAACAGCCCGACCAGCAACGCCGCAAGCCCGAGCCAGAACAGAAACACCCCGGGCGCGAGCAATTCCAGCGCCATCAGCACGACGCCGAAGATCAGCCAGTTCCAGGTGCCAAGCGTGGAGAACATCTCGGTCATGACATGAGCCTCATGCTCGCGGCGTCGCCGGCGGCGGGGTGGGACCTGCCGGCGGCACCGAGGCGCGGCGCGCGGCGGCCTGCGCGGATGCGGCGCTCTCGCCGAACGTCGCTTTCGCGATCTCACCGATGCCGGCCAGCGATCCCAGAATACTCATGGCCTCGATCGGCAGCATGATGATCTTCTGGTTCGGCGAGTCAGCCAGTTGCCCGAACGCCTTGATGTACTTGTCGGCGATGAAATAGTTCAGCGCCGCGACGTCGCCTTTTGCAATCGCCTCGGAGACCATCTGCGGTCGCCTTGGCTTCGGCTTCGGCGGAGCGCTCGCGCGCCTCGGCGTCGCGGAACGCGGCCTCGCGGCGGCCTTCGGCCTGTAATATCTGGCCCTGTTTTGCGCCTTCGGCACGAAGGATTTCCGATTGCCGCTGGCCTTCGGCCTGCAGGATGTCGGCGCGCTTGACGCGCTCGGCCTTCATCTGGCGCCCCATCGCCTCGACGAGGTCGGCGGGCGGCACGATGTCCTTGATCTCGATGCGGTTGACCTTGAGCCCCCACGGCGACACCGCGGCATCGACCACGCGCAACAGGCGCTCGTTGATCTCGTCGCGGTGCGACAGCACCTGGTCGAGATCCATCGCGCCCATCACCGAGCGGATGTTGGTCATGGTCAGCACGATGATCGCCTGGTTGAGATTCGATACCTCGTAGCTCGCTTTCGCCGCGTCGAACACCTGGAAGAACGCGACGCCGTCGACGGTCACGGTGGCATTGTCCTTGGTGATCACCTCCTGTTCGGGAATGCTGATCACCTGCTCCATCATGTTCATCTTGCGGCCGACGCGGTCGAAATAGGGGATGATGATGTTCAGCCCCGGCGCCAGCGTGCGGGTGTATTTGCCGAACCGCTCGATGGTCCAGTCATACCCCTGAGGCACCGTCTTGATGCCGGCAAACAGCGTGAAGACAACCAGCAGCACCAGCGCAATGGCGAAAATGTCGAAACCGGTCATAAAAGTCTCCTTGGCGAGCGAGTGGCGCCAGCCTGAAAGGCAACAAACCATCCTGCAAGCGCTTTCACACATTGCAGCGCGGCGAAATCCCTTATTGGGTCGTCGCTCGGAAATGTAAGGTTCGAGCCGCGCAAAAGCGAGATACGTCGCCCGCGGCTAGATCCAGCCCTGCAGCTCGCGCAGCACCAGCTGGCGGATCACGTCCATGCCGGGCTCGCTGTCATTGAGGCAGGGAATGAAGGCGAACTGCTCGCCACCGTTGTGCTGGAAGATCTCGGCATTTTCCTGCGCGATTTCTTCCAGGGTTTCCAGGCAATCGGCGGAGAAACCGGGAGTCACCACGGCGATGCGGCGCACGCCCTGCTTCGCCAGTCTCTCCATGGTCTTGTCGGTATAGGGTTTTAACCACTCGGCGAAGCCGAAGCGCGATTGAAATGTCAGCAACAATTTGGTGGCGTCGAGGCCCATGCGCTTGCGCAAGCTTTCGATCGTGGCGATGCATTGCGCCTCGTAGGGGTCGCCCTTGTCGACATAGGCCTGCGGCATGCCGTGGAACGAGGCCACGATCAGCTCCGGCTGGAACGGCAGCGTTTTGAGATGCGCATCGATGGAGACCGCCAGCGCCTCGATATAATCGGGGTCGTCGTAATAGGGCGGGCTCACCCGCAAGGTCGGTTGCGCCCGCATCTCGCCGAGCACGCGGAAAACTTCATCGCACACGGTCGCCGATGTCGCGGCGGAATATTGGGGATAGAGAGGCACCACCAGCAAACGGTCGCAGCCCTGCGCCATCAGGGCGTCGATGCGCGATGATATCGACGGGTTGCCGTAGCGCATCGCCCAGTCGACCACGACATGGTCATGGTCGGAGATGTCAGCGGCAAGCTTTTCCGATTGCGCGCGCGTAATGGTCTTGAGCGGAGACTCGTTCTTCTCGGTGTTCCAGATTTTCAGGTAGTCGCGCGCCTTGCGGCGGGGGCGGATGCGCAGGATGACGCCGTTCAGCACCAGCTTCCAGAACAGCCCCTGGTCTTCGATCACCCTGACATCGCTCAGAAATTCCTTCAGGTACACCCGCACACCCCTGGCATCGGCGCTGTCGGGGGTTCCGAGATTGACCAGCAACACGCCGACGCGCTGGGGCTTCAGCTCGGCCGCGGGCCTCGCGCTTTCGATTGATGCGATCGCTGTCATAATGCCCGTGGCATCGCGCGTTGGGCCATCCTTGTCAAGGCAAGGCCGGGTTCGATACTGTCACCCATTGGCGGGCGATGCCAACGGGTCGCGCGAACGCGCGCCCGATGACAGGCTACATCATCGTCCGGTCGCGCGTCGGGGGAGCCATGACGATCGCCGAATGGTGCGTTTTCGGAACGCTGATGATCTATCTGCTGACCATTGCAGCGGTAAAGTGGATCGGGTTTCGCCGCTTCGACAATTCCAGACCGCGCGACCCCGGCTTTTACGCCGACCCCATTGCCGCGCGCGCGCTGGGCGCGCATCAGAACGGCATCGAGGCGTTTCCGTTCTTCGCCGTAGCGGTGCTGCTGGCGGAATTCCGCGCCGGCCCGCAGCGCCTGATCGACGAACTGGCGGTATTGTTCCTGATCGTGCGGATTGCCTATGTGCTGACCTATCTCGGCGACCGGCCGACGCTGCGGTCGATCCTGTGGAGCGTGGGCTTTGCGATCAATATCGCCATTTTCTTCATGCCGCTGATCCGGGGCTGGCTGCCGGCTTGAACCTTACGGTGAGTGCGTCTTCGTGCGTCTCGAACCATGAGGCCCGCGATGAGGACTAGAGGCACGTCACCCGCTCGGCGGCGAGATAGCCGAACAGCAGGCCGGCGCCGAACAGCAGCACCAGCCCGGCGGCTGCGAATTCCACACCGCGCATGAAGAGCGCGCCGCCGCCTTCGCGTCCACTGCTCAGGCGCCGCGCCAGATCCTTCGCCGACACCGCCATCACCGCGATGGTCGCCACCGTGATCGCGGTGCCGAGCCCCATCACGAGGGTCGCGGCGATGCCGGCCCAGAACAGCCCCTGCGCCAGCGCGAACACCAGCACCAGGATCGCGCCCGAGCAGGGCCTGATGCCGACAGCGAGGATCGCGCTAAAGCCGCGGCGCCAGCCACCGGGGCCGGCGAGTTCGGCAGGCTCCGGACCATGGGCGTGGCCGCCATGCTCGTCATGCGCGCGGTCATGGTGATGATGATGATGATGGGCATGGCCGTGATCATGATCGTGACCATGCGCCGCCGCCGCTAGCACGGCCGCAGGCCGCGGCGCCTGCAGCGCGCGAATAAAGCCGCCGCCCTTGGTCCAGACCAGCCGGGCGCCGAAGGCAGCGATCAGGGCGTAGCTTGCGATCTCGATCGCCTTTTCCGCCCCGCACATGGTCCTGGCGGTGGCGTTGAGCAGAAGCGCGCAAACCGCGACCATCGCCACCGCCACCAGCGACTGCATCAGCGCGGAGGCGAACGACAGCACGATGCCGCGCCGCGCGGTCTCCTGGTTGGCGACCAGATAGGACGAGATCACCGCCTTGCCGTGGCCGGGGCCGGCGGCGTGAAAAATCCCGTAAGCAAAGGAGATCGCAAGCAGGGTCCAGACCGCCGAGCCGTCGGACTTCGCGGCGCGGATCGCAGAGGATATCTCGCGGTAAAATTCCGACTGTTTTGACAACAGCCATCCGACGATGCCGCCGACTTGTGGCGCGCTGCCGCCCGGGCGCGGCCCGCCGAAGGGATTTTGGGCCATCAGGACGTTGACGGCGCTATCGAGCGCCAGAACCATGAGAACGGCGGCCGGGCCGATCGCCAGCGCGCGCGCGAAACCGGAGAAACCCGGCCTCACGGGCACTGCACCGTGATCTTGTTGGCAAACATCATCCCGTAATTCGAGTTATCGCCGCTCAAAAAGGATTGTTCGCCGAGCTTCTGGGCGCTGGCGCTGCCGTCGCTCGGCCGCTGGAATTGCATCCGGCAGGCGGCGGGCGCCCCGACCAGTTTTATCGGGTCCTTTTCGGCGAACTTGAAGTCGATGAAATACGCGGGATCGAACACCTCCAGCGCCAGCTCTTTCGGCTTCACCGGCGTCTTCAGCGGCAGGGTGAAATGCAAGGTCAGCGCGGCATCTCGGTATTCGAGGAAATAGTCGACCGGCTCCTCAAATCTCGCCTTCTTGCCGTCGGCTTTGGCAAAGGTGAAGTAGGCAAATTCCTTCAGCGATTCGACATTGGTCTGCGCCAGCGGCCCAAGCTCCTCGCGGCTATAGACGCCCCTGGTTTTGGTCTCGATGCCCTGCAACGCATAGGTCGAGAACATGTCATCAAACGTCCAGGCGTGGCGCACGCCTGTAATCGAGCCGTCGGGGGCATAGATCAGCTCAGAGGTCGCGGTGATCCAGACATGCGGATGCGCCTGCGCCGCGCTGGCGCCAAGCATGAGGGCGCCGGCGTATAGCAGCAGGCCCAGCACCGGGCGTATCGATGTGCCCACCTCAGGCGGCCTCGGGTTCCAGCAGGCCGCGACGGCGCAACAGCGCGTCGGGCTCCGGCTCCCGACCGCGGAAGGCGATATAGGCGTCCTCGGGATCGCGCGAGCCGCCCGAGGCGTAGATGTCGTCGTGCAGGCGTTTGGCCACGGCTGGATCGAAAATGTTGCCCGCCTCCTCGAAGGCGCCGAACGCGTCGGCATCCATCACCTCCGACCACATGTAGCTGTAATAGCCCG